>JAZRKV010000001.1:0-34490 GCA_045646545.1 Acutalibacteraceae bacterium
GATTTATAATTATGCGATAGCCTATACCTCTCTAGTGTAGAGAGGGGGACCATCGCTTGCGATGGTGGAGAGTTATAGTGCCGTAAGGCACGTATAATAAAATAGATAACAGTCGCCAAAGCTTCGCACGATTTATAATTATGCGATAGCCTATACCTCTCTAGTGTAGAGAGGGGGACCATCGCTTGCGATGGTGGAGAGTTATAGTGCCGTAAGGCACGTATAATAAAATAGATAACAGTCGCCAAAGCTTCGCAAACAGTTAGTTTATTGCGAAGCTTTACAATCAACGCGTAGCGTTCCAAAATTTTGAATTTTTAATTTTGCATTTTGAATTAAAACCTATCTTCTGCTTTCTTTTGATGTTAAATCAACAAAATAAGCACAGGCTCTCAGACGGTCAAAGGCTCGGTCACCAATATAGGCACAAAGCTCGTTTTTAGACAGATTTGTGGTTACTATAACAGGCAAATTATTTGAATAGCGATATTCAAAAACATTATAATAAAGTGCTTGTAATTTGTTTTTATCAAAATTAGATGAGCCTACGTCATCAATAACCAAAAGCTTTTCAGCACACTTGAACTCTTGTATTGGTCCGTCTGTTTTGTAATAATTAAAATTATCATAATACAAAGCAAACAAATCCATTTCGTTAATAAATTTCACAGGTGAATTTACAGGAGAAAAATCCATTTCACAAAAACAGTTGTTACGCTCCTTTATAATACGCTTTAACCGGCTTTCACTAACAGGATATTTACAGTTAAAATCATTTATGACCGCACTTGCAACAAAGGTTTTGCCACTACCCCTGTTCCCCTGCAAAACAAGACTGTTTTTTGGGATATCGTTTTTATCCTTTAAAAGAAAATCAAGAATATATTTACCTGCTTTAACGCCTTTTTCGTTTTCATTATCAATAGCCATTGTTGTAAAAGAGGCTCTTTGATTAAGTGGCGATAGATTACTGCTTTTGTTGCGTAGCTTAACTGCAGTTTTATGGGCAAAATCCATATCGGACCTTTCTTTTTCAAGTCTTTTCTCTTTTTCGCACTCACATTCGATATAAACAAAGATGTTTGCAAACTCAATATATTTACTCTCTTTTTCTTTACCGCACACAGAGCAAACCTTGTTACCTACGTTCATTTTCAAACTCTCCTTTCATAATATATTCAGGCAGAATATCTCCGTCTGTATATTTCAAGGGATTAGTAATATCATCACAAAATGATTCACCCAACGGCTCATCTTCCCATCTCCTTTGTGATAAATACGTTGCAGGATTGGGAACAAATCTGCCATTCGACTCAACCCATGCAGATGACTTTTTTTGCCATGATAAAGATGATTTTATATCTTGTAAATCATCAACGCTTAAACGAAGCTTTTTCCATTGCTTAAATGCTTCACCCTTACCCACCTTTTTAGGATATTCACTCCAGAAGGATAAAAACACATCATCATAAACACACGCCGTTTTCTTTGAAAACGATGAAGATTTATTATTTACTACATTATCAGTAACATTTACATTTACATTAACATTATCATTGTCATTATCATTATCAGCTTTTTTTGCTTTTTTTAAAAGCATTTGGTTTTCCGACAAAGCATTTGCTTTTGGTGGTCTGCCACCAAGTTTACCACTGGATGCTCTTTTCTCACAAATTTCCTTATACTTCTCCCCATCACGTTTTATTGTATTGATAATAAAATTATACGATATTTTGAGAGCAACATCTTTAAAATCAGTTTCTTCATCATCGCAAACATATTTTAAAATAGCATACATCAGTTTACCTGTTGCCTCATAACCTAACGGCTCTAAAATATCCCGCCAATCATAATAAAACACAAAGCTTTTCTTTTTACTCATTATATCTCCTTTACACATTTATTGCGAACATTTGTTCGTGTGAATGGATTGTAACACGGGATTTTGGCTATTTCAACCTTATTGCAACTTTTTTTGTGTTTTTTTAAAATTTTTTTAAAATATATATATACAAAATTTGACTTTCAATTACATTTATAATATAATGATTTCGTATGTAAAACTATTTACTTAGGAGTATTTTTTTATGGGTATTTATGAAGAATTAGTTGCCCGTGGACTTATTGCACAGGTAACAAACGAGAATGAAATCCGCGAAATGATTAACAACGGTAAAGCTAATTTCTATATTGGCTTTGACTGTACTGCAGATAGCCTTACTGCAGGTCACTTTATGGCACTTACTCTTATGAAGCGTTTGCAGATGGCAGGTAACAAGCCTGTTGCACTTATTGGTGGCGGTACTACAATGATTGGTGACCCATCAGGCAGAACCGATATGAGAAAAATGCTTACTAAAGAAGATATTCAGCACAATGCAGATTGCTTTAAAAAGCAGATGGAACGTTTTATTGACTTTGGCGAAGGCAAAGCAATTATGGTTAACAATGCAGATTGGCTCCTCAACCTTAACTACGTTGAGCTTCTTCGTGAGGTTGGTGCTTGCTTCTCTGTTAACAATATGCTCCGTGCAGAATGTTACAAGCAAAGAATGGCAACAGGTCTTAGCTTTTTAGAGTTCAACTATATGATTATGCAAAGCTACGACTTCTACTATCTCTTTAAAGAATATGGTATTAATATGCAGTTTGGTGGCGACGACCAATGGAGCAATATGCTTGGTGGTACAGAGCTTATCCGTAAAAAGCTGGGCAAAGATGCTCACGCAATGACAATTACTCTTCTTACAGACTCACAAGGTAAAAAGATGGGAAAAACTGCAGGTAACGCAGTATGGCTTGATGCAAACAAAACATCACCATACGATTTCTATCAGTACTGGAGAAACGTTGCAGACGGTGACGTGCTTAAATGTATACGTATGCTCACCTTCCTTCCTCTTGAGCAGATTGATGAAATGGATAAATGGGAAGGCGCTCAGCTTAACAAAGCAAAAGAAATTCTTGCTTGGGAGCTTACTGCACTCGTTCACGGTGAAGACGAAGCAAACAAAGCACAGGATGCTGCAAAGGCAGTTTTCTCAGGTGCAGGCAACTCTGATAATATGCCATCAACACAGCTTGAAGAAGCAGATTTCACTGCAGATGGTATAAACATCATTGATGCTATGATTAAAGCATCTCTCTGCTCTTCCAGAGGTGAAGCAAGACGCCTTATTGAACAAGGCGGCGTAAGCGTTGACGATGCTAAGATTACTGCTCCACAGTACATTATCCCTGTTTCTGACTTTGAAAAGGGATTTGTTATAATTAAAAAAGGTAAAAAAGTATTCCACAAAATTATTAAATAATTGGAGGATTTGATATGAGCTCACTTAACAAGGTTTATTGCAGAACATACCAAAAAATAATGAAGGTTGCATCCGGTGCTCTTGATTGGACACCACCAACAGTTGTTAAAGGTCCCGGTTCTGTTAAAAAATTACCTGAGCTTGTTAAAGGCGAAGGTATAGACAATGTTCTTGTTGTTACGGATAAAGGTCTTATGGGTCTTCACTTATTAGATGGCCTTTTTGAAGGACTTGAGGCAGCAGGCATCAAGTATTCTGTATATGATGAGGTTCAACCGAATCCAACAATCTACAATGTTGAAGATGCCCTTAAGATTTATAAAGAAAACAACTGCCAGGGCTTTATTGCTTTTGGTGGCGGTTCACCAATGGACTGTGCAAAGGTTACTGCAGCAAGAGTTGTAAGACCAAACAAAACTCCATCTGAAATGCGTGGTCTTTTCAAGGTATTAAAAAAATTACCACCATTCTTTGCAGTACCAACAACTGCAGGTACAGGCTCCGAAACAACTATCGCAGCAGTTATTTCTAATCCTGACACACACGAAAAGAATGCTATTAACGACCCTAACCTTCGTCCTAAATACGCTATTCTTGACCCAGAATTGACACTTGGTCTTCCACCACACATTACCTCAACAACAGGTATGGACGCTCTTACTCATGCGGTTGAAGCATACATTGGTGGCAGTAACACAAAGCAGACCTTTGAAGATGCAAAAATTGCAACAAAGCTTATTTTTGAAAACATCGAAAAGGTTTACGAAAACGGCAAAGACGTTGAAGCACGTGAAAATATGCTTATTGGTTCATTCCATGCAGGTCTTGCTTTTACAAGAGCATACGTTGGCTACGTTCACGCTATTGCTCACAATTTAGGCGGTATGTATGGTATTCCACACGGTCTTGCAAATGCAGTTATTCTTCCTTACGTGCTTGATTACTTTGGTGAAACAGCATACAAACGTCTTGCAGAGCTCAGCGATATTGCAGGTACATCAGGCCCTGCACAGGGTGACAGAGATAAAGCAAAACGCTTTATTGCTGCAATCCGTGAATTAAATGCAAAAATGAATATCCCTACAGGCTTTGAACAAATCAAGGATGAAGATATTCCACTTATTGCAGAACGTGCCCTTAAAGAAGGCAACCCACTCTACCCTGTTCCTAAAATCATGGACCAGGCAGATTGCGAAGCACTTATCAGAAGTCTTAAATTAAAATAAAATTATACCCACAACACGCAAAGAGGTAATACGGAAAACCGTATTACCTCTTTTTTTGTTAAAACCTTTAATTATGTAATATTCAGGAAAGCGCCTTATTAACTGCTGCCTGATAATCATAAATACCTATACCCGCCTGAGAATCAAGGTAAGATGCAGCTATATGATAATCGCCCTGTAATTCACCTTTATTATCCAAAACATTACCAATTATAGAAACATCAATAACGTTAATATAACCGTCACCGTTAACGTCACCAAGCATTATAACACTATAAGAATAACGCAGCTCATCTCCCTTGTACAAATCAAGTGTAGAGCCTGTACCATAACGTTTACATTCACCAAAATTATATGACGGATTAAATACGTAATCGCCATTTATATGAAGATTGTTAATAAAGTTTTCGGAGGTTAATTCATCCGACCAGATTGAACCGCCAAAATAATCTATGTCAATATTCTTGCTGGATGTTTTTAAAGAGCCTTTAATATTATAGGTTAAATTACTCACGATATTAACAACATACCCATTCTCAGTGCTTGATGCAACACAGTAATAATAAGTGTATTCTGTTTTGTCAAAATCAACATTCGATAAATCAAGTGTTTGGTTTGAAGCAAGTAAAATACACGCATCGGACATATCGCTATTATTACAGCCATACCATTTATAATTAAGATTAAAACCATTTACTTCGAAATATAAAATTTCGCTATCTAAAAAATTCTTATCGTTTATATTTTGTACGATTGTGTTTTTCTCATCAAAATCCAAAAATTTAACATTATTAGCTTTACAATATTGTGCAAGGTATGTTTCCGGACGAGCAACAATTGTAGGCTTAGTTATACTATTAAAACTGCACTCAATAACTCTACTACCTACTATAACTTGACCATTGGCACTTTCGGGAGCACTGTGAAGATACTCTACATTTTCCAAAAGTAAGGTTTGAACGTAAACGCCCGCAAAGCCATTAACATCAACCTTTCTGAGCTCAGGAAAATATGCTTTTGTCCACGATGTTTGAGTGCCGTAAAGAGAGTGGCTACCTAAAGCACTGAACTTTAATCCATTCTGCAATACGTCTAACTTAACACAAAGGTAAAACGCCCTTTCACCTAATTCAATAGGTACATTACCGTTGTTAACATTCACTAAAAGATTACAACTCTCAAAAGCACTTTTACCGATTTTGGTTACAGAACCAAAATCTACAGTTCGTAAATTATAATTCCCTTTAAATGCATTATCGGGAATTTCCGTCAATTTTACGGCACTGAATTTTTCAAGAGAAGTCATATCAGAAAACGAACTTAGGGGCAACTCCTCAATACCATTCATACTAAGTATTTTAATATTAGAAAGAGTAAATACATCTTCATCAATTGTCTTAACTGAATCAAGATGAAGTTCAACAAGTACTTCAAAGGAATTAAAGCTGAAATTTGATATACTTTCCACATCAGGTAAAGTGATTTTCTTTATATTTTTAGCACTAGAACCGAATATATCACAATTAATTTCCTTTAAATTAATAAGCGTAAGCTCTTCAAATGCTATACCGTTAAAAGCATTAGCACCAATTTCTTCAGCATAAAAAACAGTACAATTCTCCGCAAACCACGAGCAACGCTCAAAAGCACCTTCACCAATAGTTTTAACGTTTGGTAAGTTAACATTGTTAATACCAAAGCCAATACTCGGAGCAAAGCAGTAATCAGGAACATTTTCAAGCTTTTCGGCAGAAAAATATGATATATACGGAAAAATATCATAAATCTTAAATGTATCAGGAAGTGTAACAATATTATTAAGCCCAACATCACTTGCAGAACTGAACTTTAAGTGCTGTATATCTGAAATAGAATTAATGCCAATATACAAGCTCATAACACCTGACATACCACTAAATGTATCGTGTGTTACCTCTGACAATTGAGAACAATACAAATAACGTATTCCTGATTGTGAAAATACATTATCGCCTGCAGATGTAACTGACGGAAGCCTTAAGGTGTTAAGAGAAGAGCAACCGTAAAAGGCGTTATCGCCAATAGTTGTTACACTATCAAAAGAGCATTCTTTCAAGCTGCTGCAATCTTTAAATATGTCGGCAGGTAAAGTAGTAATTTTATCTGCAGTAAAGGATGATAGCTTCGGAAAGAGAGCATACATACCATTTTCAGGGAACACAATCTCTTGGGCATTTTCGAATTTTAATTCAATTTCCTTTTCGTGAGAAGAAAAATATGATAAATCAACCTTATTTAATCCACCGAGAGTAATCTGCAAAATATTACCGCACTCAGAAAATGAGGTTGAGGTGAAATCCGTTAACAAATCACCTGTAACACTGTTAATACCTGAAGATGCGAAGCCGTAATCTCTTACGGTAGTAAGTGCAGGAAAGCAAAAATTCTCCATAGCGGAGCAACCCTCAAATGCTCCTTCTCCCACGACTTTTACCTTAATGAAATCATAGTTATTTAAAGAAACACATCGAGAGAAGCAATATTCAGGTATTGTTATTAATTCAGGTGCAGAAATTTCTGATAAGATATCACAATTCTTAAATGTACCTTTACCTATTTCAGTTGTATTAATAATAACTGAAGTAATATTATCACAGTCGGAAAAAGCGTAATCACCAATTACCTGCACATTGCTTACAGAAATTTTTGAAACACCTGAAGACTCGAAAGCGTTATTTTCAACTATTTTTATTAACGGTGCGTTAAATTCACTAAGCACAGTTGTGTTTGAAAATGCATATTCACCAACGTATTCAACCTCTGAAAAATCAAAATCCTGCAAACTGTTACAGTTATTAAAGGTATATGCTTCAACACGTTGCAATTTATTAAGTAAAATACTTTCTAAGCTTTTGCAATCTGAAAACGCACTTTCCCCCACAACGCTGACGTTAGGAGCAGAAACTGATAAAAGATTTTCACAATTACTGAAAGCACCTTCACCTATTTCAGTAACGGTTGTGGAAAGTGTAACCGATGTAAGGTTTTTCTTGTCTTTAAATACGTTTTCACCAATTTTATAAACAGTTTCACCGTTAATTGCTAAAGGAATACACACAGAACTTGCTGCACCGTTATAAGAAACAAGTGTATTATCTATCACAACAAAGTCGTCTTCAGAACTTGTATTAATTTTAGTAAAGGTTGCAGTTATATTGTTACTATTAACCTTATCACCCTGAACGCAAAAAGCCGTAACTTTTGTAGTTTCTGTAATTAAAAAAGGCTTTGTATAATGCTTATAGGTTGAAGAATCGCCATTCAAATAATAAAAAATGTCAAACTCATCAGAATCTTGAAACTCAACGTACATCTTACCTATAAAGTCACCCGACGACGTAACAAATACAGGTCTCGGAGCAAAACCATCTATGGAAATTTTAGTTGATGGAATAACGCATTTGCCTGTTGGTGAGCCTGTGCACAATTCGTAATTTTCGCCTAATGCAGCTCTTATTTCCTCAGGAGAAAGCGAATTATCCTTAGCAAGAAGATACGCCGCAGCAGAACAAATAAAAGGTGCGGCCATAGAAGTACCCGTGCTCATTTTAAAACTGTTATTAAGATAACTGCTGAGTATATTTTCACCGGGAGCCGCAAAATCGCAAGGCGTACCGTAGTTTGAAGTGTCAAGAATTTTTCTTGTGTTTGAACAAGACATTACAGTTATACATTCTTCAAAAGATGCAGGAGAATAGGAGGTACTTGAAAGGTTGGTGCGGTTATTACCTGCCGCAACAATAACAGAAATACCTTCATCGTAAGCCCTTTTAACTGCATCGTGCAAGGTATTACTGGAGCCTTTCATTGACATACTAAGGTTAATTATGTCAACCTCATCCTCAATTGCCGCATCAATTGCAAGAGCTATCTGAGCAGCTGAGCCTGTGCCTCCAGAGTTAAGAACCTTATAAGCGTGAACGGTTACGTTTTCGAGAGTATTTGAAACGATTATGCCTGCAACGTGTGTACCGTGACCACGGTCATCATTTGCAGTACCGCTATTGTTAACAACATCTACACCACTATCAACTACTCTACCCTTTAAAAACTCGTGATTAATCTCAACGCCTGAGTCAATAACAGCAATATCAACATCGTATCCGTCAGACTCCGCCTTAGCGGTTGTGTAACCGAATATACCGGATTGAACTGACGTGGGATACTCTGCTGCAGCTTCAAAAATCATTTCTTCACCGGTATCAACAACTGCCTCTTGAAGAATTGCATCTTCTTCAACAAAGCCAACGCAATCCAACGAAGAGTAATACTCAATAGCCTTAAGAACCGATTCCTGATTTGTAAACTGAAGAATATGTAAATCATTATAACCGTACACGTAGCCAACAGAATCAAGAGGGTCAAGAACCTGTGTTGATTCAACAATAAGACGATTAGTATGTGACTCTGATGATTTTTCAATATCAGGTGCAGAAAAAACAGAAGAGCCGTATTCCATAGATGCATCACCTGATATTTCATCAAACAAAACATCACTGTTTACAAGCTCAACAAAATCAGAGGTGAAATCATCAAGACTGACATTTTTAGTTTCATCGTTAACTGCTACACTTGTAACACCCAAAGGCAACACGCAAATCAACAATGCAATAAAAAATGCTAAAGTCTTACGCATACGGAACACCGCCCTTAATTTAAAATCATATATATATTACTTTTTCTTTTTAATTTTATCGTAAGTATTAAAAACAATAATACGAAGGATTGATGCGGCAATAATACCGCCACCTAAAGCAATTGCAACCTCTACGGTTGAAAGCAAATTGCTACCGGCTTCAATATAATTTTCGTTGAGCAGATTACTCATTGTATAATAAAGTGTTCTACCGGGAACAAGAACAATTATACCCGGTAAAATAAATACCGTTGCAGGTGCTTTAACAATTCGTGCAATTATTTCTGCACCAAACGCACAAACAAAAGCTGCCACCATATTTACAATAATTACCTCTTCAATCAGATTACTGAGTGCAATATATGTAATGCACGCAACAAGACCATCTATACCTGCGTAAAGCCAATGAATTGGCTTAAGACGGAAAAGAATAGCAAAACCAATTGTACCAAGCAAGCCTGCAATTGTCTGAATAATCAAATCGCTCATACTGCTACACCTCCGAAAAGAATAATTGCAACAATAAAGCCGAAAGCAACCATCACTGCAGTAAGAATCGCCTGAACAAGCTGAATTATACCTGAAACAGTATCACCAAAAAGCAAATCCCTTATTGCATTACCAAAAGCAAGACCCGGAATAACAAGCATTATTGTACCAATCATTATGGTATCAATATTATTACCCAACCCCAACTTGTGAACAAGCAAGCCTGTAACGG
Source organism: Acutalibacteraceae bacterium (assembly GCA_045646545.1). Taxonomy (GTDB): domain Bacteria; phylum Bacillota; class Clostridia; order Oscillospirales; family Acutalibacteraceae; genus DTU089. The sequence continues at coordinate 9,934 of JAZRKV010000001.1, forward strand.
CACCCAAAAAAGATACCGCAACAGTATATAACATCTGATTACCGAATTTAATTTTATGCAAATTAAGTGCAGACACAACTAAACCGGCAATCGCAGCTGCAAGACCATCATAAATGGAGCCGCCAAAAAACACCGCAAAAGCACCTGCCGCAATTGTACCTCCAACAAGGGCTAAATAACGGTTAAACGGTCTGGAATTAAGAATCTCCTCAAGAATTTTATCAATAACCTCAAGTGACGTTTCACCTGAACAGACGCTTCTTGAAAGATTATTGATTCTATCAAGCCTATACATATTATTAGTAGTTTTATAAACTCTTCGCATATTATAAGCAGATGAGCCATCCTTCATTCTGACACTTGCCATAACAAGAGACGGCAAAGCAAAAACATCTGTATATTCGGCACCATAGGCAGAACAAATACGTGTAACAGTATCTTCTATTCTATTAGGTTCACCGCCACACTTCAAAAGGCCTTCACCAATATCGAGGGCTTTGCCAAGTATGTATTCTGCAGTATATAACGCTGTATCAATATTATCTATAACAGGTTGTTTGTTTATAACCTTTCTTTTATTAAACAAAGTGTATCCCCCGATAAATTATCTGTTCTTTCTGAAATCAATATAATCTTGCAGAATAATATCTGCCGCAACGGCATCAACAACATTTTTACGCTTTTTACCACGCACGTTATTTTCACTGAGTATTCTGTGAGCCGAAACAGTTGTAAGGCGTTCATCCCAAAAAACAACAGGTATCTCTGTGATGGATTTAATAAGCTCACCAAGCTCCTCACAGGCATCTGCCCTGAAGCCCTTTGAGCCGTCCATATTTTTAGGAAGACCGATTACAATTGTCTCTGCCTTTTTCTCTGTTGCCAAAGCAACTATTTTTTCTGCAAGAGTTTGGGCATTCCATTCATTAAGAACGCACACCGGAGATGCCAACATTTCAAGCTTATCACATATTGCAATACCTGTACGTCTATCTCCATAATCGACTGACATTATAATCATATTTTATACTCTATTCTTCTTTTTTAACTTAACGCCTGCTTGGGTTATCCCCAGGTATCCTCCATAGCCAAAGCAACATCCTGTTGAACTGAAGTGGGCACAGTTGTTTCCGGCACGACAGTTTCAGGCACTGTTGTTTCAGGTACAGTAGTTGGTGGCGGAGTAGTTACAACCGGTTGTGTCGGTGTTGGTTGAGTCACAACAGGCGGCACTGTGGTTGCAGGCTTTGTGGTTGTTGGAGCAGTGGTTGTGGTTGAATTAGGAATAACATCCGGTATACCTTCACCAATACCGTTCCTGATTGCACAATTATTACACTTTGACGGAACATTATCGCTCTTGTAATAGCCTGTTGAAACACTTCTACATTTAGACGAAGCAATATCTCCTGAAATCAGGCAATAACTTCTTGTAACAACACCTGTTGAGCTTGGGAACGACATATCATCAAGACCCTCATGTGCAGCATTCATAACCTCTTTATAAAGTTTACCTGCAGGGTTACCTGTTGTGTTTTTAATAGGCTCAGGAATATCATATCCGTACCAACAAGCGGCTACATAATATGGTGTACCACCAACATACCAACGGTCATGGTCTGCAGTTGTGGTACCTGTTTTACTGAAGTTTGTAAAACCGTCAACGCCATAACCTGCACCTGTACCTCTTGTTGATACAGTTTCAAGAAGCTCTCGCATAACACCTGATGTGCTTTCCGAAATAACCTGTTCACCTTGTTCATCACCACGTGAAAGGATAACATCGGTACCATCGTTATTAGTAACCTCATAATATGAATACGGTTCATAATAGTAGCCGTTATTACCGAAAATTGCATACGCAGCAGCCATTTCCAAGGTAGTTGTACCACCGGAAGAACCACCAACACAAATTGATGAAAGGTTGCCATCGTAATTCGGGTCTTCATCATCTGTTACAAAATGCTCAAAATCCAAATCATCAATAAGGAAATCAAAACAAGGGCTAATACCTAATTGACGTACAATCTGTGCAGGTACTGTATTGTAAGACTGTTGAAGAGCGTATTGAACAGTAACAAACTTGTTCGGTGAACCTGCACTTCCACCGTAGTTAACAGGCCAACGTGATGAGCCAACCTTAACACCGTAGTTCTGAACCATTGTAGACCAGGTAATGAAATCGGCTTCTATACCGGGAGCATAAACTGCTATAGGCTTAATGGAAGAACCAGGCTGACGAGGTGAATTACAAGCTCTGTTAAGGCCACGGAAACTTTCCTTTTCACCGGCACCGCCCACCATTGCAACAACTCTTCCGTTATAATCCATAACGGTAATTGCAGCCTGAGCAGCAGGATTATCCTCTGTATCCTCTTCATCAGGCATTGTTTCACGATTGATAAAAATCTCTTCGGCATCCTGCTGAACATCTAAATCAATAGCAGTATATATACGTAAACCACCAAAGAAAACCTTACGCCATGCTTCAGTATAAGTTAAGTCATACTCAACCATAAGGTCATCAATAACCTGGTCAATAACATACTCAACATAATAAGATGTTTCACCATTGTATTTAACGTCTTCTTCTGTATACTCTTTATCCTCTTCCTCAGGGTCATGAGTAACCTGGCTACCCTCGTAATTTTCACTGTTGGTAAAAATCAATTCATAATCCAAAGCCTCATTATACTGAGCTTTAGTCAAGGAGCCATTTTCATACATTGCAGTAAGGCAATATCTTTGTCTACCCATATTGCCCTCTGTATCCTTTTCAAGAAGTGCATTAAGACCATCCTCTGTCAACGGGTCAAAGGTTGCAGGAGCCTTGGTTATGGAAGCAATAATAGCACACTCTGCTACGTTCAAATCTTGAACATTCTTACCAAAATAAACCTCAGCAGCAGTTTTAATACCATAACAACCGTTACCAAGGTAAATAGTGTTAAGGTAATACTCCATAATAGTCTTTTTATTGTAATGCTTTTCAAGGTTAAGAGCATTTAAAATCTCATAAAACTTACGCGAAACTGTTCTGCCGTTTTCCTCAGTTACGTTTTTGATAAGCTGCTGAGTAATGGTAGATGCACCACGTTCGAAACCTGATTTGGCAACACCGAAGGCAGTACCGTACCAGTCAACACCCTGATGCTCATAAAAACGCTTATCTTCAAGGTCAACAAAAGCATCAACCATTGCCTGAGGAATTTCATCATATTCAACCCAAACACGATTTTCTGCACCATGAAGCCTGAGAAGCTCCACAAGCTCTCTGTTGGAATCGTAGCCATAAATGATACTTGTCTGAGCCTGGTTTGCTCTGTAATTTTCAAGGTCAATGATTTTTTCGCCATTAACGTAATCCATTGCAAAATCGTATACGTATTTACACGCAACCGATGCACAAATAACGATAATGGAAATAGTTACAAAGCTAAAACGCCATATTGTACGAAAAATCGCCCTGATTACCCTATGGTCTTTTTTAGGCTTACCATTCCTTTTAAGCTTAACGCCCTGAGCATTCTGCACAGGTTGTTTTGATGGCTTTTTTGTTGAATTTTTAGTAGCTTTTTGGTTTTGGTTATTCACTTAAAGATACCTCCAAAAACATATACATTTATATAAAATTTCAATTATAAAAATTAAAATAATTAAGGCATATTATTTACAACTGTTTTTGCAACCGCCATATCAAACGGTGTAGTCAATTTAATGTTTATGTCAGAGCCTTCAACAAGTCGCACACGATATCCTCTGTCTGCAAAAATTGAAGCAACATCCGTATATTCCTCAAGCTCACTCTCAGAAAGAGAATTAATAAGATTATGCAATTCCTGAAGCTTGAAACTTTGCGGAGTCTGAACTCTGAAAAGCTCTGAACGTTTAAGATGCTCGGTAAAATATTGCCCCGTAGAGCTACGTATAACAGAATCATATACAGGCATAACTGTATTACAGGCACCGTGCTCTTTAACTGCTTCAATATTATCCTTAATAATTCTTGAATCAATAAACGGCCTTACTGCATCGTGAGTAAGAATAACATCATCTTCTTTAATCCCGAACTGCTCGGATATGAAACGACAACCGTTTTTAACAGAATTATTTCTGTTTTTTCCTCCGGGAATAACATTTACATTTTCAGTGGAAATGCCGTACTCAAGCAAAATAGCTTTTGTGTACTCAACCCAATCAACAGGGCAACACACAACGCCTGCCCTGAAGGAGCCGAAATCCTCAAAATTACGGATAGTACGAACCAGAATCGGAACATCGCCAACTTTAAGATATTGCTTAGGAAGCTCGGGAGAATTCATTCTTGAGCCAATACCGCCTGCAAGAATCATATAATATAAATTCATTTAAATTATCCTTTATATTGATATTAAACCACTTTATTTATATTGTTATGTTTGGTTTTATTTGTTTTTAGGTTTTTTAGTGCTTACATTAAAGCCTTCTGTGCTTTCTTTTTTGAAAAGTATTTTAACTGTCATAAGAATAAGCTTAAAATCAAGAACAAGTGAATAGTTCTGAATATAAATCAAGTCCATCTTTAACTTATTATATGCAGAGGTGTTATACTTACCAAATACTTGTGCGTAGCCTGTAAGGCCGCCCTTTACTTTATAGCGGTTAACAAATTCAGGAATCTGCTCAGAGTATTCTGCAACGTGCTCAATACGTTCAGGTCTTGGACCTACAAAAGACATTTCGCCCTTTAAAATATTTATAAGCTGCGGAAGTTCATCTAACCTGAAGCTTCTGATGATTTTACCAACAGGTGTAATACGCTTATCGTTATCCACAGCAGGCTGAGGACCATCCTTTTCGGCATCAACAACCATGCTTCTGAACTTAAGAATATCAAAGGTTTTAAGGTCTTTTGTACAACGCTTCTGCTTATAAAATACAGGGCCGCCATCATAAATCTTAATGCAAAGTGCAACAACAAGCATTATAGGTGATGCAACTATAAGACCGATTACGGAAATAAGAATATCAACAATACGCTTAACTGCCCTTTGTTCAACTGTGAGGCCTGTGGAACGGCAACGCATAACCGGTGAATCAAAGTAAGTAATATCAGATGCACTTCTGATAATTATATCAGAAATTTTTGGAACAACGTACACGTTTTTGTTTTGCTGGTAGCAGTATTTTAAAATATCGTTACGTAAACGAGCAGGTACATCGCATATAACAACACCGTCAAAACGGTCTACTCTTTGAATAAGACTATCGTAACCCTCGTCTACATTAGCAGATTCATTTATTACAAACTTATCTTCCATATTGCTCATTTTATAAACAATTTCAGTAGCAAGATGACTACCATAAATTATAATAAGCTTCTCAGGTGGACTAAGTGCATGAACGACCTTTGTAGACAACACGCTCCACAAAAACAAGCCAATAATCTGTAAAAGGAATATAAAAACCATTCCCTGTAAAGGCACAATCACCGCTTCAACAAGACAAATCTGTGTATAAGCAATAATATTGCCGAAAATAAGGGCTATTGAACCTGAAAAAATAATTTCAGCTTTACGGAGCTCATCTACTCTGTACAAACCCATAATAAGGCTTGTTACAAAAAGAACAAAGAAATAAACAAATGCAATAAACAGTTTACCTTTACCGTGATACGGATTATCAAAAGCAACGTTGTAAATCTTATCCCATAAATAGAAGTAAACTCCTGTTGAAAGAATTACAAAAACAAAAATTGCCGTTGCACGAATGGTATTGCGATATTGCTCTAATTTTTTCATAATACCTCACAAATTATAAAGGACTTGCAAATCCAATAGTAAGCTTGAATATATTTAAGAAAAACTATGAGGTGATTCTGTGAATATACTCGCACTTTTCAGTAACGTACTGTGCTTTATTTTGCACCTTACAGATACAGATACTTTCCCCAAGCCATTAAGCAAAAAGGAAGAAGAAAAAGTTATTGAAAGATTAAAAAACGGAGACGAATCAGCTCGCAAAATTTTAATCGAACGTAATTTACGTCTTGTGGCACACGTTGTAAAAAAATACTACACACCAAATCTCGAACAAGATGATTTGATTTCTGTGGGAACCATCGGTTTAATCAAAGGAGTAAACAGTTTTAATCCTCAGAAGAGTACAAAACTTGCAACATATTGTGCCAGATGTATAGAAAATGAAATTCTGATGTATTTCCGCGGAACTAAAAAGCAAAATGGCGAAATTTCCTTCAATGACCCAATTGATACCGACAACGAAGGTAATCTGTTGACTTTGATGGATATCATCGCTGTTGAAGATACCATAGTTGATACGTTGGATACAAACGACAAATTAATCAAGCTTGTAAAAATAATTAAAAATATGCCTGATTCACGTAACAAGGAAATTCTGGTTTTGCGATACGGGCTAAATAATCAGGAACCATTAACCCAGAAAGAAGTTGCAAAAAAACTCGGAATATCACGTTCCTATGTTTCAAGAATAGAAAAGAAAATTCTTGACGATTTAAAAAACTTACTCTAATTTTTCAGTTAACGTTGCCTGGAAACGAACGGGAATGCCATTTTCATCAACAGAACAAATAAGTGAAACGCTAAATCGTTTGTAGATACTTCTCTCCGGTCCCGAGGCAAGACGAATCTCAAAGAAAACGATATCAAGATTCATTTTAACCTGAGAAATTTTCTCGTAAACAAGATTAATATCATCAGGATGAACCAGATTCATAAAATCCTGATCCTCTGCACCTTCACCCAACGAAAAAACATCGTACCCTAAAAGCTCTGTTGCATTGGATGTAACACTCACTCTTTGTCTGACTATATCATATACAAGCCAGATAACGCCACCATTAAGAATATCGTAAAAAGCAACTGAAGGGTCAAGAACTGTAACAATTTCTTTTTTACCATCGTTTACTTTGAACTCTTTCTTTTTACGTTTACTGAAGTCCACAAGAACTTCATTAAAGCCTTTAACAGAAGGTGCATAAAATGAAAATGCAGAAAAACCGCCTTTAAACACAATTTGCTTTTCAAAATCCGCAACCTCAACAGGCACAGTAACGTCAACAACAAACTTTTTAAGAATAGCAAGAGTATCCGAACAATATTTCAAGTTGCCATTAGAGTGAACTGCATGAGCGATGTACTCTGTTTTTACAGTATATCTGTCAAACAATTCGTAAACGTGGCAATAATTATGAATGTATTTATCACCAAGAAGATAAAGACCGACTTTAAATCCTAGCTTATGGATATATCCCGATATATTTTTAAGCTTGCTTAAATTAATATCCTCCAATATGTACTGCGGTAACATAATAGTTAAATCAATACCCTCGCAGACATTCTCCTCTTTAAAGGTTTTTAACTCCTGGAGAAGAGATGGTAAATCATCTTTGAAGAAAATTGTATAAATACTGAACGGTGGAATCTTTTTACCTGAATCTCTTAAAGCAATAAGCTTATAAAGAAGCGTTTTTATAGAAACTATACTGAGATTCTTTGCGTTCTTATCCTTCTTGTTGATTTCATAAAACGCCTCTGTTGTAATAACAGATGAATCAGAAGAATAATGAGGAACATAATCATAACATATCAGGTCACCTGTTTTAGCATCAACAACAGGTGAAAAAACTGATTGATACTCCTCTTTCGGCTTATCTTTACTGAAAAAGCTATCCGGTGAATACGAAGCAAGACCCTGCATACTTGAATTGAAAAAGGCGTAGGAGCTTATTCCATTCATTTTTGCAGTTTTTGCCGCATACTCCGATGAAATGGAAAGTGTTTTAAAATCCTTACCATCACTAGGGTAACGTGCTATGCCGAGAGATGCAGTAAACACACCTGATTCGGTAGCCGTCTGATACGGCTTTTTAAGAAGACTGTGAAGCTTTTCAATAAAAACTGCAACCTCTGCCTGATTAGTAACGTTTTTAACAAACAGATAAAATTTATCTGATGCAGCTTTACCTACAATTTTATCAACACCCGAAACACCTCTGAGCTTGGAAGCAAACTCTTTTATAAGAGCATTACCGTACTCGTAGCCAAAAATATTGTTACAGGTGCTCATATTATCAATATCAATATGAATCAGAAGATTTTTTGAATTGATATTATCTCTCAAAAATGAATTAACATCAACCTCGAACTGCTTTTGAAGTGGCAAGCCTGTAAGTGAATCGGTAACACCAAAGCCACGTTTGATATCAGTCAACATTTCGTCGTTATCATAAATATTGAAAATACCGTTAAGCTTAACAAGCTCACTATCTTCATTAGGCACAAGGATAAGAAGACCAACCAGAAGGTACTCAACACCGCCACGTATAACACGGAACTCAATACGTGATTTACGTCTGCCTGATTTACAAAGCTCATTAAATGCTTCTATATTGACTTTAGTTGCGAACCTTGCAGCATCTGCAGGATGACAGATTTTTAAACATTGAGAAATTGCCTCTGTAAAGTTTTTGGGAACGTAAGGAAAAAGCCACGTCCACTCGCCACGCACAATATTGAAGTAACCTTTTTTAACATCTGCTTCAAAAATAACATCGTGACCTGATAATATACTCTCTTCACATTCAGTAAATTCTGAAACTCTGACAGGTTCATCAGATTCCTCTGCAGGAGTAATTTTATTTTCTTCAGAAACAGGTGACTCACTACTCTTGAACTCGTTTTCAATACGAGCAAATTCAGCCAATACTGATTCAAAGCATTTTAAAATTTTAGGTGAAAACACACCGCAACCGCCTGCAAGAATCAATTCAACAGCCTCATCGTGAGACATTGCTGATTTATACGGACGGTGACTCGTAAGTGCATCGTAACAGTCGCAAACTGCAACTATCTGAGCAGATATAGGTGTTTCGTCACCAACTAAGCCGTCAGGGTAACCTCTGCCATCCCATCTCTCATGGTGATAATGGCAAATCTCCTGACAATATTTGAAATATTGATTTTCAGCATCAATACCATCAAGCATATTAAGGAGTGCATAACCACGTGTGGTATGAGTTTTCATAATTTCAAACTCATCCTTATTAAGTCTGCCGGGCTTTAACATAATAGCATCAGGAATAGCAATTTTACCAATATCGTGAACAGATGATGCATAATAAATATACTCCGCCTGCTCTTTGGTAATACCATATTCCGGACAAGCCTTCATAACGGCATCAACAAGCGCCTTTGTGAAAAAACGGATACGCTTGATGTGTTGACCTGATTCAAGGTCACGGCTCTCAATAGCGGCAACAAGAAGCTCAACCAAGTCATAGTTGATAGTTTGCATTCTTGCGTTTTGCTCTTTGAGTTTGTTTGCCTGATTAAGAATACGTTTTGTATGAATCTGTGATAAATTATATATCTGAAACTTCAACTGACGTATTTCACAAATATTCTGAAAACGTCTGTAAGCAAGTTCATAATCGAATGGTTCAGGGAAAATATCGTAAGCGAAAGACGCAAAACCTGACTTTTCAAACTCGTACATAGCATCAAAGCTTGTGAACAATATCGGTACCTCTGCAAAAAGACCTGCATCGGAAAGTTTAGCAAGTATCCACGCCGACTCTTTTGTATGTGGCATTTCATCCATAACAAAAGCAACATTTTTGTTAGAATGAAAGTCAATATCCGTCCAGGAATCGGAAGAATATGTACAAAGACTTAAATTGGAATTAAGGTCAAGCATCTCAATCAAACGAGTGTGCTCCTCTTTGTTATCGGTAAAAAAGATTACTGAATAATTCTTCAAGATATCACCCCAATTAAAATGAACGTAATATAACACAGTAATTCTATCATTTGCCATAATAAAAGTCAACAAAACACATTATAATGTAATATATTGTAACCTATATGAAATCTTTTAAATCCTTGACTTTGAAGAGATACTTTGGTAAAATATCAAAGCATTATATGGAGATGTACCCAAGAGGCTGAAGGGTCCGCACTCGAAATGCGGTAGGTCGTGAACAACGGCGCAAGAGTTCAAATCTCTTCATCTCCGCCATAAAAAAGCAACTCAACTTAAATGTTGGGTTGTTTTTTTATTTTGGTATTGAAGTAAGAAGAGATTTGAACTCCTCTCGGCGAAGCCGAACATAATCGGTTTAACGAGCGTACGCGAGTGTGAAAGGCATAGCCTTTCAAATCTCTTCATCTCCGCCAAATAAAAGCACTCAACTTGTGTTGAGTGCTTTTATTTTTGTGAAAATCAAGTTATAAGAAGAGATTTGAACTCCTCTCGGCGAAGCCGAACATAATCGGTTTAACGAGCGTACGCGAGTGTGAAAGGCATAGCCTTTCAAATCTCTTCATCTCCGCCATAAAAAAGCAACTCAACTTAAATGTTGGGTTGTTTTTTTATTTGGGTATTGAAGTAAGAAGAGATTTGAACTCCTCTCGGCGAAGCCGAACATAATTGGTTTAACGAGCACATTTAATATAAACATCAAAGTCATTTTTTATTTAAATAGACAAAGGCGATTTCTGTTAATCTGATATTATTTAATTAATAATCAAATTCACCTCTTGCAAATTCTGGTTTTTAGAATTATGATAAAAACAAACAAAGCTGGTGGTGTTTTTATGATAGTGAATGTTAATTTCCGTAACCCTTTTTTTTCAGAAAACGGCATATTTCAAGGTTGGGGCACAAGCCTTTGTTGGTGGGCAAACAGAGTCGGCTACTCACCTGTTTTAACTAAAAAATGTGCCGAACTTTTCTTTTCACCCGATGGATTAAATCTTAACATTATGCGATACAACATCGGCGGTGGTGATGACCCCGACCACAATCACATAAAAAGAACTGATTCCATTGTTCCCGGTTGGGCAGTTTTTGATAAAAAAACAAATTCTTTCACCTATGACTATACTGCAGACAAAAACCAATTAAACGTTCTTTCTGCTTGTTATAATTCAGCAAAAAATCCTCTTGTTGAAGTGTTTTCCAACTCTCCGCCATATTTTATGACAAAAACAGGATGCACTTCAGGAGCAAAAGACCCTAATGAAAACAATTTAAAAGAAGAATGCTACGAGGATTTTGCACGTTACCTTGCCCATGTCACAGAGTATATAAACAACAAGCTTAACATAAAAGTAACTTCACTTTCACCGATGAATGAACCAAATACAGATTATTGGCATTATTTAAGCGAAAAGCAAGAGGGCTGCCACTTTGACAAAGGCGAAAGTCAGAATAAAATACTTCAATTAACACATAAAGAGGCTCAGAAACTTGGTCTGACAGATGTCATAACCGTCGGAAGTGACGAAACGGCAACCGACAAAGCAATCACCTCACTACTCGCCTATTCGCCTGAAGTAAGAAGCTTTTTAACAAGAATAAATGCACACACATACTGCTCAAAAAAAGCAAAAAAGCTTGGAGAAATATGCAAAAACGAAGGTCTCAACCTGTGGATGAGTGAAACCGATTGGGGTGATGTTGCAGGTACCAATGCAGGTCAAATGGGTGCAGGGCTTTGGTTAAGCAAAAAAATCACAGAGGATATCAACAAGCTTTCACCGTCCGCCTGGGTATTGTGGCAGGTTATTGATTCCCACAAAAGCAAAGATGGATACTGTGGCAATAAAGATTCCGGTATACCTGATAAATCAAAAGGATTCTGGGGTCTCGCCTTTGCAGACCATGACACACAGGATATTATTCTCACACAAAAATACTACTGTATGGCACAGTACAGTAAATTTATTAATTACGGTGATACAATTTATCACGTAAACGATAAAATTATTTGTGCATACAACGGCTCAGAATTAAAAATTGTTGCCTTCAACACAAGTTCAAGGCACAAATCTTGCACTTTTGATTTCAAAGAAACTAACGTTGTTTTTTCATCAGTTCAACCTATAAGAACAAGTGGGACGCTTGAAGATGGTGAAAGTTGTGCTTATTTACAAAAAGAAACTTTTAAAAATAATATCTATAAAGCAAAACTCAAACCAAACTCCGTAACAACCTTTATATTCAGATAAAAAAGATACTCTGTATTACTTTTTTGTAATACAGAGCATTTTTTATAACACTATTTCCAATCCGATTAAGGTTGCCACCATAACAGGTACTGCAACAATAATTCCGTTTTTAATAAAATCCTTAAAGGATAATTTTATACCGTACAGCTTCAATATAGAAGACCACATAATACCCGCAAGTGCACCAACAGGCGTAAGGTACGCACCAATATTTGAACCTGCAACACAGGCATAAACTGCCTTGAAATATTCATTACCACAGAGAGAGCAGTTATTAAGAACCGAGCTGAACAGAACACTCATAGGAATATTGTTTATAATATTTGCAGAAGCAAGCGATGCAAAGCCAAAGCCAGACAGAGTATTGATTTTCTGAAGATATTCCCCTATGAGCTTTGTGGCACCTGCACCTTCAAGAGATAAAACAATAGCAAACATAGAAAGCATAAAGGGAACAAGCTCAAAAGGTAACCTTACAATTGTTCTGTATAAAACATTAGGTTTTTTTCTTCTGAATAAAGAAATTAAAATAACAAAAACAAAAAGAGATACACAAAAAGAAAATGCGATTATCCACATAGGCAGATTGATATAGGAGCTCACCACAAGAAACACAGTACAAGCTGCAAGATGAACAAGACCTACACCAACAAGAGTTTTGTCTTGAATTTTTTCGTACTCTTGTGACGCAGTTATAGGCTTATTAAGTTGCTTATTAAAAAGCATTCTCAGAATAACAAAGGATGTAACGCCTGCCAAAAGCGTAGGCAGAGCCATCACCTTTAAATAATCAACAAAACCGATACCCGCACTTGAAGCAAGATAAATATTGGTTGGATTGCCGATAATGAACATCATACTCCATGTATTAGCCGCAACAAACTCCGCAAAAAGATACGGCATCGGGCTTATTTTTGCCTTTTTAGAAAAGAAGCAAATAAACGGTGTGAAAGTCAGAATAATAATGTCATTCGAGGTAAAAACCGTCAAAACGGAAACTGTTATAAAAAGCAGTAAAAACAAGATTTTCTGGCTACCCGCTGCCTTAGATAACACTACATTTGCAAGATATCTGAAAAATCCAAGCACGTCCAGGTAAACAGAAAGTGCCGTCATACTGAAAAAAAGCACAAGTATTTTTAGCGGATTAACAGACGTATCTGCCGTCAATCCGCCAACAAAATCGGTAAATGTCAGGCTTTTTCCCACAAACAAAACAACTGCACCAACAACCGATATAATCCAATATGTACCGAACTTGTAGTTGCCGATTTTAATATCCGGCTTAAAAAGAACGGAAAGCAAAACAAGTAATGCGGTAACACCACATACAACAACAGTAAAAACCATATATAACCACCGAAACACCTTACAAAAACAACAGGTGTAGCTTAAATCATTTATTATTCACTTAATAAACAAGTGCAGAGATTTTATCACAGAGTATCACTGACGTCAATATTTTCATGTTAAATAAACAGGAATTTCCTGAGATATGTTAAGACTGTTTTCTGTTACGTCACAATCAACGGCAATAATATTAACTCCACTTTTCTCTGCCCTTTCCAATGCATCTGCAAAGTCCTTATGAATATTGGAATCAGGTTTAAAAAAGTCAATACCTTTCATCTGAATAACAAAAATAATATACGCATCGTAGCCTTCATTTACGGCAGTTATAAGTTCATTGATGTGCTTAATACCTCTCAACGTCGGTGCATCAGGAAAGGATGCCACACCATCATTCTCAAGTGTAACACCTTTAACCTCAACAAAAGCTTTTTTACCTTCATCCTCAACGAAAAAATCAAAACGTGAATTGTTATATGTAAACTCACGTTTTATTTTTGCGTTTTTTGAAAAAATATTCCCCTTTTTTAGCCATTCGTCAACAACATAGTTAGGAATCTGCGAATCCATATTGATTAACAAATCACCCTGTGAACGTTGCTTTATAACGGCAACCAAATCGTACTTTGTTTTACGTACAGGATTATTACCTACACTCAAAAAGACAGTCGCACCAGGTACAAGGAGCTCTTTACATCTGCCTGTATTTTTTACGTGAACAACTTCCGTTTCACCATCAACAATAACATTTGCAATAAATCTGTTTGGTCTTGAAACGAACTCACCTTTTACAATTTCCTTATATTTCATATATTCACTCAATTCAATACTACATCAAAAAACAACATCAACGAAAAACCAAAAAGAAGTGCGTATGTTGCACCGCGTTCATTGCCATGGGAATGAGTTTCGGGTATAATTTCGTCACTGACAACATAAAGCATCGTGCCGCCTGCAAAAGCAAGTGCAAAAGGCAATATAAAAGATGCCAAACTAACTGCAAAATATCCTATTAAAGTACCTGCAACTTCAACAAGACCGGTAATTAAAGCACAAATAAATGTACGCTTTGGTGAAACACCTGCCGCAAGCATAGGGCCGATAATAACCATGCCCTCAGGTATATTCTGCAATGCAATACCACCTGCAATAAGCAACGCCTCCGTATTGTTACCTGAACCGAAGCCAACGCCTGCCGCAATACCTTCAGGCAAATTATGAATTGCGATTGCAGTTACAAACAAAAGCACCTTGTTAAGATTCGAATTATTTTTATGTTCTTCTGTATCAACACCCACAAATTTGTGCATATGCGGAACAAGCTTATCTATAAGATTAAGGCAAACGGCACCTGCAAATATACCCACGATTGTAATTAAAATGCCATATTTACCGCCATATTCAACAGACGGAATTATAAGTCCAAGTACTGCCGCAGCAAGCATAACACCTGCCGCAAAAGAAAGCACAATATCACTGAATTTATGAGAAATCTTTTTAAATACAAAACCAATTAACGAACCGAAAATCGTTGCACCGCCAACACCAATAGCGGTAAGAATAACCATCTTCAAACAAATCACCTACTAAGAAGATATTGGAGCAAAGCCTGACAACCGCGCAAAACATCTTTATACGTTGTTTCAAAATCGCCACTATACCAAGGGTCTGCCACATCGCCCGAAGAATCGGTAAAGCTAAGTAACTTATAAACTTTCCCCTGCTTATCGCCCTCTAATATTCTATGCATATTTCTGATATTTGCGCTATCCATTCCTATAAAATAATCATAGTTATCATAATCACTGTATTTTAACTGAACTGCACGTTTACCCTCGCAACTTATACCGTGTTTTAAAAGCTCACGTTTTGCAGGCGGATACACAGGATTACCAATTCCATTCCATATTTCTTCTGTGCTTGTAGCTGATGAAGAAACGTAAAAATCATCGGATAAACCTTTATTTTTAAGAATATCTTTAAAAACAAATTCTGCCATTGGACTTCTGCATATATTACCGTGACAGACGAACATTATTTTAACCATATAATCACCAAATCAATTATATCACACAAAAAATAAAAAATATATATTTTTAATAATTAAAATGTTGTTTAAGAAATTCCGTTATGTTATAATTTTTTAAAATTTATAAAACGGAGAAAGCAAATGGTTTCGTTACTTGTAATAATTTATGTTGTTTTTGTTTCTTTAGGGTTACCCGACTCTATGTTTGGTGCTGCATGGCCTGTAATACATACAGAGCTTGGCATAAATGAAAATTTCGCATCACTTTACGGTATTATAACAGGCGTATGTTCAGGCGGTGTAAGCTTTCTGGCAGGTTACGTTATAAGAAAGTTCGGTACTCCAAGAGTAACCTTTGTATCAATATTACTCACCGCACTCGGTCTTTTGGGTATTTCCTACTCACCTAACATTGTTGTTATGATGATTTTTACAGTCATAATGAGCTACGGTGCAGGTGCTATTGATACAGGTCTGAACAACTATGTATCTTTACACTTTAAAGCAAGACATATGAGTTGGCTTCACTGCTGTTGGGGTTTAGGCGTTACAATAAGTCCACTGGTGCTTTCCTTTGTGCTTGAAAGCGGTAACACATGGCGCGACTCTTACAGAATAATCTCACTAATGCAATTCACTATTGCTCTGATTGTTGGTATATTCTTAAAAAAATGGATTACGCAAGACAAAAGCACTGAGATATCAGAAGAAGCTCCGGAAGAAAAAAATAACGAAAAGTTAAATATCTTCAAAATAAAAGGTCTTGTAACAAGCATACTTTCCCAAGGACTTTACTGTAGCATGGAATTCCTTATTGGTACTTGGGGTGCCTCTTACCTTGTTAATGTTTACAGCAGTGACCCGGCAATTGCCGCAAGATGGATTTCGCTTTACTATTTAGGCATAATGTTGGGCAGACTTGTTTCTGGATTTGTTTCCATCAAGGCATCAGACAAAACACTTATACGCTCAGGCATTATTTTTTCTTTTATCGGTATACTCTTACTATTTTTACCTATCGGCGAAAAAGCATCTGCAGGTCTTTTATTTATCGGCTTCGGCTTTGGTCCTATATTCCCGAGTATACTCCACAGTGTACCTGAAAGATTTGGTAAAAAGTTCTCTGCAGACATTACAGGATTCCATATGGGCGGTGCGTACACAATCGGCTTTGCTGTTCAACTTGTGTTTGGTTTTGTGGCAACCGGAACAACTTTTAAAATCACACCTTTTGTTTTAGTTGCCCTTTGCACTTTATTATTCACAATGAACGAAATCACAATAAAGAAGGTTAAAAAGAAATGAAATCTGCATTAATTCTTGAAGGCGGCGCAATGCGTGGCATTTACACCGCAGGTGTACTTGATGTTTTGATGGAAAATAATATCGAAACAGACCTTTGTATAGGCGTTTCTGCAGGTGCGTTGTTCGGAATTAACTACAAATCAAAACAAATCGGGCGTGTTTTAAGGTACAACTTAAAATACTCTACCGATAACCGTTTTGTTGGTTGGCATTCACTTTTAAAAACAGGCAACCTTATGGATAAGGAATTTTACTTTAATGATTTGCCATACAAACTTGACCCTATGGACTTGGATACATACAAAAACTGCAAAACAGAATTCAGAGCAGTTGTAACAAACCTTAAAACAGGTAAAGCAGAATACCCCGAAATTTACGATTTAGCAGATTACAAATGCATGGAGTTTTTAAGGGCATCAGGCTCATTGCCATACCTTTCAAAAAATGTTGTGATTGACGGTGTTCCTTACCTTGACGGTGGCGTTGCCGACAGTGTACCCATTGAATATTGCATTAACGAAGGGTACGAAAAAATTATTGTTGTGCTTACTCGTCCCTATGGCTTCAGAAAAAGCGGAACAATTAAATTAACAAAGTTGTTTTATAAAAAATACCCCAATTTCTGCGATACACTCAAACGCAGAAACGAGATATATTCAAAGCAATATGATTTAATTGATAAACTTGAAAAAGACGGGAAAATTATTGTTCTCAGACCAACAAAGCCAATAAAAACAAAAGCAACAGAAAAAGACCACAAAGTTATAAACGCCCTTTACGCTAACGGACGCGAGGATTGTGAGCACGAACTCAAAAAAATTATCGACTATTTAAAATAAGTTTAAAAAAAGACTTGATTTTATTTTTATGCTATTGTATAATACACAAGCATTCGGGAGCATAGCTCAGCTGGGAGAGCATCTGCCTTACAAGCAGAGGGTCATAGGTTCGAGCCCTATTGTTCCCACCAAGAAAAGGAAATCCATTAAATATGGGTTTCCTTTTTCTTTATTATTGAATATATCAAGGCTCGAACCTTACTCGGCGAAGCCGAACACAATCGGGTGTTCGCAAGTTTACTTGCGAATGATGGGCAAAGCCCATCGAGCCCTATTTTGTAGGTATCTTTTATTTTTATGCAAATATTAATTATTGTTACAAAATAAGCAGGTATCACTTTGGATACCTGCTTTCATATTAATATTATTTTTTATAGCCTGAAACAACATACATTTCAGAATTTGAAATAGTAACATCAACGTCAACAAAACCACTCATAATTTCAGCAAGTGTGTTTATCTGGGGCAATTCTTTTGAAATATGTGACGCCTTACCTGAATGACATTTTAAAATTGCTTCCCTGCTCATACCATGAGCAACTGTTAATCTACCACCATTTTTTAAGTGAGAAACAAGATTTTTAAAAAGCTTACTTTCGTTTATAAAATGCGGAAAAGCATTATAAATCACTATACAGTCAAATTCTTTATCAAAGCAATAATCTTCTGCATCGCCACAAATAACATTTATTTCAGGATATTTGATTTTTGATGCTTTTACCATTTCAGGAGAAATATCAATAGCATCAACAGATAGCACATTCCTTTTTAAATAATCATCAAACAACACACCTGTACCGCACGCAACATCAAGAACAGATATATTATCCTTTACTCCGGCAATATCAAGTATTGAATTGATTACACTATCGTTGCGAATTAACTCCTCATCCCACAAAGCAGCACACTTATTAAAAAAAGAAATAACATTTGATTTATCCATTATGTACCTCTTTTTCTACACTTTGAAAATGAAGTTCACGCATTCCTTCAACCTCATCACAAATGGCTTTTAAATTGCAAGTAGCACAGTCGAACTGAAGATTGTTCATCACTTGGTCAAGGGCCTGGGTAACAGTTCTGCTTTTTTCTCCAATAGTCTTTATTTCGTTATATAAAACAGATTCATCTGTAACAAAATAAATCCTGACACCTTTAACTTGTGGAATTTCTTTAAAGTTTTTTATCATAAGATTGCCGATTCTTTCAAAGCTGACACCTTTTTTGATAGCATCTTTGGAAACACGGACACCTTCTACATACGAAGATGAAGCAGAGCGTACCATATAACCATCAGGAAAACAATGATATTTAACATATTCAATCTTTTTTATCAGGTCGTACAGTTCTGAATTTTCACTACTTGTATCAACACTTACAACTGCAATTCTTGCAAATTTGCTATCGGATTTTATCTGATTCAATTCTTTACCGACTACAATAATCTCATCACAAACGTCACGTGATGTTACAAGGCAAAACCCTGAACCATTCAATTCAAAAGCTGTTTCTTTTTTTAAAATCACCTGGCTATAACCAACATCAGCCCACAAATCAGCAGAACTGAATTTGTAGGCCTTTTGTGAATTATTATCTATTAACGAAACAGTTTTATCAATCAGTGAATCAAAAAAATCCATTATAGTTTTTTATCCCTATTCATTTTATCGTAATGCTTTTGAAGAAGGTCATAAACCTTTCTTACAAGCTTCATATCAAGATTAAACCAATATATTAAAAAGGTCAAAACAAATAAAGCAAAGATAACAGCTAAAATAATTAAAAATATATTCATTTTAATTCTCCTTTGCCAAACCTTTTTGACGAGCATATTCTGCCGCACCTAAGGCACCCATAAGCTGCGGGTCAATAGAAAGTTCAACAACTTTGATTTTAAGCACTTTTTCTATTGCTTTTTTCAAGCCTTCATTTTTAGCACATCCGCCTGTAAGAGTAATGCTATCGGTTGCACCTGCTTTTTTAGCCATAACGAAGCAACGCTTTGCAACTGCAAGTTGAATACCTGCTGCAATTTCATCCATAGGCTTACCCTCACCAACAAGGGAAATAACCTCACTCTCAGCAAAAACTGTACACTGAGCAGTAATAGGAATTGTATTTTTAGCCTCAAGAGAAAGCTTTGAGAATTCAGGCAAACTCATTTCAAAAGCATTAGCCATAGCCTCATAAAATCTACCTGTACCTGCCGCACATTTATCATTCATTGCAAAGTTTTTTACAGTACCGTCAGTATCAATTGAAATGCCTTTAACGTCCTGACCGCCGATATCAATTATTGCTTTTACTTCAGGGTTTGTAACATGCACGCCCATAGCATGGCAACTGATTTCTGATATATTTTCATCTGCAAAAGGAACTTTATTTCTGCCATATCCTGTACCTATAAGATAAGAAAGCTCCTCAGCTGATGATAATCCCTCAATCTGGGAAACCGCATCATTAAGTGCGATTTCTGCACTTGCAACAGGGTTTATTTTGCTTCTGTTTGTAACATGTGCAACTATTTTGCCATTCTCATCGAGAATCACACACTTTGTATATGTAGAGCCAACGTCGCATCCACCAAAATATTTCATTTTTATATCTCCTTTACCATGCTAAATCATCTTCAAAATCAAGAAGCGTCGGGTCAAGCGGTTCTTCTTGCAGAACTGTCTGCATATATTTGTTAACCTGCTCACGCATATCTCTTCTGGAAATTGTACGAGGGTCCATCAAATCCTGCTTAACCCAGATAAAATTAACATTATGCTCTCTTGCCTGGTCATCGAATACACCTGCAAGACCATCCATTCCCTTACAGGAAATCTGGTCATACATAATTACCGTATCTGCATTATACTCTTCCACAATACGCCATAATTCATCAACAACATTACGGTAACCGCCTTTAGTATGCTTACGCATAATAGAGCGCTGATATGTTTTTGCTAAATCTTTCAATGATTGTTCTTTATCTTCATAATCAATTTCAAGATAAGAAATCATTGTTTCCATATCCATAACAACATTCATACCCCAACAGTTTTCAAGCCAGTTGGCAAAACTGGTGTAATAGTTTGCAGGACAACTCCAAACAACTGCTCTATGACGCATTTCTTTAGAAACAGGAGTTTTGTTTTCATACGCTTTCATCATTATTTTATTAACTTTTTTATCAACCTTAAGGAACTTCTCGTTAGAGCCACCTGAAAGATTAAAATAAAAAATTCTGTAAAGCCAGAAGCATGCACCTGTCATCTGCGGATATGGAGTTTTATTTATATCCCATTTCTGACGTTCATATTCAAGTTGTTGATTGTATTGCTTCATTCTTGCGAAGTAAGCATCCCAATCAAACTTTTCGCCTGTTTGGTCTTCAATGAATTTAATTAATGCTTTAATTTCATCAACGGCATATTCCTGTACATCTTCGCCATCATAACGGAGTGGAACACCAAAGAAATGTGTTGGTAAATTCAGACGCCTGTCAAGGAAAGATGAATTCATAATTGAACCGTCACACGGCATATTGGTGCCTATCATACAGCAACCCATTTTTGGGTAATCATCCTCAATAGCAACACCTGCTTCTGCACTCGGCAAAGGACAAACATCGGCAGGAACACCAAAACTCTCAGTAACCTCTAAATAAGGCGGTGTTATTTGTTGGTCAACCATTGATGATAAAAATATAGGTAATGTCTGAAGTGGCATTGGAATAAGATTCGGGAAGCCTGTAAAAATTTCGTTAGGCACAATCTCATCCATAAGCACAATACGCTTTGAAAGTTTATTGCCAGGATTGATTTTTTCATCTGCACGGAATGATATATTTATAAGATTTGTTGTGTGCTTCACTATCATATTATAATGAAGATGTGCCATGCGAAGCTGAGGACCTCTGAGACCTGCAACATGCCTATCAACAAAAGATGGTGCAGACAAATAAGATGCCATCCAACGGTATCTCCACAAGCCTTTTACAGTGGAAACAGGAGCTTTAAGCACCATTTTAATCATATCTTTCCAAGTAACAAGCCAACGGTAGTAATCGTACATTGTATCTTTAAAGCCACGCCATTCTCTGTGTTTGAGTATGGCAGTGTGTTCTTTATACAATTTGCCGTAATCAGCCATTATTCTTCGCCTGCCTTTCCTTTTGAATCTTTTTGATTTCAAGGCTTTCAACAAATGCCTGAACACGAGTGCGAAGCTGACCTGACGCCGATGCAGTATACTGACGGTCAACTGCAGCAGTAGGTACACCATAATCGTTGTTCATTATATATGAAGCCAAGGCTCTTTCGTAACCCCAATATTCGCAAAACTTAAGTTGCTCATACATAACACCATCAGCATGGTATTCTTCAACAAGTTGTTTTACATAATCCCTACGTTCCTGAACCTTTTCGTGACTCATAAAACGAGGACACTGGCTTGTTTTAAGGTAATGATGACAAATCTGTGTAAGAACATCTTCATTCTTATTGATAATAATCTCTTGTCTACCGGGCAATGCACCAAAACAATATCTGTCGGCAACAACAAGTGCACCACTATCCTCAATAAGAGAAGTGAATTCAGGGTCATCCATCTCGGAACCCACAACCACAATTTTTGCACGATAGTTTTTCTTTGCATCAGGTTCCCTTGTTTTAAGTTCCTCTGCAGTTTCCCTCAACGCAGGAAGAATCAATGCTTTAGGACAACAATATGTAACAAGATTGAGTATATGATATTCATATCCAGTAATACGCGGATTATCTTCTTTTCTGTACTCGCCTATTTCTGTCATTAAACGGCATACCTCGTTATGCTCTTCAACAGCCTTTAAAAGAGCATCATCAGATGTGTCCACACCGTAAACAGATGTAAGCATATCAAGGATTTTAATCCTTGTTTGGTTTACATAATGCTTTAATGTGTGCTCCTCAATCTTAAATGGAGCATCTAAAAATGTAAGAAAGAATTTATCGTTGGGAACTAAATCGAGCAACTCAAAATGCTCGGCTGCTCTGTTCATTTCTGAACATGTTTCAGATGATAAAAGAGCATTCAAAAAATTATATCCGCCTTCAATTGCTCTTTCAAGAATAGCCTTTGAGTAACCACAAAGAAAATTGCTCATATAATATGTAGCAATATCCATTGAGCCTGTTCTTGGTGCTCTGAGCCTTACGGAAAAGCAGTTGCCGCAATTGAGTAAAACCTCAGGAATATGATAGCATGTATATCCAAGTGCGATTCCGCCATCATTTTTTGCCTTTTGAACAAGTTCATTATTTGCATCCTGCAAAAGTTTTTCAAATTCATAAAGATGTTTTAAATCTCTCATAATATACTCCTAAATTATCCCTAATTCACGAAGAGCATTTTCTGCCCCTTTAACAACCTCTGAATCATCAGGAAGCTTCGTAATATCTTTACCCTCAATGTCATATATAACAAGGTTTTTATCGCTCTTAATATATGATAAAACGGGAATTCCGTTTGTATTAATGTGCTCAATAACACTTTCATCAGGTAATCTGTTAACAATAGCACCTATTTTTTGGTACATAACAAGCTCATCTGCAACACTTTTTATAGTTGAGATAACTTGTGTACCCTTCTTACTTGCATCAGTAATAAGGAGCAAATGAGTAACCTTCTCCATTACTCTACGATTAATCTGCTCAATACCCGCTTCGCCATCAACAACAACAAAATCAAATTCAGCAGAGAGGATACTAATTACTTCCTTAAGATAAGAATTTATTTTACAGTAACAGCCTGCGCTTTCAGGTCTGCCAACTGCAATGAATGCAAAGCCGTCGGTTTCTACAAGTGCATCGAAAATCTTGTATCTGGCATCGCCTAAAAGCTCAATTGCAGTTTTGGTGTCACCATCCTCAACAGATGCTACAATTTCTTTTCGTATATCATCGATAGTTGTTTCAACCTCGATACCCAAAGCTGTAGATAACCCAACTGCAGGGTCGGCATCTATTGCAAGAATTTTCTTATCAGGAAAATTCTTTGCAAGCAGTTTAACGATAGCTGCAGAAATTGAGGTTTTACCCACGCCACCTTTACCTGAAAGTGCGATAATTGTTGCATTATTTTCCATATTTATTTCCCCTTACAAAACTGTTTTAATACAGATAAATAATCTTTGATTATAATATTAAGAAGTATTTTAAAGATTCCACATCTGAAAAAAATCTCACTTAATTAGTATACCATACGAAATTTTAAGGTGTAGATAAATCCGAAAGTTTATCCTCTTTCATTGCTATCACCTCTTTTTACATAACAAATTATACCATATATTTATACTAAGTGCAATATAATTGGGCGTAAGACCACACCATTTACACCGCAAGGTGTAACATCGTTTGTGCCAAACACAACACTGTTTGCCGTAAGGCAACATCGTTTTGTGTCTGCAAACTGACAATGAAGTTGAGCTGACGCTTAAATGAAGTTATCTGCTATAGCAGATAAACGATGTTGTGTCCTTCGGACACAAACACAAAAAAATAAAGGACTTCCGAAGAAGTCCTTTGTTTTTTTGGAGGCGACAATCAGATTTGAACTGATGAATCAGGGTGTTGCAGACCCACGCCTTACCACTTGGCTATGTCGCCATATAAAAAAATGGAGCGGATGACGAGGCTCGAACTCGCTACCTCCACCTTGGCAAGGTGGCGCTCTACCAGATGAGCTACATCCGCATACAAAAATGAATGAGCCGTGAGGACGACTCATCCATGGTGCCTCCGGTCGGAATCGAACCAACGACACGAGGATTTTCAGTCCTCTGCTCTACCAACTGAGCTACAGAGGCAAATAAAAGTGGCGACCCGGAACGGGCTCGAACCGTCGACCTCTAGCGTGACAGGCTAGCGTTCTAACCAACTGAACTACCGGGCCACCTCTTGGTGGGAACAATAGGGCTCGAACCTATGACCCTCTGCTTGTAAGGCAGATGCTCTCCCAGCTGAGCTATGCTCCCAT
>JAZRKV010000002.1:0-129196 GCA_045646545.1 Acutalibacteraceae bacterium
GTTGGTTTCAAGTGTTGTCTTCCTAAGACCGCTTGGGCCTCCCGACTTACAACGATAAAGAACTCCCATTTAGTATTGTGCCAGTGCTGACCCTTAGTAATACCGGGCTTTGAAATATTAACACTGACCTGACCGCATTTCTCGGTTTTTAAAAGCTCTGTAAAGCTACCTCTCTGGTCAACGTTCATTTTTAAAGGGAACGATGCTTTTTCCTTTGGTAAATATGAAAGATAGGTTGAATAAAGCTTCTTTGCAAAGGAATTGAAAGGAATTTCAGGCATCACAAGTGTTGACGGTTGATTCTTGAAGCTTTCAAGTAAATCAACAATTTCACCCAGAGTTACATCGTGGGTAATAGGACAGTAGCAAAATCTGCCGTTGTCACACGCTCTTATTTCTAATCCGTCATACTCGCAACGGCTCATATCACCTTTAAGAAGACGGAACATATCGTCAACCAAATCATCAATATAAAGAAGTGTAAGTTTTATATTTCTGTCGTTAACGGTAATAGGCAAATCATTTGCAATATTGTTGCAGAATGTTGCCACAGCACTGTTATAATTCGGTCTACACCATTTACCAAATAAATTAGGAAAACGGAAAACGTATACAGGTGCACCTGTTTCTTCTGAATAACTGAAGAATAAATCTTCACCTGCTTTTTTGCTTTTACCGTAATCACCTTCGGCATATCGGCCCACAAGGGTTGCCTGCAAGGAGCTTGAAAGCATAACAGGACATTTATTGCCGTGTTTCTTGAGAGTATCAAGAAGAGTAGATGCAAAACCGAAATTGCCTTCCATAAACTCTTCTGTATTCTGCGGTCTGTTTACACCTGCAAGGTTAAAAACAAAATCCGCTTCTTTACAGTAAGTATCAAGAAGAGCCGCATCTGTATCAATATCATATTCAAAAACAGTGATATCTGCATCAATGCCCCTTGATTTATCCTTACCGTCTCTTACATTATAAAGTGCCTGACAAAGGTTTTGACCAACAAAACCCTTGGCACCTGTAACAAGAATTTTCATATAAATTATTTCTCCCAGTTTTCAAGCTCATCTCTGATTAATTGAAGTGAAAGAAGTTTTTCTTTAACCTGCTCAATATTAAGAAGCTCGGTATTATTTGAGTTGAATTCTGTAAGAGTGTTGCGCTCTTTATCACCGTCTTTAAAATACTTATCGTAGTTAAGACCACGCTTATCGCAAGGCACACGATAGAACGCATCCATATCAATGGCGTTTGCACACTCCTCATTTGTAAGAAGAGTTTCGTACATTTTTTCGCCGTGACGGATACCAATCACCTTGATTTCTGTTTCAGGGTTAAAGAGTTCTGTAACTGCCTTTGCAAGAGTTTCAATTGTACAAGCAGGTGCCTTCTGAACGAGGATATCACCTGAAACACCATTTTCAAATGCGAAAAGAACAAGGTCAACTGCCTCATCAAGAGACATAATGAATCTTGTCATTGATGGTTCGGTAATAGTTATTGGTTTGCCTTGTTTAATCTGGTCAATCCAAAGAGGGATAACCGAACCTCTTGAGCACATAACGTTACCGTAACGTGTGCAACAGATTTTTGTTTTTTCAGGGCTTACTGTTCTGCTTTTTGCTACAATAACCTTTTCCATCATAGCTTTTGATGTACCCATAGCGTTTACAGGATAAGCAGCTTTATCTGTTGAAAGGCAAACTATATTTTTTACACCTGCATCGATAGCAGCAGTAAGAACGTTTTCTGTACCGATAACATTAGTTTTTACTGCTTCAATAGGGAAAAATTCGCAGGAAGGAACCTGCTTAAGTGCTGCAGCGTGGAAAATATAGTCTACGCCATGCATAGCATTTTTCACACTAGCCAAATCACGCACGTCACCTATATAAAACTTTATTTTTTCTGCAACCTCAGGCATCCTTGCCTGAAACTCGTGACGCATATCATCCTGCTTCTTTTCGTCACGTGAGAAGATACGGATTTCTCCGATATCTGTTTTAAGAAAACGATTAAGAACAGCATTACCAAATGAACCTGTACCACCTGTAATCATAAGTGTTTTACCCGAAAATGATGACATATTTATTCCTCCAAATTTACTTTACCTTTTTTAAAAATTTATTAAGAAAAGACATTATATCTTTTTTGAATACGAACAAAGCAATTATTGCATTTACAGCAAAAAGAACACAACTTATAAATGTTGTTGCCTGTGTGTAAACTAAAGCGGTAATTGTAATCCACACACCGCAGAATATTAATTCTCCAAGGGGAACCTTGAACTTAATTTTGCGATTAAGAAGAAGAAATCTTATTACTATATTCACCGCAAAACCAGCTAAAACCGCCGTATTTGCACCGTTGGCTCCAAGTAGCTTTATTAACGGAACAGAAGACGCAACGGTAACGACACCTGAAACAAGCGTGGAAATTGAAATAACCTTTGTGCTTTTAATAGCATAAAATATATTTCCTATAAATGCAGAATATCCACTGGCTACCGCAACCACAAGAAACAAAGGAACATAATTAATAGCCTCTATATAGTCGCCTTTGACTAAGAACGGAAACATTATTCTTAATACAGGTAGGGCCGCACAAAGACAAGTACTTAAAAACAACAAATATTTTTTACTTGCATTTGAATAAAGGCTAGGACTTGCATTTTCGCTACTTGCAGAAAATGACATATCCTGCCAAGCATAAGTAAAGCACGTAGTTGCAAGAACAATTATTGTTCCAAACTTATTGCCTACGGAAAAAATTCCGCTTGCCGCATCACCGCAAATTGCGTTGTATATAATTCTGGCAGAACTGTGAAGAACCCAATATGCAGCAGTATTAAGGCAAAGAGGGAAAGCATACCTGAAAATTTCTTTTGTCAGAGCAGTATCTTTTTTTGCTTTTATAACTTTTTTTGTAATACCAAGCCTTAATACAAGATACATACTCTGCACAAGAGTACCGCAGATACTTCCTATATAAAGAGCGGAGTAATTCATTTTTAATGCTACAATAAGAAGAATATTTACTCCCAGACAAGTTGCCGTGTTGAGTATCCCCGAAACCGCAAAATCAATATTCTTGCCAAGTCCCCTCGCAAGAAAACTGATATACGTAGCAAGTGCCGTTGTAACACCCCATAAAATAACAAGATAAAAATACTCTATGCCTGCCACCAAGGTTACGATTCCACTGACCAGTGAAAAAACTATTGAAGACAGTGCAAAAATCTTCAAACTTGATTTGACCACTGTCATTTTGCCTGACTCGTCATAATCATACATATACCGCAACATTGCCGACCATATTTCAAAATACACAACGCCACTCACAAGGGAAACGTAAAGTGTTGCAATATCATAAACACCGAAATCATTGGTAGGGATATAGGTTGTATAAAGAGGCAACAGTATAAAACTGAGCAATTTAGAAAAAACCGAACCTATAAGAAACAGTACAGAGTTTTTCAAAAATGCACTGTTTGAATTTTTAGTCACTTTTCAATTTCACTTCCTTAATAAACGGATAATTTTACGTTTAATGGTATTAATTATGTTTTTCTTGTTGGTAAGTTTTTTAAACATATCACCACAAACATAATCAAAACCTTTAGTTTTGTAAGCAGAAAAGAAATTATTTCTGTTTTTCAAAGAATAATTATGTTTATATATTGAAAAATCAAAATTATCGCTAACCGTAATAGTTTTGATTTTATCTTTTATTTTATTTACTGCCTTTTCGCCCTCAGGAGTATTTATCAATATCAAAGATACTCCTTTATCTTCATCATCACATTTATTTACTGTCCAATAATCTGCAACAGTAATATCAGAAACGTGAGATTTGTAACGTTGGCAAGAATAACAGGATTTTCGTAAAGAATAATTATTTAAAAAGTAATAATAATACGGTTGTTCACCTGACGGGATTCTTTTCTCTGTACCGTCATCAAAACAAATGTTAAGTGCTAACTTGTGCCAACCATCTTTTTTATCTCTGAAATGCACATCTTTTATTTTTCTTGAGTTTTTCTCCTCATAATAAGAAAGAGTTTTTTCAAAAAATTCAACCGATGGTACACCGTGACAAAAGAAATCCACAGTAATAAGATTAGAATAACTTTTACCAAGAAAAGCAACTAACCCTTCAACCTGACAAGGTGTTCCGCAAAAAAGAACGGTTTTGCCTTCTTCAAGGCGGTTTTTAACAGATAAATGAACGTCTTCAGTATTACTTTGTACGTATTTTGAACGTGACAACTTTTCAAGAGGCACCTCTTCACTGCTTGTATGACACACCTGCTTTTTTTGTGCATCAAATGCCGCACCGTAAACTATTCCGCCGTCTTCTATTATTTGTTTTGAAAGCTCTACAACAAAGCCACCCGAAGAGCCTGATGCCCTTACAGATTCATCTGTGCTATAACCCGCAGATATTATTAAAGGTTGATTGCATTTTTCTTCTTTTTCTGCAGGACAAATATTGACGCATTTAGAGCAATCTACACATTTTCCCGATTCAACAACAGGATAATAAAATCCATCGTCGTCTTTTGCGGAGCTTATACAATTAACCGGGCAACTTTTAACACACGCCATGCATCCTGTGCAGACATCTTTAAAACTTGCAATTTGTGTTATGTTCAAAGACATTGCCTCCAAAGAAAAGCCTCTCATTTTTATACAGACTTTTCTGCTTGTATTTTTAAAAAGACTTTAGCAGTCTTGTAATGCATTTTTTAAATAATTCTTACTTTCTGTTCTTTTCTCAACAAGTACCTTTTCTGCATTTTCAAACGAACAATCAAAAAGTTGGTCTTTGCAGATTTCACCGTTTTCGTGAATATACCTTTGAGAAAGAGAAAGTGTTTCAAGAATATTTTCCATTCTTGAATTCATATTAATTTCCCCTGTTTCAGGATGACGAGGAAAAATCAAAAACGGAGTGTTATATATAACAGAAAAAACTGTTGCATGGAAAGAATCTGCACAAACAAGTGTTGCATTCTTAATAGCACCAAGAAACTCCGCAGGACCTATATTGTAATCTGCCTTAAACCTTACTTCAGGAGAAGACGGTGCAGTTACAATAGGTAACTTATATGCTTCAGAAATTTGACGAATTGTTTTATCCATTGTTGCAGATTTACCGAATTTATAACAGAAAATATATTTTTCAGGTAAATTTTGCGGTTTTACGGCTACCTTGTCCCATTGTTCTGCTGTTAAAAGCATTGTAGGGTCAAGCATAACAGGAACATCTATTGAGCAACAAGCCTTAATAATCTCTGCTCCTGATTTTTCTCTTATGGATAAATGGTCAAACTTATCAAGATATTGCTTTAAATCACCTTTACAGTTTTCAGGAATTTTATCTACTCCCATACTTGGAGCATAAGCTATACGCTTTACACCTTGAGGAACAAAATCAAGAAAATATCCCGGGTCATTTTTGTTGCCGTGAATTATAGGGTTCCATACCTGGTCACTACCTGTAATGAAAGCGTCAAGAGGTGGCGGATTATCCTTTAATTGAGTGTTTGTAAGATACTCTTCGTTATAAAACTGCAAGTATTTTCTTGTAAATCCACCAAACACACCTGCTACGGAACGTCTGAAAACTTTGTTCATAACAAGATTCTTTTTTGCGTGAAAAGACATATTGGGATTAAAAAGTGTTGACTTAAGTCTTTCGCCAATAGGTGCACCGTGGTTAACATATTCACCTTCAACTTTGTACCTTATAATATTGGGCTCATATCCCATATCTCTTAAGCATGTTGAAAGTGCATACGCCTGTAACACTGCACCATAATTATCGCTGAATGATTGAGTTGATGTTAAAATTCCTATCTTCTTATTCATCAGACAATGCCTTTCGTAAATATTCTTCTGACTTTTCCACATAAGAGGAATAGTCTTGTATATCTGCATAATCTATGTCCTGTGAGAAAGCAGACGACAAATCTGTTTTTTCGGTAACAATTCTGTGACTTAAGCCACGTTTATTGAGAATATCTTCTATTCTTTCGTTGGTATGTTCATCCGGAAGAATTGTATAAAACTGTTTTTTGAACATCATTGAAAAAACAGTAGCGTGGAAAGAAGAAGATAAAACTATCTTTGCATTTTTTATATAACTGAGAATTTCATCAGGACCTAAATCCTTTAAATGTTCATCACAGGTACACTTTCTCTGAAAACCAGAGCAAAGAATAACCTTAAGATTATATTTGTTTTTAAGGTATTCAATTGTATCCTCAAGAAGCTTCGATGGTGTAACAAGGTACACGAGTAAATATTCAGGTTGGTTGACAGGTATAAGAAACTTCTCATACTCTTCAACAGGAAGAAGAAATACAGGGTCAACAACATTTGTTGCTTCAAGTCCCTGACTTTCAAGCAGTGCAACAGAGCTACTTTCTCTTACAGATATATTGGAAAAATCTTTAATATCTGACGCTAATTTTTTAAGTTCATCCCTAGGAAAATCTTTTTGCCCCATACTTGTGGCATAGGAGATTTTTTTACCGTTAAAACAAGTTAATCTGTAAGCTGGGTCGTTACCGCTATCGTGAAAAACATTCCACAACTGGTCACCACCCGCTACATACACATCTGCGCCAAAATCTTCCTGACTGAGTTCATCTATGGTCTCATATTTTTTTGGTGTAAGTAAAAGGTTATTTTCTATAAATTTACGGAACTTTTTTGTTCTCACTGTGTAATGCTTATAATTAAGCAACCTGCCAAGATAGGATTTTATGCTTCCTTTATTGTAGTATGCAGGATTATAGTCAATAATCTGTGTATCTTCAAATCCGTGGTCTTTTAAATATTTACAAAGTCCGTAACTCTGAAAAACAGAGCCGAAATTGGGTATCCCGTGAATAGTAATAATCCTTATTTTCACCCTAAAAACCTCTTCATTAATTTCTTTAAACCTTTTGGTAAATGTTTTTTTATAAACGGAACAAGGTAACTAAATTTGCATTCTTCCTGTGTTGCTTTTTTATATCCCTTTTCCTTAACTTTTTTATAAAAATCTTTTCTGTTTTCAGGAATAGGATGACCACCAACAAGACGAGGGTTGCCTCTTTGTGCCGTTTTTAAATCCGTTTCATATATATTCAATTGATTTTTTATTTTGTTAAAAGCGTCTTCGCCTATTTTAGTATTTACAAGCACCGCAGACATTCCGCCTTTGTATGCTTTTTCATCAAGAAAATCTGATGCGTTCCAAAAATCTCCGATTGTAATATCCCCTACTCTTGATGCAGAGGCGTATTTACACTCGTAGCAACTGAGTCTGCTTACACAGTTACGCATATAGTACAAGTTATAATAACTGTCTCTATACGGAGAAAAAGATTTAACCTTTCCCTTTTCAAAAGAAATTGTTCCTTCAGAACGCCAACCGTTACGAGCTTTATTTCGGAATTGCAATCCTGAAATTTTTCCTTTTTCACTCTCCACACAATTGATATACTCATCAAGAAGAGCGGGAGACGGTACACCGTGACAAATAAGGTCTATAGTCAGCAAATTTTCATATGGTTTTTTAAGAAAGCGCTTTAAACCGTCAACTTGACAAGGTGTACCTGTAAAAAGAACAGGTTTGCCACCATCAAGTAAATCTTTAATCTGAGAAAAGACGCTGTTAACGTCACTTTGCACATATTTTGAACCATGCATTCTTTCCACATCTTCTTCAGATGAGGAAACAATATGAACCGCCCTTTTTTCCTTGTTAAAAACACAACCGGAAACAAAACCGTCACGAGAAAGCATCTCTTTTGCAAAAACAGAAAAAATGCTTCCCGAAGAACCTTTTAAAAGGTCCTGTGTATTTTTGTTTTGTGCCGCATAAACCTTTACAGGTTCACTTTCGACTTTTTGATTGTCATAGGGGCAGACCGTTTTACACAAACCACATTTTATGCATTTCGCTTCATCCATAACAGGATACAAAAAGCCCTCATCATCAGGTGTCATTGTTATAACCTTTTTAGGACAAATCTGTTCACACGCTCTGCAACCATAACAAGTTGTGCTTTGTTTCAACGTTAAATAACTTGTCAAACTAATCATTCTCCAAAAATTTTATTTACAAAAGCCTCAGGAGTATTAAGATACATCTCATTTTTAACTGTATCGAACTCAACTCGTTTACCTACTGATTCACTTAAAAATTCATCAAGTTTAAGTGCATTAATTTTTGCGGAATCTGAACCGTTTATGGTCAATGATAAAGGATATTTTGCAAGATACTGAGCAGACGGCTCATCATCTATATCACAAGTACTGATAACAGGTTTGCCGTATGACATGTATTCAAAAATCTTACTTGGTACCATTGTTGAAACAAGATTTCCGATATTAATAAGCACATCTGCCTGTGCAATTTTCTGTGATAATTCATCATGATTAAGAAAATCTGTAAACACAAGGCGGTCATTATAAACATTTTTAAGTTCCTGAAACATTTGCTTACACTCTATGTTACCGACAAATTCAACATTTATTGACTTATTTTCAATTAATTTTAAAGCATCTATAAGTGTCTGAGGATTTCGTACCACAGGATTGAGTGAACCTACGTAAAGAAGCTTGATTTTTTCATTTTCACGCACTTGTTCACAAACCATTGTTTGTTTAAGCATAGGAATATCAAGTACACACATTTTATCCTTAAACTCACGATTAAAGGTATATTGGTGCTCCTCTGCAGATTTCATAATAACAATTTTATCTGCCGCATCGAAAACCTTTTTCTCAATACCAAGTCCACGATTTATTATTTTTGCTTTAGAAAAATATTTAGGACCGTAACCGCCTGAAAGAGAATCAAGGAAATATGGTATAAACTCAATTTCGGGATGTTTCTTTTTTAATCTGTAACCTGCCATAAGACTGCTTACAGGTGTATAGACACTCACAACTACATCAAAAGGTTCTTTTTTGTAAAGTTCCTCTGCTTTTTCTAAAAATCTTGAAGTATATACAGGGGAACAGAGTGGCCAAACAGGTGCAGTGATTATTAATTTGATTTTATTAAAGACAAGTGAAACTTTTTTTACTATTACGGCAAGACCTTTGATTTTCTGGCGTTGACACCATTGGTCTACCCTATCAAAAAGTTTTGCTTCGATTCTGTAAAGTTGAGCACCGTCTACAACACATCTACTTTTTTCATTATGGTAACTGTTTACAATGCATTTCACATCGTAACCTCTTGCCACACATTCATCTACTATGTTCTTTGTGCACAAACCGTTAGCAGAATAATGAGGATGGTACATTCCAAGAATGAAAAGAACTTTTTTAGATGGCTTTTTGTTTGATTCAAACTGGTCAATAAACTCGCTCACGCTACGTTCTTCTTCATACTGAACAACTATATTTTTATTGTTTTCGAGAAGTTCTTTCCTGCGAAGATATGACTTTCTGAAGAACAAATAAGATTTTTCGCCATCGACAACATCATCTCTTCTTACACAAAGAATAAGTGTAAAGTACCAGAAAAGCATATAGTTATAGAAAAGTGACGTTGCAAGATATGCCGCAAAGAAAACTATACATAAAACTTTCGAACGCTTACTTGATGCATAATAGTACGCTGAACCGAACATCGCCAAGGAAAGCACATACCCGATTATACCTGTTCCGTACCATACGTATGGAAGACCCGCAAAATATTCGCCCTCAGGAATTTTGCCGTATCCCATACCTATGTATTTATTTATGCCCTCAAGTTCACCTATGAATGAATAGGTTCCCATTCTTGCTTCACGAGCACCTTCGTTAAAAAGAAGTCTGTCTATAATCTCTTTTATAAATTCAATTTTAAAATATGCAAATATAACTGCCACAACACCTAAAACAACAAGACCAATAAGTATCTTCTTGTTCTTTATCGAAACAATGATATAAATGGCTACAATAATGCCAAGATACAATAAGCCTTGTGCCGATGTACTGCCAAGAATGGAAAGTGCGAGTATACCGCTTATAACCATTTTCTTTTTAATTCCGTATTCACTGCTAAATAACGTCATACAAATTGAAACTACTATGTACTGACAGTACTGTGCAGGTTCAAGAAATACAGAGAATGGCCTGAAGAAAAAAAAGAAAAATCTATCGTAATCAACAGCGGCATAATCTTCAATGTACAAAAGACTGGGGATTCTGGGGAGAAAAATCTTATCAAATCCGTAAAACATCACATATTGCATAAACAAAAGTCCTGCAAATATGAGAGAACAGGCAACAAGTGCTTTTGAAAAATACTTTGTGTTGAAGAATATTCTTGATGTAACAAACGCAGATAACAAATAAAACCCTAACTTCGCAAGTCTTGCGGCATAAGTCACAATATATGCGGATTCCATTGTTTTAATCAAAAACAGATTTATTCCAAATGACATTACCGTATACACTAAAAATATAGCGGCAATTTTTGCCTTCATATCAAACTTCGGAATTTTCCAAACGCTCAGCACAAGAAAAAACATTAAGAAAACGTCACCTATTGTGAACTTATAAAAAGCTTTATACAAACACAAAACCGGAAATAAAGCTAATATAACAGAATAAAAAGCCGATAAAATTTTATTGTTATACAATAATTTATCTCTTATCTGTATAAATTTCTCCATAAAACCGCAACATTCTTTCAAGATAAAAAACACCCCTGATTTTTCTTGTTAATAAATCATTCGTTAACCTTTTCAAATTCATCGTAATGATAATGATGATGGTGGTGGTGATGATGGTGATGGTGATGTCTTCTTAATTCGCAAGAAGAAATAATAATCGTTACAAACCAGAAAAGCATATAGTTATAGAAAAGACTGGTTACAAAAAATGCTACAAAGAATATAAGGCAAATAATCCTTGCTACCCTGCTCTCTGCATTTTTGAAAAACGACAAGAACATATTTATTGCAAGACCAACGCCTAAAAGACCGCATCCATACCATACATACGCCGCACCTGCCATATATTCATCAGGCGGAACAACACCATAACCATAACCTAATAACCAGAATGGACCGGGCATATCTTTTACATACTCATAAGTACCGACACGTGCTGAAAGTGCATCCTCGCTGTTAAAAAGTCTGTTTACTGCAAATCTGAACGGTTCCAGGAAAATATATACAACCAGCACAGCAACAATTATCAAAAACAAAAATGCTATGATATTTGATTTTTTCTTGGTACCTACAAAAATATACATAAGGAAAACAATTGCAAGATAAACAAGACCTTGAGCTGATGTACTCAAAATAATACTTATGGAAAATACACTTACAAGAACCATTTTCATGCCGGGGTTAAGTTTCTTTGAAAAAAGTGCCATACACGTAGGAACAACCATATACTGAGCATACATAGCCGGTTCAAGAAATATTGAACATGGTCTGAATGTCTGACTATACAAATTTTCATAGTCGCTATTAGCGTATGCTTCAATATAAACAGTAAGACCGGGTATATGACCAATATAAACTTTACCCATAAGATAGAATGCCACATACTGAAAAAACATAAAACCTGCGGCTACACAACCTACAATTATTACAGCTCTTTCAAATGATTGATTATCAAAATACTTTTTGCCACATGAAAATGCCGCCACCAGATAGAAAAACAATTTCAATAAACGCAAAGCATATACAGATATGTTCCACGGCAACATTGTTTGGAATACAAGAAGGTTGAGTAAGAACACAAGCATCGTAAACATCAGAAAAACAATAACCGGTGCTACTCGCTTATCCTGCTTTGGAAGGGGCAAAAAGCCAAAAACGGTAAAAAACATTAAGCCGACGTCACCGATGGTAAATCTGTAAAAACCCGTATACAAACAAAGTACAGGGTACAATGCAAGGAAAATACAGAACAATGTTTTTATTTTACTTGTGCCGTAATTATATTCACGCCTTATTAACTGTGCCATCGGTTTCACCGCCTTTCATAAACTTCAAAATAATCATAAAACTTTTATCAACTCACTACCACTGGTATACTCTGCCATTACCCTTTGAAGTTCTTTATCGCAATTTTCAAAGAACTCATTTTTGTCTAGAGTTACGTAATAATCATAAACTCTTTGTGTAAAATCATCATTGTACGGGTCGCATTGGATACCTATATTATTTTTTTCACAAAGTTCACCCATAAACGAACCGTTTGTACAAATCTGCGGGATTTTAAAAATAATTCCGTCATAATACTTGTTGCCCATAGCAAGAAGAGTATTACTGTCATAATATACGTTATGAATCAAATCCGTATTTTTTATAAACTCGTATCTGTCCTCAGGCTTGTACTCACCGTGAAAAAATACATTATCTATACTATTCTGAGCAACATAATTTTTTAAGTTTTGTGCTATTTGTTGCTCTCTGCCATAATAGTGCAACTCAAATCGGTTGTCTACACCGAACTGCTTTATAAGCTGAAGATTTATTTCTTCATGACGTATAAATCCCCAGAATGCTACACGAATTTTTTCGGATTGTGTGCCGTATTTTTCTTTATCTTCCCGGTGATTAAGAGAATCCATCAAAATATTATGGGATGTAAAAATCTTTTCTTTTTCCTCTTCGGGGAGAAACCGTCTGAAAGCATCACTACTGACAAAAGTTGCCGTTGACCATTTAACCAAATCTGCAACCGCATTTTTAAAAGGCGGAAGAAATTCGTAAGTGGAATCACGATAATCAAAAACAAATTTGTTTTTAAAATGTTTTTTCACATAATCAAGCACTACCACACCTGTAAGTGAATGGAGCACATAAAGAAAATCAAAATTTTCTTTTTTCAAAAGTTTCAGTGCAAACTTTCTGTATTTTATAAAACTTGTAATTTTTGACAGTTTTGAAACATCATCTTCCTGATAACACTTAAACTCGTGCAAAGTAATGTCTGAAAGATGCGACGTGTCCTCTTGTTGCAAATCTCTGTTCCAGTAAAGCAGATGAACATCATGCTTTTCCCTGTCAATGTTATCAAGATAAAAATTCATATACGGCATAAACTTGACTTTGCCGAAACCCATTATAAGAATTTTCATTATTTTCTTCCTATCTCGTCAAAAATATCCATAAACTTTCTTGTACTGAGTGTACTTGAATAATTCTCTGCACCGTATTTATGTGCATTCTTTACCATTCTTGCAACAGTTTCAGGTGAATTGTAAAGTTCTTTTACTGCCTGTGCAAGACCATCGTAATCAAAAATGTCAACCGCAACGCCCATATCGTTTTCCTTAAACATTTTTGCATACTGAGAATCAAGCTCAACTGAATTTACAATTACTCTGTTACAAGCCATGAGTATAGGTGCCTTACTCGGAACACCATTACCTATAACGCCTTTTTGCAAAGGAATTATACAAAGGTTACATGAACTGTAAACATCAGGAACAATTTCAATAGGTTGAAGAGGATAAAACTCTATGTTTTTGATACCGAGTTCTTCAACCTCACTCATAAAATTATCTTTAACGTTACCGTCGCCCACAATCTGAATTACAATATTTTCTTCATCTTGAAGACGTTTTGCAAGTTCAATAACGGTTTTGTAGTTAAACACATAACCTACCGTACCTGCAAACTGAACATAGAACTTATCCTGTGGAATATTATATTTTGCAATAAATCTGTTTTCTTCGGGTGCAACTTCTCTTGCTGTTTTTACATCAAACCATGCAGGAACAATATGCACCTTTTCAGGCTTAGCGCCCTCGGCAATAACTTTATCCTTCATATCTTCTGAAAGAACAGACATTGCACTTGCCATTTTATAACAAGGTTTGTTAAGAAGACGGAAGATGTTAAAAAGGAATTTGCTTTTTACAACGCCTATATCGTATGCGTGACCGGGCCACACATCGTAAATGCAGTACAAAATCGGCAACCTTTTAAATAATTTAAGCAAAATCATAGGATACAATATGGTTGCATTTGATTGAAGGAAAATCACGTCTGCATCTTTTACCTTGCTCCAATATTTCATAGCAGAAAAAGCATACAAAACATCATCAAGATACCTTTTTACAAAGTTAGTCTTGTCGATAACTTTTCTGTCTACAATATCACAAGTAAATCCCTCTTTACCTTCAAGAGATTTGGGAATTTCGGGAAACATGCGTTTTCTTCTGCTTTGGATGAGATGAACATCGTAACCATTATCAAGGAAATCATTTATCATAACTTCCGCCATCTGGTTATTAGGACTGGGAGTATCAAATCCATCTGCAGTTATATATAAAACTTTCACTTATCTTTTCCTCATTTCACACATTTACTGTTTCTTTATTTTTAAACTTTTCGTTATTAGGGTTAAAGGTAGGCACAAGCTCCTTTATAATCTCCACAATATCGTTTGACGATGCATCTTCCATAATCTCTTTTGCATATGCAATTCTTTCATACAACAAGTCAACGTCAAATTCCATAGGCTTCGCAACGTAAATAAGGTCTTTTTCAGTCTTCTGGATACCTTCTTCGCTTATAAGAAGCTCCTCATAAAGTTTTTCACCGTCGCGCAAACCTGTATATTTAATTTCCATATCAATACCCGGCGTATAACCCGCAAGGCGTATAAGGTTCTCGGCAAGTTCATTAATCTTGACAGGTGAACCCATATCAAGAATAAATATTTCGCCGCCTTCTGCATTTGCTCCTGCTTGAAGTACAAGCGAAACCGCTTCAGGAATAAGCATAAAATAACGAATAATGTCGGGATGAGTAACAGTAACGGGGCCACCGTTTGCAATCTGCTCCTTGAAAAGAGGAATAACGCTACCGTTTGAGCCAAGCACGTTACCGAAGCGTACCGCAACAAACTCTGTGTGAGATTTATTGTTAAAGGATTGAACAATCATTTCACAGATTCGCTTTGTTGCACCCATAACGTTTGTAGGGTTAACTGCCTTATCGGTAGAAATCATAACAAAACGTTCAACACCGAACTTATCCGCAACTGTAGCAAGATTCAACGTGCCAAACACATTATTTTTTACCGCTTCCTTAGGACTGTCCTCCATAAGAGGAACGTGCTTATGTGCCGCTGCATGATAAACAATGTCAGGTCTGTATTCTTCAAAAATTTCTTCAAGTCTCTTAATATCTCTTACAGAGCCTATAAGCACCTTAATCTCAACCTGAGGGAATTTACGCCTGATTTCCTGTTGAATATCATACGCACCGTTTTCCGCTATATCAAAAATAATGATTTTATCAACCACGCCGCTTTTTGAAATCTGACGTACAAGCTCACTACCGATTGTTCCGCCACCACCGGAAATAAACACAGTT
The DNA here is from genome assembly GCA_045646545.1 of Acutalibacteraceae bacterium. Classification (GTDB taxonomy): domain Bacteria; phylum Bacillota; class Clostridia; order Oscillospirales; family Acutalibacteraceae; genus DTU089. The sequence continues at coordinate 15,341 of JAZRKV010000002.1, forward strand.
TTGTTTGTAAGAAGTTCAAAAACAGTTGTAAGGTCAGGCTTTATCTGTTCCCTGCCTAAAAGGTCGGTATATTCAACCTTACGAAGTGACGTGCTGATATCGTCATCATTTTTCATGTCTGTAATACTTGGAAGTGTTTTAAGGGTACATCCCGTTTCATTACAGATTTTAAGAATCTCTCGTTTTGTATTTTCGGAAGCAGACGGCACTGCAAAGAAAATTTCATCTACGTCATATTCTGCTGCAGTTTCTATTATTTTTTCTCTACCGCCCATAATCTTTATACCGCTGAGATAATCTCCGTGCTTGCTTTTGCTATCATCAATAAGGGCAACAATTTTATATTTCTTTTCAAACTTCGGTCTTTTTAATTCATTTATAAGCCTGAATGCCGCACTACCGGCACCTATAATCATAACCTTCGTTTTATTTTCATTTTCGCCTGTATTTTTAAAAAGGAATTTTCGCCATTCTCTGTAACAAACAAAAATCAGGAATCTTGTTACCATCATTAATCCAAGGCTTATGAAAGAACAAATAAACATCCATGTAAAAAACGAACGTGTGAATCTTTGGCCACCAAAAACAGGATAAAGCCATATATAGAAAAATGTGGCAACTGTAATTAACTTCGCAATTAAATACGCCTTAACCATACGCACGTAGTCTGTTACAACAACGTATTGCCACATTGTTTTATAAACTCGCAAAATCGCATAAAACAGAACTGTTGTTAATACATCTACCGCAAAGATGTAATACATGTTATCTTCGAACCAATCCTTGAAAAGAATCGGTGCATCAAATTTCAAATAACTTGAAACAACAAAGGCAATAATAATTGCCGTAATATCAGCAATTACCATTAACACTTTTACGTGTTTTTTTAAAAATTCTACAAGAGATTTTACCATTACACATACCTCCTTTTCAAAATAGGCATAAGTCAACATCATACAGATTAAATCTTATCACATATACAATGAAAATGCAACAATAATTAATATATATTAATATATATACCGCTCCTCCACTCTGACCAACTTTCTTCTATTTGTACAAGCGTTAATCCATTGATATGACATATATCTTTTTAAACCATTTATAGTTGACAAAAAAAGTTTTGTGTATTAAAATGAATTTGTATGATTAGATAATTCTCGGTATTTTTTGTCTGATTAATACGATTTATTTAAAATGAGGAGATTAAGCATGGTTACCGATGTTAATTCAAACCGTGCAACAGAGCAGATTCAACAGGTAATTATTCCCTATGAAACAGATAAGGAATTTTTTATTGACCCACCTAAGCAAATAAACGGCGGCACCTTCTACAGATTCATTAAACGTTTATTTGACATCACTGTTTCTTTTTGTGCGCTGATTGTACTTTTATTTCCTATGATGGTAATAGCAATTATTGTACGGGCGACCTCTGAGGGTCCTGCCTTTTACAGGCAAGAACGTCTCGGAAAAAACGGCAAGCCTTTTAATATAATAAAATTCCGCACCATGATAAAGGATTCCGAAATAAATGGTGCTCAATGGAGCGAAGGCGAAAATGACCCAAGAATCACATCTGTGGGCAAATTTTTAAGAAATACTCGTCTTGATGAACTTCCACAGTTATTGTGTATCCTTTCAGGCAAAATGAGTTTTGTTGGTCCCCGCCCTGAAAGAGATTGCTTTTATGAGGAATTCGAAAAATATGTGCACGGCTTCAAGCACAGACTTTGCGTAACTCCAGGTTTGACCGGATTAGCCCAGATTAACGGTGGTTACTTCCTTAAGCCTGAAGAAAAAATCATTTACGATATGGAATACATTAACAACCGTTCTGTTGTTAACGACTTAAAAATTCTTTTCAAAACAGTTGCTGTTGTTTTCACCCACGATGGTGCTAAATAAAAATAAAGATGCACCTCCGGTGCATCTTTATTGATTTTTAATCAAAAATTCGAGGTTTTTATGGAAAATTGGATGAAAAATATTCCCGAAGAAACTCTTATTTCAGAAATTAATCTGCCGGGCACTCACGACAGTGCAACACAGTTTGTTCAATTCTCACATTTTGCCCAATGTCAGGAATTGAGCATAACAGAGCAACTTAATATCGGCATACGTTTCATTGATTTGAGAGTAGAAAAAAACGGTAATCGACTCCATCTTGTTCACGCAAGGGCAAAATGCTATAAATCCGCAGAAAACAAGGAACCCTTGCTACTTGAAGACGTTATTTCAGATTGCAAAAACTTCCTGAAATCAAACCCTTCAGAAACAATAATCATAAGCCTGAAAAGAGACGCCGGGCCATCCTCTGAAAGAACCTTTGATACATTTTTCAAGCACTATCTTAAGAATGATGACTCCTGGTTTACAAGCAACAGAATCCCCGTACTCAAGGAAGTAAGAGGTAAGCTTGTTTTTGTAAACCGCTTTAACGTAAAAGAGGGCAAAAAAAAGTATGACGATTCAAATACAGGTCTTAATTTTTCCAATTGGCCTGACCAATCAAAATATACAGGTGCTACCGTTGTAAACACTAAGATGGAAAGACGGGATAAGAAGTTTGAAATCCCTGTTATTCTGCAGGACTGGTACAAACTTTCACCTAAAAAGAAATGGGAAAATGCTATTCTTCCCACACTTACAAATCCGCCTTGTAAAAAAGGCATTTTTATCAGTTTTTTATCAACAAGCAGTCTGATGAACACTCCAAAAAGAAGCGCAAAATATATATTGAAGCGATTTTCTAAGGAAGAGCTTAAATCTATGGAAAAATATGGTTGGGTTCTGTTTGATTTCCCAACAGAAAAGTTGTGCAGAAAAGTCATACTCACTAATTATTAAAACTATTAAAAATCTGTTTATTGAAGGGTCGAAAATGAAAAATTTGGAATGGAAAACCTGCTTCAAAGCAGGTGTCAGCGTTTTTGCAGTTTTTCTGTGTATACATTATTGGGGCTCGCTTTCTCATTATATAGGGCTCACTTTTTCCGCCATTACACCTATTTTTGTAGGATTTATTATGGCATACGTTCTGAACATTTTAATGTCTTTTTACGAACGTCATTTTTTCCCAAAATCAAAAAACAAAGGTATTATCAGAAGCAGAAGACCAATTTGTCTGTTAGGCTCAATTTTTACCTTATTAGGCGTTATGTCACTTGTTATAGGCCTTGTTACGCCCCAACTTATTGAGTGTATCAAGATGGTAATTGACGGTATCCCAAATGCCGTAAAAACTATTACCACATTCCTTAACAGATATGATATCGTACCTGAAAAAATAATTGCTTCCCTTTCTTCCATTGATTGGAAATCAAAAATCGGAGAATTTTCTGAAACAATCTTTTCAGGTGTCGGCAACGTGGTAACCTTTGCATATACTGCACTTTCCTCTGTTTTTTCTGCTGCATCTGCAACAATTATAGGCTTTATATTTGCCCTTTACCTTCTTCTTGATAAAGACAGATTAATTAACCAATTTCACCGTCTTATCAATAAATTTGTTCCCGAAAAACATATAAAAAAGGGTTCCCACATCCTTAATGTTGTAAACGATAGCTTCCACCGTTTTATAGTAGGTCAGTGTACTGAGGCAATTATACTCGGCACACTTTGTATGATTGGTATGCTTTTGTTGCAAATTCCTTATGCATCAATGGTAGGCGCTTTAGTGGCCTTCACCGCTCTGATTCCTATTGTAGGTGCTTTTATAGGAGCAGGAATCGGTGCATTTTTAATCTTTACCGATTCACCATCAAAGGCCCTTGTTTTCCTTATTTTTATTGTTATTCTTCAACAAGTCGAAGGCAACCTTATTTATCCTAAAGTTGTAGGCTCTTCAATGGGTCTGCCGGGTATCTGGGTTCTTGTTGCAGTTACAATAGGCGGTGGTGTTTTGGGTATACCGGGTATGTTGATTGGCGTACCTTTAGTTGCCGTTATTTATAGACTCGTAAAAGAAAAACTCAACGAAAAACCGAAAGAAGAGTTGACCGAGAAAGTTGAAAAAACCTCTTAATTATTAAATTAAATTTATCGTTTAAATAAAAAAAGCATTGCAGTAAAATCACTGCAATGCTTTTATTTTATTCGTTGGAATTAATCCTCATCATCCTCAAGTTTTGCATCAGCAATAACTTTTTCTGCAACATGTGCAGGAGCATCCTCGTAACGTGCAAATTCAAGAGTGAAGTTTCCTCTGCCTGCTGTTACTGAACGAAGAGTAATTGCAAAGTCGCTCATTTCTGCCATTGGTACTTCTGCAACAAGCTCCTGAGTCATTGTTTCCTCAGCAGGACCCATACCAAGAACTCTACCACGACGTTTGTTAACGTCACTGATAATATCACCTAAGTTATCATCCGGAACGTATGCCTTAAGTGTACCAACAGGTTCAAGAATTGTAGGAGCTGCCTCAGGAACTGCTGCCTTAAATGCAAGACGAGCTGCCATCTTGAATGCCATTTCAGAAGAGTCAACAGGATGGTAAGAACCATCGTGAAGACAAGCCTTGATACCAACCATAGGATAGCCCGCAATAAGACCGCCTGCGATACAATCAAGCAGACCCTTCTCTACTGCCGGGAAGAAGTTCTTCGGAACTGCACCGCCAACAACCTCATCAGTTGTAAATACAAATTCTTCTTCACCCATATATGGTTCAAAACGAATCCATACATCACCGAACTGACCGTGACCACCGGACTGCTTTTTGTGACGTCCTTGCTTATCAACAGTTTTACGAATAGTTTCTCTGTAAGCAACACGAGGAGCAGTAAGCTCAACCTCTACGCCATATTTATTTTTAAGCTTAGAAACAATTGATTCAAGATGTTGTTCACCAAGACCGGAAACAATTTGCTCTTTTGTTTCTTTGTTTGTATAAAAACGCATTGCGCCGTCTTCTTCTGCAAGCTTGTTAAGACCTGAAGCAACTTTATCTTCGTCGCCCTTCTTAACAACATTAACTGCCATTGAATAGCAAGGTGCAGGGAATTCCACACCTGCAAGCTCAACAGGAGCTTTTGCTTCGCACATAACGTCACCTGTTTTGAAACCTGCAAGCTTTGTAACAACACCTATATCACCTGCAGAAATTTCTGTAACGTCTTCTTGCTTTGCACCTTTAACCATAACAAGTTTACCCATTTTTTCTTCCTCTTCGGTACGGGTATTATATGGCTTTGTTGCAGCGGTAATTTTACCTGAAACAACCTTGAAGAAAGACATCTTACCAATGAATGGGTCAGCAACAGTCTTAAAGCAGATTGCCGCAAGAGGACCATCCGGGTCACAAGCGAGGTCGCCTTCACCCTTAGGTGCAGGAGCAAGCTTTGTAATACCGTTCATAACAAGGTCAACCGCATCGGTAGTAAGACCTGAACAAGCGTATACAGGAACAACTGTACCATCAAGCACACCTTGTGAAAGACCTGCAACAATTTCGTCATGAGTAAATTCTTCACCATCAAAGAATTTCATCATAAGCTCATCATCTGCAGAAGCAACAGCCTCTGTAAACGCTGCATGAATATCATCAATAAGAGCATCAGACGGCATATCAACCTCTGTTGCCTTACCATTATCATACTTGAATGCTTTATTTTGGAGGAAGTTTACATAACATTCTACTTTTCCTCCAACAACATAAGGAATAACTACAGGACAAATTGCTGTACTGTACTTCTCTTTTAAATTATTAAGTGTTTTGAAAAAGTCTCTGTCTTCACCATCACATTTTGTAACAACAATAAATTTAGAAAGACCTTTTTTACCTGCTGCCCTTAGTGTTTTTTCTGCACCAACGTCAACATTATGACCACAAGAAAGAACAACAATAACAGATTCTGCGGCTCTTAAGCCCTCTGCTCTGCCACCTTCAAAGTCAAAAAGACCGGGAGTGTCTATGATATTGATTTTTCTATTACGCCATTCAAAATTAGCAAGAGCAGATGAAACTGATACTTTTCTCTTTTTTTCTTCTGCATCAAAGTCAAGAACTGTATTACCGTCTGCAACTTTACCTAATCTATCTGTTGCGCCCGCAAGATAAAGCATCGCTTCTGCAAGAGTTGTTTTACCTCTGGCACCATGACCAGCAATCATGACATTGCGGATATTTTCTTTACTATATGCGTTCAAAACAAATTCCTCCCAACGCACTGTTGCGTATATATTGTTCGCCTAATATAAAAATCCATAAAAGGTTACTATACTTTGGTATTTTAGCACATAATTTTTTCGTTTTCAACGATTTTTTTGAGTAAAATGCAAAAATTATTGATATTATATAATAACCCTTACCTTTTTTTATGTAATATGCAACTAATTTTGTTTTGTAAGTATTTTACAATTGAAAAACGCATAGATATATGGTATTATATATCAAAATGAGTATATATGCCCTATTTCCATTTTGGAGGTTACAATAATGGACCAAAATAAAAAAGAAATCAATAAAAAAGAAGCATCAAAAAAGGATGCAGAAATAAAAAACAACACCGATAACGAGGTGGAAAAAACCGATAATTCCGATACAATAAACAGCGATAAGTCCAAGACATTAAAAATAGTTATTCCTATTATAGCTATACTTGTTATATCTGTTATCGTTGCTGTTGTTTTTAAAATCTCAAAGGATAATGGCGGTTACGCAAGCACAACTAATAAGTTTATAGTTTACGCTACCGACGAAAACGGCATAGCTATTACAGATGATGCCGGCGCATGCATAACATATGTCGCCGAGCCTACGTATATAATTCAAACAACAGAGCGCATTGAATTTGTCACAAATAAAGATGGTGCCGTTGTTACAGACAAAAATGGTGAAAACGTTACAAAAATCCATTATGAAAACGTTACAAATAAAGACGGAACCGTTCTTACAACAATAGCTTACAAAGAAGTTGGTGTTACAGTAAACGTTCCTGTTACAGATAAAAACGGTGTTACCGAAACAGAAAAAAACGGTGCCGTTGTTACTGAACAGATTACTATTCCTCAGAACCCTAACGATGCAAGGCCTGGCGAAGGCGTTGTTATGGGTACAACTATTATTAATTTCACCGACGGCAAAGGTAACACAAACGTTGATGATAAAGGCGACATGTTAACCTCTGTTGTTCATATTACAAGTAATCCTCACGAAGTTGCTCCTGCTTCCATAGACTGGAAAAAATCTTTTGGAGGTACAGAGGCAGATTACTTCTCTGCAGTTGATTCAGACAAAAACGGCAACCTTATTGCTGCAATTGTTACAAACTCCAAGAATGGAGATTTTGCACAGTTCAGTTCACTTAAGCTTGCAACTCCGTATTCAGTCATCACAAAATACAACACCAAAGGTAATATTGATTGGACAATTGCTGCGGGTAGCAGAGCCGGTAACCATGTTATAACCGACATTATATGTACATCTGACGGTGGCTTTTATGCAGTAGGTTACGGTACAAATGTTGGAGGCGAATTTCTTCCTTCCGATTATTACTATGATGGCTTTGTTTATAAATATGATTCTAATGGTAAAGAACTCTGGCACAAAATTTTCAAAACCACAACAGTTGATGCTTTTTCTGCCGGTGCACTTACAGATGACGGCGGTATAGTTGTAGTCGGCACCGTTGGTAACAACGACGGCGATGCCGCAGGATTCAATATGCCTGCATACAAATCTGCTCTTTGTGCAGTTAAATACTCTTCAACAGGCAAACTTGTGTGGAAAAATATTTTTGGCGGAAACAAGGACGCTCTTGAAGATGTCTGCATCGGCTCCGATAACAATATTTATTGCGTAGGTAACTTCTACTCAGGCAAACTTTTTAAATCATTAGGTAAAAAGAGTGACGGCGGCGTTGTAAAACTCAGTTCATCAGGTAAATTTATAAATGCCGTACCGCTTGCAGGTAACAATAACGATTTGTTCTCAGGCATCACTGCATGTAAAAACGGTGGCGTTGCCGTAGTAGGTAGCTCAAACTCAAACGATAGCGATTCTATCGACAGTATCTTCACTGGAGATATGGCATCACGTGGCGGCTATGATTCTTATATTATTAAACTCAACAACGACCTTTCGATTGCTTTTGCAAAACCTTTCAGAGGTCAGAATGACGACGAGCTCGTTGATATTATAGAAAGAGATGACGGTACCTTTGTTGCAACAGGTTCCTCCAACTCATCATCAAGAGATTTCAAGGGTATTACAACACGTGGCGGTGACGATATGGTTATTGCGGCGTTTGATATGTACGGTAACCTTAAATGGGCACGTTCCTTCGGTGGTACCGCAAACGAAACTGCCTATGCAATCTGCCGTTCTCCAAAAGGCGGTTACGCTGTGGTCGGCTCTACCCTTTCCAAAAATATTGATATGGCAGGAATTGCGCAATACGTAACCGGCTTACCTGTTGGCGTAATTGTTAAATTCCCGGAATAATAGTTTATGATTAAAATAAAATGCGATTATTTAAACGGCGCGGTTGCCGTTCCCACAGACGTTATAGATAAACACTTAAAACTTGCCCCTGCGGCAAGTTTTAAAGTTTTACTTTTTATTTTACGTAATCCTGATGGCACCAGCGATGCAGAGCAAATTTCTTCTTGTACAGGGCTTTCTGTTCAGGACGTTAAAGACTGCCTTTGCTATTGGGAAAACTACGGCGTTATTTCTGTAGACAACACAGTTAATGAAAACGAATGCAAAAAAGCATCTGCTAACGCTAAAATACTTTGTCAAAAGGAAAATGAAGATACAGTTACAGTAAAAAAAGAAAAACGTCAGGTAAGGTCTTTACCGTTAAAGAAGCCGACTCAACGCGATATTGCCCTGCGAATTTCCGAAGAACCTGAACTTACCTTGATTTATAACGAAGCACAAGGTATTCTCGGCACATTCGGTTATGATACTCAGGCACTCATACTTATGATTTATGATTATTACGGCTTTCCGCCGGAGGTAATTATAACCCTTCTTCAACACCAAAAATGCGAAAACAAAACTTCTTCCTCTGCTATAAAAACAAGGGCAGAAGATTGGGCAAAGCGTGGTATTGATAATATGGAAGCAGTAGAAAACGAGCTTCTTTGCATCGACAAAACTACTCTCTGCTTCGCAGAAATCAAAAACGCAGCAGGTATCACCACAGATTCTCCTACTCCGAGAATCCTGAAATATATTCGTGAATGGCACGTTGATTGGGGTTGCTCAGCCCAGCTTATCAGTTATGCTCTTGAAGAAACCGACAAAGTTTTTTCCGATGCGCATAAGCTCCTGAAAAAATGGTCACGTCTTAGCATCACAACACCTGAAGAAGTTATTGCAAAAGAGAAAAAGGCATTGCCAAAAGAGGTCAAAAAATCTTACGACACCGAAAAGGTGGGCAAAAGCAGCGTGCTTGATTGGGCAAAACGTTATGCACAAGAGGAGAATGACGTATGAAATTTTCAGAAATAATTTATCAGAAAGCAGAAGTTGAATTAAAAAACAGACAACGTCAGGCAGAAAATCTTCACGCTTTAAGAAGAAAAGAATTTATTGCTAAGTATCCCGAGCTTCTTGATATTGAAAAGGAAATGAAAAATGCCGCCCTTCAGGTAATTAAAACTGTTGGCGGTAATGGTGAAAAGGTAGATATTGCAGAAATCGCAAAAAAGAATCTTGATGCTCAGAAAGCAAAAAAAGAGCTTATTAAAGCCGCAGGCTATCCCGAAGATTACCTTGATGTGCCTTATTCCTGCAAAACCTGTAATGATACAGGAATTTTCAAAGGCAAACTCTGCGAATGTCACCTTCAGCTTCTTCAACAACTTTCCGTAGGTGAATTATCCTGCAGTCCTTTACTTGCAAAATCAACCTTTGAAACTTTCGATGTTAATCTTTATAGTGATATAAAAGACAGAGCTCTGGGCTATTCCCCAAGAGAATATATGCGCGGTTGCTACGAAATGCTCAAAGCTTACGCCGAAAACTTCACACCTGATTCCAACAGCTTCTTTTTCTGCGGTGGTACAGGACTTGGCAAAACACATCTTGCTCTTGCAGTTCTTAATAAAATCTCTGCAAAAGGCTACAACGTTTACTATAATTCCGTTGCAAAAATCGTAAAACAGATGAAAAACGAAAGCTTTGGCAGAAGTGATTCTGATATTGAAGAAGAGTTTAATGCATCTGACCTTATTATTATTGATGATTTAGGTGCAGAATTTGAATCCGATTTCGGCAACGCTTCCATTAACGAGCTTGTAAATGACGCCATTTTAAATGGTAAAGCACTTATTATCATCTCTAACCTGTCCGTCGGAGAATTAGAAAGCCGCTACGGTCAACGCCTTACCTCAAGACTTAACGGCTTTGAGGTGCTCCAGTTTACCGGTGAAGACATAAGACAGATAAAAAAATAAGTGCAAAGTCGTGCTTTGCACAACTAGGTTTGCCTTACGGCAAGTGAAGTTCACCTGACTAGATAGCAGATACCAAATGCCAGATACTAGAGCTTCACGAACAGTTAATTTATTGCGAAGCTTTACAATCAACGCATAGCGTTCCGAAATTTTGAATTTTTAATTTTCAATTTTTAATTTACAGTTGACAGAGCTTGGCGAACAGTTAATTTGTAAGGTGTAAAATTTCACTAAAATTTATTAACAAATATTTATCATAAAGGAGTCAATTTTTATGTTAAAAGGAATCCCTAACATCATCAGTCCCGAACTTCTTAAAATCCTTGATGAAATGGGTCATGGTGACGAAATTGTAATTGGTGACGGCAACTTCCCGGCTGCATCAAATGCTCAAAGATTAATCAGATGCGACGGTCATAACGTTCCTGAGCTTCTTGATGCAATCCTTCAGCTCTTCCCTCTTGATACTTACGTTGATAGCCCTGTTTCACTTATGGAAACAACAAAAGGCGACCCAACTCCAACAATCTGGGCAGAGTATCAGGAAATTATCAACAAGCACAACGGCGAAACAAAAATGAGCGGTATTGAACGTTTTGCTTTCTACGACAGAGCAAAAACTGCTTATGCAATTATTGCTACAAGTGAAATGTCACTCTATGCTAACATCATTCTTAAAAAAGGCGTTGTAACAGAATAATTTTTACTTGAATTACTAAAAAGAGATAGTGCAAAAGCCACTATCTCTTTTCTTTTTTTCATTGCATTTATATGTAATTAATGGTAGAATTAATATATATAGGCTAAAATCTGTGGGGTGATTTTTTTGATTAAGGCGGTGGTTTTTGACCTTGACCATACGTTATATGACAGATATGGTACGCTTTCTCTTTGTGTGCCTGAATTCAGGAACAAATTCAAGATAAACAAAGAGATTTCTGATGAATTTATCAGGGAACAAATAATATGGGCAGATAAAAACTTTGTTCACCGCGGATGGACAGAGATTTTTGCACATCTTGTCAAATGCAACATTTTTGAAAAAATCCCCGAATATGAAACTTATGTGGAAGAGCTCCGTTCCCTTTTCAAGATTTATGCGGTTGAGTATCCTTTTGCAAAAAGTATGCTTAAAGAGCTTCGTGAAATGGGCTACAAAACCGGTCTTATTACAAATGGTGACGTACCCTTGCAAAGCAAAAAGCTTGAGCTTCTTCAGTTGGAAGAATATTTTGATAAAATAATTATAAGCGGTGCTACTCCATACCAGAAGCCACAAAAAGAAGTGTTTCATTTAATGGCGGACGAGCTTGGAGTAAAACCGTCCGAAATGATGTATGTGGGCGACCATCCCCATTTTGACATTGAAGGTTCACGTAATGCGGGTTGCGTTCCCGTTTGGGTTAAAACAACAGGCACGTGGATTTTTCCCGAATTTCAAAAGCCACGTCTTCAAGTGCAAACAGTAGCAGAAATTCCATCTATTTTAAAATCAGAAAGTGACGTATTATGAAAGGTATTCAGTTTTTACCAACAACTGCAAAAGAAGTAGAAGAAAGAGGTTGGGCACAAGTAGACTTTGTTTACGTGTGCGGTGACGCTTACGTTGACCATCCTTCCTTCGGTGCTTCAATTATAACTCGTGTGCTTGAAGCACAAGGGTTTAATGTCGCTTTCCTCGCTCAACCCGATTTTAACTCCACAAAGGATTTTATGCGTTTCGGCAAGCCTCGTCTTGGCTTCCTTGTTTCTGCAGGCAATATCGACTCTATGGTTGCACATTACTCTGTTGCAAAACGCAAGAGAAGCTACGACTATTATTCTCCAGGCGGTAAATTTGGCTTGCGTCCTGACAGAGCAACTATCGTTTACTCAAAACTTATTCGCAAGGCTTACCCCGACTCACCTATTATTTTAGGTGGACTTGAAGCATCTCTCAGACGATTTGCCCATTACGATTATTGGGATGACCGCGTAATGGAAAGTCTACTTATTTCATCAGGTGCCGATTTATTAACATACGGTATGGGCGAAAATATTATAAGAAAAATTGCCACTTTACTTGATAAAGGTGTACCCGTAAACAAAATACGTGACGTACGTGGTACTTGCTGGCTTGGTGAAAAAGGCGATAAAATCCATTTTGATTCCTGCGGTAACTGGGAATGGGAAAAATTACGTACAGAAAAAAAATACTACGCAGAAGCATTTGCTACACAGTATAAAAATCAAGATAGCTGTTACGGTAAAGCTCTTGTTGAATATTACGGAGATAAAATGCTTGTTCAGAATCCGCCAATGCCACCTCTCGAAAAAGAAGAGCTTGACGAGGTTTATGACTTGCCGTATATGAGAGATTATCACCCATCTTATGAAAAACAAGGCGGTGTACCTGCCATAACAGAAGTGCAATTTTCCCTTACACATAACAGAGGTTGCTTCGGCGGTTGTAATTTCTGTGCTCTTGCTTTCCATCAAGGCAGAAGTGTGCGTTCAAGAAGTATTGAGAGCGTGGTAAAAGAAGCAAAACTATTAACGGAATTAAAAGGATTCAAAGGTTATATAAACGATGTGGGCGGACCTACCGCAAATTTCAGAGGTCCCGCTTGTGAAAAGCAAATTGAAAAAGGCGTATGTCCTAACAAAAAATGCCTTGCTCCTGAGCCTTGCAAAAATCTTAAAGCAGACCACAGTGAATATATAAAATTGCTTAGCGAGATTGAAAAAATTCCGAAAATAAAAAAGGTATTTATCCGTTCAGGTATACGTTTTGACTATCTTCTTGCCGATACATCTCCTTCAGGAAATGCTTTTTTCAAAAAGCTTGTTAAGGACCACGTGAGCGGTCAGTTAAAAGTTGCTCCTGAACATTGCTCTCAAAACGTGCTAGCTCTTATGGGTAAACCCGGTATCAGTGTATACAAAAAATTCAAAAACAGATATTTTGAGCTTACAAAAAGCTTCGGTCTTGAACAATATCTTGTGCCCTATCTTATGAGCAGTCATCCGGGCAGTACACTTGCAGATGCAGTTAAACTTGCAGAATATATTAAACGTTGGAATTATAATCCTGAACAAGTTCAGGACTATTACCCTACTCCGGGTACTGCATCAACTGTAATGTTTTATACAGGCTTCGACCCATTCACCATGAAAGAAGTTTATGTGCCAAAAACAACGGAAGAAAAACGTATGCAAAGGGCGTTGCTCCAATGCGCCGACCCTAAAAACGCAGATTTAGTAAGAACGGCTCTCAAAAAATGTCACAGAGAAGATTTAATCGGCTTTGATAAAAAATGCCTCGTTAAACCTTCATATAAAGACAGAGTTGAACAGGCAAAAAAGAAAAAACCGATTAATCAGAAAAAAGGCAAACCTGTCAACAGACGAGGAAGAAGATAAAAATTCAGGTGCTGTGCTACGCACAACTAAGTTTGCCTTACGGCAAGTGAAGTTTGTTTCACAAGTAAAGTTACTGCGTAGTGAAGTTTGCTTCGCAAGTGATAATGGCAAACTTAACTTCACTTTACGCCGCAGGTGTAAAACTTCACTGTGATTTATCACAACTTCACTTTTGCTTTTGCAAAAACTTCACCTGACCTGATGCCAGATACCAGATGCTAGATACCAGATACCAGATGTCAGAGCTTCGCAAGATTTATAATTGTGCGATAGCCTATACCTCTCTAGTGTAGAGAGGGGGACCATCGCTTGCGATGGTGGAGAGTTATAGTGCCGTAAGGCACGTATAATAAAACAGACAACAGTCGCCAAAGCTTCGCAAACAGTTAGTTTATTGCGATAGCGTTATAATAACGGCGTAGCCCCGAAATTTTAAATTTTAAATTTTAAATTTTGAATTATAAATGTGATACTGCGAGGGGAATAAATCGCAAGATTCGCAATTTCATAAAACAAATGTAAATGCTTTTTTGAGATTTGGATGTATAACGCCAATTTAGAATGCGACACTATACAATTTTCATAACTTAAAACCAAAAATTAAGCGTAGAGAAAATTGATGAAGGTTGTGATTTAGGCACCGAAGCTGTACGAGTGTACTGCGAGGGGAATAAATCGCAAGATTCGCAATTTTATCAAGCGAAAAAGGAGAATAAATATGCAATTATTAAAGATTGATAAGACTAATTATATCGGTCAGGCTGACCCTTATATTATTGAACATGAAGGTAAGTTCTATATTTATACTACGGGTGACGATGGTCTTTATGGCTACTCCTGCGATACTCTTTTAGGAGATTGGAAGTTTGAAGGTCAGATTTTCACATTAGAAGGCAGGGACCACTTTTGGGCTCCAAGTGTAATTTACCTTGACGGCAAATTTTATATGTATTTCTCCTTTGAATATTATGAGGACGTGCCGGACCAGGGCGGTCACCATCAGGCAATGCACGTTGCAGTAAGTGACACACCAATGGGACCATTCAAATTAGCAGGTCAGATTGCTCATCCATTCAGTATAGATTCACATATTGTAAAAACTGAAGCAGGGCTTTTCCTTTTCTATTCGCCAAATACCTTTGAAGGTGAAAGAATCGGCACACACATCGTTGTACAGAAAATGTCTGACCCTTACACACTTGAAGGTGAACCGACAGTTGTTCTTCTGGCATCTATTGATGAAGAAATTTTCTGCCGTGACCGTTACAAAAAAGGTCAGCACTGGCACACTCTTGAAGGTGCTTACTGGTTCCAGGAAGGCGAATGGCAATACCTTATGTACAGCGGTGGCAGATACGAGGATGAAACTTACTTTGTAGGCTATGCCGCTGCAAAAACAACAGAACAAGACTTGACTAAGGTTAAATTCCAAAAAATGCCTGATGCAGACACCTATGCACCTCTTCTCAGAAGCAACGATTGGGAAGAAGGTACAGGTCACAACAGTGTTATCAAGGTTGATGGTCAATATTACTGCGTATACCATGCACGTAACACAGAGGTAGATGGTCTTAACGGCGACAGAAGAAATGCACGCATTGCAAAAATGCACGTTGCAGACGGTAAAATTACAATAGAACGCTATCCTGACCATATTTAATTAATTTTTTTGAGGGGATATCTATGAAAAAGTTCAAAATTGCGGTTTCTTTACTTTTGGTACTCTCTTTTCTTTTGTGCTTAGCAGGTTGTAAAAACAATAAGGCAGATGAATCCACAGAAGCAAGCACAACTACAACAATTGCCGACGAAACAGAATATTCTGAAGGCGACTACACAGAATATTCCGAAGGTGAAGATGTTAATGTAACAGTTACTACCACAGAAGGAACAACTATTCCTTCACCGTCTACAACAAACATTACTACCGAACCTGCAACAACACCACCAACCACGCAAAAGACTGAGGAAATAACTACTTCTGCTCCTGCCACAACTACTCCAGTTAATACTTCGGGAGTTGGCTCCTACACAAAATCTTACGGTGGCTACAACCAGACAGTTTTTTATCCGAATACAGTTCTGGCCTCAAAGGCAACCTTACCGGTTATTACATGGGCAAACGGCACCGGCTTCTCTTTTGAAATTTATAAGAAGCTCCTTGAAAATTTGGCAGAAAACGGCTATATTGTTGTTGCGTGTGATGAAAAAATGTCTGCAGACGGCTCCGCCCAAATTACATCTCTCAACTTTATAATTGCAGAAAATGCCGACTCTGAGAGTGTACTTTATAAAAAAGTAAACACCAAAAAACTGGCTGCAGCAGGACACTCTCAAGGTGGTAGAAGCTCAGTTAACGCCGCAGCTAAAGATAACCGTATAATTTGTGCCATTTCCTTTGCAGGCAGTAACTTTGTTGAAGAGGCAGAGCTTCTCAACACACCTACACTCTTCTTTGCAGGTGAAAAGGATTTAATTGTAAGTGCAAAAAGGTGGATTGTTCCGGCATACGATGCCGCTAAGGGTCCTGCCGTTTACGTATCACTAAAAAATGGTAGCCACATCACTTGCTGTGATAATCCCGAAATATATTCAGATTATGCAATAAGTTGGCTTGATTTATGGCTCAAAAACGACACTTCTGCAAAAAGCATTTTCAAATCTGGCGGCGAACTTTCCAAAGATTCTGCCTGGACAGGCTTTAAATCAAAAGGCTTATAATTCCTCTTATTTACCTTGACTTTATATATAATTTATAATATAATGCTCGTTGTAATTTTTAGAGTGGGTAGAGTATAGTCGAACCAGCCTTAAGTGCCGTGATTTGAGCACTTTTACCCGAAACGAAATACGAGTGGAAAGCTATCCAAAAATCTAATTTTGATACGCCTTACCCACTCCAGATAAAATAGGTGTTTTTATGATAACTCAGGAACAAATCAACAGAATAAATGAGTTAGCACGTAAAGCAAAAACCGAAGGTCTTTCCGAGGAAGAAAAAATCGAACAAAAAGCCCTTCGTGCAGAATACGTCAAAGCCTTCAGGCAATCCCTTGAATGTCAGTTGGAGTCAACAATTATTGTTCGTCCTGACGGTTCAAAAGAACGTATTGTAAAAAAACCGAAAGGGAAAAAATAATGGCACATATACGCCCTGCTGAATTACGTGACTTGGAAAAGGTTGAATACATCTGCCGTATGACGGCGGGTGACCTTGCCTGTACTGACGAAATAATCGGCAAAGCAGTTTCAAAAACATTCTCCACGTACTACATTTGTGAATGCTGCGATACCTGCTTTATTCTTGCAGACGAAAATGACGATGCAGTCGGCTACATTCTGTGCGAAACAGATTATAAACGTTATCGCAAAATCTTCAGGCAAAAATATGTTCCTATTATCCGTGATATTCACAAAAAAGATGGCAGAGATGCCTGGTTTTTGCCCATACCATTTTCACTGTTCGGCAAAAAGTATCCTGCACATCTACATATAGATATTTTACCCGAATATCAGAACAAGGGCTTCGGCAGTAAATTGATAGAAGCACTTTTAATTAAACTTAAAGCACAGGGCGTTAAAGGCGTTATGCTCACCGCAAATTTTAAAAATAGCGGTGCTATACGTTTTTACAAGCGTCTTGGTTTCAAAACCGTTGTTTCCTCAAAAGCACTCAACGGCATAATAATGGCAAAAAATCTTTCAGAGTAAGTGATACCTTATGGCAACAAAACCCGTTACAGCAATCATTCTTGGTGCAGGTCATCGTTCAATGGCTTACGCAAAATATGCTCAGGAGCATCCTGACGAAATACAAATCGTGGGCATAGCAGAACTTGATGAGTTCCGCAGAAATACAGTCCGCGATATGTTCGGTATTCCCGAAGAGCATGTATTCACAAGTGCCGAGGAACTTGCAAAGGCTCCAAAATTTGCTGACGCTGTTATTAACGGCACAATGGACGAGCAACACGTTGAAACTGCTATTCCACTTTTAAAATGCGGTTATGATATGCTTCTTGAAAAGCCTTTCGCAGTTAACGAGGACGAGCTTAATTCTCTCGTTAAGGTTGTAGAAGAAAACAACAGCAAGGTTATGATTTGCCATGTTTTGAGATATAATAAAGTATACCTTACTGTTAAAAACCTTATTCTTGAAGGTAAAATCGGTGACGTTATTAATATACAGACAGTTGAAAACGTAAGCTACCATCACCTTTCAACTTCATTTGTTCGTGGTAAATGGGGTAACACAAAAAAATGTCACACCTCTATGCTCCTTGCAAAATGTTGCCACGACCTTGATATTATGACCTGGCTTATGGGTGACGATAAACCTGTTTCGGTTTCTTCTGTTGGAACACGTTTCCAATTCCGTCCTGAAAATGCACCGAAAGACGCAGGTACACGTTGCCTTGTGGATTGTCCTCACGTTGAAACCTGCCGTTACAGTGCAAAACGCCTTTACCTTGACCATCCAAATAACTGGGAAGTTTACATCTGGCGTGATATTGAACATATTAAAAATCCCACTTATGAGGATTACAAAAACAGTCTTCTTAAAAGTGATTACGGCAAATGTATTTATAAATGCGATAACGACGTTGTTGACCACCAGAGCGTTCTTGTTAAATTCAAGAGCGGTGCAACCGGAACACATAACCTTACAGGCGGTTGTGCCGAAAGCATCAGAACCCTGAGAGTTGTTGGCACAAAAGGTGAAATCTACGCCGAAATGGAAAATAAATTTGTTACACTTAAAGAAATCAATCCAACACCAACCACATATTTTGACGAAACAAAAATTGATTTATCATACGTTTCCGACGAAGGTCACGGTGGCGGTGACACAGGCTTGATGTGTGACTTTGTTAAATTTATAAATGATGAAAATCCTTCTGTTTCCTGCACATCTATACATAACTCCGTTGCAGGTCACAAAATCATTTTCCTTGCAGATAAGTCAAATGAAAACGGCGGGAAAATGATAGGTATGTAAATTCAGATACCAAAGCTTCACAAATGGTTAATTGATGCAAATACATTTTATATCCCTATTTCATCAAAGATGAAACAGGGATGTAAGATCGTCGCAATATTCAAATGATATACATGCAGAAGTGGCGGAATGGCAGCTTTGAACACGCACGCCGCCTGTGGCGGATGCAGTAAGTGTGAAAAGGCGTAGCGGTCAAAATTGATAGCGACGAACAGGAGCGAATATCAATTTTGGGCACCGCAAGTGTCCTTTCCATAAGGTACTTGTTTTAATAATTTTACTGAGTACAATAATAAATAATATACATGCAGAAGTGGCGGAATGGCAGACGCGCTAGTTTCAGGTACTAGTGAACTTCGTTCATGAGGGTTCAAGTCCCTTCTTCTGCACCAAAACAGAGTAACCATATTTAGGGTTGCTCTGTTTTTATATAAGTGTGACTTGAACCCGAGAGGGTCTGAGCGTTAAGAAAGCAGTTCGGTGGACTGTTTTCAGCAACAAATTGTATCAAATAACGTAATCTATAAAAACAAAAACCTCTTTTGCTTATTAAGGCAAGAGAGGTTTTTTGTATTTAAATACCATTTTTATTAATCCAGTTAATTAATTTTGCCGGACTACAATTATTTGTTATGTAAACAATTTCTTTGCTTTTATCAAGATAATACGGTTGAGAATAATATCTTGCGTGATTATTCGTATATACTTGCGTTGTACTTAAAAAGGCATAAGTCGAACGGAAGTTTTTTGAGGACCATTCCTGATCAAAATAGTTCTTCAGGGCTCTCTTTCCTTCTGTCCTCAATTTTGGTAGAATGTATTGCTCAATAATTTGTTGTGTACTTAATTCTGAAACATCAATTTGTCCACAAGAAGTATTAATTAAATTTGCCTTTCCATTAATTTCTTCTGCGCCCAATAAATTTTTTGTTTCTCCGCTACCTGCTTTTCTTGTACAAATAAGAATTTGACAAGCTCTGACAAACACTTCTGAAGTATCCTTAATTTTATCAACCAAATACAACACAGGATTTAATATTTTTGTTTCAAAATCGATATCTGTATAAAGTTTTACTTCGTATTCTTTTAAATCAGAATGACTTTTTAAAAATTCATTTATTTGTTTTACAAAAGTTTCATAAAATATTTTTTCCGAGTTGGTAGAATCTGCTTTTATATAAGGAGTTGCAAAAACTATAGTAGCCTTTTTGGCACCTAAATATCCGTAAAGGCAAAGAATAGTACGAAGAATCTTTGACGGAACAACATCTTTTTCCTTATAGTGCAAACCATCTTCATGAAAAGCAATATCTGTTGCAAAATATTTCTTTTCGTCCAGAACACAGCCTAAAGCATCTATTTCTGTTTGTCTGATTTTTGTTTGTATATCCTGTTTTGAAAAAAACGGAAATTCGATATAAAACTCTTCCAATAATTTTTTTGCTTTATTTATATCATAAGCAATATGCATAGCGGCTTTCCAATTAGTTTGGACTATATCACAGCCCCTAACGTGTCTTAACCACGTCTGTATTAAGGATTCTCCTATATCTACTGACATCAGTTTCCCCTCCGGATTTTGTTTTTTTCATTATACCACAAAACATATAAATCGCAACCATATATGTATTTTCTTGAGTTTTTCTTTTCCCTTGCTATCCTTAAAATTATATAATATAATACTGTGTATAAGGTAAGGTGATATTATGATTAAATACGTTGCAATTTATTTTATTCTTATTTCCATTGCTACTGCAGTTGTTACCATTTACGATAAAAAGGCTGCAAAACTTATGCCGGAAAAAAGAATAAAAGAGTCTGTTTTAATTTTACTCGCTGTGCTTGGTGGTGCAATTGCCGAATATTTTGTTATGACAACTATCCGCCACAAAACAAAGCACAGTTTATTTATGAATGGACTTCCACTCATATTCTTAGTACAGTCAATTATTTTCTTTATAAGCACACTTATTTATTACATATAAAAAAACAAATTTCTAATAAAAGGTGGTGAGTATATGGTTAACCTTGATTCAAGAATTCAATACCTTAAAGGTGTTGGCGAAGCACGTGCAAAGGTTTTTGCAAAACAAAACATTTATAGCGTTGATGACCTTTTAAGGAATTATCCTCGCACCTACGAAGACTGGAACTTTGTTACACCTATCAGGGATGCGCAAATTAACGAAAATGTTTGCCTCAAGGCTATTGTTGCGGAACCGCCGTCAGTTGTAAAAATAAAAGGCGGTAAAATTCTTGTTAAAACTGCAATTGCAGATGGTACAGACTATATGCACATCGTCTTTTTTAACAACAAATATGTAAAAGACCAGTTAAAAGAGAATGAAGAATATTTATTCTTCGGCAAGGTTACAGAGGATAAATACGGTAGCAGAACAATGCTTTCACCTCGCTTTGAAAAATCAGGTGACAAGCAACGTATACGCCCTATTTACAATGCTACTGCTTCTCTTCCATCAAAAACAACTGAACGTCTTGTAGAAACTGCTTTAAAAGAGGCGAAAAATAATATTGAAGAAATTATTCCTCAATATCTTATTGATAAATATAAGCTTATGGGCTTCAGCCAAGCACTTCGTGCAATACATTTTCCTCAAAGCGAAAAGGAACTTTCTCTTGCAAAACGCCGTCTTATATTTGAAGAGCTTTTGCTTTTACAACTAGGCTTGATGTGGCAAAAATCTTCTTCCACAGGCAGAGTGGCAGAAAAAATCCGTGCCGATTTTTCCCACGAATTTTTCTCTTCCTTGCCTTTTTCTCCAACAAATGCTCAAAAAAGAGCAGTTGCAGAAGCAGTAGAAGATATGCAAAAGCCGAAACCAATGAACCGCCTTTTACAAGGTGATGTTGGCTCCGGTAAAACTGCCGTTGCCGCCGCCCTTTTATATAATACTGTTAAAAACGGCTACCAAGGTGCTTTGATGGCACCAACAGAGGTCCTTGCTAATCAGCACTACAAAACACTTAAAAACTTCTTTGGTGACGAAATTGAAGTTGTTCTTTTAACAGGTTCATTAACTGCCGCTAAAAAACGTGATATACGCGAAAAAATCAAATACGGCACCTGCCATATTGTGGTAGGTACCCATGCAATAATTCAGAATGATGTTGAATTTTTTAATCTGGGGCTTGTTATTACAGATGAGCAACATCGTTTCGGCGTATCACAACGCGCTACCCTTTCTGCAAAGGGTAACAATCCACATACTCTCGTTATGTCTGCAACACCTATTCCACGCACACTTGCTATGATGATTTACGGTGACCTTGATATTTCTGTTTTAGACGAATTACCAAAGGGCAGGCAACCTATAAAAACTTATTGCGTACCAACAAGTTACCACGACAGAATTTATGCTTTTTTAAAGAAAAATATAGACCAAGGCAGACAAGGCTACGTGGTTTGTCCCCTTGTAGAGGAATCCGAAAGCGATTTGATTCCTGCAACTGAATACTACGAATTTCTAAAAACCTCGCATTTTTCCAACTATACTCTCGGTCTTCTTCACGGACAAATGAAGGCTAAGGAAAAAGACGAAGTTATGAAGCGATTTTATAATGGAGAAATTGACCTTCTCATTTCCACTGTTGTTATTGAGGTTGGTGTAGATGTACCCAATGCAACAGTTATGGTAATTGAAAATGCTGAAAGATTCGGTCTTTCTCAGCTTCATCAGTTAAGAGGACGTATCGGCAGAGGAACGGAAGAAAGCCACTGTATTCTTCTTTCTGATGCACAGAACGAAGTGGCTATTGAACGGTTTGAGATTATGTGCCGCACAACAGACGGCTTTGAAATTGCCAAAAAGGATTTAGAAATGCGTGGTCCCGGTGATTTCTTCGGTTCACGTCAGCACGGTCTTCCGGATATGCGAGTTGCAAACCTTATGACAGATACTCGTATTCTCTACGAAGCACAAACCTCTGCAAAAGAGATTATTAACTGCACTGTTGATATATCTCAAAAAGAACGGGAAGCTCTTGAAAAAGAGGTTGATAAACTCTTTAACAGAGTAAGCTTTAATTAATAACAAAAAACGGATTGTAAAACACAAGTTCTACAATCCGTTTTATTTTATTTAAACAAGAAATTTTTAAATGCTTCAATATATTCCTTTGCTCTTTTTGCAGTTGTACTTTCTGCAAAAATTCTTAAAAGTGGCTCTGTACCGGAGAAACGGCAGATAACAAAACCATCTTCAAAATATACCTTGCATCCATCTTCGTAGTTTACTTTCACTATTTTGTCTGCAAACTCAGGAAGGAGCTTATCTTCTAACAAGGTTTTTTCAACCATTGGTTTAATAGATGGTTCAAATGCCATATCATCTTCAACCATAACAAAGTTACCAAACTTTTTGTGTAACTCGTCAACCATTTTGCTTGGTGATTTACCTGTAACACTTACCATCTCTGCAAAAAGAGATGCCGCATAAACAGAGTCCTTACCGTGAATGTGTCCCCTTACTGTAAGACCGCCTGAACTTTCACCGCCAAGAACTGCATCTACCTCGTCAATTTTTGAAGAAATATATTTGAATCCAACAGGAACCTCGTAGCATTTTTCACCAAAATCTTCTGCAATTTTATCAAGAAGATGTGTTGTTGCAAGATTCCTTACAACAGGACCCTTCCAACCTTTGTATTTTACAAGATAGTAATAAAGAAGACAGAGCGTTTCGTTTGCATTAATATATCTGCCATTCGCATCAATTATACCAAGTCGGTCACCGTCACCGTCCATTGCAATACCAAGGTCGTAACCGCCTTTAAGAACAGAATCCTTGAGGGCAAACAAGCTTTTTTCCGAAGGTGCAGGCATAACGCCTCCAAAATATGCATCTTTATTTGTATTAAGAGTATCAATCGTACATCTCGCCGTATGGAAAATTACAAGCAACGGATAAGTACCTGAACCATGCATAGTATCAAAAAGCACACGCAGACCTCTATTTCGCAATGCTTTAACATCAATCAAATCGAGAATATCATCAAGGAAATCATTAAAAGGATTATTAAGATATTGTACAAGACCATTTTTTTCTGCTTCTTTAAGGTCACAGGAATGAACCTCTTCTATACCCTCTATAAGCTCTTCTAATCTGTTTGTTATTTCAACAGGTGCATCACGACCTTCATCAACAATTAATTTAATACCATTGTACGATGCCGGGTTGTGACTTGCAGTAATTTCAATTCCAAAATATAATTCTTGTTTTTTTACAGTGTGCATTACAAGTGGTGTAGGTGCAGAACGCTCCATTAACATAACCTGGATATTGTTGTATACCAACACCTCAGCAACCCATTTTGATGTTTTTTCTGAAAGAAAACGCCTGTCATAACCGATAATAATAGGTTTGTCTGTTTTGTTCTGTTCGAGCATAAGCAAATATATGCCCTGTGCTACCTTTTTAATGTTTTCACATACAAAATCATCACCAATTACTGCACGCCATCCGCCTGTACCAAACTTTATTTTACTCATACTCGTCACTTCCTTGTTCATTTTCGGTTTAATTTTATCATATATAATTCAGAAAATCTTATAAAATATGTTGTTATTTTTACAATTTTGGTTGCATTTTTATAATTTTAAAGTTACAATCAAATTGGTGATTATATGGACTATACAAAAACTATCCTTTCCTGTCCCGTACAAATTAACGGCATTTATACCGTTCACTATTTTGAATACGCAAAGGATTTTACGTATTCAGGTGAGGTGCACGATTTTTGGGAGCTTGTTTATGCCGACAAAAAAAATTTGCTTATAACCGCAGGAGCACAGGAAATTGAACTTCTGGCAGGGCAGATGTATTTACATAAGCCTAATGAATTTCACAACATCCGTTGTGACGGTAAGCGTGCCGCAAACTCTGTTATTATTTCATTCGATTGCAACACACCTGAATTAATGAATGTTGCAGGAAAAGTAATTACGTTAGGTGAAAAAGAACGTGCCCTTGTGGGTACAGTTGTTAAAGAGGCATCATCTTCTTTCTCAACACCTTTGGGGAACCCCTATACCTACGTAATGGAAATAGACGAAAACAGCGGCTTTGCCTCTCAACAAATGATAAAATTAAGTGTAGAGATGTTACTTATCCGCCTTATTCGTAAACATATCAACATAGCACCGGTAAAAATTCATAAAAATAACACCCTACTTGCAGAAATTACAGAGTATCTCACTTTGAACGTTGAAGAGAAACTTGAATTCAAAGATATTTTAAAAGAATTCAACCTTTCTGCATCCGTTGTCAAAAAAATCTTCCGCGAGCAAATGGGTTGCGGTGTTATGGATTACTTTACAAGGCTCAAAATAGACAAAGCAAAAGAATTAATCCGTGAAGAAAATTTCACCTTTACCGAAATTTCCGAAAAACTCGGCTTTAATACCTCTCAGTACTTTACCACCGTTTTTAAAAGAATTTCAGGAATGACACCAACGGAATATGCAAACGTTGTTGTGAGATTTCATTAATTTGTTGAAAAGTTTTATATTAAAGAGTATAATTTTTATATACTGACAAGAAGGAGAAAATTTATGAGCGTAGAATTGGAAAGAACATATAAAAGCTTTACAGAATGGAAAGAAAAATCAAAGCAGACAGAGTATACTGAAGAAACCCCGCTCCTTAATTCCGATGGTTCACTTAATGCAAAAGGTTGGGCTAGACGCAACAACTTCACATATGACAGAAACCTTGTAAAAACAGGCATTATGAGTCGTAAGGAATGGGATTTTTATAACATTCTTGTGGGTGACGAAATGCAGATTCTTGTCAGCTTTGCAAATATAAACCTTGGAGGTTACGTTGCAGCTAAACTCACCAATGTTAAAACAGGCGAAGTTATTTGTGACTCTATCCAATATTTCCTTGGTGCAAACAAGCACGTTCCACCTGCAAAAGGCGACGTTCCTAACCGATACAAGGATAAAATCGGCAAAACAGAATTTGATTTCAATACAAAGGAAACTGAAAGAACACTCTGGTACAAAGGCTCCTATAAAGGTAAACCTGTGGAAGTTAATGTTACTATGGATATCCCGGAAGGGCTTGAAAATATTACAACCGTCTTCCCTTTCCCTGAAGATAACACAAAATACTTTATGACCACAAAGCAAATGTGTATGGTTTGCGAAGGTGAGTTCAAGTTTGGTGACTACGTTTACAAATTCTCAAAAGATAACTCCTTCTGTACTCTTGACTGGGGCAGAGTAAACACCGTACACAAAATGGTATGGTACTGGGGTAGCGGTAATACCTTTATTACAGATGAGAACGGCGAAAAGCATCTTTTAGGCTTTGAAATTACATGGGCTATTGGTGATGAATCCAACGGAACGGAAACTTGTATTTTCTACGACGGCAAAGTACATAAATTTGGTGCCGTTGACGTAGAAAAATTCCCAAAAGACAGATTTATGGAAGAGTGGAAGTTTATTTCCGAAGACGGCAGATTTAATATGACAATGACTCCAACTCTTGATAACCATACAGACGTTGACTTTAAAATCGGCAGAATGAACTGCCACCAGATTTTTGGTAACTGGAACGGCACAATGGTACTTGATGACGGCAAGGTTATTGAAATAAAAGATTTATTCACTTTCTGCGAATACGTAGAAAACAGATGGTAAGCTTATTTGAATCTTCATATAAAAAGGTCGTGTGTTCATATTGAACACACGACCTTTTTAATATTTTAATCTTTCATATTCCTCATCTGTAATCTCAATACACTTACCGTGTTTAAAACCATACGGGAAAGAAAATGCATCAGGACAACGGGTAAAATTCATATCTCCCGGTTTTGATGATATAAAAGGCACATAGCCCATCTTCTCTTTTTCACAACCAAAAAAGTCTGCCATAAAGCACCATCTGCCATCAGGTAAAACAAATGTTGTTGCCCCTTCATACGAGCCTGGATTCTGAATCTCTTTTTCCATATACTCCTCAAACTTTTCATCGTGCTCAAAAGGACCGTAAAGATTTTTTGACGTAGCATGCATATTCATTGGCGGATTTGAAGAATTCTTATAAAAAAGATGATATGTATCCCCTACTTTTGTTATGTGAGAATCAAGAATTTCGTTTTCTTTTGTAAAATACAATTTCGGTTCAGAAAACGTTTCAAAATCTTTTGTTACAGAGCAGTAAATTGACATGTGAGTGTAATTATCTTCTTTAATGGTTGAGCCCCAATGAATAAGATATTCTTCATTTTCTTCATCAAAGAAAATTTCAGGTGCCCACATACAACCAAAGTCATCTCTGCCGAAATACACTAATTTTTGCTCCGAAAAATTAATTAAATCATCTGTTTGCCATAAGCAAAGACTTTTACTGCCGTGGCTGTTAATCTGCTTCCAATCAACGTTATAATTCTCATCAAATTTTGTAGCAATACATAAATCGGTGGTCAATATAACAAAGCCACCTGTGTGAAGACGTATAATTTCAATATCACGGCAACCTTTATCCCCAAGGCTACTCATAAGAATAGGATTACCATTATTAACCTGCTCCCAATTAAAGCCATCTTTACTTATACCAAAGTAAACGGCTTCACCGTCGGGAGTAATTTTCTCTTTAAAATGAACAAATAAATAAGCCATACCATCACCCTTTTTGTTTCTTTCAAAAATTATACCATATTTACCCTTGTTTTAAAACTGAAATTTGATTTATATACCGATTTATGCTAAAATGATGTTATAAATTAAATTGGAGAATTAAAATGAACGTTATTCTTATAGGTATGCCGGGATGCGGCAAAAGCACAGTAGGTGTTTTACTTGCAAAAAGTCTTGTTTGCGATTTTGTTGATACTGACTTAATATTTCAAAGTAAATTCAAAAAGACTCTTTGCGAAATTTTAGAAGAAGACGGACTTGAAGGCTTTAAAGAAAAAGAAAACCTTATTCTAAAACAATTGACCTGCTCAGATTCTGTTATTGCCACAGGCGGAAGTGCGGTTTATTGCCATGATGGTATGAAAAATCTTAAATCACAAGGCAAAGTAATTTACCTTAAACTTTCACCTGAAGAGATAAAAAACAGAATAAAAAATATAACAACACGTGGCATTGCAATGAAAGAAGGCACCACTATTGAAGACCTTTACAAAGAACGTTCTGCTCTTTACGAAAAATATGCAGATTATACTATTGATTGCCACAATACAACCGCAGAGGAATGTGTAAACAAAATAGTGAAAGTCATAGGAGGCGAATAATGAATTCTTCAAAAAAGTCTAAAATTATTGAAAACATCAAAAAATTCAAAATCCGCAATTTTGTTATGTTGACCGTAGCAGGTATAATAAACGCTTTCGGTGTAACCATTTTTCTTAACCCCGTTAATTTGTACGATAGCGGTATTTCGGGCACATCTATGCTCCTTGCAAACATCACTCCGGAAAAATTCACTCTTTCCCTTTTCCTTGTACTTTTAAACATTCCCCTATTCATTTACGGCACAAAAAAGCAAGGCTCCCATTTTACCGTCTACGCAGTATATACTGTAATTATTTATTCTCTTTTTGCTTTTTTAATAACGGATGTTTTACCAATTGACGTAAGCTTTGCTTCGCCTCTTGCTGGTGAAGACCTTTTACTTTGCGCCGTGTTTGGCGGTATGATTTCCGGTATCGGAAGCGGTATTGCCATACGTTTTGGTGGTGCCATGGACGGAATAGAAGTTATGGCAGTAATTTTCGCAAAGAAACTCGGTGTAACTGTTGGCACATTTGTAATGGCATACAATGTTTTACTTTATGTAATATGCGGCCTTATTCTTGACAGTTGGATTCTTCCTCTGTACTCAATAGTTGCATATATGGCGGCACTTAAAACAGTTGACTTTATTGTTGAAGGCTTTGACAGAGCAAAATGTGCCATGATTATTACAACAGAGCCGGATGACATCTGCTCCATGCTCTCTTATTACTTTGAATCAGGTTCAACAAAAATTGAAGTTATTGGCGGTTATTCCAACAAACCTAAAACTATGGTTTACTTTATTGTAAACAGATTTCAGGTTGCAAAACTTCGAGAAATTGTTCACGAAACTGACCCACATGCATACATAACAATCACAGAGGTTGCAGATGTATTTAAAAAAGAAAAAATCGACTGAGTTTTTGAAAAAATTAATGGCGTTGTGTCTTTAACACAACGCCATTTTAATTTGTTTATTAATCGTTTTCTTCTGCAACCTTTTTAACTATCTCGTCGGGAACGGCTTCACCGTGTTTAACGAAGAGGATAAAGAACATGCTGAGAAGGAACATAATCGGACTGTAAATAAAGAGTGAAAGATATGTGCCGGTAAACATTCTCACAATACCGTAAACAATCGGAGAAGCAATCTGTGCTGAGAAGGTTGCTGTGTAGTAGTAACCTGTAAACGTACCAACCTTATCAATACCACCAATATCAAGAACAAGAGGAAGTGTATTAACAGTAATGAGCATATTTGCAAAGCCACCGAAGATGAGTGCAACCCATACAAGAGCAAGGCTACCTGTAAGCACGTACATAAGGAAAACTGCCATAAATACCACAAGGCCGATAAGAATAGTTTTCTTTCTGCCAAGCTTTTTGCCCATTTTACCTGCAGGGATAGCGGCAATACCTGAGCAAACAGCAAAGATTGTAGTCATGGTTGTTGCATCACTTGTGGATTTGCCGAGCACTTCAGATGCAAATAGAGCAAAGAAGGTTGTGATGGCATTTGTGCCGCAGAAGAGGAAGAAAAGACCGCAAAGCATAAAGATAAGGCTCTTTCTTTCTCCCTTTGAAAGCTTCTGCTCCTTGCGAGCAGCCTTTTCTGCCTTTTTGGCTTCTTTTTCTGCCTTAGCATTTGCTTTTTCCATTCTTGCAACACCATCTGCAATTTTGCTTGATGGCTCTTTAACAAATATACGCACAACGAGCATACCGGCAAGCATAACTATTGCACCGATAAGGAAAACGTATGTGAATATTGTTGTCTGCTCGTTTTCGGTTGTAACCTCAATTTTTGTAATAAGTGTATAAATAGCAGTAACAATACCACCAGCTGCAAGACCGAGTGCAGAACCGATACCGCCCATAAGATTAATAATGGCGTTACCCTCACTACGAAGGGAAGGCGGAGTAAGTGCAGGCATAAGAGCAACCGCAGGTGCTCTCCATAAGGACATTGAGAAAACAAAAAGAATAATGCACAACATTGTTGCGGGAAGAGAGTTTTTAAGTGCAACCCAAGGAATGAGTGCAAACAATACCGCTGAAACAGGAGCACCAAAAACAATAAACGGACGACGTTTACCTAATTTTGAACGGCAACGGTCTGAAAGCTTACCGAAGGTAGGCTGGAAAATAACGCCGAAGATATTATCAAATGTCATGATTATACCGATAAACAACGGAACAAGTGTGATTCCGCCACCAGCAGCACTGACATTTTCACCCTGTGATTCTGCAAACTTTGCAAGGACAGGGAAAGCCTCGTTAAGCTTCTGGCTAAGACCTGTTATCCAGTCAGATTCTGTAAGAAGTCTGTTGAGAATTTTTGTAATATATGGGTCATAAATAGCCCAAGCAATTGAAGATGCAAGAAAAGCAAAACCTGTAAGTATGGTATGACCTACGTGAAGCTTGCCGTTTTTCTCGCAGAAGAGCTGATTGCTCATAAACTTTTCCTCCTTTATAGCACGTAGCCATAATAATACAGTATTATTCTACCACAGAAACTATCAAAATCAAATAAAATAAATCCCCTTAATTTATTTTCGTAGTTTTCAATAAATTAAGAGGATTTTATTTGGTTATTATTTTATTTTGTAATTATTTTATCTGTTCTCTTTGCTTTATTACTTGCTCGTGAACATCTTCTTTTGTTTTACCTGTAAGCTTATAGAAGAAGAACGGCACACCTGCAAGGAACATCATAATACCATGCATAATTGTGTAGAAGAACAAAAGAGTAAGCTTTGTTTCAAGGCTCTGCTCAGGGTTCGGCACAAGGTCTGTTGGCTGAATGTAACCAATAATTGAACCTTCACCGTAAAGAATCTGCGGTGCTAATGCATCTGCTATTAAACCGCTTATAAGTGTTCCTATACCAATAACAAACGGGAATGAAGCGTCAAATCGTTTACCTGTTTTAAGTTCAATTGTTTCAAGCACGTCTGCCTGGAACATGGAAGGCAGAAGATTTGAAGCACCAAACTGCAAGCCAATAAGGAACAAGAAAATAATAAATACTATCTGCAAGACGCCTTTTTCTGTTGTAAAGTAAAGGTATCCTACACCAAAAGCAATACAGTTTGCAATTAATGAATAAATACCACTTGCAATATAAAGCTTTCTTGCATCAAATTTCTTTAAAAGGAAGTTAATTACAAGCATACCAACTGCGGTACCTATACCAACCGGAAGAACAAAAAGAATCTTTTTTGAAGAGTCACGAAGAACCGCCATTGCAATAAAGCTTTCCATAAACGTTGAAATACCACGGAACGTCTTTAAAAACTCAGAAACAATAATTGTCCACGCATATTTATTTTTTACAATATCTACAAATCCTTCAAGAGGATTTTTCTTTTCAACGGAATAAACTGTTCTTTCACGAACAAGCTTCATACCTACAAGAACGGTGATTATACCAACAACACTACAAAGTGCCGCAGAAATTATGTACTGAAGACCTTCAACACTTCGTATGCTCGTACCTGTAACTGCTTTTACAAGTTCAGGATTATCCTTACTCCAGATAAGACCGATAACAAGAAGAATAACAATAGGTGCAGAGTTACCGACTGCAGAAGAAATTGAACGGAACGAAAGAACCTTGTCACGCTCTTTCAGATTAGGCGTCATAACGTTTGCAATCATATTAATTGAGTTACCAAACGTACAGAAAACGGACCATAAAACTGCAATTGTAATAATGTAAATAAAAAGCATTGCACCGGAAAGTCCCGAAGGTGCCCAGAATGAAAGCATCATAACAATAGCCATAGGCACAACAACAAGCATTGCTATCGGACGGAACTTACCGCCTTTTCCCATCCTTCTACCGTCAATATACATAACAATAAAGAAATTGAGTATAAACGGTATAATACGGGTTAACGTAGTAAAAAGTGAAACAGCGTCTTCGTCTATTCGAAGAACATTTACAAAATAAGCATTTCTGTTACCACCAACCATACCTGTCATAGTAGTATAGAAAAATACGCCCATAAGGTAAAATATAAATTCACCTTTTCCTACAAAACTTTGTTCTGTATTTTTCTGAATTTTAGGAATATCCTGTGTTTTTGTTTTTTTACTCACCAAATCACTTCCTTTTTAGCACTATGTAGCAATTCTATCATATTTTCTCACAATAAGTAAGACAGAATAATAAACAAAATAGTAAGTCTGTATTTGTAAACTATATAAAATTGTTGACTTTTTAGCTTATTTATGGTAATTTATCTTTAGTAAATAAAGGAGGCGAAGTTATGGGTTCTATCTTAGGTATCATTGCAAATCTTTTCGAAGGTGCAGACCTTGAAGCAATTCTTGGTTCAATTGAAGGTTCACTTGTTGAATACGGCGTAAGCGTTGTTCTTGATACATTCACAAGCTTCTTCGGCGGCCTCTTTGCATAATAAAGTCACACTTTAAGCAGTCCTTCGGGACTGCTTTTTTGTTTGCAAAAAATTTGCAGGCAGTTAATTTGTTGCAATAGTATTACAATTATGTCGCAGACCCTTATTTTTGAATTTTTATTTCAAATTTCTAATAAATCTGTGATGATGAGAAATCCTAAAATTCGCAATTTTATCAAACGTAATCCTTAGTATTTCTCTTGACTATTTATACATTTATAGTGTAATATATATAATAGTATAATTTCGGGTTTTATTATATGGAGGCGTTGATTTTTGTCTATTATTACTGTTGAAAATCTTTCAAAAGCATACGGCAAAAACGTAGTTTTTAAAGATACAAGTTTTTCTCTTCCCAAAGGTGAAATAATAGGTCTTCTTGGCCCTAACGGTTGCGGTAAATCCACATTTATGAAAATCCTTACCGGTCTTATTCACGACTATACAGGTAAAGTTCTTATAAATGGCGAGGTTCCCAGTGAAAAAACAAAAGCTTTTACTGCTTACCTTCCGGAACAGTCTTTTGTTCACGATTGGATGAGAAACATTGACGCTATTGATTATTTCAATGATTTCTTTTCTGATTTCGATAAAGCAAAAGCATTAGAAATGCTCACTTTTTTTGAGCTTGACCCAAACAAAAAGGCAAAAAAAATGTCCAAAGGTATGCAAGAAAAACTTTTGCTTTCGCTTACAATGTCACGTAATGCACAATTATATATTCTTGATGAACCTATGGGCGGTGTTGACCCTGCAACACGTAGCAGCATCCTGGAATTTATTATGAAAAACTACGCTCATAAATCAACTCTTCTTATTTCCACACACCTTATTAACGATTTGGAAGAAGTATTTTCTCACGTCGTATTTATGGACGATGGCAAAATCCTTTTAAACGATAAGGTTTCCGAAATAACAAAAAACGGTAAATCCGTTAACGATATTTTCAAGGAGGTATTTACACATGTTTGGTAAACTCCTTAAAAACGATTTAAAAGCACAATTCCACTCAGTTTATGTTATGTTCTTTGTTATAATTGTTGCTTTTATCGGACTTGAGGCTTTTTCTTGTTTTTCTAAAAAAGAAACAACTGTGTTTTTAAGCGGTAGTTTTGCTTGCTTTGTTATGTTATTTGCTTATGTTTTTGTAATTATTTCTGTTGCAAAAATGTATTCAAACACCATGTTCAGCAAAACAGGCTACCTTACACTTACATTACCTGTAAAAACAAATACGCTTATCTGGTCAAAAACAATATCAGGTTTAATCTGGATATATATTGTTTTTGGACTTTTCCTCATATCATTCTTGCTTTTAGCCAAAAATGTCTTTGACCTTTTGGGCGAGAAATCTCTTGAAATGGCAGATTCTCTTCTCGGTCTTTTTGGTGCGCCTTCACTTAAAACAATTTTCTTATACGGCATAAGTATTGCCGTTGCACTTGCAGTTTCATCACTTCTTATTGTACAGTGCTTATACTTTGGCATTACATTATCAAATGTTACACCTTTCTCACGTCTTGGTAAATTAGGTGCAATTATTTTTGCAGGTGTTTCTTTTTACATTATCCAGAAACTTTCCGAAGGTGTTGGCAACCTTATACCTGCAGGTATGGTGCTCACACCTGATAATGCAATTCTTACATCAAATATTTTAAATACACTTACTTCTTTAAGTCCCGACATTTCACCACTTGTGGTTAATTTTGTCAGCCCTGCCATAAGACTTGTTATGTCATGTCTTTTAAGTATCCCGATTTCTTACCTCGTTAAAAACGAAGTTAATGTTCAATAAAAAATAAAAAAATATTCCGAAAGGACGTATATATATATGGATAATATGAATGGTCTCAAGCGCTCCATTTTCTGCGGTGACCTTCGTGCAGAAAATATTGGCGAAGAGGTTACCGTATGCGGTTGGGTTGCAAAGCAACGTGACCTTGGTGCTCTTATTTTTGTTGACTTGCGTGACAAAACAGGTATTGTTCAGTTAGCATTTGACGAAAATACAGATAAAGAAATCTTTGAAAAAGCATTTGCTGTAAGAAGCGAATATGTGCTTATGGCAAAAGGTATCGTTAAAGAACGTTCCTCAAAAAACAGTGAAATTCCTACAGGCGATATTGAAATTGACGTTAAGGATTTAAGAGTGCTCTCAAAAAGCGAAACTCCTCCTTTTGATATCGTTGAAAATTGCCAGACATCTGAGCTTACTCGTCTTAAATACAGATATCTTGACCTCAGAAGACCTGACTTACAAAAAAATATTCTTTTCCGTCATAAGGTAACAAAAATTACCCGTGACTATTTTGATGAAAACGGCTTTGTTGAAATCGAAACACCTATGCTCATCAAATCAACTCCTGAAGGTGCACGTGACTTCCTTGTTCCGAGCCGTATCCATCAGGGTACATTCTATGCTCTTCCTCAGTCACCTCAGCTTTACAAGCAGCTTTCTATGGTTGCAGGCTTCGACAGATATATGCAGATTGCCCGTTGCTTCCGTGACGAAGACTTACGTGCAGACCGTCAGCCAGAATTTACACAAATCGACCTTGAAATGTCATTTGTTACAATGGAAGATGTACTTTCTATCGGTGAAGGCTACATCGCAAGAGTATTTAAAGAAGCTCTGGGTGTAGATATTCCTCTTCCTCTTCCTCGTCTTACTTATAAAGAAGCTATGGAGCGTTATGGTTCAGACAAGCCTGACACTCGCTTCGGTATGGAAATTTTTGACCTTACAGATATTGTTAAGGACTGTGGCTTCTCTGTATTCTCAGGTGCAGTTGCAGGTGGCGGCTCAGTTCGCGGTATTACTGCTAAAAACGCAGTAACAACATACACTCGTAAAGAGGTAGATAAGCTTACAGAATTTGCAAAAGGTATTGGTGCAAAAGGTCTTGCATGGATTCGCCTTACAGACGACGGCATTGCTTCTTCCTTTGCAAAGTTTATGACAGAAGAAGAAATGTCTGCTATTCTTGAAAAAGCAGGTGCCCAAAAAGGCGACGTTGTATTTATTGTTGCTGATACAAAAAATAATTCTGTTCTTTCAGTTCTCGGTGCACTCCGTAACGAAGCAGCTAAAAAGCTTGATATTATCAGTGATGGCTTCAATCTTCTCTGGATTGTTGAATTCCCATT
Source organism: Acutalibacteraceae bacterium (assembly GCA_045646545.1). Classification (GTDB taxonomy): domain Bacteria; phylum Bacillota; class Clostridia; order Oscillospirales; family Acutalibacteraceae; genus DTU089. The sequence goes on from JAZRKV010000002.1 coordinate 50,979, forward strand.
CTTTGACTGGGATGAAGATGCAGGTCAATTTGTTGCAATGCACCATCCATTCACCTCTCCTCTTCCTGAATGCCTTCCATATCTCGAAACAGATAAGGCGGCAGTTCGTGCAGAGGCTTACGACCTTGTTCTTAACGGCATCGAGCTTTCTTCAGGTTCAATCCGTATCACAAACCCTGAACTTCAAGACAGAATGTTCAAGCTTCTCGGTCTTTCCGACGAAGAAGCACAACAGAAATTCGGCTATCTTCTTGATGCATTCAAATTCGGTCCTCCACCACATGGTGGTATGGGTATCGGTCTTGATAGACTCATTATGCAGCTTGTTAAGGCAGATTCATTACGTGATGTTATTGCATTCCCGAAGGTACAAAATGCAAGTGAACCAATGACAGAATGTCCTTCAAAGGTTGACAATATTCAACTTGAAGAGCTTGGAATTGGCATTACAGCAACAGAAAAAGAGTAATTCTTTTTAAAATGACAGGCTTATGGCTTTATTTTTAATAAAAACACTTGAAAATAAAGCCATTTTAGTATAAAATTATGATGTTATAATATGAAATAAAATTATTTTTCGGAGGATTTATTTATGGTAACAGCAGGCGATTTCAGAAACGGCGTTACATTCGAAATGGATGGCAAAGTTTATTCTATTATCGAATTCCAACACGTTAAACCTGGTAAAGGTGCAGCTTTCGTACGTACAAAAATTCGTGACGTTATCAACGGAAGCGTAACAGAAAAAACTTTCAACCCAACAGAAAAATTCCCAACAGCTTTCATTGAAAGAAAAGATATGGAATATTCATATGAAGACGGCGGTCTCTACTACTTTATGGACCCTGAAACATACGATATGATTCCTGTTGACGCTGCAAACCTTGGCGACAACTTTAAATTCGTAAAAGAAAATATGGTATGTAAAATTCTTTCATACAAGGGCAGCGTTTTCGGTGTTGAACCACCAACATTCGTTAACCTTGCTATCGCAAAAACTGACCCTGGCTTTGCAGGTAACACAGCTACTAACGCAACAAAACCTGCAGTTCTTGAAACAGGTGCAGAAATCAAAGTTCCTCTCTTCATTGAAGAAGGCGAAGTTATTCAGATTGATACAAGAACAGGTGAATATCTCTCAAGAGCATAATTTGGGAGTTAATAAATATTTAGGAGGTCTATAAAATGACACTTACAGAAAAAGTTGCATACCTTAAAGGTCTCGCTGCAGGCCTTGACCTTGATAAAGATACAAAAGAAGCAAAAATCTTTGAAGCAATGTTCGATATTCTTGAAGATTTAGCTCTCACAGTTACAGATATCGACGAAGACCTTAGCGCTTGCGAAGACCTTGTTGATGCTATCGATGAAGACCTTGACGAGCTTGAAGAATACATCTTTGAAGAAGATTTCGATGACGATTACGATGATTGTGATTGCTGCTGCTGTGATGACGACGAGCTTTACGAAGTTGAATGTCCTCTTTGCGGTGAAGAAATTCTTCTTGATGACGAAATGCTTGATGAAGAAGTAATTGAATGCCCAGGTTGTGGCGAAAAGCTTGAATTAGACATCGATTTCGATGACTGCGATTGCGATTGTGATTGCGGCCCTGACTGCGATTGCGGTTGCCAGGACTAAGTTAAAAAATATAAAACGGTACTCATCTGAGTACCGTTTTTATTTTTTTAAAAAATTATCTATTCGTTATTATCTGTTATCTGAAATGTTGATACATTTAAATACAAAATATCGGGGATTCACCGTAATTATAAACTCCGTATAACTTTTACTTCCAACAAAACTATATATAATATTAGTAAGCATAGCTTACTCTCAATTTATGATTTCTAATTAAAAAAGAAGGCTCAATGAGCCTTCTTTTTATGGTTTTATTTCAGAAATATCAAGACAAACAGAGGTTACAACAAAAGAAATTACAAATAAGAGAATCAATAATAAAATAATAAGTATTTTTCTGTTGATTTCTCGTTTTCTTTCTATCTGATTATCTCCTAAACTATATTTAGGAGAGCTTGTTCTTCCGGGATAATAACGAGTAAAACCAAAGTAGCTTCTTCTTTTTTTAACATACTCATTTTTTTTACTCATTAAACTTCATCTCCAAAAATTACCGCTTCTGTTACGGGAACTTCAGTTACCGGTTGAGTTGTTGAAGGTACGATTATTTCCACCTCTGTATCTGTAACAGGCTCTGATGATGGCTCGGTACTTTCTTCAATAGAAATATCTACCTCTGTTGATTCTGTAACAGAAGTATCTTCTTCAGAAACATCTGTAAGAGTTTCTTCAATTTCTGATGTTGATGGTACTTCAGTATCAACCACTGTTGTAACAATATTACTTGGTTTTGTTGTTACGATACCTGAACCGCTACCCGAATCACCTGAACTACTGCCTGAATACTCTGCACCGTTATAAATATCTATAAGTGAAATTCTGTTTTCTTTTATGTTAATATTTGATTCACCGTAAAGCTCCATCTGAACCTCATATGCAGCTTTTTCGTAGTCTACAACCCAAATCCACATATTTGCATCACCTGGAATTGCACACTTTTTGTCAGAATCATAAGCAGTAATCGGCATTGACAACTGGTTTCTATCATATTTTGCCCATCCACCTGTAATTGCAGAAACACCTAAAGAAAGTATTTCTGACTCAGTGTAACCTGTTGCAACATATGGAAGAAGTATATCTATATAACTATTAAGCTGAGTTGCCGTAGAATTTTTTACTTTATCCATCATACTGTCAATAACTTGCCTTTGACGTGCAGTACGCTCAACGTCTGAGTCGGCTTTTCTGATTCGGCAAAAAGCCAGAGCCTGCTTACCGTTAAGTAAAACGTCATTACCGACAGGAATTGAGAAATTAAAATAATTCTGTACCTCTCTTGCATCTTTTTGTGCAACGTCTACCGTTACACCACCCATAGCGTCAACAATATCTTTAAAAGATTCAAAATTAACCATAACGTAGTTATCGATTTTAATTTTGTAGTTATTTTCTATTGTTTTAATAAGACATTCAGGGCCACCCATGGAAAATGCCGCATTTAATTTTGTGCAAGTATTAAACTTTTTACCTTCAATATACAAATAACTGTCACGTAAAAATGAAATCATCTTTAACGTTTTTGCTTTTGTATTAACAGAAATAAGCATCATAACGTCGGTATTTCCCTCGTTAACACCTTTTCTGCTATCTGCACCAATAAGAAGCACGTTAATAACGTTTTTACTGTACATATGATTTTCGTTGCCCTGAGTTGCCCAATCAATAAGAGATTGCTTAAATCCTTCAGAGCCGATATCAATTTCAATATCTCCTATTTCAATATTTTCATATATTGCTTCATCATAAATAATAGGATTAACTTTTTCTCCCATAATATTTAATTTCTGCTTAACAAAAATACCTACAAGAGAAACTAAAATAATAGCTAAGCTCAGTAAAATACAGAAAATTATAAGAATAGCCTTTCTTGGTTTAGAAAGTTTTTTGAACCATCTGCCGAATTTTTTGAAAATATTTTTAGTGTTTTCATCCTCTTTTTTTTCATTGAAGACCATCGGTGGAGCACTAACTGTTTTCTTTTCAAAAAATTCATTAATATTATTTGATTCTTCTTTTTCTATCTTATAATCATCAAAAAAATCTTCATATACAACATCTGTTGCGTCTTGTAAATTCAGATTTTTTTCATTTTTTGAAGATGATTCCTCATTTTTTTCTTGCTCTTCTGAAGCAGATTTTAATAAATCAAGATAATCTTGCATATTTTCATTATGATTATTATCTTTTGACATAGTAAATTATTCCTCCGCAGTTGTTTCCTCAATTTCTTCTGCTTCGTCTGTTACAGGAATATCCGGATTATCACCTGAAGTGTCACCTGCACCTTCATTTGCAGAACCGTCATCCTCTACTTCTCCATTTACCTCATTTTCGTCATGCTCAGTAGTTGAAAGTGTAACAACCTTATCACCTTCACCTAATTTCATAACCTTTACACCTTTTGATGGCCTTGCACAAAGTCTTACTGCACTTGCAGGAATTCTTATAATAATACCATCTTGTGAAATCAAAATAATATCATCTTCTTCACTGATTTCGCTTATTGCAGCAACATCACCATATTTTTCAATATGATAATTCTTAAGACCTTTACCGCCTCTTGATTGAATACGATAATTATTATTTTCACTTATTCTACCGTAACCTGTTTCACTGACTGTAAGAAGCTTACCATCTTCCTTCATAACAGTCATACCGATTACCTCATCGCCTTCGTTAAGAGTAATAGCCTTAACACCACTTGCAGTTCTACCGAGAGGACGTGCATCATTTTCGTTAAAGCGGATACACATACCCTTCTTTGTAGCAACAAGCAAATCATCATTACCTGATGTAAGCTTAACCCATGCAAGCTCATCATCTTCACGAAGTGTAACAGCAATAATACCGTTTCTTCTTGTATTTCTGTAAATATCAAGAGATGAACGCTTAATAAGACCCTTACGTGTAGCCATACAAAGGTATAATCCCTCATCCTCTTTCGGAATCTGAATCATTGCAGAGACTTTTTCTCCATTTTCAAGAGGAAGAATATTAACAATATTTGTACCTTTACTTGTTTTACTTCCTTCAGGAATTTCATAACCTTTAAGACGGTATGCTCTGCCTCGTGTTGTATAAAACATAATAACATCATGTGAAGATGCAACAAACATTGTTTCTGCATAGTCATCCTCACGGCGTGTCATACCCTTAACACCACGGCCGCCTCTGTTTTGAATTGAGAAGAATTCTACTGGTTGACGCTTAATATATCCCATATTTGTATATGTATAAACACATGTTTCTTCAGGGATAAGGTCTTCGATATCAACTTCGCCACTGACATTTTCAATAGCAGTTCTTCTATCATCAGCAAATTTATCTTTAATAACCTTAAGTTCATCCTTAACAATAGAAAGAACTCTTTCATGAGAAGCAAGAATTGACTCTAAATCCTTGATTTTTTCTTTCAATTCGTTAAGTTCATTTGTAATTTTAAGAATTTCAAGACCTGCCAACTGACCTAAACGGAAAGCAACAATTGCAGCTGCTTGTAATTCATCAAAATCAAATTTTTCCATAATAGCGGTTTTTGCTTCTGCCTGACCGCCTTTACATGCACGAATTGTTGCAATAATTTCATCAACAATATCAATTGCTTTTGCAAGACCTTCTAATATATGAGCACGGTCTTGTGCTTTTTTAAGGTCAAACTGTGTTCTTCTTACAATAACATCACATTGATGGTCAATATAATGTTGAAGGATTTCTTTAAGAGTAAGAATTTTTGGCTCGCCATTAACAAGTGCAAGAAGAATTGTACCGCAGGTAGATTGAAGCTGTGTATAAGAATAAAGCTTATTAAGCACAACCTGAGCATTGGCATCACGTTTGATGTCAATTTCAATATGCATACCTGTTTTATCTGAAGAGTAGTCGTTAATATCAGAAATACCTTCAATTCTTTTATCTTTAACAAGGTCTGCAATTGATTCAATAAGACGAGCCTTGTTAACCATATAAGGAATTTCGGTAACAATGATTTTAAATCTACCGTTTTTGCCTTCAATTATTTCACATTTTGCACGAACAAGAATTTTTGCTCTACCTGTTGCATAAGCAGCGCGAATAGCTGACCTACCCATAATAATACCGCCTGTTGGGAAGTCAGGACCTTTAATATGCTCCATAAGGTCTTCAAGTTCTGCATCAGGATTATCAATAAGGCATTCAATAGCACCGCAAACTTCACCTAAGTTATGAGGCGGAATATTTGTTGCCATACCAACTGCAATACCTTGTGAACCATTTACAAGAAGGTTTGGAAATCTTGATGGTAAAACAGTAGGCTCTTTAAGACGGTCATCGTAGTTAGGAACAAAATCTACTGTATTTTTATCAATATCAGTAAGCATTTCCATAGAAATCTTACTCATTCTTGACTCTGTATAACGATATGCAGCCGGTGGGTCACCATCAACAGAACCAAAGTTACCGTGACCATCAACAAGCATATATCTCATTGAAAAATCTTGTGCAAGACGTACCATTGCATCATAAACAGATGCGTCACCATGTGGATGGTAACGACCAAGCACAGCACCTACTGTATCCGCGCACTTACGGTGTGCAGTGTTCGGTGTAAGATTATTTTCGTACATTGTATAAAGAATACGTCTGTGAACAGGCTTAAGACCATCTTTAACGTCAGGAAGTGCACGAGACGTAATAACAGACATTGAATAGTCAAGGAAAGCACTTCTTACCTCTTTATTAATATCTATATTTACAATTTTTTGGTTTGCATATGGGTCAGGAAGATTATTTACACCCTGTGTAACACCCATATTTTCCATATTCATTTCATCCATTTAAAAATCCTCACTTGTTTAATCTGAATATCAATTAAATATCAAGATTCTTAACGTATTTGGCGTTCTTTTCAATAAATTCTCTTCTTGGTTCAACTTTATCACCCATAAGAATTGAGAATGTTTCATCTGCTGCTTCTGCATCTTCAACAGTAACTCGAAGCATAAGTCTTGTTTCAGGGTTCATTGTTGTATCCCAAAGCTGTTTCGGGTCCATTTCACCAAGACCCTTATATCTCTGAATTGAGAAACCTGTTCCAATTTCTGCCATAATTTCGTCTCTTTCTTCATCAGAATAAGCATATTGATGTTTTTGACCTTTACTTATTCTGTAAAGAGGCGGTTGAGCAAGATATACGTGACCTTGTCTTATTAATTCAGGCATATAACGGAAAAAGAATGTAAGAAGAAGTGTTCTGATATGGGCACCGTCAACGTCGGCATCGGCCATAATAATAATTTTATCATAACGAAGTTTGTTAATATCAAACTCCTCACCAATACCTGTACCTAATGCAAGAACAACAGGTGTAAGCTTATCGTTACCAATAACTTTATCAACTCTTGCCTTTTCAACGTTAAGCATTTTACCCCAAAGAGGAAGAATTGCTTGAATCATTCTGTCACGTCCTGATTTAGCAGAACCACCCGCAGAATCACCTTCGACGATGTAAATTTCAGTTTTTGATGAATCTTTTTCAATACAGTCTGCAAGTTTACCCGGAAGAGAATTACTTTCAAGTACAGATTTTCTTCTTGCATTATCTCTTGCTTTACGTGCAGCTTCTCTTGCTCTTGATGCATCGAGAGCTTTACTGAAAATTGCCTTTGCATCTGATGGATTTTCTTCAAAATAAGTAGAAAGTTTTTCATAAACACACTTTGATACAAGTGGGGTAATATCAGTATTACCTAATTTACCTTTAGTTTGTCCTTCAAACTGTGCTTCTGTTAATTTAACACTGATAACTGCAGTAAGACCTTCTCTTACATCATCACCGGAAAGATTTTTATCATTATCTTTAAGAAGCTTATATTTTCTACCGTATTCATTAAATACTCTTGTAAGTGCAGTTTTAAAACCATTTTCATGAGTACCACCATCAATGGTACGAACATTGTTTGCAAAACTTAAAAGAAGTTCGTTATAACTATCGTTATACATAAGAGCAATATTTGCTTCTCTATCGCCACTGACTGCGGAAAACTGAATAGGTGATTCATGAAGAGGTGTAAGTCCCCTCTTTTTAGTTTCAAATTCAACGAAAGAACTTATACCACCTTCATAGCAGTGAATTTGCTCTATTATATTTTCAGAATCTCTCTTATCTGTAAGAGAAATTGAAAGACCTGCATTAAGGAAAGCTTGTTCACGAAGTCTTCTTTCAAGAACTTCATATTCATAAATGGTTGTTTCTGTAAATATTTCAGGGTCTGCCTTAAATCTTATAAGGGTACCTGTTTCTTGAGTATCGCCTATTATTTTAAGGTCGCAAGTTGGGGCACCTCTTTCAAATCTTTGATAATGAACGTGACCATCTTGTGAAACCTCAACTTCAAACCACTCTGAAAGAGCATTAACAACAGATGAACCAACACCGTGAAGACCACCAGAAACCTTATAACCACTACCACCGAACTTACCACCTGCGTGAAGCACGGTAAGAACAACAGTAACTGCAGGAAGACCTTGCTGCTCATTAATACCAACAGGTATACCACGACCGTTATCGCGAACAGTAATAATATCACCCGGTAAAATTTCTACCTCGATATGAGTACAAAAGCCTGCTAAAGCTTCGTCTATTGAGTTATCCACAATCTCATATACAAGATGATGAAGACCCTTAGGACCTGTTGAACCAATATACATACCAGGTCTTTTTCTTACTGCTTCAAGACCTTCAAGAACCTGAATTGCACTTGCATCGTATTTTTCGGTAACAACTGTGTCAATTTCTCCACTTTCTTCAAGAATAACATTATTTTCTTGTTCTTCTTGTAAAAGTTCTTCCTGAGTTTTAATAATTTCGTCCAAAATACTGACCTCCGTAAAAAACTTAAAATATATATTTTAAATTAATTATTTACAAATTAAAAAATTACCTTTTTAGCATTTTCTATTCTTTTTAATATTGTGCCGACTGAAACCGGAGAAATATAAATTACTTTTCCACAAGGCTCCTCACACACAATAAATGATTTTGGTAATTCGTAAGGTGCAACATTACGAATTTGTTTATTTTTTTCTGCCATATTAAGAAAATCAACTGTTTTTTTCATAACAGTAGTATTTTCCATATCAAAGATACCAATTATTTCTTTATCTATAATTACCGTATCGTGACCTATGTGTATAAACATTATATAATCTCTCCTCCTTTTATAAGGAAAGATTTACCTTCCCAGAGTCTTAACACTTGTGAAGGGTCACAACAAGTAAGAAAAACCTGCCTGTCCTTTATATGATTAAGTATATAATTCTGACGTTTTTCATCAAGCTCACTCATAACATCATCTAAAAGAGCAACAGGAGTTTCACCTGTAATTTTTTTAACTATTTCTGATTCTCCAAGCTTCAATGCAAGGGCACATGAGCGTTGCTGACCCTGGGAACCATAAGTACGGGCACAAATATCATTTATAAAAATTTCTATATCATCCCTATGTGGACCAACAGAAGTAGTTTTATTTAAAATATCTTCTTTTCGGGAATTTTTAATTTTTTCCTTTTGTAATATGAAAATATCTTCTATTGAAAGATTTTCATCAGAATTTTTAGTAAAGGAATATTTTACTCCGATTTCTTCTCTTTGCTCAGATATACCTGCATAAATTTCTTTACTATATTCAGAAAGAAGATTTATATATTTTATTCTTTCTTTAATAATATAAGAAGAAAATTTAGCAAGCTGTTCATCATAAGTATCCAAAACATCATAAAGACCTGAATTTAAATAAATATCTTTTAATAAAGAATTTCTTTGAACAAGTATGCGTTTAAATGAGCTTAATGCTTGTACGTATGATGGTTTTAATTGGCAAAGAGCTGAATCTATAAACTTACGTCTTTCACCTGGACCGTCTTTTATTAAAGATAAATGGTCAGGAGAAAAAATAACTGCGTAAAAGTTACCCATTAATTCTCTTGAAGATTTTAAAGGAACACCATTTAATGAAATATTTCTCTTTTTTTCTGAGATTAAAATTTCACAATTTTTATTTCTGACACTATCATTAAAATCAAGAGAAATTTTTGAAAAATTTTCATTAAATTTAATTAATTCGTTATCTTTTGAGCCTCTGAAACTTTTTAATCCTGTAAAAAGCCAGATTCCCTCTATAATATTTGTTTTTCCCTGAGCATTTTCACCATAAATAACGTTTACTCCACTTTCCGCAGAAAGATGTATGGAGGATAAATTTCTAAAATTATTTAATTCAATTGAATTAACTTTCATTTTACCCTCCGTATTAATTTATTTTACATTATAAATTATTCTTTCAAACTCTACGGTATCACCTGAGCGAAGTTTTTTTCCTCTCATGGTGCAAACTTCGTTATTTACTTTAACTTCTCCGTTTTGAATAACAATTTTTGCATGACCTCCTGTATTTACAACAGAAACATTTTTTAAAAGGTCATCAAGCCTTATATATTCACTTTTTAATTCAAAATCAACAGTTTCCTTTTGAATTGCTTTTAATTTAATTCTCATAGTTTTGAACAATCTTTCGTAAAATGTAGATTATTTTTATTTTTATAAATTAACCAATATTTTCATTTTTAAGTCTCATTGGGATAATGAGGAAAATGAAATTATCACCTTCAACAGGTTTAATAATAATTGGTGAAACAGGACTTGAAAGTTCAATTGAAACTTCATCAACATCAACAGTTTTTAAGCAATCTGTAAGATAAGTATTATTAAAGCCTATTTCTACACGTTTTCCTTCAATAGATGCAGGAATTTTATCATTAGCGGCACCAAGAGCAGTGGCACTTGATATTTTAATTTGATTTTCATCAAAAACACAACGAACAGGGCTCTTGATTTTGCTTGTGATAAGCAAAGATGTTCTTTCAACACTGTCAACAATAAGTTTAAGGTTAACTCTTGCTTTTGTTGAGCTTTCTGCAGGGATAGCATTTTTATAATTGAAAAATTCACCTTCTAAAAGACGTGAAATAATTCTGTAATTACCGATTTCAAAAAGAATGAACTTTTTACCTATTGAGAATGTTATGTTTTGTTCTTCATCATCTGCAAGTTTGCATACTTCTGAAAGTGTTTTTGCAGGAACAACAAAAGTCATATCATCTCCTGAATATTCAATTGCTTCATTTCTGATAGCAAGACGGAAACCGTCACATGAAATAAGGCGAAGATTATTATTTTCAACTTCAAATTTAATACCTTTGTGAACAGGTTTAATATCTTGAATTGCAACTGCAAAGATTGTTTGTTTAACCATTTCACGAAGAATTTTTTGTTTAATTGCAAATGGTAAACCGCCTGAAACTGTTGGAAGTTCAGGATAATCGTTTGAAGGGATACCAACAAGAGAAAATTCTGATTCACCAGAAGTTATTTTACAAAGATTATGACTATCTACAGTAATTGTAACGTAAGCCGCAGGAAGTCTGCGTAAAATATCACAAAGAAGACGAGCATTTAAAACAATGCTACCTTCTTGTTCAATTGAACATTCAATTGATGTAGTGATACCTACTTCAAGGTCATAACCTGTAAGTGTAAGTTTTGAATTTTTTGCTTGAATAAAAATACCTTCAGTTGATGGAATTGTACTTTTTTGTGGAACACCTCTTTGAACGATGTTACATGCTTCTGCAAAAACAGATGTGTTACATGAAAATTTCATAAAGATACCTCCGGAATGAGAATAAAATTAAATTTTACGGGAAAAATAATAAATTAAACAGTAGCAGTAGTAGTAACTGTCAGATTGTAGAAATCATAAAAATTATGTTTATTTATAAGGGTTTATTGATGGTTTCTGTTACGTAGATAAAATGTTAAATAATGTCAGCAATTTATGTCTTAAAAAGTGGCATGTTTAAGATGTTCAAACATTTTTAAACATAGATGTTCAAAATGTAGAAAAATTACTGTTATTATTTATTGGTTTCCATATATAAAATAAATAGATTTACAATAAATTATTATTCATTTCTTTCGTCTTTGATACTTTTAAGAATATCGTATACGGAATTTTTGAGTTGAGGGTTGTCCTCCATTTTACTTTCGGCAGCTTCTATAGAATAGATAACAGTGGAGTGTTTTTTACCGCCAAATTGTTCCCCTATTTCTTCAAAGGTAAGGTTTGTAACCTCACGCATAATGTACATTGCAAATTGTCTTGCATTTGATATTTCTGCTTTTTTCTTTTCTGAACGAATATCATCTGCAGAAACGCCGAAGGAAACAGCAACCTTATCTATAATATTATTGATTGTAACTTCTGTAGGCTGAGCATAATAAATAATGTCTTTAATAATATCGTTTGCTACGCCTATAGTTGGTGTTGCGCCGTCTATGGAATAAACTGCATAAAGCTTATTAACAACACCTTCTATCTGACGGACGTTATTTTTAAGTCTTTCTGCAATGAATTCAACAACGTCATCAGGAATATTCATTTCAAATGCCTGAGCCTTACGGCGGATAATTGCAATACGAGTTTCGAGCATTGGTGGTTGAATATCAGCAAGAAGACCTTGTACAAAACGTGAACGTAATCTTTCTTCAAGAGTAGGAATATCCTTTGGAGGACGGTCAGATGTAAGAACAATTTGTTTACCTTGATTAATAAGAGCCTCAAAGGTATAGAAAAATTCTTCCTGTGCAACGCTTGTCTTACCAATAAACTGAATATCATCCATAAGTAAGATATCTGCGTTTCTGTATTTGTTATGGAATTCTGACATATTCTTTTCGCCCATATGGTTAATCATTTCATTTAAGAAATTTTCACCGCTTGTAAAAAGAATATTCATTGTTGGTCTTCTGTTTTTAAGCTCTGTTTTAATAGCTTTAAGAAGATGTGTTTTACCAAGACCGGATTCTCCGTAAATAAAGAGAGGATTATGTACGCTACCCGGATTATTTGTAACGGCAACTGCCGCAACGTATGCAAATTGATTTGTTGAACCAACAATGAAGTTATGAAATGTAGGTTCAAAATTTTTCGGGTCAAACTCATGATTTTGAGAAGTCTGAACAGGTGTGTTACTTGCTTCTTTTGCAATTATCTCCTGCATTTGTTGTTCCTGTTCATCTACGGTAATTTCAATATTGATTTCAAAACCCAAAACTGTAGAAGCAGCAGCCTTGATTTCTTCTTTAAATCTGCTGTCAATAATATTCTTTTTAAATTCAGAGGATGCTTCTAAAATTAATGCATCACCTTCAAAAGAAATAGGCACAAGTGTCTTAATCCACGTCGACATAATTGCCGTTGAAACTGAGCCGGTCATTTCCTGAATTATTGCAGACCAGAGTTCATAAATATTATCCAAAAATTTCACCCCTAAAAAAAATTAATATTTATTTTTAAAAGTTATATTTATAGGTATATATATATTTATATTTATATATATATTCTATTATAGTATAGCATAGAGAGTTTACAATTTCAACCTTGTTTATAAAATAACTGACAAAAAATGTTCAAAAAAATTGGAAAACTGATAGAAAAAAAGCAGAAAAAATTAACAGTTTTAATATTGCTTTTTCTATCGGTATAATGTAATATTTAACTTAGGATAAAATACGAAAATTTTAAACAATTTTTGTAAAATTATAAGGTATTATAAAAATAAGAAAAGAGAGAAAAATGGATTACAAAAAATATATCTGCCCTGTTTGTAAAGAAAATTTCAAAGATGATGACGATGTTGTAGTTTGTCCGGATTGCGGTGCTCCACATCACAGAAAATGTTGGTTTGAAAATGGCAAATGCTTTAATGATTCTTTACATGGTCAACAAGAAATTATTATAGAAAAAAACGAAAATATTGAGGAAGAAATTCAGGAAGAAGGCAACATAGAGGTTTCGCAGAAGGCTACGGATTTTAATGAAAATAGAGAAGATTTTGTTTTCAGACCAAAAGAGCCTGAAATTGAAAATAATCCATCTTCCACTTATTTAATAAATGGCAGAGAGGCGTTTTATTATCAAATTGCTGTCAGAAAAAATATGAAATATTATGTTCCTACTTTTTCTTTGTTATCTGAAAGGGGACCAAAGTTTTTTTCTTGGAATATTGCGGCTTTTTTTGTTCCTCTTGCATGGGCTTTTTACCGTAAAATGTATAAAATTGTAGCATTAATGCTTGCACTTTATACAATTATCTTCGGTATTATGTCTTATTATAATTTTACAGACGAAGCTGTTAGTGAGATTACTGATGTCTGCTATAAAGAGGACCCGAATTTTGCAGAAAAGATTTTATCTTCTTATATGGGAAAAGACGTTGTTTTAACAGAGAATCAACAAAAATATATGCAGGAACTGGAAAAAGAAAGAGTTCCTCGTCCCGTAGGAGTTACTATCAATATTGTTTTGATGGCTTCCAGGATTTTATTGGCGTTAAATGTAAATAAGTTGTATATGAAAGAAATTGATAAAACCATTAAAAAAGGTGAAAAGAAAGGTCTTAATGGCGAGCTATTGAAATTTTACGTTTATAAAAAAAGGGGAACTTTCCCATTTTTAATTGCAGCAGCAATCGGCTTTTTTGAATGGTTAATATTTTAGATTTTTGAGGAAAAATTATGCATACACCATTAGCAGACAGAATCAGACCTCAATCATTGGATGACATTGTAGGTCAGAAGCATTTAATAGGTGAAGGAAAGCCCTTGAGAAATATTATTGAATCAGGGGAATTACCGAATATGATTTTTTACGGTCCTTCAGGCACAGGTAAAACAACACTTGCACGTATGATTGCCCAGAAAACAGACCGTACTTTACGTAAACTTAACTGTACAACCGCAGGTACACAGGATATAAGGGATATTGTAAATGACCTTAACGCGTTTACTGCACCTAACGGTATACTTTTGTATCTTGATGAGATTCAGTACTTTAACAAGCGCCAGCAGCAGACCTTACTTGAATATATAGAAAACGGCTCAATTACACTTATTGCATCAACTACGGAAAATCCCTATTTTTACGTTTACAGTGCTATTTTAAGCCGTTCTTCTGTTTTTGAGTTTAAATACGTTTCTCCTGAAGATGTTGAAGAAGCAGTAAACAGAGGCTTCAATCTACTTGCAGAAGAAAAAGGCGAAATTTTTAAAATTGAAGACGGAGTTTCTTCTCATATTGCTCAGGCTTGTGGCGGCGATGTGCGTAAATCTCTTAATGCAGTTGAACTTTGTGTTTTAGCCGCTAAAAAACCGCAAGAAAACGAAGAAAGGGTAATTACCCTCGAAAGTGCTAAATCTCTTACTCAAAAGAGCGCTATGCGTTATGACAGAGAAGGTGATGAGCATTATGATATTTTATCTGCCTTCCAAAAATCAATGCGCGGTTCCGACGCAAATGCGGCAATTCATTATCTTGCACGTCTTCTTGAAGCAGGGGATATGACCTCTGCCATACGTCGCCTTTTAGTTTGTGCCGCAGAAGATGTGGGCCTTGCATATCCTATGATTTTGCCAATTGTAAAGGCGGCAACAGATATTGCCTTGCAAGTTGGTATGCCTGAAGCTCGCATACCTTTGGCAGATGCAGTTGTTCTTGTGTGTAATTCTCCAAAATCAACAACAGGGCACGATGCAATTAATGCTGCTATGGAAGATTTGCAGAAGGGTAAAAGTGGGCCTATTCCACGTCAACTTCAGAATAAGCATTTTGATGGTGATGATGCTCAGGTTAAAGGGCAGAATTACAAGTATCCGCATTCTTACCCAAATCATTGGGTTGAACAGCAATATTTGCCCGATATTATTAAATATGCTCAGTATTATTCTTTTGGTGATAATAAGCAAGAGCAAGCCGCAAAAGAATATTGGGATAAAATTAAAAAATAGAGGGATTTATTTATGAAAAAGAAAGCATTGGCAATATTACTTTGTGTAATTCTTTGTATTTGTGCTTCCGGTATTTCCGTATATGCAAGTGATGAAAATATAATTGATAACAATATTTTTTATGTAGAGATTCCACAGGGTTTTACATATATTTACTCAAGCGACAATTATCAGTTAGAGCATGATGATACTCTTACAGAGGTTCAGTTTTACGTTTTTGGTAACATTATGTTTTCTGAAGGAATAAAGAATGCAAGTGATGATAGTATTAAAGATTTTCTCAGAAGAGAATTAGCTCTTTATTCTATAGATTTCAATGCTATTGAGGTAGATGAAATCAACGGAATTTCTGTTAAAACGGTTTCATTTTGTGATAATTCTCTTTCTTTAAATCATAAGTCATATATTTATGCTACAAAAGAGTATGTTTGTATAATTGACTTTGCCTTATATTCTGAGAATGATGAGGAAACAAAGCTTATAAAGAAAATTACTGATTCTTTTGTTATAAATGGTACACATTTTAATGGTGAAATTCCTGAAAATCCTCACGATTTCAGTGATTCAGATGATTATTATACCGAAGTTAATAATCATGCAAGTGAGTATTATGACGAAAGTGAAAAATTTGATGAGTCCTTTGGTGGTCTTTTCGCATTAATTCTTCTTTTAATGCTCGGTGGTCCTGCAATTATAATTTTAACTATTGTACTCTTTGTTAATTGGAGAAAACAAAAGAAGATTGTTAAAGAATATGAAGAGATTTTTGGACCTATTGGTGTTGCACAAGCACAATTTGCCCGTTTAATGAACTCAAACGGTAATTTTCAGAGTTTTAATAATCAGGGAATGAATAATAACCAATTCCAAAATAATTTTGATAATACGCCTTTTATGGCTAATAACGGCAATATGCAGCAATCAGGATATATGATGGATGAGCCTGCAGATAATATGGATTCTCACAACGAAGTGGTTCAGCAGCCACAAGTTACTGAAATTCCAAATCAGAACTTTATGCAGAACATAGGCTCTCAGGAACAAAAGTCTGTTCTTAACGGAGAAGTTTTTAATGACAAAAACCAATAATCTTTTAAAAAGTAAACTCCTTATCGGTTTAGTGCTTTTTTGTGTTGTTATAAGTATTTTTTGTGTCAGCGTTAATGCTCAGGAAGAAGCTTTTGTTATAGATTCTAATGAAATTTATATGGAAGTACCTGCAAAATTTCAGTTTTGTCCTTATGATTTATCTTGTAATTATTATTTCTTTACAAATAATGAGGGACAGGCACTGTTTGTTGACTGTTTCGAAAATTCTTATGGTCTGCAAAAAGCAAGTGAGATAACACAAGAAAAGGTTGAAGAAATAACAAGCCTTATGTTTTTTGCAGAAGGTAACAAAGAAAATCTCCAATCTTTAAAAATTAATTATCATTCTTTTTCTCAAACCATGGTAAATGGAATAAATATTTTTGTTTTAGAGGGCAATTTTTTTCATACGGGATCCTCTGATGAAGCAAGCGGATTTGGTATTTGCTTTTTAGCAACAAAGGAAAGTTTATTTTTCATCAGTATGCAAACATCATATAAAGATTTTGATAAAAAAGAGGATTTACTTCTTCTGATGGGTGATGTTAAAATTAATGGTACATTTTTACAAGGAGATTCACCATCTTATGATTTGAAATTTTCCTCTTCAAAGTTTAAAGATGTTGTAAAAAATGATGTACAAAAAAGCTTTGTGGAATATGAGGTATCCATAAGTGAAAAATATGCACAAGAGGATGCTTCACTTAATCAACAGGAGTATGAAGAAATAAGGGGTACACTTTATAAAGGTGCATATATTATTTCTGCCGTTTCTGTAACTCTTTTAATTTTTTCATTTATTTTTCTTTATAAAAAATATAAGAAAAATAAGAAAGTAACAAAAGAAGATACTTCTTCTGAAATATAAATGTAAATTTTTTTAAAAAAGGTGATACAAATGAAAAATTTCCCAATTGGCGTAATTGTAGACAGTTTCAGAACAGATATTCCGTCTGCAGTTAAAAAAGCAGCACTTTGCGGTGCACAAGGTATCCAGGTTTATGCAACACGCGGTGCAATGAGCCCTGATGAACTTGTTGGTGCTAAAAGAAAAGAATTCCTTGATATTGTTAAATCAAATGGTCTTGTGATTTCTGCTCTTTGCGGTGACCTTGGCGGTGGCGGATTTATCCATAAGGATTTAAATCGCCAAAGAGTTGATTATTCAAAGAGAATCCTTGATTTAGCAAAAGAGCTTGAAACAGATATTGTTACAACTCATATTGGTGTTGTGCCATCTGACCCTAATCACGACAGATTCAAAATTATGCAAGAGGCTTGCGGTGAGCTTGCAGAATATGCAGATTCAATCAATGCACATTTTGCAGTTGAAACAGGCCCTGAAACAAGTGCTGAATTAAAGGTTTTCCTTGATAGCCTTAATTCAACAGGTGTTGGTGTAAACCTTGACCCTGCAAACCTTGTTATGGTTACAGGTGACGACCCTGTTAAAGCCGTTCATAATCTTAAAAAGTATATTGTACATACTCATGCTAAAGATGGTAAGCAAATTTTCTATCGTGACCCTGAAATTGTTTACGGAATTAAAAAGGATGTTATTGTTACAGATGATTCCTTTATTGAGGTTCCTCTTGGTGAAGGTAGCGTAGATTGGCCAAATTACCTTAAAGCTCTTGAAGAAATCGGTTATAATGGTTTCCTTACAATTGAAAGAGAAGTTGGCGACGACCCTGAAAGAGATATACGTGCTGCAGTAGAATTCCTTAAAGGACAAATGAAATAAGACTAAAAAAGGCTCCCATTGGGAGCCTTTTTAGATGTCGGATGACAGACGCTGAATATCAGATGCCAGAGCTTTGCAAACAATTTATTTGTTGCGATAGGGTTATAATAACGGCGTAGCCCTGAAATTATGTATTTTGAATTAATAAAGACCTTACGGGAAGAAAACCGTAAGGTCTTTAATTTTTTAATCTCTTAATCCTAAAATATAGTCAACAGAAACGTTATAGAATTTTGATAAAGCAATCAGAACCTCTGTGGGCACGTCAAGATTACCGTTTTCGTACCTTGAATAAGTTGATTGACTTATATTAAGTATTTTAGCAATTTGTGATTGATTAAGGTCTTTATCTTCTCTTAAATCACGGATTCTTTCATACATATTAATCACCGGAAGTTATTTTACAATATGCAAATATTGCATATTGTGTTTTATGCAATATTTGCATATAATATATATGAGGTGATGTTATGTATAAAAAAATGTATATATTATTATTTAATGCAATTACAGAGGCGTTGAAGGAAAATAATATTGAAAATATTCAACGGATTTTAAAGGATGCTCAATGTAGAGCAGAGGATGTATGCATTAATAGTGACGAAGAAATTTGATTTTAAAAAGTAAAGACCTTACGGCTTTCCGTAAGGTCTTTTAATTTTGTGGTTATGCTTTTTTCTTTCCTGTTATTGCTTTTACAATAAAGAGCGTTGCAATCATAAGAACAATTGCAATTGGTAATGATATATACCATGATGGAACGAAGCCTGCAATTATGTAGCTCACTGCAGAAACTCCGGCAACTGTTAATGCATAGGGCAATTGTGTTGAAACGTGGTTCAAGTGGTCGCATTGTCCACCGGCAGACGCCATAATTGTTGTATCTGAAATAGGTGAGCAGTGGTCACCGCAAACTGCACCTGCCATACAAGCAGAGATAGAAACGATTGTAAGCGGGTCTTTTGCAGAGAATACGCTGAGAACAATTGGAATAAGAATACCGAATGTACCCCATGATGTACCTGTTGCAAATGAAAGACCAACTGCAATAAGGAAGATAATTGCAGGAAGGAATGCCTGGAATGCACCTGCACTACCTTCAACAAGTTGAGAAATAAAGATTTTTGCACCAAGAGAATCTGTCATTGCTTTAAGAGTCCATGCACAAGTAAGAATCATAATAGCAGGAACCATTGCTTTGAAGCCTTCAGGGAAAGATTCCATAATTTCTTTGAATGAAATAACTCTTCTGATAAGGAAATAAACAACAGTAATTATGATTGCAACAAATGCACCGTATGCAAGGCCAACGGAAGCATCACTGTTAGAGAATGCATCAATAAAGCTTTCACCTTCAAAGAAGCCGCCTGAGTAAATCATACCAATAACGCAACTGATGATAAGTATAACAACAGGAATAACAAGGTCAATAACTTTGCCTTTTTCGTTTACTGTCATTTCTTCAATTGCTTGTTTTGTTCCGCTTGTGAAAAGGTCATTGTTATTAATAGCGTTTTCTTCATGCTTTTTCATAGGACCATAGTTGAGTCCTGTCATAGCAAGGAAAATCATCATAACAATTGTAAGTAAAGCGTAGAAGTTGAAAGGAATAGCCTGAATAAAAAGACTGATACCGCTTTCTGCACCTGCACCTTTTGCAAAACCTGCAACTGCTGCTGCCCATGATGAAATTGGGGCAATAATACAAACAGGTGCTGCAGTAGCATCAATTAAGTATGAAAGCTTTGCACGAGAGATTTTGTTTTTATCTGTAACAGGGCGCATAACTGAGCCAACTGTTAAGCAGTTGAAATAGTCGTCAATAAAAATGAGGCAACCTAATGCAATTGTTGCGAGTTGAGCACCTTTTCGTGACTTGATGTGTTTTGTAGCCCATCTACCGAAAGCAGCGGAGCCACCTGCTCTGTTCATCATTGATACAAGAGCACCTAAAAGAACAAGGAAGAGAAGGATACCCATATTATAGGAATCAGAAAGACTTGCAATAAAGCCATCGCTTACAACATGAACAAGTGTACCTTCAAAATTACCGCCTGCGTAAATTGCACCGCCCACGATAATACCGATTACGAGAGAAGAATAAACTTCCTTTGTTATAAGGGCAAGAACAATAGCAATAATAGGAGCGAGAAGTGATAAGAATGTTGCGTATGACGGAACGTCTTCACGAACTTTGTTAATTGCTGTTTTTACATTTGTTTTGAAGTTAGGGTCACTTTCAAGATTATCTGCATAATTATCAACATAATCCTGAGCACCAAAATTTTCAATTTCTTCGTCTTCTACATCTAATTCAGATAAATTGTATGTAGTAGGTTCTTCACCGGGAACTTCAATGATATTTGGTTCTTCTGCAGGAGCAGAGTTACCTGTGGCAGAGCAAAGAGTACCTAATGTGAAAGTAAGAATACACATGAAAAGTACTGCAAAAAATCTGCGAGATTTTCTGTTTTGCATTTTAACCATCCTTTTCCATATATAGTTGTATTGTAATTTTAGTACATTAAAGTGCTAAAGTCAATAAAACGCCAAATTTTCGTATACTTATATAAACAAAAGAGCCTTTCTTTGGTTAAAAAAGAAAAGCTCTTTATATATTGTTAATTTTTTGTCAATCACTTACCCATTAATTCTAATGGGTCGACTTTTTCGCCTTTGTAAATTATTTCAAAATGAAGATGGGGTTGCTCTGCGTTTTCAAACGGAACAACACCAAGGTAGCCAATTAATTCGCCACTCTTTACTGTTTTACCCTGAGTTAATTCAATAGTATCTTTATTTAAACCGCAGTAACGTGCAATAACGTCATTACCATGGTCAATTTCAACTACGGTACCAAGAAGAGCGTCATTAACGATACTTTTTACTTTACCTGCTGCAATGGATTTTATTTGTGCACCTTCCTCACCTTTAAAGTCAATAGCGGCGTGAGTTCGCCAATCATCTGTTGAGGTGTTATAGGTTGGTGTGCTCGGTCTGTAATCCTTTAAAATATCTGTGCCCAGTGGTAAGGTGTAATAATCCTTGTAAGGTACGGCATAAGGTGACGTGGTTGGTTCTTCTGTTGGTTTTTCGGTTGGCAAAGTAGTTTCGGGACGTGTGTCAGGCACGTCTGTTTTATTTTGCCTTACTTCAAAATCAGGCACCTCTGTTAAGGGATTTGTAACAGACGGCAAGGTTACGTAGTCACTTTCAATAGGCACCTTCAAATTATCCAACGTTTTTTCTGTTGCAATTTTTGTAAACAAGGCACCACCAAGTGCAAGAAGTACGGCAAAGGCATAAGCTGTTTTTGCAATTTTCATTTTCTTTTTGTGTTTAGCTTCTTCAATAGAACTTGCAGAAACAGGTTTAATATTTCGCGACGGTTCGTTTTCGGGAATTTCCAAAGGGTTCTGATTGTTTTTATCATCCATAAATAAAACTCTCCTTTCAAAGTAATTATTAACAGAAAAGAAAGATTTATTCATTTTAATTTACATAAAAGGAAAACACACCGACTGAGGGGACAGTCAGTGTGTTTCCGGAACCGATATAACATCGTGTTCCATGCTTACTTGAGGAGGTTAGTTCCATTTGGAACTAAGCACTGATACTCGGTTGCGGCTTCCTTTCTCAGTACGACGGTATTATAACATAAATAAAAAAAAGATGTAAAGTGAAATTTGTCAAAAAATGTCGAAATGAAAAATCTTCTACTAGTGACTAAAAAACAACACTTGTCGGATAAAATAATGGAAGGGTTTTAAGTGTGTACAGGTGGTGAATGTTTCACGTGAAACATTGTGCTACTCACAACTAAGTTTGCCTAACGGCAAGTGAAGTTTGTTTCACAAGTGAAGTTACTGCGTAGTGAAGTTTGCTTCGCAAGTGATGTTAGCAAACTTAACTTCACGCCGTAGGTGTAAAACTTCACTGTGATTTATCACAACTTCACTTTTGCTTTTGTAAAAACTTCACCTGACCTGATGCCAGATACCAGTTGCTAGGTACCAGATACCAGATGTCAGAGCTTAGCAAGATTTATAATTGTGCGATAGCCTATACCTCTCTAGTGTAGAGAGGGGGACCATCGCTTGCGATGGTGGAGAGTTATAGTGCCGTAAGGCACGTATAATAAAACAGATAACAGTCGCCAAAGCTTCGCAAACAGTTAGTTTATTGCGATAGCGTTATAATAACTGCCTAGCCCCGAAATTTTGAATTTTAAATTTTGAATTTTCAATTTACAGATGCCAGAGCTTCGCAAACAGTTAATTTTTTACGAACCTTTAAAATATTTTTTGTTTACTGTGTTTCACGTGAAACACAAAACCGACCTACCATTGGTAAGTCGGTTTGATTTAAGGATTGAAAATTATTATTTATTTTTCTTAGCTTGTTTTTTTGCTTGTTTCTTAGCAAGTTTTTCTGCTTTAACTTTTGCGTCTGCAGCTGCTTCTTCTTGTTTTTTCTTTTCTATTTCCGCAAGTCTTTTAGCAATATTTCTATCATTGCGGATTTTAGCAGCATCGTAAAGAGCATCAATATCATCAAAATGACTGTAGTTTTCTTGTTGAACAAGAAGCTTCTGTGCATCGATATAAGGCTTTGCACATCTTGCGTAAATACCTTGTGCGTTATTTTCAGCCTTTGTTTTAATACGTGCATTCTTTAACAAGTCGTTATATTTTTCAGCCTTTTCTTTTGCTTCGCGAACAAGTTTAGCATTTTTCTGAGTAGGATTTTTAGAAAATGCTTTTTTCAATTCTTTTACTGCAAGGTTTCTCTGTTTAAGTTCTGCTGCAATAATATCTTCATCATTAAAGCATTTTTCAAGGGAAGAATAATGAAGTTGAATAAATTCAAGGTCTTTTTTAATATAATACTTTTCAATAGATTTACGTGCAGAAATGCGGCTCTTTGCAATTTCAATAGCAGCGGAGCGAATTGCCTTTTCTTCTTTTGTTGATTTTGGCATAGCCTTCGCATCAATAAGCTCTGTTTCAAGGTAATCCATTGAAACTGTTGTGAGACCTGCGAGGCCTGCATTGTGAATTTCAGCACATTTATTTAATCTGAATTTAAACTCATCTGTTTCAAATTTGTTGAGCTCGTCACGAACAAATGCAGCGATTTCAATTTCTTCGTTAAACTCAAGTGCTTCTTTGTATGCTTTTTTAGCAAGTTTACGTTCTGCCTTGTCAGAAATAGATTTGTAACTCTTTTTGTTTGCTTCAACCGGAGAAACGTTTTCTAATTCTTTTGCTTTACGGATAATTTCAACAGCTTCAACAATAGTAGCGTCGTTGTTTTTACCGTTGCCGTAGTCTTCAAACATAGCACGGATTTTAAGAACGCGGACAATTGATTTTTGTTTTCTTTCGTTAAGGTCATACCAGAAGAAAGGTATAACGTTCATTAATGCGCCGAAAGCCGCTAAAATAATTAAAACGTTAATAAGACTTAAAAGAATATCAAGGTCATAAAGAGCAGAATAAGCATTTTTATAGTTATTCTGTCCGTTAGCTAACTGTTCTTCAAGAATTTTGCCGACTGTTGTGAATTCATCTTTACCTAAATTAATAACACGGTTAAGGATTTCAGGGTCTGAAGTAACGATTTTTGCATTTTCTTCAGTAATACCTTTTTGTTTATAAATGAAAGGAAGAACAGAAGATGTAGCAAGTGCTAAAACAGTACCGATAGTGTTAACTGCCGAGAACATACCGTCAATACGTTCGCCTGTTTTGTACTGTTGATAGTCACGAATATCTGCCTGAATAGATGGGTTAAGGATATGAGCAAAGGAGCCCATAAGAGCGTTAAGCCACAAGCAAGACAAAATAAGAAGGATAGTAACGTTATATGTAATTTCATCGGTAAAGAGGAGCATTGCAAGAATAAAGAGGATGTTGAACATATTTGTTACAACAAGAACTGCTTTTTTACCCCATTTTCTGATACAGAAAGGTGCAGCAAGCATACCCCATAAAGAAGCATTACCGTAAACGGTTTGTATAATACCAAAAGTTGTACCGGAGCAAGCACCGCCGTAATCGTAAAGCCATCTCATTATATTGCCGTATGAACTTTCAAGGAAGCCTATCCAGCTTGCAAGTGAAATAATCCAGAAATATTTGTTCTTGGCAACAGCCTTAAGGGCATCAGTAAATCTGATTTGAACAACGTGAGTTCTTGCCTGAACAATTTTTTCTTCTGTATGTTTAAATACAATAATGCAGAGGAGAATACCTAATACTGCAAGAATCGGATAAAGTAATCTGTAAACACGGATATCTGTGGAGTTTGATTTAAATAAGTGCTGAGCAATAAGAGGAGTAAAAAGGTTTACAACTGTTGGAGCAAAGGAGTAAACAACACTCTTGATTGAAGCAACGTCTGCTCTTTCTTGTGAGTTAGGTGAAAGAACGTGAATAAGATTCTCATATCCGTCGTAGAAGAAATAGTAGAAGAAGTGGAGGAGAAGATTGAGAATCATTATAATGACACACTTTGCAATGTATGCCGTTGATGTACCGAAAATTTCACTGTCTCCAAAAATAGTGTTTAAGGAGTTATACGGGAACCAGACCATCGCCACACATATTATAGCGGCGGGTATAGCCATTGAAACTATGTACGGCCTGTATTTACCTGCTTTGTTACGTGTGTTATCGATAATGTTTGCTCTGACAGCAGTAAGAGGAATATTGGCAACAACTGCAATAACGTACATAATGTACATATCCATTGGAGCAATACCTAAAACGCTGGAAAGCAAGGTGTTATTGGCAGCAAGTAAGCAAGCGGTACCCATAGTGATAATCATGTAGGCACCAATACCGCCACCGGAGTATGCGGCAATTTCCTTATAAGGCATATAACGGCCTAATTTAGGAGTATTCCAGTAAGTTTTGATACTGGAAATGCCGTCCAGAGCTTTTTGTTTAATAGACATACTTTCTCTCCTTTAACGGGCGAAAAAAGACAAAAAATTTAAGAGATTTCGTCGGCTTTTTCCCCATAATAATAGATGCTATCATAATATCATAAAAAGGAAAATTCTTCAAGAATTATAATTCTAAAAAAGAAAAATAATTAAACTTTGGAGGGTTGCACAACCTTAACGAAAATTAAATGTGCATATTGCCGTAAAAAATGCTAATTAGTTTAAAAGGAATAAGTAAAAGCAAGGGAATCTTTACGGAAACCCTTGCTTTTTTTAAGTATTTACAATTATTAATGATATGGAATAAACAAATTTAAAAATACATTTGTAAATTTATATATCTTTTATAATTTCTGCACGTTTTTCGTCATACTCCGCCTGAGTAATTATGCCCTTATCAAGAAGAGTTTTAATTTTTTCCAAACGCTCCTGTGTATTATCGGAGTGTTGAGTGTTAATTTCTTGTGAATTTTGCGGAGTAGTGAATTGAGGTTGTTGCACAGGAGTATATGCCACTTGTGGTGCAGGTTGTTGGTATATGGGTTGTGCATAGTTTTGAACAGGATGAGCAGGCATCTGCACAGGTTGTTGATACGGTACGTGAACAGGTTGTGCATATGGTACGTGAACAGGTGCCGCAACAGGCACATAGCTTACAGGTTGAGGAGCAGTTGGTGTTGTTTGTTTCTTTTTAAAGCTTAAAAGTTGATATACTAATAATGCAAAATGTGTGCATAGAAAGGTTACATAGCTTATAATATTCTGTATGTATATTTGAAGAATTTCTTCACTCACCATACTTTCAAAAGCATCAAAACAATTTATAATACCTATTATTATAAGAAGTAAATGCAGTAATATTTCTATAGCAATACAGATTATTGAAGCAATTCTTAAAGCATTACTTTCTTTTATTTCAGAAATCAATAAAATTATGAAAATTGTTGTTAAAAAAAGAAACCCTGCAGTATCAACAAGTGAAAAAATTAAATCTGAATGGTATTTCGTGTTGAAAGTTTCACTCATATAAATATTATAAAAAAGAGTTATAAAAAAATTTAAAACAAAACGAATAACGTAGAAAGCAATTTTAATTGCAAAAAATGCCTTGATTAAAGATTTGTATTTACCGCCGTTTGCTTTAATTACGCATCCCACAACAAAAATTATACTAAGAAGATGGAAAATGATGTAAATTATACAGCTTAAAGCGGATGTGTTTATATAGGAAATAAAAGATTCCGTATATGATGATAAAGCAGGGATTTCTTCAGCGTAATCTGATAACTGCATCAGATTTATGATAATTGTCCATAAAATTTCCGGTAAAATTAATACCGCAGGAATTAAAAATGCCCATTTCTTTTTATTTTCGTTTAATAACGGTTGAGTATTTAATGCTGTTTCATTCATTATCAACACTCCTTTAATTATCCTCATTATAATCAATTTGAAAATATTGTCAATAAAACTGATGTTATGTGTTTATATTAAAAGTTCATATTTACTTTTTGTTTCTGTTTGTTATAATAAAATTAGGTGATTGAATTACCTTACAATTTGTAAACAGGAGTAATGGGTATGTCAAAATTAAAAATTGCACTTATTGGTAACGGCGGAATTTGCCGAGGATGTCATATTGACAATTATTATGAAGATGAAATGGTAGAGGTTGTTGCTTTCTGCGATATTATCGAAGAAAGAGCAATTGAACTCAGGGATAAATATTATCCTGACGCTGCAGTATATACAGACTATAAAGAACTTTTAAAAGATGAAAGCATTGATGCAGTTGATATCTGCACACCAAACTATCTTCACTCAATTATAGCAGTTGATGCATTTAAAGCAGGTAAGCACGTTTTGTGCGAAAAGCCTGATGCAGTTAACGTTGCCGAAGTACTTAAAATGAAAAATGCCGCTGATGAAGCAGGCAAAGTGCTTATGGTAATAAGAAATAACCGTTTTGCTACAGCATCACAGTATGCAAAAAAATATATTGAAGACGGTAAAATGGGCGAAATTTACTGCGGACGTTGCGGTTGGCAAAGACGTAGAGGTATACCGGGTAAAGGCGGTTGGTTTACAACAAAAGAACAGTCAGGCGGCGGCCCGCTTATTGACCTTGGCGTACATATGATAGACCTTGCAGTGTGGCTTATGGGTAACCCGACACCTGTTGCAGTAAGTGCAAATACATATACTAAATTTGCAGATAACGATGTAAGTGATTCTGTAAACTCAAAATTCGGCGATGCAAATGCAGAAGGTACGTTTGACGTTGAAGACCTTGCAATGGGTATGATTCGTTTTGATAACGGTGCGGTGCTTCAGATAGAATTCAGTTGGGCATCAAATATTAAGGAAGAAAACCGCTTTGTTGAACTCCGCGGTACAAAATCAGGCCTTAAATGGTACGGTAACGAAGTTGAATTCTATACAGAAGAAGACGGTCAACTTCTTGATATTATACCAAAGGGCAATATGGAAACAAACGGCCATAAAGGTAACATACGTAACTTTATTGACGTTATTACTCAAGGTGCAGAGCCTGTTTTCAAGCCGTCTCAAGGCGTTGATATGATAAAAATCCTTTGCGCAATTTACGAATCTGCAGAAAAAGGCAAAGAAATTGTTCTTTAATTTGCAAAGAAAATAATTTAAAATAATATAAAAAACCGACAATTTTCAAACATGGAAAATTGTCGGTTTTTGTTTATGTATTATTTGAAGAATCAGATGCTTTTATTTTAAAAAGTTATCCCAGTCCGTTTCACCGTTCAGGTGAATAAATTTTGTATCTGCGTCTATTCTGTATGGCGTTTCTCCGCCGTGTTCCAGAATAAAGCCGGTTTGGTAATCCCAGTTAGGAACAGGAGAAAGAACAGCTTCTTCAGGAAGGTCAACAAAGTATAAACGACCGGTTATTCTGGTACATTCGTAGTCGTCAAGGTTAATGTATTCATCAAGAAGTCGGGAATATGTATCAGGTTTATAACCTCCGTCAAGGGAATAAATTTTAAGTTCGCCGGTCTGCTTATTTTTAAGTTCAATAAGAGCATCTTGAAAATGGTGATACCTTTCATTAGATGCACCCATATAGTAACCGTGCGTTGTGTGTGTTGTTACAAATTCACCGAAGGCATCTGTTTCGGTAGTGGTATTTTCGTATGGATATACGTTTATATATTCTTGCCAGTTTTCTTTTGTAAGCTCAACACGTTCCAATAATTCACCAAATCTATTGTACTTGATGTATATGCAACCGTTTTTTTCTAACAGTATAGAGTCTTCCTTTTTTTCTTCTGTTTTATTATTATCTTTTTTTGGTTTTTTAGTTTCAGTGTTACTGCCGCATGCGCTTAACGAAAATGCCATAGCCACAACTAAAAATAATGCAATAAATTTTTTCATGCTTTTTCATCTCCTTGATATAACTATATAATACTTAAACTGAACTTGCAAGAAAAAGAATATATTAATTTACAAAAGACACCTTTTGTGTTATAATTCCGTTGATTTTTGTAAGGGTGTGAAAAATTAATGGTATTTAGCAGTTCCCTGTTTTTATTCGGCTTTTTGCCCCTTTTTTTAGTGTTGTATTTTTTGTCACCTAAAAAAATAAAAAATTATGTTTTGCTTTTGGCAAGCTTTATTTTTTATGCCTGGGGCGAGCCTTCTTTTATTTTTGTAATGATAGGTGTAACTCTGGTAGATTATGTCAGTGCTCTCATTATAGAAAAAACAGAGGGTAAAAAAAGGCTACAGCAAATAACTCTCATAATAACAATTTTAATAAATTTTGCGTTTCTTGTTTATTTTAAATATTCAGGTCTTTTTGTTAATACCTTTTATTCAATTTTTTCGATAGAAAAAACATTTAATTCGCCTGTTTTACCTATTGGTATTTCTTTTTTCACGTTTCAGGCAATAAGTTATGTGTTTGATGTTTATATGAAGGATGTTAAGGCACAAAAAAATCCTTGCAACGTGCTTTTGTATGTAAGCTTGTTCCCTCAACTTATTGCAGGACCTATCGTAAGGTATAAAACGGTTGAACAACAGATTTTAAAAAGAAGCCATTCTGTAGAAAAAACATCGGAGGGTATAGAACGCTTTATAATAGGTTTCATTAAAAAGGTTGTTTTTGCAAACAAAATGGCATTGCTTGCAGATACTCTTCTTGATGGAAGCGATTTGCCGTGTCTTGTTGCGTGGCTTGGTGCAGCAGCATATATGCTTCAGATTTATTATGATTTCTCTGCATATTCAGATATGGCAATAGGTCTTGGCAAAATTATTGGTTTTGATTTTGAGGAGAACTTTAATTATCCGTATAAATCTCTCAGTGTAACTGAATTCTGGAGAAGATGGCATATTTCTTTGAGTACCTGGTTTAGAGATTATGTTTATATTCCTTTAGGTGGTAATAAAAAGGGGAAGTCGCGTCAAATTTTTAATATGCTTGTTGTATGGGCATTTACAGGCTTTTGGCACGGTGCATCATGGAATTATCTGCTTTGGGGAATATATTATTTTGTTCTGCTTATTTTAGAAAAACACGTATTTAAAAATCTTATAGAAAAATTACCGAAAGGGATAAAGTGGCTTTTAACAAGTGGGTTTGTAATTATCGGTTGGGTGCTTTTCAGGAGCGAAAATCTTGCAGATTTTGGTACAATAACAGGCTCTATGTTCAGTTTTAAGGTAACGATGCAGGATTTTGATATGCTTTCACTTTACGTTCGTTCTTATTTTATGTACTTTATTCCGGCTGCTATATTTGCATTCCCGATTTATCCTGCATTTCACAAGAAGTTCTGTTCAGGAGACGGGAAAAAGGCTGTTGTAAGGCAAGTGCTTTTTTACATAGGTTTAGGTTTTGTTTTCTTTATAGCAGTGTGTTTCCTTGTGCAGTCAACTTATAATCCGTTTATTTACTTCAGATTTTAGGTGTTTATATGAAAAAAGTAAAAATTATATTCATAACCGTATTTTTTGTTTTTATTGCCGTGATAGGTGTAATGACGGTTTTTAATAAAAGAGAAATCAGTGAGCTTGAAGCCAGAGAGCTACAGGTATTTGTTGAGCCTGATGTGAGCTCAGTTATGGATGGTAGCTTCGCTAAAAAGACGGATACTGCTTTTTCTGACCAATTGGAAGCCCGTGATTTTTTTGTGAAAGCGTATTATACCTTTACCTTCCAGACATATAACGGTGATGTTGCAAAGGGTAGCGACAATCAATTGTTTGCAAGTCAGCAGGACGCACCGGATTATACGAAGAAAGAGAAGGAATTAAAGGCAATTGCCAAAGAAATCAATAAAACGGCAGATGAACTTGCTGAAAGCGATAAAAAGTTCATTTACATATCAATTCCACGTAAAGATGCTATTATGACAGGCTATCTGCCTGACACCTATATCTCAAGCGATGAAATATACAATTGGAGTATGGATGTTCTTAAAGCAAATCTAAACGAAAACGTAATTGTTATTGATGCATACGATTTATTTGCAGAGAGCTATCAGAATGGTGAAAATTGTTATTACACAACAGACCATCATGTTAATTTTACAGGCGGTATGCTTGTTTATAACGAAATTGCTCAGATAATTAAAGAGGATTATCCTCAAATAAATATTCTGACACGAGATGACTACAATGTTGAAAAGGTTGTGGTTAATGGTAGCTTTAACAGATTAATCGGACAGAGTGTAAAATCAGAGCCGGAGGAATTGAACATTTCATTAAAGGAAATGACCTTTAAGTATGAAAGAAAAGAAAAGGGTAATTTATCAGGTAAAGATATATGGGGAAGAGGAACCACATATTCTGCCGCTTATATGGCCGGTGATAACGAGGAAACTGTTGTTACAACAAATAACGAAAATTGTCCTAATATTTTAGTAACAGGCTCATCTTATTCCAATCTTTTGGAAGTGCTTCTGGTACCAAATTCAAAAACTATGAGCTCTATTGACTACAGATATAATAAAACAGGCAAAACATTGTTGGAATATGCAGAGGAAACAGATTCACAATATGTAATATACATTCCTGCACAGTCAACCAATGCTCACGGCACAAATTCAATGAAAACCCATTTGGGTATAATAAAAAGTGAAACACAATAATTTAACGTAATAAATAATTATTTTTTATAGTAAAAAAGACAGTCAGAAGACTGTCTTTTTTTATTTACTGCTGATTAAATAAAGATTTTAATATTTTTCAGGGATTTTTATATCTTCCCAACCTTTTACGTCGCATTGACCGTCATAATAATCGTCATAACCTGTATATTCCGTGGCAACAACAGTGCCGTCGAATTTTAAACCTACTGTATGATCGTCTCCTGCGGAAATTGCTACAATATCTTCCCAACCTTCCACGTCGCGTTGACCGTAACCGTTATCCCCCACAGCAACAACAGTGCCATCGGATTTTAAACCTACTGTATGAAAGCTTTCTGCAGAAATTGCTACAATACCAGTCCAACCTTCTACGTCGCATCGACCGTAATCGTTATCCCCCACAGCAACAACTGTACCGTCGGATTTTAAACCTACTGTATGATAGTCTCCTGCAGAAATTGCTACAATATCAGTCCAACCTTCTACGTCACATTGACCGTAACCGTTAGACCCCACAGCAACAACAGTGCCGTCGGATTTTAAGCCTACTGTATGCCAGGTACCTGCAGAAATTGCTACAATATCTTCCCAACCTTCCACGTCGCATTGACCGTAATATTCGTAATCACCTGTATATTCCGTGGCAACAACAGTGCCGTCGGATTTTAAACCTACTGTATGTCCACCTCCTGCAGAAATTGCTACAATATCAGTCCAACCTTCTACGTCGCATTGACCTTCATAAAAATCGTTATTACCTGTATATTCCGTGACAACAACAGTGCCGTCGGACTTCAAACCAACTGTATGATATTCTCCTGCAGAAATTGCTACTATATCTTCCCAACCTTCTACGTCGCGTCGACCGCAACCGTTATTACCCACAGCAACAACAGTGCCGTCGGATTTTAAACCTACTGTATGATCTTCTCCTGCGGAAATCGTATCTTTTACTGCAATTATTTTTAAAATTGAACTAAAGTGAGCTTTGCTATCTTTATAATCATCCAACTCACCAAAAATAGCAATTGCTTCATGATACTTCTCGTTTTCCATAAAGTTAATGGCAAGTCGATACTTGCATTCGGTTATCTGAGCACTGCAATCCATATAATCGTTTAATGACTCAAAAGATGAAAGTGCCTCTTGATAATATCCGTCTTCCATCAATGCAACTGCTTCGTCATATTCAGTCTGGTTATTTGGTGTATCAAGAGATATAATTACTATTGGTAAAATGACAATAAAAACTATAAAGATGATTGCCAAAACATAAATAGTAATAGTAACAAACTTTTTATTGCGTTTTTCTTCTATATTATTAATTTCGTTTTCTTCATCTTCCTGGATTTTGATTTTTTCAATTGCTTTAAGACATTTTTGTATTTGTTCATCGGCATCCTTCCAGCCGGAAATGCTTCTGAATAACTTAATTGCCGAATTATAATTTGAAATGTCATTATTATTCATTTTGGAAACGGCTTTTTCATAAATGTTATTTTTTCTTGCAGTTTCTTTTTTTTCGATACATTCCTCAATAAGCGCAGCAGAATCCCTATAAGCCGTTATAGATTTAAAAAGTGTAATTGCTTCTGCCAAAGATTCTTCTGTATTTTTCCCCATTTTAGCTTTAGCCTGACAGTAAACACCTTCAATACGGGTATTTTCATTTCGGGTGTTGATGTGTTCTATATAGCCTGTAAGCGTGGTTTTTAGATTTTCGTCAGCAAAGCGGATAGCTTTTTGATAATTGTTATTTTTATCGAAAGGTTTTTCGAGATTTTTCAGGGATTCTTTTTTATTTATACTAAATTCTGCCATAAGCTTACCAAGATAAGCTTGTGCACATTCAGGGTCAATATCAAGCACTTTTTCACAGTATTCATCAGCAGATTTCCAGTCACCATCTTCAAGGAACATAAATGCTCTTTTGATAAGAGGTTGTATTTGTGCATTGCCTGAATTAATTACAACAGTTTCTTTAACGGAACTCTTTTCCTTAGGTAAAAGCCTGTTGATGTTTGTAGTAAGGCTGGCAAAAAAGGTAACGTCACCCATATCAAGTGCCTGCATATTTTTGAATTCTTTAGGTATATCATAGGCATCCATATTTCTGTAACAAGGAATAAGTGCTTTTGATGAATCGTCTGCCATCATTGAGATGAATCGTGACCACTCATTTTTTACCCAGACAGCATCGTAATATTCAAATCTTGTACCGATTGCAAGCATAACCTTCGCACTGGAAAGTGCGGCATATATGTAAGGCTCATACTCTGTGCCTGCAACTTCACGGAGCGTTACCCTTGAGAAGAAAACTTTGTAGCCTTCCTTAATAAGCTCAGTGTAAATATCCTGTGCAATGGCACTATCCTCTGTACGTGCACCTGTATTTTCATCAGTTTCTTTATAGCATATAAAAATATCATAAGGTTTTTCGGTTGAAGCAATCTGAAGAATCTTTTTCTGAATGCCATCAATTACCTTTGCTTCTTCCCTGTACACAAGTTTTGATGAAGTATCTGCATAATCACAAGCAGAAAAAAAGTCTTTATCTTCCATAATTGAAACAGGTAAGGTTCTGTGGCATGTAGGTATTTTTTTACCTTTGTTATCATCTACGTATTCAATACCGTATTTACAAAGCACT
The DNA here is from genome assembly GCA_045646545.1 of Acutalibacteraceae bacterium. Lineage (GTDB taxonomy): Bacteria > Bacillota > Clostridia > Oscillospirales > Acutalibacteraceae > DTU089. The sequence goes on from JAZRKV010000002.1 coordinate 85,074, forward strand.
AAACCCCAATATGCTTCTGCCTCATCAAGAAATTCGGTTACTATGCTCTCATAAACGCCGGCGGCTTTATCAAATTCACAATTAAAACGAAGATGGTTGGCTCTGGTAAAGAGTGTTACCTTTCTTTCGTCATTAAATTTAGGAAGAGTCTGCCTGGTACCACAGAATTCGCACGTAACAAGACTTTGATTTTCTGTAATCTCCAATGTGCCGCCACACATTTTACACTTGAAAATTGCCATAAATTTGCCCTCTTTTCAGCACACAAATATACATTTTAATTATGAACTTATTTATGGTTTTTTCAATTCGCAATTCTAACAAAAGTATGGAGAGGATTTTGGTATAAAAGCATTACCAAAACAATTTTTTATAATGCCATAGAATCCCGAAATCAATTCACTAAAAATCCATCTGGGAATAACGGAACAATAAAGAAAATAAAAAACAGAGAAGTTGAAATTATCAACTTCTCTGTTTTGCATTAATCTGAAAAAATCGCGGAAGACTTTTAGTTTCAGGCGGAGCCCAATTATAGTTTTGTGGTTACTTTTTAATAATCTTAACCGTCTTGATTTCCCAAGGATGGAAATTGAGAATGTTTTCGTTAATTGCATTGGTTGGGTTGCCAAGTAAATCGGTTTCACACTCAACCGTTCCGTAGGATGAACTGAATTTTGCGGTTGATTCATTATCTGAATAGTTACAGAAACGAGCGAGGATATAATCCTTTTCGGGATAAACAGTTGTAAGAATTACCTCTTCGTTATGTGTCTGAATGTCAAAAGGTTTCAATTCAGTTAATGTGCCGTTGCCTTTTTCAATAATTTTAAATGTTAAAGGAAGTGCATAAGAAAGGGCTTTTTTGTGAAGGGTAATGTTTGTCATTTGTGCATCATAAGGGAAAATGGCAAATTCATTTTCAAAAACGCCATCAAGAATACGTGTTCCACACATATATTCATTGGAATAAATAAGAGGAATACGTAAATTGTTACCTGTAAGTGCACAACCCATGCAACCTTTATTGAAAATGGCAAAACCTTGCTCGTTATCCTTAACACTGAGCCAATAAATTCCGTGGTAATAGGTGGTAGAATTAAAGGATTCTTCGGGTGAAACTTCGGTATCAATAAGAATATCATCGTTTGGATACCAATATTTTTCCGTTTTTCTTAATGCACCGTTCCATTCCGAGATGGAATAAGGCAAATCACGGAACATTTTGCGGTCTTTTGCAAGAGAAACATTAAGGTTAAGGCAAAGCTTGTCTTCGTGGTGATGACCGTTAAGCGTTAATGGAACAGGTCTGCCTTGAGTGACGTCTGTTCTGCCGATAAGGTCATTTTTGACGGTGCATGTTGTTTTGCAGTCAATTCGTTTTGATTTACCTGTAAAATTCATTGTAAGCTCAAAAGGAACACTACCGATTGTGCCGTTATAAACAGCCGATGCAGAAAGTGAAGAAACAGAAATCTGCCATTCACCTTGAGAAATTTCATCTGTACCGTTAATGTTACCGGTGAAAAGACCTTCAGAAGCATTGTTTACAATAAGCTTATCTGTAACTGAATCCTTGATATACTCAATACCGTTTTTGGTGAACTTAATTTGGTAACAAGGAGTAGTAAGAATATTTGCTTTGTCATCAAAGCTGTAAAGATTATTCTGTTTATATTCAGATTTTTTAAGTGAAAAGCGTTTGAATTCAAATGGTGCAAGATGAACATGAACAGAAAGCAATTTTTTGCCATTTGATTCAATAATTTCACATTCTGCAACATCTTCACCGTCAAAAGCGGTTAAATCTTCTGTAATTTCTACCTTTACCCATTCATCAACAGGGAATGAGTGGTGATTTATAACAAGTAAGGATGAAGAATCTTCTGTTGCAAAGTTTTGGGCAATTACATTTAAAGAGGAATTTTTAACGTCTGCGGAATATTTTAGAGATTCGGGAATAAATCTTCTTGAAAGGTCTAAAAGACCGCAGATTGTAACGTCGTGATGTTCTGCCGCAAGAATATATTTCCACGCTTCTTCTGATTTGCTTTCGTGAGAATCGTCACCGAGAAGAAGGGAAAAGGCGTTTAACTTTTCTGCCTCAATGGCGTTCACTTCACCTTGACGGCAACCGTTGAATATTTCGTTACCGCAGTAGCCCCAAGGCATTTGTACGTGGAAATCGTTATCCTCGGTATCGTATACATCAACTGCCTCGCCGTAAACAGACGGAATATCTTCAAGAAGAAGATATTCGTAATTATCCTTTGTTTCAATATGTGCGGTGACTTGTTCAATAGGTTGAGTAAGGTCATCGTATCTTGAAGCAAGAAGAGGTGAGTATTTTTCGTACATTTTCTCAAAATCTTCAAGGGAATATAATTCTGAATCAACGGGCCAACGTGAAAGAATCCAGTTATCAACCGTTGTGCAGTTGTAGCCGCGACCTTGTGTGTCGTAGGTGGGAACTGCAGGAATAGACGTACCGTCTTTGCCAATCCAGTTACCCCAGGAGCTATCATAGGTTTTGGGGTAGCCGTAGCCCATAACGTGGGAACGAAGAATTGCCGCCTTGTAGCCACATTGTGAAATAAGCTGAGGCGTCTGGTTATGTAAAGCAAATTCCGAAATTGCATATACATCCGGTGTTGTGTTGAAAAATTCCAGGTTAGTTCTTACTGCGTAAAGAAGCTGACGAGCATTTGACTCGTCATTTATAGTAAGAGCAAGTGGTTGACCGTAGGTTGTGGCACCAAGACCGACTTTGCCGGGATATTTTTGAAGAAGCTTGCCGATTAAAGCAACAACCTCGTAATCGCAACGGGAAAATTCGTCAAAAGTAAAGGATTCGTAATCAAGACCGATACGAAGCTTGGGATATTTTTCAAGCCAATCAAACATTTTTAAAAGACGCGGTTTAACCTCGTCTTTCCAAAGAACATAACCGCCGTGGTCGTATGTTAAAATATAAAGTTTTTTATTGTCCATAATCTTCACCTCTGCTTGTGATGTATTGATTATACAATGTCGTATATAGGCTAATCAATTATAAAAGTAAATAAAATTACAATATCGTTTTTGTTGCTTATGTAAATACGAAGTCTGTTAAATAAGAAAAAACTTGATTCTGCTATTATGCAGTGTTAAAATACGTTTGTAAGGAGTGATTTTAGTGAAAAAATTATTATGTGTGATTCTTTCAGTATTTTTTGTTTTTTCGTCAATTCCTTCTATATCTGCAGAGTCAGTTGATGAGGTAACTTATTATATTGATTCTGTTAACGGTGATAACTCAAATTCAGGTTTAAGTGAATCTGAAGCATGGAAGGATGTTGGCGGCTTTACAGGTCAACAGGTTCTGACTGCCGGTGTAAAAATTTTGTTTAAGTGCGGCGGAACGTATGATTTTAATGTGGAGTTAAACGATATTCAAGGAACTAAAGAATATCCTTTTGTTATCTCTTCTTACGGTGAGGGCGAAAGGCCTATTCTTACCACACAGAAAAAGGATGAAATACTCACTCTTATAGACTGTTCCTACGTTACAGTTTCAAATCTTCAGATGGTGGCACCAAACGGTGGCGGTATATGGATTGATACTCTTAATAAAACTTCTGTTGGAATTACTATTGATAATGTTTATTTTCATGGTATGCCAAACGGTAAGGTGAATACTCGTGACGATTTGTCAAATGGTGCGGCAACTTCAAGAGCGGCAGTTATGGTAAAAGGTCTTCCTGCACGTTCAAGATATGCGGTAAACGACCTTACTATAAGAAATTGTGAGGTTTACGATTGTGCAAACGGATTTTTGATATGGGGTTCATGGAATGATGAGCAAAATCCGTGGTGCGAAGAAAAAGATGCTGACCCTATTTATAATACAGGTCTTCTTATTGAAGGTTGCTATTTTCACGAAATGGATGCAGAGGCAGTTATTGTAGGTATATGCGACGGTGCTTTGGTTACAAATTGCAGAGCAATTAACACTTGTCAGGGCGAAGGTGTTGATGAAAACGGTGAAATTTTGTATTTCACCGCAGCAATGTGGTTCTGGGGCAGTGAAAACAGTACAATTCAGTATTGCGAAATCGCAGGTCAAAAGAATTTTGGCGATGGTATGTCCGTAGACTTTGACTCATGCACAAATAACTGTACCTATCAGTATATCTATTCTCATGATAATATGAGATTTATGTGTAATAATGCAAAAGAAAGTCCGCAACAAAATAATACAGTTAGATATTGCCTTTCTGTAAATGATAATGGCGGAAGAAGTGCAATTGCATCAGGCAACGGTGAAGATAATTTTAATTTCTACAATAATACAATTGTTAATTGTGGCGATTTTCACATGCGATATCTCACAAACAGTTTTGTTGCAAATAATATTATACTTCCCGAAGAAGGTTGCATCATCTTATATAATCTTCAAGAGGAACTTTCTGCAAAAAATACTTATACAAACAATTGCTACGGAAATACACTAAATCCCGTTGTTGATATAAATTCAAAAAATATTATTCCGAATTTCGTCGGAGGCAAAGATGATTTGACGGCATATCAGTTGGTGGAAGGTTCTGAACTTATTGGTGCAGGCGTTCCAATTGAGCATGAATTGACAGAAGATTTTTTTGGTAATCCTATAACAGAAAATAATATCGGTTGTTATTCAGGCTCAGGTGAAAAAATAACTGAAGATTTTGTTGATACAGAGGATGAGGATTCCCTTGAAATGATTTTAAGAATGATAAAAACTATTTTTAAAGTTCTTATTCAGGAAATCAGAAAATTGATGATGGAATAAACTAAAATAAAAATTTCTCCCACAGGTCTTATTAATAAGACTTGCGGGAGATTTTTTTATTATTCTGTTTCTCTGAAAGCTTCTATTGTGGTAAGAATTTTTTCAATATCTGAAAACCGACGGAAAAAGCTCTTACTCACCATGTATTACGAGGGTTTTAATTAAAGCGTTTAATATTCTGCGTAATAGTAGTACAGGCGGTTATCTGTCATTGATAAAAGTATTGTAAAGTTTGCCTTTTCGTTGGGTTCATTTGTAACAAAAATATCTTTAACTTTTCCATTCCTGTTATGAGCAGAGAGGGTATCGAGCTTTATTGATTGCTCTTGATTTATAGAATACACATCACCGTCAGAAAATATAGCAAGAATATGAGTATCATTTACCTTTATTATTTTTTCTATTTGTGAAGCAGTATAGTCGGTTGGTAGGTTAAATGAATATTCTGAATAACCAAAAATGCTTTCGTTAAGATAACATACTTTAGATTCGTCACTGTTTTTGTGAAAATATGGTGTTTTATCATTATACTCAGGCTGAGCATTAATAAAGGTTATATCTGATGCCACTTGTGAACAGATAAAAATTGCTCTATCGTCTTCGTTGTCTTCCATAGCACCTTCTGAGCAATAATAAAGTGCATCATCTGTTTTTATTTCATAAGACGGCCAATCATAGATGGGAGAATAGGATATTTCTATATCCTTTACTCTACCTAATTCTATTCCATCACATGATGCGTATAACGGATGTTTACTAATGTATGTTGAATTATCACTATCAGAGCTGTAAATGGATAGATACAAAATTCCGCTACTGTCTCTTGTAAAAATAAAAACATAGCTATGGAGAAGACCCGCAGATGAAATGCCAACAACTTCTCCTGTTACGTCAGCAAAACCTTTAGTTACATCAAAAAATTCCGAGTAAAGCGTGTTGTTAGTATCAACATATGTGGTGCTACCATAAAAATTATATATTCTTTCGGGGTCTACCTGTGTGTAAAGAGGGGTAGAGGTATCTGCAACATTATAAATTTCTCCTGTTTTTGTTACAAAATATAAAGCAGATGTGGAAAAGAAATGGTGTATCTCGGCTTGTTTATCTTCAAGACCATCAAAAATCAAAAGCTCGTCAGACGAAAATTCTTCTTCAAGTAATGAAAAATCGTCTTTATGGTTGTTTTTTTCATTATCATCATCTTCGTCGTCGAAATCTTTTTTATTATCAGAATATGCACTCTTTTCGTTATCTTGTTTGTCGTTAATTACTTTGTAGGCTAATCCGCCACCACCGAGAACAACAGATGTTGCAAGTGTTATTGCAACAATTTTTCCGATAATAGCTTTACCTGCAGCAGAAGCGGTTGTGGTTGCAACGGTAGAGGATGCCGTAGCTGCCGCGGATGAAAACAGAGCCCCGCGTGCCGTTTCTTTTGCGGTTGCAGAAATCGGCAAGGATAATTTTTCGCCTTTGAGAAGCCAAAGCATAAACGGAAGCATACCAAAAGAGTGGAGTTTGATGTTATTCTTATCTTCATATTCTTCGACTGCCGCTTTAATTGCTTTTCTTGCATAGTTGAGTCGACTTTTTACAGTTCCTTCAGAAACACCTTGTATTTTTGCAATTTCAGCAATTGAAAGTTCATCAAAATAATAAAGCAAAACAGCGGTTTGTTGTTCTTCGGGAAGGTTATTAACAATCCCCATAACCGTTTTTCTGAAATCCTCTTGGTCAAGGGCTTCTGCAGGAATAAAATCCTTATCTGAATCTTCTATGGTGTCAAAAATATTGCCTTCTTCATCAGAATCATCTGTAATAATATCGTGATTTTTTCTGAAATGCATAGCACAACGGTTGTATGTGATACGCTTTGACCAAGCAACAAAGGTGTTGGGGTCCTGAAGAGTAGATATATTTTTAAATATATCTATACAAACCTCTTGTGTAATATCATAAGCAAGGTCTTCGTTTTTTGTTGTTTTTAAAGCAAAGTAATAAATATCATTATAGCTAAGGCTAAAAAGTTTTTCCAAAGAAGCTTTATCGCCCGCTTGTGCTTTTTTCACAAGCTCCGCTAAAATTTCTCTATCAGCCAAAACAATACCACCTTTTTAATTCAATAATTTAATAATAGCACGGTTTTATACAATAAATCAATATAAAAAGAAAATGCACTCCCTGAGTGCATCTTCTTTTTTCTGTCTGAAAGGTGTATTTTTTATAAAGGAATTAAGCTTTAAATGGTGGTGGGCATGGATTTCCACTGGTGTTTTTAAAAGCCTGTGTATTGTTGATGGTATTTGCATATACAGGTGTTGCATTTGCATACATAGGGTTTGGATTTGTGTAAGCTGCATTAGTGTATGCAGGGTTTGCATTAGTGTATGGAGCGTTAGCATATACAGGAGCTGCGTTAGCATACGCAGGGTTCATGATTGGAGCATTTGCATAAGCCTGCATACGAATAGCCTCTTCTTCACAATATTTGATGTATTCTTCTGCTTCGGCAACGTTTTTCTTAAGCTGACGGATATTAATGTAAACAAAAACTATCGGTAAACAGAAGAATGCCCAGATTGAGAAGAATAATGTTACTAAGCCGACTACTAAGTCTGTTGGGAATGGGAAAACAAGCCAACCGAAAAATGCAACCTTTTTAGCTGCACGGAGTGCTATTGAAAAGCCGCCACCTAAAATATAAGATACCATAGAGCCAATAAATGCGGCGAGCATAAGGAATGTGGAAAGAGTAGCGTTATCTGCTACACACATGCTGAGAAAGGATGCCGCAGTTGCTACTGCTGACACAATAAGTGCAGGCTTACTTTTTTCAAGTTTTTTTGTTGATTCCTCAATAACGCTTTGCGCGTGTGCTGTGTTGTTAAAATCCATTGATTCGATTATTTTTTTACTCTTTTTTGCCATGATAATTTCTCCTTTAATTTTGAATATTTTGATAAATTAGTTTGTTTGTTAATTTTTGTATTTGCTTTAGCTTGTGTTCAGGAATTGCGTTTTGTAAAAAGTCCTGAAGAAATATGAAGAAAAGATTACTTCGCGGTTTTTTTATCATTTCATTTTTCACGATGTGTTCATCTCTCTTACGACCTCCTTGTTTTTGTCTTACACCTATAGGATGCAGTGAACTTGCATTCGGTTTTATAAATTTTTAAAAAATTTCTATTTTTTTAAAACCTGATATGTAAGAGCAAAATTTTACGTTGTTTTTTTGCCTTACATTTATAAGATGCAGTGACTTTGCATTTGGTTTTATAAATTTTAAAAAAATTTTTATTTTTTAAAAACCTGATATGTAAGAGTAAAATTTTATGTTGTTTTTTTGCCTTACATCTATAAGATGCAGTGAACTTGCATTTGGTTTTATAAATTTTTTTAAAAAACAAAAACCGCAACTCCTTATAAATCAAGGAATTGCGGTTTGCTTTTTCGTAACAAAGTTCTGCCAAAAAGCAAAATAAATATTCTCATAATGCCTCAAAATTCCAAAACCAATTCCCGAAAAATGCCTGAATTTCAAGCGAAATTTTGCACTTTTTATTAATATTGAATGGTGCTGTGATTTATTTGACATATGGTTTATGTAATGATAAAATCAAATCAGTATGTTTGGGGGTATTGTAATGGATCAAGAAATATCGTTGAAATCAAGCAGATTAACTCATATTGATTTAATTGAAACTGTGGCAACATTTTTTGTTGTATCTTATCATGCTACGGAGTATTCTTTTGATTTTTTGAATAGTGGATCTGTTGTGGATTACTTGCTCTATTTTTTCAGAACAATTCTTTCTACGTGCGTACCGTTATTCTTTTTTGCTAATGGTTATTTGTTACTGAATAAGTCTTTTGATTTGAAGAAGCATATTAAAAAAATCTTGCATTTGTTAGTGCTTGTACTTGTCTGGTCGTTTTTGCTGATGATGTTGTATTTACTGATTGCCGGCGAAAGCTTGTCGTTAAACACCGTTATTGTGCCGATTCTTAATATGGATGTTCGATGGGGGATGAATCTTTTCTGGTATATCGGCGCACTGATTTGCATTTATATTCTGTTTCCGTTGTTGAAACTCGCTTTTGATAAAGATAAAAAACTTTTTTACTTTTTTACAATCATTTGTGCTTTTCTGACCTTTGGTTATAAATTTATTAACGAGATTGTTCTGCTTTTGAGTCCGTTTACTAATATGTTTGAGAATGGTATAGAATTGCCTGTGGTAACAATGTTTAATCCTTTCCGTGGATCATATGGTTATGCTTTCGTGTATTTCTGCATTGGTGGAATAATTGGAGAAAATAAAGAAAAAGTACTTTCTATATCGAAAAAGAAACGAAATATAATATCTGCATTCGGAGTTCTTGTATCTTGCGCTTGCCTTTTTGTTATTGGTGTTTTACATTCCCGATATATAAAAAATGAGGTGTGGGATATAGTATGGAATGGGTATGATTCTATATTCACACTCTTTAATGTAATATTCATATATGCGCTTTGCTTAAATTTCAATAAGGAGAATCGATTTATACGTTGCGTTTCTATGAATACATTAGGTATATATATTATTCACGGATTGTTGTTAAGATTAACAGCCGGCATTTTTGAGATTGATATGTTATGTAATCTGCCGTTTAATTTAATTTTTTCTTTAGCCATATTATGTATATGCCTTTTGATTAGCATGTGTATGAAAAAGATTCCTATTTTTAAAAAATTAGTGTAAATGTAGTCGCAGAAAATTTAAAAGATTTGAAGTTGTATTCTGCGAACACAAAATAAAAAAGACATCCGATTGGATGTCTTTTTTTGTGCGAGAGACGGGACTTGAAGGGCTGGAAAACTCACAAAACACGTAAAATCAATGTTTTCTTTCAAGGAACAAAGTCCTGCCGAAAAGCAAAATAAATATTCTCACAACCCCTCAAAATCCCAAAACGAATTCCCTAAAAATGCCCGAATTAAAAACGAAAATTTACGCTTTTTCCTTGTGTTTTATAGCCTTTTTGATGCGAGAGATGGGATGTGGGGAAGTTAGGGAATGTGGGCGAAAAAAGATCCCTTATTGATTTCCTTTTTTCAGATTACAATCACGGCAGAGCATTTGACAATTTTCGGGGGTTGTATGTCCGCCTTTCGACCAAGCCTTAATGTGGTCAGCATGCATATCTTCGAACTCAAATTCTTCGCCACAGATTGCACACTTATGATTTTGCTTTTCATAAGCAGCGAGAGCATCACGGCGGTCAAAGGCACGAATAGAAAGTTTCTTTTCTTCTCCGGTCAATAAATACTCATATATACCGGATTTCTTTGTTACATCTTCATCACCCATAAGTCGCTGAATTTCAGTTTCAAGCGTTTTAGGATCAAGGTCGGTACGCTTGCCATGATCATTGTAAAACAATCCCCAAGGCAAGCCTTTCATTTCTTTACGCTTCTTCGGGAAGATGGCTTGTACCCAGTCAATCACCGAACGGAAATAATTCCAAAGTGTTACAGCACTCGGATCGTGCTGATGAGCTGACATATAGCCTTCAATGGTTTTTCCTTCGGCACTTGCCGCCCATGAAATTGCTGTTTCAAGATATTCCTGGCGAATACTTGAACCCTTCAAATAATCTCCTGCAAGAGCATCTGCCGCACAGCCTGTTTTTGAGAAATATCTTTTTGCATCTGAAGTCCAAGAACCTGCATAAACTGCATTTCTCAATTCCTGATCAGTAAGTTGTTCACCTGCAATATTGATAATTCTGAACCAGTCAAGCTTTTCGCTGTCTGTTCCGTCACACACATAAACAAACAACGGATACTCCAAAATCTTTTTCTTGACATCAGCAGGCAGATTGTAAAAATACTTATCGTCTACGGAGAAAGAACCATCAACATATTCACAAAGTGATATTGTTCTTTGCTGTCCGTCAAGTACCTCGTATGTATCTTCACCGGTTTTGCACCAATAGATAACATTCAATGGTAAACCCTTAAGAACTGTACGTATAACTTCATCTCTCTGTGCATCTTTGTAAACAAATTCACGCTGATATTTGGGTCTGATATCGAGCCTTTCATCATAACCAACGACACCCTCCTCGGCATCGTTAAAATAACCTTCGCAGACTTCACCGACTGTTACTTTTCTTTCCTCTATATTCATTTCTCTACCTCCTCGGGTTTCTTATTGCGAATTAAAATTCTGGCATACATCTTTATATACATATGATCATCAACAACATAATAGGTCTTATCTTTAGGTGCTTCATATACTTCGATAGATGGACCGTCATTAAGTTTCATAACCTTTGATTGCTTTCCGGTTTTTGATATTTGTATTTGTTGACCATATCGTTTTGAGTGCAAATCATCCCATCCTTGTGTCAATCCAATGATTTCAAATTGATCAGGATTATATTTATCCATGAATGTAATTGGTACACCCATTATATCCGGATAGTCACAAGGAATGTCAGCAACACAGCCAACCTCAATTGCATCATAGTTGTCATAACGAGGATAATCAATACTAGTATATCTTTTAATAGGGATAACTTCTTCGTGACGTTGACTTATATCTAAATTTGTATACCATCTTACGCCTTTAACGCGAATGAATTTTTTCCCATCATCGTCAATACCACATCCGGATGCATTCAAAGGATAATCATCAGGCACATAAAATGCTCTATCACCGGAATGAATACTTGCTCCTATCCACATCTGGTTATTCATAAGTAACGGAAAAATTTCCTTATATGATATTGCATTAACATTTCCTATAATTATGAAATGTTTGTTGTGTTCCATGAGTACGGATACATATTCTCTGAATAATGAAAATGGAGGGTTAGTAACTACAATATCAGATTCTTTAAGCAGGTCAACACATTCATCACTTCGAAAATCGCCATTGCCATTAAGCTCTTTAAGTTCATTTTCGCCAGATTTGAAAAGCTCGGCAACATCAAACATATCAATGCCACCATCACCGGTCTTATCATAAACCTTTGTTACAACTGCCTTATATGCCTTGTTTTGATTGCTTTCTTCTGCACCAGTAATATCAAACAATGAAAGTTGAGTATTGGCTATTGGAGAAGAATCATAACATGTAGCAATCAGTTTTTTTAACCCAAGTCGATTGAAGTTTAAAACAAAATATTTGAAAAAGTTGCTTTCAAATGGATCATCACAATTACAAAAAACTGTTTTTCCTTTGAAATGCTTTCGGTAGTACCTCATTTCTTTTTCAATATCGGATAGTTGAGTGTAGAACTCATCCTTTTTAGCCTTATTTGCAAGTGCGAGATCTGTTTTGCTAGGCATTTAATTGACCTCCTCGGGATGCTTGTTTTGAATTAATACCCGTGCATAAGGGACGACACCTTTTCCATTTTTGACATAATAGAGTGTACCATCACGTGAAGCGGGAGTTTTATATTTTCGATCATAGTCTCCAACACCAATAGATTTACCGAGATCTGTTATACCCAGGCCAATGATTTTGAATTGGTCGGGACAGTATTTGTCCATAAATGTAATGGGCACACCCATTACACCAGCGTAATCACAAGGAATATCGGCGGTTTTAGATACTTCTATTGCATTGAAGTTCTCGTATTTAGGATATTGTTCATGATTATATTTCTTAATTAAAATCAATTGTTCATGTCGCTTTTTCAAATCTAAGTTTGTGAACCACATAACTCCGGAGACTCGAATCAAACCTTTTTTATGTTGCGAGGATACAGCCTTATCTTCATAAGGACTTTCAAAAAAGCCTACGTTTCCAGAAAACCCTCCTCCCAACCAGAGTTCGTTGTTTTGAAGTAGTGGAAAAATTTCTTTATAAGCTATAGCGTTTTGATTACCAATAATGATAAAAAGTTTCTTATAAGCGATAAGTAAAGATACGTATTCTCTAAACAATGAAAACGGAGGATTTGTAACCACGATATCAGCTTCACGCAAAAGTTCTAAGCACTCCTCGGATCTGAAATCTCCATCGCCTTTAAGCTCGGTAAGTTCATTTTCACCGGTTTTAAACAACTCGGCTACATCAAACATATCGACTCCGCCATCGCCAGTTTTATCATAAACTTTTGTTACAACTGCCTTGTAAGGTTTATTGGAATTCTGCTCAGCAGTGCCTACAATATCAAATAACGATAATTGCTGATTTGCAATAGGAGAACCAGCGTAGCAAGTCGCAATTAATTTCTTTAATCCAAGACGATTGAAATTCAAAACAAAATATTTAAAGAAATTACTTTCAAATGGATCGTCACAATTGCAAAGAACGGTTTTATCTTTAAAGTGTTTACGATAATGACGCATTTCTTTTTCTATGTCAGTTAATTGTGTGTAAAACTCATCTTTTTTTCCAAGTTTTGCATTTGCTAATTTTCGTTTTTCTGCCATTTTTTATCCTCCAGCACAATTAGAAAGGTAATTCTTCGTCAGATGCTATAAATAATATACCGTCCTCCCAAGGAAGGGTTTGAACTTTTTGTGTTTTGCTTTTTTCACATTTATCAATAAAAGTTAGTGTATCTGCAATTATTCTAACAGCATATTCTGCCTCTGCTTTTGAAAGCAAATCATTAGGATGCGCAGCACTATTGTCATTACGAATGCCGTTAAATTTATCAAACAAGTTAATAGAACTCTGAATAGCAGCAATAGCAAATTCGGACTCGAAATAATCGTTATCTAAATACCACTTTTTGAGCATTCCAGCAAGTGAATGAAGCGGATATTCATTGCCTTTATTATCAATTGTGACAATGGAGTGCTTGTGGCACAAATTTCGCAAGTATTCAGAAGCAAATGTATGCAGTCGGTCAATTACCAACTCTGGTTTGTCGTTTTGAAGATTTGTTTCAATGTCCGTTAAAAGAAGCTCAAGATTTTTTATTTTATTTTCTTTAGGGAGCTCAACTATGGTTGAAGATTCTAATCTCGCAATTATATTTTCAATCTCTCGATAATCATAATTATCTTGATCTGACCACCAATCCGTTCCCATCTTAAAACAAAAATAATCAGATAATGTTCTTAACAGTTTTGCAATTGTTTGAAGACTGCATTCATCCCATATTTTCTGAATGCATTTTTGTTGAGATAATCCTTTGTAAGCTGCATCTTCAAAAATGTTTATACCACAAGCTTCAAAAATCAATTCTTTAGTTGTACTTTTATTGTGTTCGCCTCTATCGCTCCAATATTTAAATACAAAACCATCAGTTATCCCAAACAATCGACAAATCGTTTGTTTTTCAATAAACGAAAGTGTACTCAAAATTATTCCTCCGTATTATAAAAATCATCTAGCACATAAGTTTGAACTGGAGTGATATAAAGTTCATATCGTTTTACCAGTCTTACTAATTCATTGCCATCAATCAAAGTAATAGGAGAGCCTTCTCTGGCGGCATCTCTTGCTGCATTAGTAAATCTTCCGTTAGTGATGAATACACCATAATCAGCTTGATACTTATTCATTGCACCTAAGAACTGATTGATTTCAGGTTCTCTTACGGGTGCAACATTGTATCTTTTACATTGAATAACAACTCTTGTTGTTCTAAAATCATTTACATCAATATGATATCCATATCCGTCAATTCCACCGTCATTACTGATTTGAACACCTTTTTCTGTAAATTCAACCCCCATACGGTTGAGTAAAGCTCTAGAAAATGCTTCGAATTTTTTAGGTGACATTTTTGAAATTGCCGCAAGGAGAATTTCTTTGAAATCATCTTTGATTTTTTCTTCTGCCTGAGTTTCTTCCTCACTATCAGTAACATCAACTGACTTGTTTTTCTTATTGCTTTTGCTTAATTCTTCCCAATACATTTTTGATGTTTCAATAATATCTTTCTGCACATCAAGCGTATCTAAATCAAGATATAAACCCTTCTCAGTCAAAGTAATTGGTGATGTATCTGTATAAGTCAACAAGCCATTGAAATATAAATCTTTAATAGCAAAATTGAATTTAAAATTGAATTCTTTGTATGTGTTGCCTGTTTTCTTAGATTTCTTCTCCAATTCAGCATATTCAGCTATTTGGTCATCCATATCGGCAATTCTTTCTTTGATTTCAGAACGCTCCAACTGACCGCCTGCAGCTTGCAAAACTTTCATAATAGGAATAATCAAATAAGCAATTTTACCTTCTGATGTTAACTCTTTTAAATTCATAACTTTTATCTCCTTATGTATCATGACCTTTAGATACAACTATACAGATTACATTATAATACATTTATTTTTACATTTCAACTAAATCTAATCCTATGAAAAGGACTATTGTCATAAACGAGGGGATTATTTTGACTTTTTGCTATTTTCCATACTTCCACACTTATATATGACAAAAAACGACAAAAACTTCACTATTTTTTTCTTTTCTATGTTTTTCACAATGCGAAGGGTGTTTTGTAGTGCAAAATGACCTATTGTAGCGTGCTGATTGTTTGGTTAAATACGCCTAATTTGGGAACTAATTCCCTAAAAGTACCGAAATGCTGAATAATCTTTTGAGCAGGGAAGTACTGCCGAAAAGACGGAACGTAGATTTTCGGAACATAAAAAAATAACCGCAATTCCTTAACATACAAGGATTTGCGGTTTGCTTTTTCGTAGGAAAGTACTGCTGAAAATAAAGAAAAACTCCACCTTCGAAAAGGTGGAGTTTGGTGCGAGAGACGGGACTGGCCGTCTGCTGCGGCTACGCCTTGCATACTATCCGCTCGGCGACCCAAATCCTGCGGATTTCGGTACCCGTCTCCCGCTCCTCGCTAAAAACAGTCCACCGGACTGTTTTCTTAACGCTCAGACCCTCTCGGGTTCAAGTCCCGTCAAAATCATAACAAAAAAACAGAGTCCACACAGTTGTGTGAACTCTGTCTTGGTGCGAGAGACGGGACTTGAAGGTAGCATTCTTCAAAAAGTGAAGAAAATTCTAATGATTTTACACTTAGGAAAGTACTGATGAAAAACACACGAATGTTTCTTGTTTTTAGTGTTTTTCAGAGTGTAAGTGACATTGAAGTGTCCTGAATTTTAGTGTAATGTTTCTATCTCTGCAAGAACAGTTGTACTCAACAGAAAGCTGTTTTTGGAATAGTAATTATTTCATCTAACTTTGCAATCTCTTGCTGTTGCCTGTTTGCATATGCGTGAGCGTAGGTACCCAAAGTCATAGTGATATCTTCATGTCCTAATGCCTTTTGAATCACCTTAGGATTTGCACCATTGTCTATCAAAAGAGAGGCAAAAGTATGCCTGAGTTTATGAAGTGATTTGTATGGTATTCCGTAGTCACTTTCCATCCTATACATAAATCTCTCGTAATGAATACTGATTCCGTCAGGTCTGTATGGTTCTCCGTTAGGCTTCGAAATCACATAGCCTTTATCAACAAAATCTTTACCAAATTTCAATTTGTTTGTTTTGTAGTTCAATCTTTCTTGACGAAGAATTTCAGCGAGAAAATTTGGAATTGGTATCACTCTATTTCCTGCTTTTGTTTTCGGTGATTTTACTGTTTCTTCTCCATCAACAACAATCCTTGTTTCGACTATGTTCAATTCAGGATTTTCCGTATCAATATTCACATTTTCCCATTTTAGTCCAGCCATTTCCCCACGCCTCAACCCTGAAAGAGAACCAAGAGCAATTATCAAATGTGAAATGTTATCATTTCTTGACAATTCCAAAAGTTTATTTATTTGCTCTATAGTGTACGCTTCGATAGGTGGTGTGTCTTTAGGTGGCAATTTAATATGCTCCGTTGGATTGCAATGTGGCTTGATGATGTCTTCTGTTATTGCTGAATTGTATATCGAATGAAGAAACATCAAATAACTACGAACTGTTTTAGGACTTGTATTATCAGAAAGAGTATTGACCCAATTTTGTACCATTCTTCTTGTGACATCTTTAAGCTTGTATTTCCCAAAAACCTTTTTTATGCAGTATGGTTTACCACTTTCGTATAATTTTCTGTAGTTTGAGGTTGTTGTAGGACTCAAAAATTTCGTGTATGTCGGAAAATAGACTGTTTCTGTGAACTTTTCAAGTGTGATTTCTTTTGCACTCACAAATTCACCTGTTGCAAGGTCTATTTCAACCTGTCTTTTGAAAGCATCAACAACGCTTTTAGGTGTTCCCACAGGAAACGTTTTTGACTTTCTTCTTCTCTCACCCATCAATGGTGGGAGTTCGTACATCACCTTGTATTTTTTGTTTTTCCCTTCACCGATTATTTCAATGTGAGCCATTTTTATAATTTCCTCCTTTCAAAGGAATAATATATATTCAAACTTTAGTTGTTTTCATTTTTAGTGTCAGTTTTTCATTTCCATTTTGGTCTCTCTT
Source organism: Acutalibacteraceae bacterium (assembly GCA_045646545.1). GTDB lineage: Bacteria > Bacillota > Clostridia > Oscillospirales > Acutalibacteraceae > DTU089. The sequence goes on from JAZRKV010000002.1 coordinate 102,287, forward strand.
TTTCCACTTCATTTCCAAATTTTCCACTGACGTTTTCATTGTGATTTACTGCTCAAAAGCACTTTTTTCCATATTTCCATTTTTCCAAACACAAAAGAGAGACATTTTATTTTTGAACAATTTTCAAAGATTTTTGTAATTTTTCTATGTTCCGATGTTTTTTCAACGGAATTCAAATTTTTTTATTTTTCAATTATTACGGTTATTTTCATTTGCTTCTTCTGTTTCTTCATAAACTGGTGATATTTTCACAAATTTAGAAAATGTTTCTCCGATTGATGATGTCCTGTCTTTTAAGGTGAATTTTATCATTGTGTTGACAAAATCATCGGTATTTACAACATCTGAGTTTTCAACGAAACACCTTGCAAATTTATCAAACAGAACACTATTGATAGGCATACTGATGTTGAGTATTTCATCGGATGTGCCATCTACCTCTATTTTCAACCAAAGGTATTTCATATCCTTTGAAACACTTGTTTCAATTATTGTGCCTGAATACTCTCCCTCGGGAAGAAGTCCTGTTAATTTTTGTAATGGAATATTCATCGTATTTTCTCCTTTCTTTATACTATTGCAATATTCATTTCAAAACATTGCTGAACAGGCAAGCCTTTTTGAAGCTTTAGCCTTTTATATGGTCTGTCTTTACCTGCTATCAGGTGACCGTTACTTTTCCAACCTTCGTATATTGTTTTAGGACTTTCAAAACCATTTTTTAAAAGTATTTCTTCAACAACTGACCTAAGAATTGTTAATTTCATATGCGAAGGTTTTGATGGCAATTGTGAGACAACACCATATATGGATTCTCCATTGTATGTGTGCATTGAATCACTCTTTTTTTCATAGAAAAAGCGAGTATTGTTTCTTGTTACAAATTGTAAAATACATTCCAATGCTTTTTCTGAAATATCTGATTCTGAAACAACAGATTGTTCAATAGAAAGTAATTGTTCAATGTGATTTTTAATATCATAGTCCCAATTAAAACATTTTTTGGCGTAAAGTGAAGCCAAAAGAATTACTCCAAGTTTTGAAAGTATTCTGTCTGTGAGCTCTCCTTCTGTAAGCTCGGATTGTTTATGAGAATTTTTAAGATGTGCCACACAACGATTGTAATCGTTGATGATGTCATCTGTTTTATTATTCACTATGAATTCTGCAAATTTTAATCCTGCATAGCCGTAGTTTTGGAAAACACATTTCTTTATGTTGTCTGAATTTTCTGCATTATTTGTTAACGGAAAATTCAATTCAAAAATACGGGTACGTAAACCATTGGGAGCAGAACTATCTATGATTGAAAATTCTGACGTGCAAACTACACAGGAATTGAATGTTTTTTGCTCTTTTAGACTTCCGTCAGGATTTTCTCTTTTTTTATCGCTTCCTATTGCAATTTGGTACAAAATTTCTCTGAAAAACTTTCTGTCACAAGAAGAAGCTTCATCAAAGCAAATTGTATGGCAGTTGCTTCTTGATGCGAAACCTATTATGGCATTTTTAGTGCTATTCATTGAAACGATTGTACCTTTTTCAAGCTCTGGATTACCGAATATGCTTGCTATAAGCATTGCGGCAGTTGTTTTCCCTTTACTTGAACTGTTGCAGAAATTGAAAACAAGACATCCTAAGTCCATATAGTGATTCAGATATCCAAGAAGAATACTTGCAAATCCTATCGAAAGACAAAGTTCAAGATTAGTATTGTTTTTGACCTCTTGTTCTACCATTTCAAGCCACGCTTCAAAAGAGCCTTTTGGTGTCAAATCCAAACTTCCTACGTAGTCACTGTTGTATTCTATTGCTGAAATCACTTTACTTGTAAGAAAGGTAGGTGGGTCTGTTTTCCAATCCCATCCGAGTGTATCGTGAACATTTTTAATTGGAGCAGAAAAAGCTGAATTGCTCAAATATTCAAGTAAAACCTTGTTATCACTCTCATTGAAAATGCAACCATATTTCAAAAGTTCTCTGCATCCTTGAGTTGTCAGGATTGTGCTATTTAGGATGACAGAAACATATTCTTTTCCATTGTATATTTCAATGTTGTAGGTTCGTTCATTTGAACTTGAGTTTTGATAACAAGAAAGTATTTTTACATAAGTGCTAACAACCTGAATTGAATAGGAATCTTCAGCTTTTTCCTTTTTTAGTTTCAGAACCCATTTGTTTGTGAGAATGAAACCATCATTTGAAATTGTACGATATTCTGAATATTCATCCGTTGTGATGTTTATAGGCTTGAATCCTGTGACTATGTTATCAAGGATGTCTTGTTTACTGTTATGAAGTTTTATTTCCATAACGATTACCTCCAATTTTTTTATTTGACTAACAAGAAAACTATGATTTTTTTGCTTGTCAACTGTATTATACACACAGTTGCACAAAAATCAATCCTATGCAAAATCGTGGCATTGTGCAAGTTGCACAAATTGTTTTTCGGCAGTACTTTCCTGCCGAAAAGCATTTTCATCAATTTTTGAAGGATTTTTTCATTTTCTACGTTTGGGCAGTCAAGTCCTGCCGAAAAGGAAAAATTGGACAGATTTGTCATTTGCAGAGCTTCAAAATTTTTCTACACCAAAAATTCAAAAAAAATTAGCCACTAATGGTGCAGAGTCCCCCAAAAAAGGACTCTGCTTCAATTAGTGGCATTTGTATTTTTATGCTTTTTTAGGAAGTTCAAGCATTTTAGGTGTTATGGTTATTTCTTTCAATTTCCATTTATCGCTATTTGCTCTGATTCCCAAGAAAAGAGGGTGTGCAAAATCAACATCTATTGTGTCATTGGATGTTGTTATATGATATACTTTTGCTTTAGGGTGATGTTTTTTGAATATGTTCAAAATTTCTGCTTTTGTGCGCTGACAGGCAAAAGATGTTGTCATTGAATTGCCCCAAGCTATTATGAATTTGTATTCGGCAAAGCTTTTATCACTCATTATGGATTCAATGTATTGCAGGTTATCAACATCAACCTGTAGTCCTTTAGCACTCAATTTGCCATCAACTACCTTTGAGAACAGATTGATTATTCTTAACTCACATAGTCCCATTTCTTGCATATGTGAAACAAGATGATTTAGTGTTGAGTCACAAGCAGAAATGTTGGCTTTACATCTTGTAGGATATAGGGAGATGAGACATCCTTTTTCACCTTCAACATCTTCCAATCTTTTTATGACCTCGTATGTATGTTTTCCGTCATCGGACGTTATGAGCTCCGTTGTTATTTTTGCTTTTATTGTTTTCATTTTTTACTCCTCCAATAGTTTATGAAATGAATTTTATGACCTATGAGATTTATGCACCTTTCGTTGTCGAGGATTATCAATCCGTTGTAGTAATTCTCACGAATCACATCAATGTATTCAAAACGTTTCTCTGTCAGGGGAGCTGAAAGTCCCATTTCCTTGTGCAAATCAAAGTCTGCTTCATCTTCTATGAAGAAAATTGCTCCAAAGCGTTCAATGTTGTCGGAATTGCAAACCTCAGAATATTCAAAAAGAATATGTCTCACCAAAAATTCGAGATATGTGACTATCTTTGTGTCTTGAATTTTCTTCAAATCATCAAGATTTACTATTTTTATCATTTTTAAGCACCTTCTTGTGTACTGCAGATTTTCCTGTATATAGGCTCACAGCACAGACTCCCCCTGAGAGAAAAGCTTCTATCATAGCTGTTGTTATAGCCAAGCACATCCACATATTATCAATCCTTTCTTTTGTTTATTGTTTTGTCTGCGACTATGAGTAGAGCGAAAGTGGAAATGAATCCACCTAAGAAGTACAACATTTGTTATCCCACCTTTGCTGATTTATTTGTTTTATGGTTTTCAATTATTCTATCGTCCACAAAAACGATTTTTGCATATGATTTTTCAAAGAAAAACAGTTGTGTGATGTTGAACGTTTCATTGTTTGGTGTGACTAATCCAACGTTGATGAAGTGTGAAGCTTTTGAGGGTGAGAATGTCTCCAATTCATTTTCATTTTCTAAAACAAAAATGCTACCGAAATTTGAAAGGGTTTCACAATCAAATCTCAGTAGCACTTCATCCAAATATTTTTCTATGTGTGTTTTGAAAACACAGGGAATGTCAGCTTTATTCAATTTTTCAATGTCTTTTTTGCAAGTAAGCTCAATCATATCAAGTCCTCCCAATCTTCAAAAGGTATAAATTTGAACACAATAGAGTTTTCAATTTCACCTTGTGTAAATGTCTGTGGTTCCCAAAAGAATTTTATATATTTTTCTATTTGTGAATCTGTTAATGAAATCAATTCACCCTCATCATTGCTTCCACATACGTAGAAAGTTCCTACAAGAATATCATCACCTAATTTGCGATTACCTTCTAAGCCAATGAGTTTTCCTTCCTCGTTGCAGAGAATGCAAATATTTTCTTCAATGTTGATGATTTCGATTAGACCACCAACAGCCTCCTGAAGATTTTCCAATTTTGTTCTGATTGTAGAAATGGTAGGATTCTTGTGTGGCTCTACTATGACCACTTGAATATCTTTTGGCATAGTTAATACCTCCTTCTGGTTATATTTCGCTAGACTTATCGTACACAGATTCTGCCATTAGTTGCATTCCTAGTCGGAAACCATCAATGAACGCTTCCTTTTCTGAGATGTTATTCATATCGATTATACATTCTTTCAGTTTTTCTAATTGTTCCTTTTGTTGAGGAGAGAGAATGGAATGCAGTTTCTCCTCGTTCTTTACTGCTAGTTGCAACAAGTGGGAGTATTTGCTCCCTCGAGTTAGCCCTTTTTCGCTTGGGCATATGTTTCCGTAGAACAAATTCTCTATTAGTTTCATTCAAACAAACCTCCTTTTTTTAAGATATAATATTCTGGTTTTGTATAATGTTGCAGTTTAAGATTTTTCCATGTATGAGTCCATAAAAAAACTTCCCGTATCTATCCTTATTTTGGGATAGATACGGGAAGTAAGTTCGGTTATTAAAAAAGATTATTTATGTTAAATCTCTGTGCATAAACATCTAATATATCATCAGCGAAACCATCGAAACTAAGTGTTGAATATTCTATTTCAAAGTTTCTGCTTATGAGACCAGCATCTTTTAATTCTCTGCTGTTTCTAAATAAGCGTGGTCTTCTTGCGTCAAAATCAACAATAAGTAAGGCACAGCGTTCATACATATAATCAGGTTGACCTAGTTGTCTATTGTTAATTGAATCAAAGAAGCTAATGTATTTTTCAATATCTGTTTGATGTGTTTTAAAGGCAACCTCATTATTAGCTACTGCAATATCATCATATTCGTGTGTGGGAATAAGATATACCTCTCCAAGAACAATATTAGGATATCTCATATGTAAATTTTGAGCTTCTGCAAAAGTTCTTTCGAAAAGTGTGTCAGAATTTTTCGCTATACTACTCATTTGACTACGAACATTTATTACTAATGTGTTTTGGGAATATTCATATCCATATGGGTCTCGTTTGTTTTGAAAAGCCATAGGACCCCAAGTAATTGTTGTTGGAGTTTTATTAATGTTAGAGGGGATAACACAAATATCTTGGTCTTTTTGTTTGAGAAAACCAGCTAGTTTTATTTCTGGTTTAGTTTGACCAAAGTGAGGATATATATTATACTCATTAACTCCTCTGTCTAACAATTCTGCTTTTACAGCATCGTGTATCAAATTAATAGGGGCAGAAGAGCGAATCATAGATTCTTTTCCTTTTGTACCGCCAGTTATAATGGAGTCTTCAATCAGTGTTCTGAATTCGAATAATTGTTCGTCAATAAAAGCCACAAAAATACCTCCTGCTACAACTTTTTACATCATTATAGCAGGAAGAGTGATTTTTGTATATGTTTTTTGAAAACTTAGTTGATATTTATTCCATATTTATTTATAAGGAAACGATTAAATTGTTCGTTAGACATACTATTAATTTTATCTATTTCTTCGTCTGAAAACATTGGTATAGAGAATTTCTCAATATACTTTTTTTGATAGCAATAATACCCACCTTCAATAGCATAGCTGGTATTTGTTATGTAGTATTGCATTACATCTGAATTTAAAATTTTTACTAATAGTGATAATTCAATATAGTCGTTTTCAAAAATAGCATATCCATTACAGAATAAAGCAGATGAATCTCGTATAAGAGTGAATCTCGGGTATCCAGCGAACGTTGGAAATAATATTTTTTCCCCATATTTATTCAAGCCTTGAGTTCTACCGTAAGCGTACCAAGCCACAGTATTGGGTTTTCCTTTATCTCTTTGAGATAAACTTTCTTTTTGTTGACATAAATACTCATACGCTTGCGGAAAACTGTTTTTAAATTCATTCTCTGGAATTATTTCAAAAGTAGTATTCGTTTTCTTGTAAGGGAAGATTATGTATCTACAACACTCATCAATATCATTACAATTTTTCAGGTCTGGTACTTTATACAAACGTTTAACTATATCTGATTCTATTCGAAATGAGACACCATCAATGTTTTTGTAAAATCCGTTATCATCACGGTTTACCATATATATCTCGTCACGCAAAGTTGCAATACCAGTTCTTATAAAATCGGAAATGTTATAGAATTGGGATTCTATTTTATCTAAGTTTTTTAGAATTGTTTTGCTTACGAGTTTCCATCCATTTTTATCTAACTTATCAGTTAGCATAGTTTCAAATGTTAATGTGTTTAATTTATTATTAATATCATCACATTTATCTAAAACGGCATATTCAAAACATTCTTTTTCTTGTTTATCTAAGAAAAGTATAGCATTGTATGTTCTAACTGGTTTAAATACCATATTATCTGCGAAATCAATTATACGATGAATATACTTATTGAATGTGAGAAATTCTCTCAGGTTTTGAGCAGATTTAATGGTAAGAAAGTTGTTGGGAATAATATATCCTAAACAACCTTGCTGGTCTAAAAACGACATAGCATGTTCAATAAACGCATAGAAAATATTATAAACGCCCTGCTGTGTGGTAGAAAAAGTCTTTTTTAAAAAAGTTGCAGTTTCTTTGTTCATATCATGAGTATTAACATATGGGGGATTACCTATTATGTAATCAAAGGATTGAACATTAAAGAGCTGACACCAATTTGATTTTAAACTATCGCAACAAGCAATATTAGGGTGTAAGTTAGAGTTGCTTTCATCGTTTAAAACAACAAACAAATTTAGTATTAATTTGCATCTACGAGCATTTTCGTGAACGATATCTATGCCAAAGATATGCTTGTTAAATATTTCAACATAAGATAAATTAGTGTTTTTATGTATATATTCAGCAGCAGAAACAAGAAAAATACCACAGCCACATCCAGGGTCAATTATGTTAATGTTACGAGAGAGTTGTAGAGTGTTTTTTACTATGTGTTCTGCTATATATTTTGGTGTAAAAACAATACCATTCTCTTCTATGTTATTTCTATCTAAAAGAGCCTCGAAAAATTCAACAAACAACTCTATATCTAGGGGGAGATTTATTTTAGAAAATGTATTTAACAATTCATCATTTATTAAATCTCTGTAACCATCAAAATCAGAACAATAATAAAAGTGAGAGTTTTTTTCCCTGCAAACATACTCAATTAGTGTAGCCTCAATTTCCTCATTTGTGTATTCACGAGACATTTTTATTAAGTTTTTTAAATATGTTTCGTTAATTTCGGTCAAATCCACTCACTCCTTTTTAATAATATATTTAATACCATAAAATTGCGTTATTTTCAATAAAACCATAAGTCATAAATAATGTACGATTTTGTTCGATACATCACCCTGAGCGAACATTTGTTTGTATTATAGCACTATTAATTGATAAAATCAACACATTTGCAAAATTAATTAGCTTAAGCAAATCTTTTTATTATTTCTTCGGCTCCTGAGTGCCCGAAGGTGCCATTCGAGTGCCGAGAATGATTATTTTCCCCTTAGGAAAGTCCTTGCGAAAAGCACATAGGATATGAAAGTTTGTTTCGCAAAAGTTCTTGATATTTAAGGGTTCAATCGCATTTTGGCAAGGGAAAGACAAAGAAAAAAGACCTTGGTCAAATAACCAAGGTCTTGGTGCGAGAGACGGGACTTGAACCCGTACGGGATTACCACACGCCCCTCAAACGTGCGCGTCTGCCGATTCCGCCACTCTCGCAAGTGCTTATATACTATACCACCGAGAAACGGATTTGTCAACATATTTTTTAAAAAATTTTTAAAATTTTTTGTCGTATCGAAAAGCAAAATACCTCAAAGGTCTTTCATGTCCTTTTTATTGACATTAAATCTTTGTTTAAATATAATATAAAAAAAAGTTAATTTTAAATGAAAAGGAAGGTATTTTATGGTTTTTTCTCTTGAGTTATTGTGGCTATTTATTGCAGCTATGCTGATTAGCTCAATAGGATTTAAAAATTACGTTTGGTTTATATCAATCGGGTATGGTTTTTCTATCGCGGGTGAAGGTGTACTTATGATGCTCCTTTACGGTAAGCAATTAACAATCGGCACAATTATATGTTGCGTTCTTTTTATTATTTATGGTTGTAGGCTTGGTGGTTACCTTGTTTCTCGCGAGATTGGTGATAACTCTTACAAAAAGAATATGAAGGGCGAAATTAAGGACGGCAAAACCGTTCCCTTTGGTGTTAAAATTGCTATTTGGGTTACTTGTGCTCTTCTTTATGTTACTCAGGTGTCAGGTGTCTTCTACCGTTTACATAATGCATCAAGTGATAACGCCTTTGTTTACATCGGTGCGGCAGTTATGCTTTTGGGTCTTGCTATTGAATCTGTTGCAGATATTCAAAAAAATAAGGCTAAAAAGGTTAATCCTCGTCGTTTTGTTGATACAGGGCTCTACAAAATTGTTCGTTGCCCCAACTATCTTGGTGAAATGATTTTTTGGACAGGTGTAGTTATTTCAGGTATAACTGCTATTTCGGGATGGCAATGGATTATTGTTGCAGTAGGCTACATTGGAATTATTTTTGTTATGTTCAGCGGAGCTCGACGTCTTGAAATTCGACAGAATAAAAATTATGGCAATGACCCTGAATATCAAAAATATGTTAAAACAGTTCCGATTATGGTGCCGTTTATTCCTCTTTACAGTGTTGAAAAATATAAATGGCTTGTGGCATAAATTAAAAAATAAGTAATTAAAGATGCGTAAGGTATGGATTTATCTGATTTTATTAATTCTTGCCTTACGCTCTTTTTGTTTTTTCCTTTACCTGAATATCGAATGCCTTGCAATCTGTTTATATCTAATTTATAATGTTTTTATAGTTTATTTTTTAGGGGATGATGTTATGTTCAGAAAAAGACAAGTTCATCTTGATTTTCACACCAGCGAATTTGTGCCTGTTGGCAACAATTTTTCAAAGGAACAATTTCAAAAAGCCTTAAAGGCGGGGCACGTTGATTCAATTACTGTATTTTCAAAGTGTCATCACGGTTGGTCCTATCATCCTACCGAGGTTAACCGGATGCATCCTCAATTAAACTTTGATTTACTGGGAGCTCAACTTGAAGCCTGTAAAGAAATTGGCGTTAATGCTCCTGTTTATATTTCTGCAGGCTATGACGAAAAAGAATATGTTAAATGTCCTGAATGGCGTCACCGTCATACTCTTGATAAAGAAGAACAGCTTGAATACGAAAAAGAAGTGCATTTTCATCTTCTGTGTTTTAATACAGGCTACCTTGATTTTCTTTGCAAGCAAATTGAAGAGGTTATGGTAAAATATAACCCTTGTGGAATTTTCCTTGATATTATTGCTCCGCGAATTTGCTATTGCGAAAAATGTGTAAGTGATATGAAAGCACTTGGTATAGATATGGAAAATGATGAGCAAATGAACGAATTTGCCCAATCAGTATTTAACAAATACCTTGAGCAAACAAATAAAGCAGTAAGAAAGTACAGTGCAACTGCAACAATTTTTCATAATAGTGGTCATATTCCTAAAGGTGATTATCGCTACATTGACTCAAATACTCATCTTGAGCTTGAAAGTTTGCCCACAGGCGGTTGGGGTTACGACCATTTTCCGCTTTCTGCAGCTTACGTGCGTACTCTAGAGGATACTGATTTTCTTGGTATGACAGGTAAATTCCATCACAGCTGGGGTGAGTTTGGCGGCTACAAGCATCCCAATGCACTTATTTATGAAACTGCCTTAAGTGTTGCAAATGGTGCCGGTTGTTCAATCGGTGACCAGATGCATCCGCTTTCTGAAATGAATATGGCAACCTATAACCTTATAGGCAAGGCTTATTCTTTAATTGAAGAAAAAGAACCGTGGTTAAACGGTGCAGTTAACGTTGCGGATATTGCAGTTTTAAGTGCAGAAGCCACATCCGGCAACAGAGATACAAGAGCAGATATCGGTGCAAACAGAATGCTTCTTGAAAAGCATTTTCTTTACAATTTTATTGATGAAAAAGCAGATTTATCTGCTTATAAACTTCTTATTCTTCCTGACGTTTCAGGTTATTCTGCAGAAATGGCAGAAAAAATCAAGACTTTTGCAAAAAATGGCGGCAAAATACTTGCTAGCGGTGATGCTATTGTAAACGACGGTAAATTTATTCTTGATTTTGGAGCAGAATATAAAGGCAAAAATGAACTTAATCCCACGTACTTTATCCCTGCTTTTGAAACAGTTAACGGTAAAACAGAATACGTAATGCGATGTGATTTTAATAATTTTGAGGTTAAAAACGGTGAAGTTATTGCTTATATGCAGAATCCGTATTTTAACAGAACTTCAGAACATTTTTGCTCACACGTTCATACTCCAAATAATCCTGAAAAAAGTTTCCCGGGTGCAGTAATCAACGGTAATATTGCTTATATCGGTTGGGATATTTTTTCGGCATACGCCAATCACGGTCATCTTTGTTTTAAAGAACTTTTCAATTATGCTGTTGAAAGGTTAATGAATGATGACGCAACTGTTTATGCAGATATTCCCGATAGGGCAGTTGTTACGTATGCAAAGCAAGAGAAGGAGAACAGAAATATTCTTCATATTCTTTTTGCACATACAACCGTACGTGGCATAAATACAGAGGTTATTGAAGATACAGTTCCTCTTTATAACGTTAAATGCAGTGTGAAATGTAACACAAAGCCTTCAAAAATCATTCTTGTTCCGTCAGGCGAAGAATTGAGTTTTGATTTTGTTGACGGAAGAGCACAATTTTTTGTTCCTGAGGTTGACATTCATCAAATGGTTGAAATTAAGGACTGAAGAATTTAAAATTTTCGGAAAAGCTATGATATGAAAGATTATCTGTTTCATTAAATGGTCGGTAATTAGCGTATATAATTTTGTTTTATATAACAAAATCCCTCTGTGTTTTGTACACAGAGGGATTTTTTGTTCCGAACACAATTAATTTTTAATTAATTATTTCTTTTTCTTACCAAAAACAATGATTGCAACTGTGCCGAGAATAACAACGCCTGCAATTATTGCAACAATGATGATAATTGTACCGTTATTGTTTTCGCTATCTTTTTTGTCGTTTTTATCCTTTTCTTCTTCTTCGTCTTTATCGTCTTTATCTTTTTTGTCGTCCTTGTCGTCTTCGTCTTTATCGTCTTTATCGTCTTTATCTTCGTCTTCAATTGGTTCTTCGTCTTCAATTGGCTCTTCGTCGTCAGATTCGTAATCATCATCTACGATATCGCCGTAGATAGTCATATCCTCAACTGATTCCATAAGATAATTATATTCATCGATATTTTCATCTACATCAATTTCTATTTCATAAAGATAGTTGCCTGTAAAAATATAATATGCACAGAAATAATACTCTTCTTCATAAAGTTCGGTATAAAAGAAAGCGTCATAACCGCTGATAGAGAGTTCCTTATAGCTCACATCATCAAATTCTAAGGATTCTTCATATACATCAGCTTTTATGTCGTCATAATAATCCTCAATACCGTCATAAAAGTCGTCATCATCAAAATCTTCATCTGTATAAACCCAAATGTCTAAGAAAGAGTAATCGGTTTCAAGACCAAATAAATTATACTCCCAATCTTCCTCCCATTCACCATCAACGTAATCAGGAATATCAATGTCAAATCCGGTACCTGAATATGTTTCCGCAGATGCAATAACTACAAGTGAAAAGCACATTGTAATTGCCATTAAAACAGCTAACAATTTTTTCATAATATTTTACCCCTATTTTTTAGTTTTGTGGTAAATTTTTTGTGGAAGTTCGGAATTTCGACAAAAAATACCATAAATAAATTATATTATTCAAATTATGAAAAGTCAATGAATTTTAAATGGTATGAGTAATAGATAAATCTCCTCTGTGTTTTTCATGCAGAGGGGATTATTGTTGAGAATATGGTTTATTTTTTAATTATTTTTTTCTTGCGCAGAATAACAACCACAACGACACCGACAATAGCAACGCCTGCAACTACTGCAACAATAATGATAACAGTGTTATTTCCGTGGTTTTTATCTTCTTCATTTTCGTTTTTATTTGCAGAGTTTTCTTTTGATGTTTCGTTTTTGGTTGTGTTTCCGTTTTCTGTGGATTCTTCATCTTCAATTGGCTCGTCGTCTTTTATCGGTGCTTGGGTAGTAAAATCATTATTAAAATTTATATTTGAAATAGCATTACTAAGAGCTGCGTATTCATCATCTTCGCCGAAGCCTTCTAATTCAATTTCATAAAGATGAGTATCTGTGCAAACACAAAATAATGTACGAGAGTCATTATCGTAAATTTCTTCAAAAATAAATGCAGGATAACCGTCGATTTTGGTTTCTTTGTAATTACAATCGCCTTTACCGGAATGCTTTGAGCAGTTATTTTGTGCTTCTTCGCTTATTTCGTCGAAATATTCTTTAACAGTGTCGTAGCCTTCATTCTGAAATTCTTCTTCTGTATAAACCCAGATATCAACCCATGAGCCTTTATCACTCTCAAAGCTAAAATAATTAAGACCATAGTCTTCTTCCCAATCACCATCAATGGATATATCAATGTCAAAACCGGCACCTGAATATGTTTTTGCAGAAGCAACAACTACCAGTGAAAAGCACATTGTAATTGCCATTAAAATAGCCAGTAATTTTTTCATTTCTTTAACTCCTTTTTGCAGTGAACAGAATTTTTAATGAAATATTTTTATAATTGAATTATATTATCAATATTATAAAAAGTCAATTATATAAAACAACCGAGTGTCCGCAGACACTCGGTTAATTTTTAAAAATAAAATTAATTATTTTTTCTTTTTGATAAGAACAACAGAAACACCGGCAATTGCCGCGATTGCTACACCTGCACCTGCACCGACGATAAGAACGATGTTGTTGTCATCTTTATCTTTATTCTCGTTTTTATCTTCGTCTTCTATGTTTTCGGATACAGTATCTTTGTAGTTTTCGTCTGTATTTTCGTCACTGTTGTTGTCTTCAGTTTCTTCGTATACTTCTGATTCTTCGCCGTATTCAATTTCAGTTTCTTCGCTTTCAGGAGGCACGTTAAGTTCCATATTTAAAACAGAATCAAGAAGAGATAAGCATTCTGCATTATTGTTGCCTGAATCTACAATTCTGATTTCATAAACATATTCATCTGAGCGAACAATAATTATTGTTTCATTGCGGTCTGCGATGATTCCTTCTGCCATGACAGCAGGACAACCATCAATTTGTATTTCGTGAAGAGCATCAGAACCATCTTCAATGTTAAAATTTCTTTTTAATTTAGCTATTATGGACTCGTGAAATTTATCAAGGGAACCCATATATGTGGCTTTATCTTTGTTAGTTCCTTCGATATATAAATTTGTACCGTTTTTACTTTCAAAATTGTATCCGAACGGTACTGCCATAGCGAACCAATCACCATCGAGTTTAACATCAATTTCGTAACCATGAGCTGAGAAGTTCTCTGCGGATGCAACAACTACAAAAGAGAAGCACATTGTAATTGTCATTAAAATTGCTAATAATTTTTTCATAAAAATTTCTCCTAATTTAAATTTTTCGTTTTTTAAAAAACTGATATGTAAAGGAAACTTTTTGTTTGCCTTACACCTATAAGATGCGGTGACTTTACATTCGGTTTTACAAATTTCAAAAAAATTTTAATTTTTTTGAAATTTGTTATGAAAGCAAGACAAAGAAATTTTACTTTGATAAAATAAAAGCAATTTATAAGGGAGAGAAAAACAGAGGTTATCAGCTGTAAATCTCTAGTTTACTCTCTCTGTTTCTTTTTGAACAAGAAAATTATTTTTTTTACTTGTTTCTTCTTTTTGTCAAGAACAATTTGTACAACAACGCCAATAACAATGAATATTGTATTGTTGCCGCCGTTTTTATCTTCTGAATAAACTCATATATCAACCAAGGTACCCTTATTACTTTCAAAGTTAAAATAATTGAGAGTATAGTTTTGTTCCCAATCACCACTAATGTTAATGTCGATATCAAATCCGGCACCTGAATATGTTTTTGCAGAAGCAATAACTACAGTGAAAATCACATTGTAATTGCCATTAAAATAGCCGGTAACTTTTTCATTTTTTTAACCCTTTTTTTGTTTTAGTTCGATTTTTCAACAAAAAACACTCTATAAGTGGATTATATTGTTTTATATAGGAAATGTCAATGAATTTAAAGTATTACATAATTGTTGAACGATTTGTTCTTGAAATTTTAATCTTAAAATTTGTATGGTATTTGTAAAAAAAAGAAGGCTTTCGTGAAGCCTTCTTTTTATAATTTACATTTTCACTTCATATGGGAACTGGTCTTCAGTAAAGCCTAAGGTATATGCAACTCTGATTGGAAGCTCGTAGTTATTGAGTATTTCGCCACTGTTAATAAATTTGTCTGAACCGTATACAAGAACAGGAACGTTTGCCGCTGAGTGTGAACCGCTTGTAAATACGTAGTTGTCACCGTCTAAGGTGATTGCTCCTGTTTCATGGTCTGCAGTAATAATAACAAGTGTTTCGCCATCGTTTCTTGCGTATTCAAGAACTGATTCAATTGTGTTATCAAAGCTCTGCATTGCTTCCATCATAGCTTCATCGTCGTTACTGTGAGAGTGCTTATCAATGTGTGCGCCCTCAACCATAAGGAAGAAACCGTCGTCTGTATCATCAAGTATATCAATTGCTTTCATTGTCATTTGTTCAAGAGTCGGAGTTTCGCTATCGCTTTGTTCAAGTGACCACAAAATGTTATTGAACTGTGCGAAGCTTCTGCCACCTTCAGGAAGAGCCATCATTTCGTCATAAGTAGAAACGTAGTCAAAGCCGTTAACTTCTGCCTCTGCTTTTGTAACGTAACCATTTTCTGTACCCCAGATTAAGTTGATATCGGAGTTGAGTTGGTCCATAGAAATTTCTTCTGCTCTGCCTCTGTCGCTTTCGTGAGCGGAGAATGCAGATGGAGTAGCACCTGATGTTTCATCTGTGGTAACAACACCTGTGAGCATACCTTTTTCGATACAAAGTTCTGTAATATTTTTTGGATAAGAGAATGTTGCAGTAAGGTCTGTCATATAAACACCGATTGCACCATTAGATGTTCTTTCACCTGTTGAAAGTGCAGTACCGCCTGCGGCACTGTCTGTAACAGCGTTTGAAAGTGAACGTGTTTTTGATGAGCCTCTTGCGTCAACGTCTTCCATAGCAAGAGAGATATTTTTTTCTTTCTTTGTTTTTTCAAGATGGTTGGCGCCCATACCGTCACCAATCATAAAAATAACGTTTTTGATGTTGCCGTTGTAGTAATCTGCGGCAGTTGTTGTGTCGTTTGGTGTAAAAATACCGAATGTAAGACCGAAGGACATAATGATACTCATAATAATTGAAGTAAGTTCTGCCCAGAATGCTGATGCGTATGCCATAATTTCACCTCAAATAATTTTGTGTTTTAATAATAGTATAAAAAATCAATAAAATCAATAAAAAATTCAGGATTCTCTGAAGAGAATCCTGAAAAATTATTATTCAGTCGCTTTATCTGAATCGTTTTTGTTTTCAAATTCACGGTAATTGACTTTACCGATTTTTGTTGTTGGCAAAGCATCTGTAAATTCAATTTCTGCAGGTTGAGCATTTTTTGCAATGTGTGTTTTGCAGAAATCAGAGATTTCTTTTTCAATTTCAGCAGTACGTTGCACACCTTTTTTAAGAACGATAACTGCTTTTGGTGCTTCTTGACGCACTTTATCTTTTACACCTACAACAACGCTTGATGCAACGTAACGGCATTTGTTTATAATATTTTCTAATTCTGTAGGATAAATATTGTAGCCGTTAGAGATAATCATTCTTTTAAGACGAGATGTGAAATGCAAAACGCCGTTTTCATCAAAAAATCCAAGGTCACCGGTGTGAAGCCAGGTGCAACCGTCCTTATGAACACGCAAAGCATTTGCAGTTTCTTCGGGCTCATTAAGGTAACCCATCATAACAGTAGGAGCGTTGACACAGATTTCACCAATTTCACCGCTTTTTAATTCTTCGTTTGTTTCAGGGTCGCATATTTTTATAATATTATCAGGGTTTGGAATGCCTAAGTTATCGGTTTCTTCTATTGTTTCGCTTGTGGCGGCAATAAAGGCAGTTGCTTCAGAAAGACCATAGCCTACCTGAATATGTGCATCGGAGCCACATTCTTTAAAGTAATCAAGAACTTTTTCGCGCACGTCGTCGGTTAAGTAGTCACCGCCGGAAAGAATAACCTTAACACTGCTAAGGCTGTCTGGACCGAGAGGTGGGTTGTTAGTCATTGCCTTAAGCATTGTTGGAATTGCAGGTAATAAATTAGGCTTTTTCTTTTTTATTGTGTTATTGAGGTCGCCGACACTGATTTTTGGAAGAAGGATGCATTTTAATCCCAAAGTGAGAGGCACGTGAATACTTACGCATAAGCCAAAGCCGTGGAAGATTGGCAAGGCAGAAAGGATAGAGTTACCTGGTCTGGCTTCTTTACAAACGGCATAACACTGTGTTGCAAGGGAATTAAAACAAAGGTTAGAAAGCACAATGCCTTTTGATTTACCTGTTGTGCCGCCACTGTAAATTATTACTGCAGGGTCATCTTTTGTGCGTTTTACAATAGGACCATAAGCAACGCTCATATTAAGAAAGTCTTTCCATTTTATAAAATGAGAAGGATATTTAAGTGCTTTTCTGTTTTTAAGGTTGTATGCAGTTCTGAGAAGAGGTTTCATAGAATTGCTTACTTCACACACAACAACTTTTGCTTTTACGCCATCAACCTTAAGTGCAGATACGTCCGTTGTAAAAACAAGAGAGGACTGAGTTGACTCAACGGCGTTTACAATATCATCATGGTCACTTAACGGATGTATAACGTTGCAAACTGCACCGATTTTATTGATGGCATAAATAAGGAAAATAGCTTCGGGGATATTAGGCATACAGATTGTAACGCTTTCGTTAGCTACAACATCAAGTCCCAAAAGAGCCTGAGCAACTTCTTCAATTCGTTCACTTAAATCTCTGTAAGTAAACTCTACGTCGAAATATTCCATTGCAAGGCTTTTTGGATATGCTCGTACTGCATCGTAAAACATATCATATATTGAGCCCTGATGATATTCTAAATTTTCAGGCATATCACCATAAAAATGTAACCAATTTTTTTCACATTCAAGGTCGGTCGCCAAAGATAAAGGCTTAATTTGTGAAAGATATTTGCAAGGTATACCCATATTGATCTCCTTGTTTTATATTTTTAAATATATTTGGATTTTAAAGATATAATGGTATAAAGTCAATAGAAATATTATGAATTTTTTATGTTTTAAAAACATTCAACAAAATGTGGATGCTTTGTTGAATAAAAAGAGAGTATATTTTTAAAAAATAAAAATCAGGACTCAGAAAGAGTCCCGATTTGTCAGGTCAGTTTAATTTAATTCCGAAGGCAACGTCGTCTCCATCCTGTTCAATGAGAGTGAAGCCACATTTTTTGTAAAAATTTATGGCGTTAACGTTTTTGGAGCCGACTGTAAGCATAACGCCTTTTACGCCTTTAGCTTTCAGATGGTCACAAAGAGTGTTTATAAGCTGTGAGCCGTAGCCTTTTCTGTGATATGGCGGAGTAAGGTCAATGTGAAGGTGAGCAGGGTAATCTTCTTTATATTTTTTTTGTAAATCTGTTGAGTGAACTGCCCAGTTATAAAGACCTTCATCTAAAGGTTTATTAAGCTCAAGGTATTCATCGTCAAAAATCTTTTTGTATGCATCGTAATTTTCTGCACAGATAACGTAGCCGACTGCTTTGCCGTTATCATCGTCAAGAACAAAAATATTTTGTGGCTCGTGGTCAATGTAATAGTCGCAGAATGTGTGCAACACAAACTCTTGTAACATTGGTGGGTCTTCGGGACCGTCTTCGCAGTGAAGACAGACATATTGTACGTCTTTATAGTCTTTTTCCTCGTATTTTCTTATAAAAGGCATAAAGGTACCTCCGTTATTATGATAACTTGATAATACATTAAAAATTGTCAAAAAGCAATACTAATGTTTTTGTTGAAAATAAAAAGACTTATATGTATAATTAAAATTAGGTTAATTTGTTTTATAATGATTGTAATTTGTCGAAACGCAGTTGCGTTTCGTAAAAGATGATTTTATCGACTTTTAGCAAAAATAATTTTCAAAAATTGAATTTTGCATTACATTCATTGAAAGGATTATAGTCGAATTTTCAAAGAAAATTCGATATCAAATCATATATTTGATATCGAAATAGTGTAATTTTACACCGTTTCGACTAACTATAATCGTTATATATATCAGGTAGGTGAAAATATGAACAAGGATACATTGACACGTAAAGTTGTAGAAAAATTGGCAAAGGCAGCTATTGCTTTAATGCCAAAAAGCTATTTTACCGTTCCGCAGAAGGCAGATAAATATATGCTTAGCGGAGATGATTTTTTTCAGAATAAAACAGGAGAATGTTTTACCTGTGGTTTTGCAAAAGAGGTTCTGACACCTGAGGATGCTTCCGATAATAAATATTTTATTGCCGGATACGATTCAAATAATAAAGCACAAGGTGTGCTTGATGATATTTTTGCTCGTGCCATTTATATTGACGATAACACCGGCAGAGGTGCCGTTATAATTTGTGCTTTGGATGCGGTGGGCATTAGTCGAAGAGATATTAACGATATCAGAAAAATCGTTATTGAAAGCGGTAAAATTCCTCATCTTAAATCAATTTCCATTTGTTCAACTCATTCTCATTCCTCTATAGATACTCAAGGATTATGGGGCGAAAAGTTTTATAAAAGCGGCAGAAATGAAGATTTTATGCAAAATCTCAAAGAAAAAACTGCCAATGTAATTATCAAATCTTATGAGAACAGAAAAAACGGTAATCTTTTTTACAGTGTGCTTAAAACCGAGGATTTGCAATGTGATTACCGTGAGCCACACGTTTACGACAGTAATTTAACAAAAATCCGTTTTGAAGCAGAAAACGGCGAAAATATAGTTTTAGTGAATTTTGCTTGTCATGCCGAGCTTCTTGGCAGTAAAACAACTCAGGTCAGTGCCGATTTTCCTGCGTACATGATTAAAGAAATTGAACAAGCAAATAAAAGCACAGAGGTTGTGTATATTAATGGTGCAATCGGCGGTATGATTACTGCAAAAGAAATCAAAAAAATTTACCGTCACGAAATTGATTGCGAAAAATATACCCGCGATTACGGAAAGCTTTTAGGCGAACTTGTTACGGGTATGACTCAGGAAGAAAAAATCGAGCCTGTAATTAATGTAAAAAGCATACCTGTTAAGGTTGAAGCGTCTAACTTTGTTCTGATTCTTGCACGGCTTTTGAAGGTTCTTAATAATGATATTTACAGGGGTAAAAAACGTAGTCAGGCATTTGTTGCCACAGAAACAGGCTACATGGAATTGGGTAAAAGGCAGGTTGGCTTGTTCCTTATTCCGGGTGAACTTTTTCCTGAACTGTGGAATGGTCAATTTATGTCGGCAGAGGAATCTGCAACAGGTAATCAGGCAGATTATAAGGTAATAACAAGTATGAATCGTTGTGAGCATCATTTTGTTGTGGGTCTTTGCAACGATGAAATCGGTTATATTATTCCCGATAACGATTTTGTTCTTAATGAGAAAATGCCATATATTAATCCTGTAACTGACAGACACGGCAGGAGACATTATGAAGAAACAAATTCAACCGGTCCGTTTACTGCAAGAACGATTCTTAACGCCACGGAAGAGATTATGAATTCATTGAACTGATTTCTGATTACAAAGGAGAATTGCTTTGAAATATTTTTTAGGTATAGATGGCGGTGGTACCGTAACTACTGCGGCAGTTGCAAATACAGATGGTGAAATAATATATAAAACGCAAGGTAAAACCATTAACTTTTATGCAGTAGGAATGCAGGATGCCCGGAATAATCTTAAAGAGATTACAGAAAAAATATATGCCGATTTGAATATTCAGGAGTTTTATTCCGCTTTTATTGGTTGCTCTGCTTTAGATGATGAAGCACATAGCGATACGTTGAACGCTTTATGCGATGGTATTATTAAAGCAAAAAAAGTTGCTATGAATAGTGACGTTTACGTAGCTCTTAAAGGTGCAACAGGCAACTGTGTTGCAATTTGTGGCACCGGTTCAATGGTAATAGGTGAAACGGCAGATAAAAAAATCGTTGTAAAAGGTGGATGGGGTCATATTTTAGGTGACGAAGGCTCTGCTTATTCAATAGCGGTTGAAGGTCTTAAGGTTGCTTGTGCTTTGTGGGATAAAAATGAACAAGCACAGTTAGTCAGTGGTGCATTATCTTATTTTGGCGAACAGGATTTAAGAAATATTATTTCAAAGGTATATTCACCTGATTGTAACAAAGATTATATTGCAGGCTTTGCAAAGAATGTAGACGATTGTGCAAATAAAGGCTGTGGAATATGCCGTGATATTATATTAAAACAGGCAGAGGCGTTTGCCTGTACGTTCAAGGCTCTTTATGATGAATTGGGTGAGATATCAATTCTTGGGCTTTATGGCGGTGTGCTTTGCAACAGTGTGCTTTTTAAAGAAGCATTTGTTAATAAAATAAAATCTTTTTGTCCTCATATAAAAGCAGAAATTCTTTCTGTTCCGCCATATGAAGGGGCAATAAAGGCGGCGATGGAGCTATAATGAAAAAGTATCAGGAATATATAGAAAAAACAAAGAAGGTTATTGAACAAATTGAAAATAATTGTTCAAAGAATATTGAAGATGCCGCGAAGCTTTTTGCTCAGGCAATATTAAATGGCAAAAAAATATTTCTTTTCGGTACAGGTCATTCCCATATGCTCAGTGAAGAGCTTTTTTACAGAGCAGGTGGACTTTTGAATATTCAGCCTATATTGATAGATGAGCTTATGCTTCATATTGATGCTTCGGGCAGTACACTTGCGGAGCGTAAAGAAGGACTTGCACAAAGTATTTTTGAAGATTACAAAATCTCTTCCCAAGATGTAGTTGTTATTATTTCAAACTCCGGAAGAAATGGCGTAGTTATTGATATGGCTCTTTTGTGTAAAGAAAAAGGAGTAAAAACAATTGCCTTAACAAGTCTTAATCATACAAATTCAGGGCCATCACGTCATTGTAGCGGCAAACGTCTTTGTGAAATTTGTGATATTGTTCTTGATAATTGCGGTGAAGTTGGTGACGCCTGTGTTGAGGTTGAAGGCATTGACGGTAAAATCTGTGCCACTTCAACAGTTGCAGGTGCACTGATTCTGAATGCAGTTGTAGCCCAAGCGGTAGAAAATTGTACTAAAAAAGGTTGTTATCCTGACCATTTCTGCAGTGCAAATGTTGATGGCGGAGATGAAATAAATAATAAACTTATTGAAAAATATAAAAAGGAGATTATGCATCTGTGATTTATCCTGTACCTCAAATAAATAATCTTAACGGTAAAAATATTTCTGCTTCGTCAGTAAGTTTTTGCGGAGATTATAAAGAAGTTTTTGAAATAGTTTTTAATGAATATAATATTCCGACAAATGCAGGTATTACTGTTAATCTTATTCAGGAAGATAGCAGGGAAACAACCTTTGCGGAAGAAATTTCTGCTTTAACAGATGAAAAGTATATTATCAACGTTTCACAAAGTGGAGTTACAATAAAATTCTCTTGCAAAAAAGGTGCTTTCAGAGGGGCTCATACTCTTGCAAAGCTTATAAAAAATAAAGAATTGTGCGAGGGTACGCTTGTTGATTATCCTTTGTTTAAGAAGAGGGGATATATTGAAGGCTTTTATGGCCCTACGTGGAAAAACGAAAAAAGAACTTCTGTGATGAAACTTATGGCTTCTTACGGAATGAACACTTTTTATTATGCTCCCAAGGATGACCTTTATCATAGAGAAAAATGGCGTGAACTCTATCCTGAAAAAGAACTTGATGAATTAAAAAATCTGTTTTTACTTGCAACAGAAAATCAAATGTCTTTTTGTTGGGCGGTTGGTCCCGGTCTTACGTATAAGTATACAAGTGAAGAAGACTTTAATCTTTTACTCGAAAAATTCAAAAGTATTTATAATATCGGTGTACGTAATTTTGGGCTTCTTCTTGATGATATTCCGTGGGAATTTCAGTACGAAGAAGATGAAAAAGCATTTGATAGTGTTGTTGATGCTCACATTTACCTTGTTAATAAAACTTATATTGCTCTTAAAGAGCTTGATTCTTCGGTTACACTTACTGTTTGTCCAACACAGTACAGTGGTGATGCAAATCAGTATTACGTAACTAAATTCGGCTCTAATATTCCTTACGATGTGTCAATGTTCTGGACAGGTGCAGAAATCTGCTCACGTGTGCTTACTGTAAGGGAAGCCGATGAACTTGCTAATTCAACAAAGCATAAGCCTCTTTATTGGGATAACTTCCCTGTAAATGATTGTGAAATGTATCATGAAATGCACATGGGAGCCTTAATAGGAAGGGATAAGGAGCTTTATAAACATTGTGAAGGTCTTATTTCTAACGTTATGGAATATGCAGAATGTTCAAAAGTACCTCTTCTTACAGTTGCCGATTATTTATGGAATCCGCTTTCGTATAATCCACAAAATTCTTTGCAAAATGCTCATAAGGAAATTCTGGGTGAAAAGGCAGATACATTCTTTTACTTTGCGGACCATCTTGGTGTTTCATGTTTATCGAAATATAGTTCTGCATATATGAGTAATGTTTTGTCACACGTTGCTTTTCTTGAAAGCAGTGGTAAAAAACAGGAAGCCCTTGATTATTTAAAAGACTATATAAACAATATGCGTAAATGCTTCGAGCTTTTAAGTGATACATCAGTAGATTTGTTTGCAGAGCTTCAGAAATGGACAAGGAAATTCGGTATGTGTTGCGATTTGCTTGATGCAATTTATAATGCAAAAAAAGAATCTACTCAACAAAATAAGAAGATTCTTAAAGATTCTTTGGAAAAATATAATGCAGATTCCGTAATTCTCACAGGCTTCTGTTTAAGAGAAGCAGCTGAAAAAACATTGGCGAAGATGTAAAAAAAGAACCTCTCGTGAGAGAGGTTCTTTTTATTA
This sequence comes from Acutalibacteraceae bacterium, assembly GCA_045646545.1. Classification (GTDB taxonomy): domain Bacteria; phylum Bacillota; class Clostridia; order Oscillospirales; family Acutalibacteraceae; genus DTU089. The sequence goes on from JAZRKV010000002.1 coordinate 125,967, forward strand.
ATCAATTAATTATGCAACGATGCTTGCAAGTGTTCTGTAGAGAAGCTTAAGGAATGCACGAATAACTGAAATAAAGTCAACAGGTGCAGGGTTGAAAGCGCCTCTGTTAATAAGTGAATCCATATTACCATCATCGCAAACAAATGCCTGTGTAAGTGTTGTGCCGCCTTCACCATTAAGCTCTGCACGAACATAGCAGCTGATATCGTCTGAATAGTTCTGGAGTTTAATTGTTGAAACACATACACCGTTTGTTGAAACTGTGTCTGCCTGAATTGTTACGCCGTCTGCAATCCATTTGATAGCATCTGTGTTTTTACCAATGATTGTAATTGTATCATTTGCATCGTCTACTGCGATACATGTAACTGTTGGATATTCAGCAGTTGAGCCAATTCTTTCACCTGCTTCGTATCTGGAAACTGCAAAGAATGTGCCGTTTTCCATAGCAGTACGAAGATTTGCATCTGAATATTCAGGTAAAACGAAATCCATGAATGCTGTGTCAACATCTTCATATCTGTGAGCGTCGTTGTTAGCAAAGCCCCAAACGTTTCTGCCTTCAGGGATAATTACTTTAAGAAGTTCATCCCAAAGGATACGGTCACTACTTGTTGGACGGTCGAAAGAGTTGTAAACTTCAATACCAAGACAAGATTTGTATTTGCGAAGAGCCTTTGCGAAGAATTGAACGTTACCAGGGTCAGTTGCAATCTGGTAACCAACTGTCATTTCGTCACCGTTAGGTGTGAGCATAACATTACCGTCTTCGTCATAAACAAGTTGGCTATCTGCTGAGCCGAGCCAGTCACCAGGATGGTTGATGTGAGAGATACCGCCTGCATCTTCAATCATACCAAGCATAGTTTCAAAGTCGCCTTCGTCACCTAAAACGCCTTCAGTTCTGTCGTCATTCATAAAGTAACCGTTGATGTGGTTCTTTTGCATAACGAGCATATTTGCTTCGATAGCACCTGTAACACATTCCATACCATTTTTTACAGTACGTCTTGTGTGTTCATCTTTGTATGTACCAGCAAGGATACCTTCGAACTCTTCATCTGAAAGATGTGACTGATTATTAAGAAGAACGTGGTTGTATTGGTAAAGAGGAATAAGAGTTGGTTGCTCATTCCATGGTTTACCGATAACACCGTGGTCTGCCATTGCAAGAATGTCAAAATCCTGATTATAGTGCTCTTTAACCATAGAGCTTAAATCGATTTCAGCATCACTATATGTTGAGTGAGTGTGAAGATTGGTTTTGTAGTGATTATCATCATCTGCAAGGAGATGACTAACACTTTCGTATGGGTTTGTGATTTTGTATGTTGTAGTGGCACTTGCAGAAATCTGCATAAGACCAAATACCAGTGAAAGTGCCAAAACAAGAGACAAAACTTTAAATATGTTGCGTTTCATAAATGAAACCTCCTTTACTAGTGAGATTATATCAATAATGTATAATATTGTCAACATTTTAGTTGAGTGAGATAGGTGATAATAAATATTTTTTGATAGTTAATTTATCGGTTAATGGTTTGTTTTGTACATTCGATAAAAAAAGAGTTGTGTTTTTCAACACAACTCTTTTGTTTCTTAGTACATTCCGCCACCTTGAGCTGCTGCCATAGCTGCTGCACTAGCGGCATCTGCTGCAGGGTCAGGTTTGTCTGCAACAAGGCTTTCTGTTGTAAGAACCATTGCTGCAACTGATGATGCATTCTGGAGTGCAGAACGTGTAACCTTAGTTGGGTCAAGGATACCTGCTTCTGCCATATCTGTGTATTCTTCTGTTGCAAAGTTGAAGCCGTAACCTGCTTTACCTGAACGGAGAATACCGTCAATAATAACTGAGCCTTCAAGACCTGCGTTAGCAGCAATCTGACGAACAGGTTCTTCAATTGCTTTACGAACAATTTTTGCACCTGTAACTTCATCTGTATCTGTAAGAGAAGCAATATATGCATCAAGGGCAGGAATTGCATTAAGAAGTGCAACACCGCCACCTGCAACAAAGCCTTCTTCAATAGCAGCTTTTGTTGCTGCAAGAGCATCTTCAATGCGGAGCTTCATTTCCATCATTTCAGTTTCTGTAGCGGCACCAACGCGGATAACTGCTACACCGCCTGCAAGCTTTGCAAGTCTTTCCTGAAGTTTTTCTCTGTCAAAGTCAGATGTTGTTGTTTCAATCTGAGCTTTAATCTGGTTAACTCTTGCTGCAATTTCATTTGCATCGCCTGCACCGTCAACAATGATTGTGTTTTCTTTGCTGATTTTAATCTGTCTTGCTCTACCAAGCTGTGCAACCTGAGCATCTTTAAGCTCAAGGCCAAGCTCTTCTGTAATAACCTCACCGCCTGTAAGGATAGCGATGTCACGAAGCATTTCTTTTCTTCTGTCGCCGAAGCCCGGAGCTTTAACACCAACACAAGTGAAAGTGCCACGGAGTTTGTTAACAAGAAGAGTTGCAAGGGCTTCGCCTTCAATATCTTCTGCAACAATAACAAGTTTTTTACCTGCCTGAACGATTTTTTCAAGGAGAGGAAGAACTTCTTGAATATTAGAAATTTTCTTATCAGTAATAAGGATGAATGGGTCGTCGATTACAGCTTCCATTTTGTCGGTATCTGTTACCATATATGGTGAAATGTAACCACGGTCAAACTGCATACCTTCAACGATGTCAGAATATGTTTCAGCAGTCTTTGATTCTTCAACTGTAATAACGCCGTCAGCAGTAACCTTTTCCATTGCTTCTGCGATAAGTTCGCCGATTTCATCATTTGCGGCAGAAACTGCGGCAACTCTTGCGATGTCAGCCTTGCCGTTTACCTTTTTAGCGTTTGCTAAAAGTTCCTTAACTGCAACGTCAACAGCCTTCTGGATGCCTTTTCTTACGATCATCGGGTTTGCTCCTGCTGTAACGTTTTTGATTCCTTCACGAACGAAGGCTTGCGCAAGAAGTGTTGCGGTTGTTGTACCGTCACCTGCGATGTCGTTTGTTTTTGTTGCAACTTCTTTAACAAGCTGCGCACCCATATTTTCGAATGGGTCGTCAAGCTCGATTTCACGAGCAATAGTAACACCGTCATTTGTGATAATCGGTGCCCCGAATTTTTTATCCAAAACAACATTTCTGCCTTTTGGTCCAAGTGTAATTTTAACGGTGTCTGCAAGCTGGTTAATTCCGCTCTCTAAAGCCCGTCTTGCTTCTTCACCGAAAAGTA
>JAZRKV010000003.1:0-41563 GCA_045646545.1 Acutalibacteraceae bacterium
AAAGGCCGGACAGGAAACCAGCCAGAGCTTCATGGCCGCTGCCGTTGGTGTCAACGATTTCGGCAGAGACGACACGGCCCGCCTCGATCTCATACAGCTTAAAGGCTTCCGTATGGCCAAAGTGCTGGAAAACTTCGCCGCCGGCAAAAGGAACTGCAATTTTCATAGATAATTTCCTCCGTTATTTTTTCAAAAAGGATTGTACCCCAAATAAAAGAAGAAGGCAACGGGTGAAAAGAAAAATCAGGCCCATGGTGCGCGGATTCTATCGGACCGGAAACATCATGGGAGTTCACGGAAAAACAGAAAAGCCCGAAACCTTGCGGTTTCAGGCTTTTAGCTGGTCCGAGTGGCGAGACTTGAACTCACGACCCCTTGACCCCCAGTCAAGTGCGCTACCAACTGCGCTACACCCGGATAACATTATGTATAATATCACATCAATTTATTTTTTTCAAGGGGCATTAAAACAAATAACCAACTTTTCACCTCCAATAAACACGTATCTTTTTTAATGTTATATTGAAATTTCTGCAAGGATTGATATAATTAAATCATTAATTACTGTTCAGGAGAAAAAATATGGAAATAAGACTAATAAAACCTGAAGAAGCTACAGATTATCTTAAAATATCTGCAGCATCATTTATCTGGAAATTCAACAAAGATGTGGATACTTCCGTTGAAATGCCCGTTCTTGGTGCATTTTATGACGGTAAGCTTATTGCAGGTATGGAAGTTTATAACCTTAAATGCAATTTCTGTGGTAACACCATAAATACACTTACTCTTGATGGAATATGCAGTCAACCCGAATACCGGAGAGAAGGCGGAGTAAGAGCAATGTTTGATGAAATCGGCAAAAACGCCGTAAAAAACAATATTGAGGTAGGCTTCCTTTCACCTTTTTCAATTAAATATTACGAGAAATTCGGTTATGCAAATCTTAACCATACCTTTTCAATCAAAGTTCCTTTTTGCAATCTTGAACATTTCCCTCGTAATAACGATGTTACCCTTTACACGGGAGAACAATTTGAAGAACTTTGCGAACTGTACAACAAATGTGCAGTTAAAGAGAATCTTACAACCATCAGAGAAAGCAGAAAATTTTTCTGTGAAAATCCTCTTGAAAGTGCTGATTACACCTATATCCACCATGATTCGTCAAATAAAGCGGATGGCTATGTACGTTTTAAAGTAAACCGCCCCAATGAAGTTGTTGTGCAAGAGCTTTTCGTGCTTACCCCCGATGCTCTTGGTGGTATAATCGGTTTCTTGCGTAACTACGACGGTATAACTAAATCATTAGTTGTACAAAATCAGTATCCCGGCTCACCATTCTTCTATATCGCAAACAGAGTTGATGGTACAAGTTACGAGCATATCGAAGATATTGCCGCAAGGATATACAATCTTAAAACAATTCTTGAGAACAATGCTTACCCCGAAGAATACGGCAAATTCAGTATTCTGAGCCTAGACACCTTAGAACAAAACAAAGGTATTTTTGAGGTTGAATATCAGAATGGTAAGGCTACCGTTACCAGGCGTGCAGACGGTGACTATGATATTGCGCTGACACCACCTGCAGCGGCAAAGCTTATACTTGCAGGTGAAGGCTTAACATCACAATCTGCCTGTTTTATAGATGGTGTTGAAATCAAAGGTAACGCAGATGCTTTTTTCAAGGCATTTCCGTCCCGTGCAACACACTACACCTATAGCTTATGGTCCGTATAAATTCTGAGGTATAAAAATGATTATATTGATCACAGGTGCTTCGCACACAGGCAAAACCGTACTCTCACAAAAACTCCTTGAAAAATACAGATACCCCTATCTTTCAATTGACCATCTGAAAATGGGCTTAATACGCAGCAAAAACACTAACCTTACCCCATTAAGCGATGATGATAAACTGACCGCATATTTATGGCCGATTGTCCGCGAAATAATCAAAACCGCTATCGAAAACCAACAGAATCTGATTATTGAGGGTTGTTACGTTCCGTTTGACTGGGCAAATGATTTTTCTGATGAATATATGGAACAAATCACATATTACTGCCTTGTAATGAGTGAAGATTATATCAAGAATCATTTTTCCGATATAGTAAACTACTCAAACATTATCGAAAAACGTTTAGATGATTATTGCTCTGTTGAAGAATTATTGGAAGAAAATGCTCGTATTTTAAAAGGAGTGCAAAAACACAACCTGAAATATATTCTCATTAACGATGAGTACAAAATCAATTTATAAATAATTTTAAATTGCCACGAATTGTAAATTTGTGGCAATTATTTTTTGACAGAATATTACAATTATTAAAATTTTATTATGTAGTGTTACAATTTCCTACTGATTTCATTGACAAATTTTGTATAAAGAATATAATTATATTATTAAAATTCATTTTATAATAATGAAAATTTATACAATAAGGAGATATAAAGTATGTTTTGTCCTAAATGCGGTAAAAAACTTGTTGATACTGCCATTTTTTGCGACGGTTGCGGTACACAAATACCAAAACAGGAAGCAACCGCACCTCAACAAAAAAACACCGATGCACCACCTGCTACAACTCAACCACCTACAGCGCAAACAATTACAGTTAAACCACCTGTAATTACAAATCAAATAAACACAATACCGAAAACAATTCCTCAACCTGCTCCATTGAAGGTAAAAGAACAAAAAAAGATTTTCACAAAACACAATCTTATTAATGCTCTTTTTATTCTTTTAATAACTGCAGCTTATACCGGAATTTCGTTCATCTGCATTTCTGTTCTGTCTGCAGAAAATGCCATTACAGTAAAATCAGCATATAGTTCCTCTTTTGCCTGTGAAATGAATTTCAAGGAATTCTGGGATATTCTTTACTCCGGCAACGTGATTTTCAATCCGACGGTTACATCAACCGCATTAAGTCTTGGAATAACAATATTCTGCTACGCTGTTCCTGTAATTTGTGCAATAGCCATTTTAGGAACAATTGTAAACAAAAAGAATCTTCGTTTCAATATTTGTGCATCTGTATTTTCAACATTAACAAGCGCAATTATTATTTCTTTCGTTCCTTTATCATTAAGCCTCATCCCAAAGCTCAATGATGCAATAAGCGCCCATGCAGGGTTACTCCGTGACGATATTAAAGCAATTACATATACACCTTTGTTAATAGCATCCGGTATTATCCTTGCTCTTATGGTTATTTCAACCATTCTTTCCGTAATACTTGCTAACAGGAGGAAGAAAAAATGAACAAAAAACCGTTAAAAGCTAAATTACGCAAAATATTAACCGTTATTCTTGTTATAACCCTTATTTTAGGTATTGCTTCCTCAGGATTTGGTATAAGCGTTGCGGCAATTACACAAAAAAATCAATCAACAAATACCCCTACGGAAAATCCTGACGGCACCGAACAAAAACCACAAGAAGAAGTATACGAAAATCCTACTGACGATTACAGCAATTTCAGTAACGAAGTAACTGTAATGGATAACGTAAAAATGCTCTCTTCTGAAGAATCTTCAGAAATTAATAATGCTATTATCTACATCAGCAACGAAGATGTTTACGATACAAAAAACCTTGTAATAACCTTAGAGGGCGAAAGATTTGACGCTCTTAATGAAGTTTATGATGACGATATCATCTTCCTCGATGGTAATGAAAACACACCATTCGGAGAAGGGCGTTTCCTTAAAATCGAAAACTACTACTCTTCAGACGGCAGAACCTATCTTTATACAACTGAACCCGCTTTAGATGAGGTTTTTGAAACAATGGAATATGCTGCATCAGATGCACTTACTGAAGACAATTTTGTTAGTGCTAACTGTGCAGATGGCGTTACCTTTGATTTTGGTGAATTTGATGAAAGTTCTCTTAACCTTACTCAAACAGAAGTTTTAGGTGATGAAACTGCAGAAAATATGGCATTAAACGAAGAAGACGACGAACTTGAAATTTCCCCACTTGCAAACGACCATGCTTCATCCGGTGATGATTTGATAGTTAGCCTTAATCTTGATATTCTTTCCCCTGAAGGCGGAATTATCAACCTGTTGACCGATCCCGACAATCTAGTCAAAGACGATGACGATGACGATGATGATGATGATGACGATGATGATGATGACGATGATGACGATGACGACGATGACGATGATGATGACGACCATGATGACGACCACGATGACGACCACGATGACGATGACGACGATGATGACAACGGTCCAATCGACTCTTCAGTTAAACTCGAAGGTCAATTCGGTATCAAAGACTTAACTACACATCTTGTTTGTGATAAAGAAGGTATACTTTCATTTGAAGAATTATACCTTGGTGTCAGCGGTCAGCTTTTCGCAGACGTACACCTTAAAGGTGAAGTTTCTATGGAGTCATCTCCGGAAGCAACTTGTAAAAAATGGAAATATCTTGAATTAGAAGGCTTGAATGAAAAAAGATTCCCTATTGCAGTTTTCAAATTCCAGGGCACTACTCCAATTTACATTACAAATGCCGCTTTTGATGCTGCCAACGAATCTGTTATTCCGAGTGTATATATTATTCTTTATGCAGACTGGGAAGGCAAAATCAGTCTTGAACTATCCGCAGGCTTCACTTACGGACATAGCTTCAACTCCGGTTTACGTGTTTTTAAACAAGGTCAGCCTTGCTTGCAGTTTGAAGAATATCCATACACATCTTCATACGATGCTGAAGATGAAGACGGTCTTATATGGGATATCGCTCTTAATTTTGAAGCAGAAACAGATTTCACACTCTTCGGCACTTCTGTTGTATTCTACATTGCAGGTATAAACGTTGGTGAATTTGCAGTAGCTAAAATAGGTGCTGAAGCAAAAGCCAGTGCCGAAATCAAAGCAGACTCCGTAAAAGGTCTTAGCGTTGATGAAGATGATTTTGAATTTTATATACGAGGATATCTGAAGCTTATAGGTATAAAGGTCAAACTTTCAGCCGAAGGAAAAAAACTACTCGATTTCATTTCTGTAGATGTGGATATTGATTTCACACTGGTTGATATAACGCTTTTCGAACATGGTCATAAACCTGATAAATATCGTCCTGTAAAACCTGTCTCGTCCTTTGCCCCACCAACAGAATTCACTTCTGTAATATCCGTTGTATTTGATGTTTCCGGCTCTATGGATTCGACTATTGATACTAATGAACGGAAAATTGATGCGGCCAAAGAAGCCTCAAAATTCATTTTATCCACTGCCGAAAGTTGGTCCAAAAACAGTGAAGATAAATTCGGTATTGGTATAATTTCTTTCTCTGATAATTCAGAAGTTGTTTCCGTACCACATACCGACTATGCATACCTTGAAGATTGTATAGAAACCTTAGATACAGTAGGCGGCACAAACATTAAATCCGGCGTTGAATCTGCAGTTTCACAGTTAAAAGCAGTAAAAGCACAAGACAAAACAATTATTCTTTTAACCGACGGTCAGGATAATGCAGGTAACTCTGCCGAAACCATTGCCGCTCTTGCCTCAGCCGAAGGAATAAAAGTTTACACTATCGGCTTTGGTAATGATGTTTCTGAAGATTATCTTCAAACAATTGCAACTATCACAGGCGGTGAATATAAATTTGCCAACACAAAGGATATAATGGGTATTGTTGGTAGCTTTATATACGCTCAACAAGCAAGTACATCTGAAATTTTAAGCGAACACCAAGGTACTATCCAAGAAGGCAAAACAACAACTACCAACAAATTCTCTGTAGACGGCACCACAGGTGACCTTACTGTTACAACTGCTTGGCCAGGCTCATTCCTTGATACAATCCTTATTGACCCTACCGGTAGAGAGGTTGACGAAAATTACCCTGGTGCAGTTATTGATGAATCTCGTATACCAACAACAGTAACTGTTAAAAACCCAATTAAAGGTGATTGGTCTGTTAAGGTAAAAGGTGTTGAAACATCTTACGAAAACGAGCCATTCTACACTATTGTTTCCTTTAAAACTTCGGAAGAAAAAGTAAAAAATGAACCTATGACAGATATGCAGGTTGTTGCTTCATACTGTATCCCAATAGGTATACTTATGACCATCGCAAGTGCATTATTACTTATTTGCTTGGTTCCAAAAAAAGACAAGGAAGACAATAAGGACAAAAAAGAAAAGAAAGAAAAAATAAAAAAAGAAAAAGTAAAAAAATGAGAAATAAGTAACTGATTTTTTCTCAAACAAAAAGATTAGAGCATATCGCAAATGCGATATGCTCTTGTTCTATGTTATTCAAGTTGTTTCCTTTTACCCGTTTCACTCCATATTGCGCCTACCATTATAAGCACAACTCCAATAAGTTCATAGATAGTAGGCAACTGCATAAATACGACAGAAGAAAGAACTATTGCAGAAGCAGGGTCTATATAACTTAATATAGCAACAGTATTACTATTAAGATTCTTCATTGCTCCGAAATATAGAAGATAAGCAAATCCTGTATGCACAACTCCTACTATAAACAAAAGCAAAACTGATGTTTTAGTAACCTTAATTTCCTCCATAGTTAAAAGTGCATATGGTAAAACAACGACGCCTGCAGTTATTAATTGAATAAAAGTTCTTTCATAAGACTCAACCTCACCCATAAACTTGTTCATTATCATAACAGAAGCATATAATACTGCAGCACCTAACCCGCACAACACACCGACTAATTTTGTACCGTTGTGAGCTTGAAAAACTCCTGAAACTGCCGCAACCCCAATCAACGCCATTAGTACACAAGCAATTTGTTTAGGTTTGAGTTTATCCTTAAAAACAAATGTAGAAGCAACCACAACAATTATAGGTGCAACGTAATAACAAACAGTTGCAACAGGTATGCCTGTATATTTATATGCTTCAAAAAGTAAAATCCAATTGAAGCCGATTGCAACACCTGAAGCCAACAAAACCACTATTTTCTTTTTTATGGCTTTTAAATTAATCTTGCGACCCTGAAGCAGCATAAACACACAAATAACAATTGCACCAACAATTCCACGGAATGATGCAATTACGCCCGACGGCATATTTATATACTCAACAAATATCCCAATAGTGCCAAAAACCACCATAGCACATATCATAGAAAGCTTATCTTTCATACTTCACATTACTTTCATTCAACTCTAAATTTCATATATCGTTCAGTCAACAGCATAAACCATTCTATCGGTTTAAGCAACACTCTTGCCATTGCAGTATGTTTTTTGAAAAATTCAGGTGAACTCGCATTACGCATAATAAACTCCACAAAGGACGGTGTACTGCTAAATTTCACCTTTATTGTATTTTTTAAAAAACGGAAAGTTATGTACTGAGTTGAAAGCGTATTAAGTGGTTTAAGAACTACCTTCAATTCTTCACCGTCATTATAGGCGTACGCCCACAATTTATACGGATAGCCCTTTATTGAACAAGTCTTTTCTGCAGGAGTGCCGTCAAGGTTACACCTGATAGCAATATCATCATCTTCTTCACTCCAACAAATTTCCAGATAATTATCCTTTATAGCAAAGGAAATATTATTCAGGTTGCTTTTTGGTCTTCTGGCAAAGCTACATGTTAAAGTACGGGGTATAACACTCTGAGGGAACACCATTTTTGCAACCATATCAGAAAAACCTGTAATTTTAAAGGTTTTATTCAGTGGCACTAATGAAACATCTAAAGGACCATGGTTTTTATGTATACTTCCATTTTCTTTAATATCAATATCATCCGCCTCATCAAGGCATTTCACAAGTACCTCATGCAGAAGATGCGTGTGTGCTTCTTCATTAACGCCGCAATTCATACTTGCTATAACGGCATTATGTTTTTTTGAAAAAGCAATTATCTGACTGAACATACCTGTCATACTGAATATATCTTCGTTTATCCAGAAGAGATAGCCGTATCCGTTTCCGTTCCCGAAATCCACTTGAATTTTTGTTGCTTCTTCCGTCCAGAATTTCGGAATAATCTGCTTACCGTTATACACGCCACCGTTACCGTAGCATTGCATAATTTTTGCTAAATCTCTTAACTTAAGATAACAACCCGTACCACCTATACATTCACTTATTTCATTTGATTCCCAAAAAGGTCTTTCAATTCCCAATGGCTCAAAAAGACGAGGCATAAGATAATCCACAAGATTCATTCCCGCAACCTTCTGTACTGCGGCAGCAGCTATATGAGCATCGTTATTACTATATAAAAAACCTTCGTTTTTTCTGAAGTTGGCTTTCATGAACATTTCAACATAATTGCCTGTCATATCCTGAAGAAAGGTGAATTTTTTATTACTTTGCATAGTAAGTACACTACGCAAAGTAAGCTTATCCCACTTATCACTTTTACATTTTTTGTATTCAGGGAAAATATTTTCAATTTTGTCATCAAGAGTCAAAAGACCTTCGTCAATTGCAAATCCTACGGCAGTAGAAACTATAGATTTTGTGACAGAAAAAAGTGTATGGGGCATCTCTGCAGAATATGGCTCCTGATATTTCTCGTAAATAATCTCTTCATCCTTCATAATAAGCAACCCGTGATTCTCAATATTATTTTCTGAAAGCTTATTATAAAAATCATTTATGTATTTAAAAGACAACTTCGTTTTTGCCATACTCTCACCTGCTTTTCTGTATTGATTCTGTTTTTAAAAAACGTATAATTCTGATTTTTCCGCATCTCTGTACTCGTGTTTTTCATAGTAACCAATCAAATTACCATTATCATCACGCAGAGCTATCATATAAACATCTTTATTTTCTTTATCATTACGGGAAGTAAATACTTTGTTATTTTCCTTACTTTCTTTAAACCAATCGCAAACCTTATCTATCATTATATTTGCATAATTGTTATGACAATTTTTAATACTTTTTCCTGTTAAATCTGCACCATAGCGTTTAACAGAAGCAGAGTTCATATAAACTACTGTATGCTCTATGTCACAAATAACAACAGGAGCCTCATCTTGCTCCACAACACTTTTCAAAAAGTCAAAAAGTCCCATCGAAATCTCCCCAGTAAACACTTTTCTTTCATTATACCCCATATTAATCTCTAATTCAACAAAACTATATTGCTTTTCTGCCTATGTATTGCTAAAATATTTGTATCACACTTCAGGAGAAAAATAATGGATATCACAATACTTAACAATAACCATAATTCCACTCTGGAACTAACAGAAACTAAAATGGGTGATGTTACCGAAATCACGGTTGACTTGAATTTTGAAGAAGCAACAATACCTGAAAAAGTTACATTAAGATGGTATCTTTCTGCCGTCGATTGTGCTTTCACATGGAATCCGGGTATGATGGATATCCATGGTCTTTATTTTGATTGGGGTAAAAAAATAATAAAATCACGTCTTGCGTCATGGATGCCATTGCAACAAATCATTTCAAGAGACGGACAAAATAAATTAACTATTTCAGTTTCCGATGTAGATACACCTATCGAAATCGGAACAGGCATACGTGAAGAGAATGCTACAATAGAATGTGACGTTACGTTCTTCACTTTGCCAACGTCACCTATAAAACATTATAGTGCAGTTCTGCGTCTTGATATGGGTGATATTCCCTATTACGACAGTATCTATGATAATGTTCGTTGGTGGGAAGAGGATTGCGGATATAAAAGTGCTTTTGTACCTGACAGTGCAAGGCAACCTATGGATTCATTATGGTACAGCTTTCACCAAAACCTTGACAAAGAAGAAATATTAAAGGAATGCAAAGCCTCAAAGGAAATCGGTATGGAAACCGTTATCATAGACGACGGTTGGCAGACTGATGATAATAACCGTGGCTATGCATATTGCGGAGACTGGCTTGTTGCACCTAAAAAAATGGGCGATATGACAAAGCTTGTTGAAGAAATACACAAAATCGGCATGAAAGTTATGTTGTGGTATTCTGTACCTTTTATGGGTATATACTGTGATAAATACGCAGAATTCAAAGATATGCTCCTTGATGGTTGCGGTGATGAAAAAACATTTTTTGCCCTTGACCCACGCTACAAAAAGGTACGCGATTACCTTGTGAGCGTTTATGTTAAAGCAGTTGAAGAATGGCAGCTTGACGGTTTAAAACTGGATTTCATCGACTCTTTTGTTTTAAAAGGAAAAGCCCTTGAATATGATGAAAGACGAGATTTCCAATCACTTGAAGACGGTATTCACGCTCTTATGACAGAGGTTAAAGAGAAGCTTACTGCTTTGAATCCTGAAATACTTATTGAATTCCGTCAATCCTACGTTGGTCCATCTATAAGAAAATACGGTAATATATTAAGAGTTGGCGACTGCCCTTGCGATATACTCAAAAACAGATTCAACTCCGTTAATTTAAGATTAACCTCAGGCAAAACTGCGGTACATTCCGATATGCTTATGTGGAATATGGACGATTCCGTGGAAAATGCGGCTCTGCAATTCACAAGTGCACTTTATGCCGTACCACAGATTTCCGTAAGAGTAGATAAATTGCCTGAAGACCATTACAAAATGCTTAAATTCTATATTTCTTTCTGGAAAGAATGGCGAAAAGTTCTGCTTGACGGCAAGCTCACCGCAACAAATCCCGAAAGTGAATATAGTCTTGTATGCTCTACTTATAATGATAATGCGGTTTTCACCTCGTACAATGATACAGTTATATCTGTTAAAACAAAAAGTGCAGTTGTTGTGAATGCATCTATAAAAAAACATCTGATTATAAAAAATGCAAATAACTATTCATTTAAAGTTATTAACTGTATGGGAGAAGAAATTGCAAACGGTCAAATAGAAAGCAATCTACAAGAAATCCGTGTGCCTACGGCAGGAATGATAATTTTAAATAATTGTGACGGTGTATAATCATGGATGTTTTTACTCTTTTCAAAAAATACAAAACGAAAACACAAAACAATCAAATATATGACCCTATAAGAAAAAAGTTTGTTGCCTTGACACCGGAAGAAATCATCCGACAAAAAACTATTCAATTTATGCTTAAATATATGGAGATTCCTTCAGACAAACTTTCTGTGGAAACTTCATTAAGCACCCTGGGTTGCAAAGGTAACAAAAAAAGAATTGATATTTGTATTTATAACACAGAAGGTTCACTAACAGGTATTGTTGAATGCAAAGCAAACCATATCGGTTATGGTGAGGCACCATATCAACAAGCACTTGATTATGTTACAACTATAGGAATATCTTGCTATTTTGTTGTTGACGGTGTCGACTTTATCGGATTCTTTTACGATTCACAAAACGACCAGTTCATTAAAATGGATACTATACCTAAATACACTGACATAATCAAATTCGAAATGTAATACCATAAAAAATCCGTCAGAGATTATCTCTGACGGATTCACTTTTTTATTTAACTTTTCTCTTTCCAAAAAGGCAACGGAAAAATATCATCATAAGAACAAATGTTGGAAGCATCAAAGCAATATCTGTAAGTAACCCTGCACTCCACAACTCCATAAGTCCGCCTTTTGAGAATAATGTGCCGTAATCAACCGCTAAAATATTCTGTGTACATTCGCCACCCATAAGGAAATATGCTATTGCACATACGCTTATAAACACCGGTAATGATTTTTTGGCAAAATCTTGTGGTGTTAAATCCAAAGGCGTGGAAAAATTATTTTCTCTCATATTCTTTGAAATAATTTTACGGATAAACAAGAAATATGCCGCCACACTAAGAACAATTGTTACAATTGTTTCCACCACATCATCTTCAATAAATGCTCTTGGTGCCCTGAAGCCTATTGCTCTTGAAAGTATTACACCAAAAGAGAATAGTAATGTAAATACTTCATTATAAAAAATGGTGAATTTTTTATTATTAAACATTGGCTTATATTCATATTTTTCTTGTTCAACATACTTTTTGGGAAGCAACACAATCGCGGTAAACAGAAGAATTCCGTAAATAAATCCGGTAAAGTATTCCCACAATTCCCAAGCATTATATGAAATAAACTGCGGTAAATTCACATCTTTAAAAACTGTTCGTTCTTCTGTGCTCATTGCAAGAAAAAGTGATGCAACAGAAATACCTACACCACAAAAAATATTACTTAACGTTGAGAATATTGCATTAAATTTATCTTTAAGCACAACACCGACTGCAACAGATGAAACAATTGCTCCCAAAGCACTTGAAATAACCTTTATGCTTTGGAAATAATTGCGGCAATACGGAATCTTTTTTGCCCAGGCGGCAGAACCAAAATTAATGTTAAACGCTTTCATGGGCGACATTGAAACCCCTGCGTCCGTTAAGCCTTCGGCACAACAAGAAACTGCCTGAGGATTAATCACCTCTAAAATATAATGGGATAACGTAAAGTTACAGATAACCGTCGTTACAGTATATACGCCAACAAAGATAACAAAATCTTTAAATTCATATTTTTTCTTTGAGAAAAGTGAGCCTATCAAAATACTAAAAAGCGGAAGCCAACCAAAACCAAGAAGAAACATTATTGCCCAACCGCTATATGTACTTATTTGAGTATATCTGAAAACTTCTTCACCCTGAAATGTTGCTGAACTGGAAAGTACACCACCGATTTGGGAATTGAGTGTACCCCAACCACCTGCAGTAATTGCAGCAAAAGCCGCAATCATCGGTGCTGTTTCGTAATTCATTTTTTGCTTTTTACCGTAAATTGCATATACAAATAAAACTATTGCAAAACCAACTGCAAACATGCCCCACTTTGCACCAAAGCCGTGTTGACCTCTTACGTGCCACATAAATCCTACAAGCAAGGCACCTGTTAAAATAACCAGGATTTTTTTAAAAACAGATAAATCATTTTTTTCAATTACCATATTATCACCCCTGACATTTTCATTATATTATGGCAAATATTTTCCGTCAAGAAAATATTCTTTATAAAAGTAATTGCATTTTCTTTTATAAATGTTAAAATATATTTATCTTTTTTGAAAGAAGGCGTTTTTGTGATTAGTAAACAAGAATGGAAAAATATACGCGGCTCCAGTCCTCAGCCTGACCAGATTATGTTATCTGTTAAAAGCGATGCCGCACATTCAATTACTGTTCGTTGGAGAACAGATTTAACTGTTACAGACGGTTATGTATTATACAGAAAAAATAATGATGTTGAATGGCAAAAAGCAAAAGGTGAATTTATCACCTTCAACACTGATATGGATGACAGTAACTTCTTTTTTGCAGATGTTACAGGTCTTTGCCCCGACACAACTTACGAATACACCTGTGGAAATGCTGATTACCGCAGTGATTGTTACAGTTTTAAAACCGCAAAAGAAAATTGCGAAAAATTCTCTTTCCTTTGTGTTTCCGATGTTCAGGCAGGAGATGCGTACCCACCGGCAGATTATTCCGTTTTAAACGGCGTACTTAAAAAGATACTCAAAGAGCATCCTGAAATTAAATTTATTGTTACTGCAGGCGACAATACCAATTGCGGTCAGACAGATATTCAATGGACAGGTCTTTTTGAAGGCTTAAAAGGTATTATTGAATCCACACCAATTATGTTTTGTATGGGTAACCACGACGATATGGGATTCAGCAGTTACTTTACAAAAGAAAACAAGTATTATTCCGAACACGCTACATATTTTACAAATCAACTTTGGGGTTCTTATGAACATAACGGCCCAAAAGATTGGATTGTTGCAAACTACGGTTTTGACTACGGCAACGCTCATTTTTGTATGACTGGCACAAGCGGTTATGAGGAAATGAATGACTGGCTTATCGAACAAGCAAACAACAGCAACAAAAAATGGAAATTTGCCGTTCATCATTTCCCTGTTTGCTATGCAAGTCCTGATATGGAATGTGAAGATACATATCCGACAATGCGTGAAGGTATGGAAAAATTTGATATTGTTCTCTCAGGTCACGAGCACTCATTTGCTCGTTCATATCCTCGCAGAAACGATAGCCTTTACGACAAACCATCACAAGGTACAATACACTACAATTTAGGTTCAAGCCACCGCAACCCACCGGGAACAAGAGTAGTTGATAAGGTATGGAATGCTAAAACATACTGTCACGAAGAAAACCTTTCTATGTTCTCCATTATTGACATTGATGGTGACAAATGTACGCTTACAGCTTACGTTGAAGATGGTAGAATCATTGACAAATGCATTATTGATAAAAAAGAAGACTCTATTCTTCCTTACGATTGCGCACCTAAATACAACAAAACACGTATTAAATTCAAAGGTTACGACCTTGGACTTTGTGCAGAAGAAACACTTGCACAAAACGTTGATGGCGTTCTTTACATTCCTATTGGTCAACTCGTAAGTTTCATTGGCGGAAATATTGAAAGAACACAAGGCAAAATCAAAGTCGGAGTTTACGGCAGAACTTCTGAATTCACCGAAAATTCTACTACTGTTATTACAGATAGCGGTTCTTACGAGATGGCAAACCCTTGTTTAAGATTAAACCAAAAACAACTTTATGTTCCAATAGATGATTTTGGTAAAAATCTTCGTATGCATTGTTTCCATTTTGAACACAACAACTTTATAACTGTTGAATCAGAAAGACAAGATGTTCCGATTCCTGTTCAACCATAACAAAATCCGTGATTACGAAATTTCGTAATCACGGATTCATTTTTTACTTACTATTACTATTGCATTTTCCGTTACATTGTTTTGAATACGGGCACCCAATACATGTGGCACCTTTTTTCTTTTCTTTGTACAGATAAATGCAAGCTGCACCTACGATGCACAGAACAATTAAAACAATAATAACATTTTTCATAATTATTTTCTGACTTTCTGCTCTGCTTTTTTTGAAGCCTTAAAAGCATTTTCTTCTTTAATTTTCTTATTTGAATTAATAATAAGTCCTGTAATAATACATGCGAACACAATTACTCCAACAAGTCCTCCAATTGAACCGCCAACATTTAATGTTTTTGGAGCAGTAATAAGTGTACCTATTGTATACACAACATAGCCTACGGTGAAACCTACACCAAGTTGAAGACCCAGACCTGCAAAAAGCCATTTCTTGCTCTTCATCTCTGCATTCATTGCACCGATAGCTGCAAAACACGGTGGCGAGAAAAGGTTAAACATCAAATATGCAAGAGCAGCAACTTTACTGATTGCCATTACACCTGCAACTTCTACACCTGCTCCATCAACAAGGGCAAGCTCCTCTGTATCAATAAGATTTTCAAGACCTACAAAACAAACCGCTAAAGTACCCACAACATTTTCTTTAGCAATGAATCCTGTAACTGCAGCGGCTGCCATTTGCCATGAAGCAACACCAATAACAGGAATAAGAATATATGAAAATGGTCTTGCAATTGATGCGAGTATTGAAGTATCTGCAGATTCTGCTACAGTAAGACTCCAGTTAAAGGTCTGCATAATCTGAACAACTGTATTGCAAAGAAGAATAATTGTTGCAGCCTTTACAATATATGCCCAACCACGGCTACACATTGATTTAAATGCACCTTTTAAGGAAGGAGCTTTGTATTCGGGAAGTTCAATAATAAAAAATGATTTTCTCGCCTTATATCCTGTAATTTTATTAACAAGAAGAGCTCCAAAGAAAATAAGAACAATACCTAAAAAGTATACAATAGCACTTAACCAACCCGCATTATCAAAAAACGCACCTGCAATAAGGGATATAACAGGAATTTTTGCACCACAAGGAATAAATGGAGCAAGCATTGCAGTAGCTCTTCTTTCCCTTTCACTGTGAATTGTGCGACTTGCCATAACACCTGGAACAGCACATCCTATACTCATAACAAAAGGAATAACAGATTTACCTGAAAGACCAACCTTCTTAAAGATAGGGTCAAGAACAACTGCAACACGTGACATATAACCACAGTCCTCAAGAATCGCAATAAGGAAGTACATTACCATAACAAGAGGAAGGAACCCTACAACGGCAACAACGCCACCTATAACACCATCAACAAGAAGTGACTGAAGGAATGGGTTAGCACCTTCAAGAAGTCCGCCTACCCAACCCTGAAATGTTTCAAGCAAAGTAACAAGACCGGGTATAGTTTTACCGTTAGCAAATTCATACCCTTCTGCAATCCATGTACCGAGAGTAGTTTGTGATATGTAAAAAACTAAAAACATTACAACGGCAAATATAGGTATACCTAACCATCTGTTTGTAAGCACGGTATCTATTTTATCGCTGAAAGTTTTTTCTCTTGTAAGAATCTTTCGTGTTTCAACTGTTTTAACAATATCATTAACAAAAGCAAATCGCCTACGGTCTGCCGCCTTAACAGCATCTTTACTTGTTAAATCAACATCACCTTGTTTATATGGTGAACTTTGCTCCTTGCCTATCTGTGAAACTGCCCTATCAACTATTTCATGTAAGCCCTCATGTGATACTGAGGTAGTTTTTAAAACAGGGCAACAAAGCATTTTTGATAAAACGTTGGCATCTATAATGGTTTCTTTTTTTTCGCTGAGGTCATTTTTGTTAAGAGCTATAACCACAGGAACACCAAGTTCAAGAAGTTGTGTAGTAAAAAAGAGGCTCCTTGATAAATTAGTTGAGTCAACAATATTTATAATTACATCAGGTTTTTCATCTTTAATATACGAGCTTGTGACACTCTCTTCACTTGTAAAAGGCGACATTGAATAAGCGCCCGGAAGGTCAATTGCAAGAAGCTGCTCTTCACCTGAATAAAAATGTTTTTTAATATTACTCTCTTTTTTATCAACAGTAACGCCTGCCCAGTTACCGACTTTTTCATTACTGCCGGTAAGAGCATTATACATTGTGGTTTTACCCGAATTGGGATTACCGGCAAGAGCAATTCTTATCACAACACAAACCTCCTTTTAAAAATCAATTTAAATACCTTATATAATAATAGCCTTTGCTAAATGCTTATCAATACTGTATCTGCCATCTTTAATAGATACAATGCTACCGCCATTGATGTGAAAAACAACTGTAATAGGTTCCCCTATATAACAACCTAGTGTAAACAAAAACGCTTCAAGTTCATCATCATCTGTTAAAATATCTTTAATAATATACTCTCTGCCCTCTGTTGCTTCTGACAAATTCATTGTATCCACCTCTCTTTACATAGTTAGCAACCGCTAACTAAAACCCATAAATAAAAGTTAGCAGACGCTAACTGTTGATATTATATATTCTTGATATTTATTTGTCAATACTCTTTCCCCAAAATCCCCAAGAATTTAGTTGTGTTGATTTTTCATATAAAATATGGTATTATATTAATAATAAAGCAATTTATCAAGGAGCATTGATATGCCATTAAATGAATCCGGCGAGATGTATCTCGAATCAATATATATTTTATGCAAAAAAAATACTTCTGTACGCTCAATAGATGTGGCAGAATATAGAGACTTTTCTAAACCAAGTGTAAGTAGAGCAGTTGGCTTGCTTAAAGAAAAAGAACTTATTTCCGTTGATAAAGACGGTTATATTACACTTACACCAAAAGGAACAGAACTTGCTCAGAATATTTTTGAACGCCACACAATAATAACAGAAATGCTTATGGCATTAGGCGTTAACGAAACAACTGCAGAAGATGATGCTTGCAGAATAGAGCACGTTATAAGCCCCGAATCCATTGAAGCAATGAAGAAATTTTTAAAAAAATAAATAAATTGTAATATACTACCATCGTTTTAAATATACTTTTATGAGTTTATTTTGGGCGGTGGTACTATTTTTTTATCTTCGATAAATACTACAACCCTTATTCTTGTTTTATGTGTAATTTTTGTGAATGGGCTTACGGATGCCCCTAATTCTGTTGCTACTTGCATATCTACACGATGCCTAAAGTTATACAAAGCCTTGTTTTTTTCTGCAATTTTCAATTTTTTAGGCGTTTATGTTATGTGCAAAATCAATTCATCTGTACTGAACACAGTAGTAAACATGGCAGACTTCGGAACGGATTCACAAAAAGCTGCAATCGCTCTGTGCGCCTCGTTATTCACTATTGTTTTATGGACCATTCTTGCTTGGTACTTTGGCATACCAACAAGTGAAAGTCACTCTTTAACAGCATCATTAAGCGGAAGTGCCATTGCATTAAGTAACAGTTTAAATGTAATAAATACAAGCGAATGGCTCAAAACTATTTACGGTCTTTTCACCTCTTGCGGTTTGGGATTTTTAGGCGGATTTTTTATATGCAAATGCGTAATTATAATTTTCAAAAACACAAAAAGATATACCGCCAACAACATTTTTAAGTTTTTTCAGATTTTCGCCTCATTTTTTATGAGTTTCATGCATGGTGCTCAAGATGGACAAAAATTCATGGCGGTACTTATTTTGTGCCTTAATAAATCAACTTCAGAAAGCACACCCATCGAGATTGTTCTGATTTGCTCCACCGTAATGGCTCTTGGCACACTGACAGGCGGCAAAAAAATCATAAAAAGTGTAGGTATGGATATGCTTAAAGTACAAAGATATCAAGGCTTTTCGGCAGACCTTGCTGCCGCTCTTTCCCTGCTTATAAGCACAATTTTAGGATTCCCCGTATCCACAACCCACGCAAAAACAACTGCAGTAATGGCAACAGGATTTGCAGTAAACAGAAAAAACCTGAATTTTTCGGTAATTAAAGAAATCGCTTTAACATGGATACTTACATTTCCATGCTGTGCAATTTTAGGTTTTGTTGTTACTAAAGTTTTTTTGCAGATATTTTAAAACCTTTATTTTAATACTAACCTTGTTCTATATCTTATAATTATACGTGCCTTACGGCACTAGAACTCTCCACCATCGCATGCGATGGTCCCCCTCTCTTCGCAAGAGAGGTATAAGCTTATGCTTTTACTTTAATTTTTACAAAGCTTTCCCAAAATCCCTATTTGCTAATTTTTCATTCTTGCAAAGCTACGGCGACCATTGACTATCTCACAGCAACTAAAAAAGCACTTGCTCAAAATGAGCAAGTGCTTTTTATCATTCAAATATTCCAAAGAATCTGCCGAGCCAGTAAATAAGAAGATATGACATACCGTTATCACTTCTGTCAGAGCTGCCTCCATCAATTTTAAAAGGATTAATACCGAGTTTATTCCATGGTCTTTCATCCCATGCAAATGGTTTTTTGAGTTGTGGCTCACCACACCAATAAACTGCCTCGTCATCCATCTCGTAATCCTTACGTTTACTGTTAATCATTTTGCAATTCTGAATTTCGTAAGGATAATCCTTAAGATGTTTAACACAGGCATCCACATCACAAGGTGCACCTGTAAATGCCTTGTAAACAAATGAGTAATACGGATTATCTTCAATCTTTTCGTAATCATAATGTGAAGCAAGACCCATAAGAAGATACTGCCTGATTGCAGGGTCCTTTTCTAACATAAGAAGAGTGATTGTATTAAGCATTGCAAGGTTATCATCTATATGACAAGTGTGACCGTCTGCACGTTTATGGAAAGCGGCATTAATAAGGAAATGATGCTCCTTAATAAGTTCATTATACTTTTCCATATATCTTTCGTTGCCTGACATATGGTATGAAACCTTAAGGAAATTAAGCATTTCAAGAGAGTTCACGCCTTTTTCCCAAGTCCACATACTATCTGTATTAAGAGCATTTTCATTCCAACAAGCCCATGATGTTGGTTTACCATCGCAATCAACAAGGTAACCGTTATTATCAAGGATATGGTCTGTGATATTGCAAACTGCTTCTCTGATTTCTGCTTTTTCTTCTTCTGTTGCACATAATTCGTAATAAAGGTAGAAACCAAAATAATGACCTGTCATTTCATCACTTGAAGTTTCACCTAACCATTCGTAAGTGCCGTCTGATGAACGGTGCCACTCTTCACCAATTATACCTGTTTTATCAATACCCTTACCCCAATCCTTTTCATCAGGGAAACGAACTGCACGTGCAGTAAAGCCTTTGATTTCAGGTGCTCTTGTAAGGAAAAGCATTGCATCCTTAGAACGTCTTGCCGCTTTAAGAACTTCTTCATCCTTTGTAATAGAATAGCACATCGCAAGAGCAGCTATGTAACTTTGTGTCCACAAACCATCGTTATCTGTAATGTGAGAAGTATCGGTACCATCAAACTTACTTATCCAGGTAACGTAGCCTTGTTTACGTGGGAAATATTTTTCTGTAACCTCAAAGAAATGCTGTGCTTTTTCTTCAAGAGTCATATCCTTCTCAAAGGTTTTAACAATTCCGCCCTGGGCAACTGTATAAAGGCTACCGCCGAAAGATGCAACTGCAGTAACATCTGTATCGAAAGCATACCTTGTAGCAGGAAGATATTTTTTTCTGCCGTTTTTAACAAGTATCGCACCTGCATCTGTACCTAAAAGGAAGCTACCATCTTCACATACACAAATAGAAAGTACACTTTCTTCAGGTAATGCAGAAATAAGCTTATGTGAATACCAGCCACTCTTGTAATCGTAAATGAAAAGACCTTCTTTTGCACCTACAAGAAGATAACCGTTGTTATCAAACGCTATACATTGAATATTTATTCTTGGCATTGTTGAATGGTCAGGGAAAATACAACGCCATGTTCTGCGTTTACCTTCCATACGTTGTACACATCTTGTATCAGCAACGCAAAGTCTGTCGCCAATTACCGCAAGGTGCATACCCTTTTGCTCAAAACGACCGAGGTTAAAGAATTTATCTTCACCATCAGTTTCAACAAAAACTGCAGTTTCTGTAAGCACATAAAGCTTTTCACTGAATTTAATATCTGTTACAACGTCATTAAATTCAAACAAAAACTCTGTACCCTTATCTGTAAGCACGTAAACTGATTTTTTAAAAGCAAGTAAAATTCTGCCCTTACCGTCACAATAAACAAGGGAATAATTTCTTTCGTCGTTATAATCCTGCCATACGCCGTCCTTTAATCTTTTAAGACCGTCATCTGTACAAGCATAAATTTCATTTTCACTTTTTACGCAAACAGAATTGATTATGCAATCAAGAGGAAATTTCTCCACCATTTTCTGTTTGAATGAACCTGTTTTAAAAATATCCATAATCTACCTCGCAAAAATCCAAAACAAAGTATAGGTGAAAGGAATTATCCCAGCCTTGTTTTTTACAGGTGGATTTGCTTTAAGGCATGTTCGGATAACTACTTTCACCCTTCGTCCGTTTATTATAATTTGATTTTTTTATTGATTTCTATCATTACCTCAGGAGTAATTTTAACAATTTCTCTGTCATAGGTAAGAAGACCATTACACTCATCTTCAACGTCGGAAACCTCTGTATAAATAAGTGCGGAAAGACCCTTTTCTTTAATGCATTTCAAAATACGGTCCTCATAAAGATGCCTTACTGCTTCATCGTATTTTTCCTGAGAATAATATTTACGATATCCGAAGAATTTATCTTTATTAAAGGAATGACCATCTATTTTATATGAATAGCCACCAAATTCTGTGAGGGCAATAGGACGATTATCATCCTTACTGTATTTCGGGAAAAGGAACGGTGTGAAATAGATATGAAAGCTATTTGCATCACCTGCACCATGGTCTACCCAACCGCTTGCATGGTCAATAAGCCTTGTCGGGTCTTTTTGACGATAAAACTCACAAGCCTTAACACTGTCGAACTGACCCCAAGCCTCGTTGAACGGTGTCCACAAAGCGAGAGATGGTACGTTATAAAGTAAATCTATCATTTCTGCAGATTCTTCATAATATTCTGCTCTGCCCACAGGGTCCTTACGAGCAAAGTAGCCGTAATGCTCTTTACCGTCAGAAATTTTGCCCACGTGCTTATTATTGAAAATCATTGCAAGTGCAGGCATTGTGCCGATAGCAAGGAAATTATATTCTCCGCCGCCGTTAATCATATCCTGCCATACAATCATACCAATTCTATCGCAATGGTAATACCAACGAAGAGGCTCAATTTTAATATGCTTTCTTAAAGTATTGAAGCCTAAATCCTTCATTGTCTGAATATCATAAATAAGTGCTTCGTCACTTGGTGCTGTATACATACCGTCACTCCAATAGCCTTGGTCAAGAAGACCATTGAAGAAATATGGCTCATTATTAAGGAAGAAGCGGTTAAAGCCTTTCTCATCCTTACCTGTGCTAAACTTTCTCATACCAAAATAGCTTTCTACCTGGTCTGAGCCTGCAACGATTTTAAGGTCATAAAGCTTAGGATTTTCAGGACTCCAGCATTGGTAATTTGTAAGCTTCAAGGTACCCTTACCGTTTTCAAGCTTACATCCCGACATAACATCACCGTTATCAAGGGCAATTGCCGCCATATCATCGAAAGCTGAACCTGTATAATCAATTTCGATATTAAGCTCGTCTTTATCTATATCAGGTGTGATTTTAATAGATTTAATATAATTCTGAGGAACCTCTTCAATCCATACTGTCTGCCAGATACCTGATTGAGGTGTATACCAGATACCACCTCTTTTAAAGGTCTGTTTACCTCTTGCTTGTGTACCTGTGTTTGTAGGGTCCTTAACCTCAAGACGCAAATCATTTTCACCATCAAGAACAAATGCAGTAATATCAAAAGTAAATGGTAAATAACCGCCTTTATGCTCACCGATTAGAGTATTGTTAAGTATTACCTTACACTCATAATCAACGGCTCCAAAATGAAGAAGCACCTTATGATTTGAACGTTTAAAGTTAAAATATCTCTGATAATAAAGAATATCTGATGGTTCAACAAGCTTCTCTACACCACTGAGAATACACTCAGGACTGAATGGTACTGTTATTTTACCTTGGTAACCACCGAATTTTTTGTACTCATCATAAATTGCGTAGTTCCATTCACCATTAAGGTTAATAAAGCTATCACGTTTAAGCTGTGGTCTGGGATAATCATTCAAAGGTAACTCTTTGTTAAGTGTTTTACCCCATCTTGTATATAATCTTTCCATAAAAAAACAAGGACCCCTTTTTTAATAGTTATAAAAATAATACCATATATACTTATTTTTTTCAATATACTATCAACAATAAAGAAGGTTTAATTTTATTATTGACTATTTTTTCCACAAGTGCTATAATTGTAAAAAATTATGTTTAAAGGTTGTGTAAAAATGGTAGGTTTAGAAAGATTCTTTTTTGAACTTATGTCTCTTCTTATGTCTTTACTTATGTCATTCGGAGCTATTGCTACTCCGGGTACAGAAGACCTCATCACTCAGATAAACGACGATGCAAATCTCAAATTCGTTGTTACAGCTGACCCACAGGTATGCAGCTACAATCCATCTCGTGAAGCAAGTCTTATTGAAGCAAGCAAAGACCTTATTAACTCACAAATCACTTTAGATGCATTCATCATGGCCGGTGATATTGCGGAAAATGGCCTTCAGTCAGAATTTGACAGAGTTGCAGAAGATATTCGTGATATTCCTGCAAACAACTTCATTATGGCAGCAGGTAACCATGACCTTCGTCTTCGTGATTACGAACAATGCAAAACAACAATCACAGGTTTCATGAATCAGTTCAACGCTGAAGAAAATCATCAGACAGAGCTTCACTATGAATACGATGTTAATGGCTATAAATTCTTAGTTATGGCATCAGACGAAGCTAACTTTGAAGATGCATATATCAGTGATGCTCAACTCCAATGGCTTAATCTCGCTCTTAAAGAGTACACCGCAAACGGTGACCCTGTTTTCGTAATTTGTCACTACCCACTTGCAGAAGGCCACGGTCTTCCAAACACATGGGGTTCAGCAGATAACAGCCCAACAGAAAACCTTCCTGAATATGAACGTAGAGATAACTACGATTTCACAGGCTCAATCGGTGAACAGAGCAATGAAGTTTACGACATTCTTTCATCATACAAAAACGTATTCTTCATCACAGGTCACCTTCACACAGGCTTTGGTTACTACACATATGAAACAATCAACTCAGAAAACAACGTTCAAGGTATAAACGTTCCTTCTGTTGGTATCAACAACAAAGACGGTGTTTACAACAATCCAGGTACTGGTATGTATGTTGAAGTAACTGATTCACAAGTAATCTTCTATGCTAGAGACTTTGCAAACGGCAAATTCCTCACAACAGATGATTTTGCAGAAGCAGTTAAAGTTTACGACCTTAAGTAATCAATAAATTCCACAAGCCTTGCATTTGCAAGGCTTGTTTTTTTACTCTGAACATGCCTCTCGCATAATATAGTGCGGGAGGTATTTTTATGTTTAATAACTTAATAATTTTCGCATTTAGTTTATGGGGAATCGTAGCCTTATTGTTCACAATCGTTTTTAAAATGATTCTTTGGCAAACAGAAAGTTTCACCTTTACCATACCGCTTACAGATTGCGACAAAGAAATTTATAACAAAATCCAAAACATACGTTCCTTTTGCGAATTTTGTGGTATACAAAAAAGGAGCACCGTAGTAATTATAAACTACGATGCACCTGAATGGTTTTGTAATGAAATATCGGATTTTTATGATAAATATAATTTCATAAAAATTGTTTCTTCAACAGAGCAAATTAAAGAGTTGCATACATAACCGCTTTGATTGTGTGCATTCTGTTTTCTGCTTCCTGGAATACTACAGATTGTTCACTTTCAAAAACTTCGTCTGTAACTTCCATAGAATCTCTGTTGAACTTTTCGCACATACGCTGACCGATTTCTGTTTTCTTATCGTGATAAGAAGGAAGACAATGCATAAATATTGCATCATCACCTGCATTATCCATAAGCTTTTTATTAACCTGGTAAGCAGATAAATCATTGATTCTTTCTGCCCAAACAAGTTCAGGCTCACCCATAGAAACCCAGATATCTGTGTAAATAACGTCTGCATTCTGTGTTGCTTTGATTGGGTCTTCCTCAAACTTAAGTGTTGCACCTGTCTGCTTTGCAATTTTTTTACACTCGTCAACAAGAGCAGAATCAGGGAAATATTTTTCAGGTGCACAAGCAGTAAAGTTAAGCCCCATTTTTGCACAACCTACCATAAGGGAATTACCCATGTTGTATCTTGCATCACCCATATAAACAAAGTTGATACCTTTGAGCTTTCCGAAACGTTCTTTTATTGTTAAAAAGTCAGCAAGAATCTGTGTGGGATGGAATTCGTTAGTAAGACCATTCCATACAGGTACGCTTGAATATTTTGCAAGCTCTTCAACAATTTCCTGACCGTGACCCCTATACTCAATACCATCATACATAGAGCTAAGAACCCTTGCGGTATCTGCAATACTTTCTTTTCTGCCGATTTGTGATGCAGCAGGATCAAGATAAGTTACACCCATACCCAAATCTCTTGCTGCAACCTCAAAACTGCAACGTGTACGTGTACTTGTTTTTTCAAAAATCAAAGCAATGTTTTTGCCCTTTAAGGTATCGTGAGGGATACCTGCTTTTTTCTTTTTCTTTAAATCTGCTGCAAGATTAATAAGATACTCAATTTCCTCTGTTGTGAAATCTAATAATTTTAAATAATCGCGTCCCTTAAGATTCATTTTTACCACCTCAAACACATGCCTGTTTTATTATATTAACTGCTTTTTCCAAATCCTCGAATGATATATTCAATGGTGGAAGAAGACGAAGTTTAGTTTTTGCTTTTATAGGAAGAATACCGTTTTCCTGACAGTACTTCAACACCTCATTAACGTCCTTAACGGTTTCAATGCCAAGCATAAGACCCATACCGCTTACGCTCTTCACACCGTCACATTGCATTAACTCCGAAACAATATAATCATGCTTTTTTTCGACCTCATTCAAAAAGTCTTCATCAAGACGACTGATTATATTAAATGCACCTGCAGTTGCTACAGGATTACCGCCGAAGGTCGAACCATGAGAACCCGGTGTATAAACATCCTTTGTTTTTTCAAAGAACATTGTTGCACCTAACGGAAGACCGCCACCAAGACCCTTTGCAGTAGAAACAATATCAGGTGTAATGTCATATTTCATATAACCGTAAAGTGCACCTGTTCTGCCGTTACCTGTCTGAACCTCATCAACAATAAGAAGAACATCATTTTTATTACAGATATCAGCAAGAGTTTTAACATATTCTTCAGAAAGTGCCACAACGCCACCTTCACCCTGCACTACTTCAATCATAACTGCGGCAACTTTTTCATTGGTGATATATTCTTCAATTTGTGCAATATCACCTGCATCTGCATAAAGGAAGCCCTCTGTTAAAGGAAGAAAGTCCTTATGGAAAGTTTCCTGACCGGTAGCAGCAAGAGTTGTGATTGTTCTGCCGTGGAAAGAATTGTTAAGAGTAATTATCTTGTTATACTCGGTACCTTTCTTTTCTGCGGCATATTTACGAGCCGCCTTTACTGCACACTCATTTGCTTCGGCACCTGAGTTTGAAAAGAAAACATTACAGGCACCTGTTTTCTGACAAAGAAGCTCTGCAAGTTTTACACAAGGAGATGTATAATAAAGGTTAGAAGTATGTTGAAGCTTGGTAAGTTGCTCTGAAGTTGCTTTTACCCATTCTTCATCCCCAACACCAAATATACTTACACCGATACCTGTACCCATATCAATATATTCTTTGCCTTCACTATCATAAAGTTTGCTACCCTTACCGCTTACAATTTCTATAGGGAAACGTGCATAAGTATTAGCAACGTATTTAGCATCAAGTTCTTTAATCGTCATTTCAAACACCCTTGGAGTGGGTTAAACGTATCCGAAACAGATGTCGGAATGTTCTTTCCCACTCATATATTGTTAAAATACTCGTAAATCCATCAGGATTTACTGCGTTTTTGCCTAATCTGAGCGGAAAATACTTAATCCACTCTCTTAACCATTGTACCGGCACCCTCATCTGTAAGAAGTTCAAGAAGAACTGCGTGAGGAACTCTACCGTCAAGAATTGTAACCTTGTTAACACCCATTTCAATCGCATCAATACAGCATTGAACTTTTGGTATCATACCACCTGAAACAACACCATCTACGAAGAGCTGACGTGCTTCCTGAGTATTAACCTTTTTAATAATTGAGTTAGGGTCATTAACATCACGAAGGATACCCGGAATATCTGTCATTGTAATAAGACGCTCCGCTTTAAGAGCACCTGCAATAAAAGATGCCGCTGTATCTGCGTTAATGTTATATGCATTACCCTCGTTATCACAACCAACTGTTGAAACAACAGGAATATAGTCTTTTTCGAGAAGGTCAAGAATCGGTTGAACATTAACCTTAGTAACCTCACCGACAAAGCCTAATCTTTCATCCTTAACCTCTGCTTCAATAAGATGAGCATCTATACCTGAAATACCGATTGCAGCGCCACCGAATTCGCCAAGAATGTTTACAAGATGCTTATTGATTTTACCTGCAAGAACCATCTGAACAATTTCTGCAGTTTCTTTATCAGTAACACGAAGACCGTCCACGAAAACGCTTTCCTTGCCAACTCTTTTAAGCATATCTGATATTTCAGGACCGCCACCATGAACAAGGACAGGCTTAACACCGATAAGAGAAAGAAGAACAATGTCTTCCATAACCTGCATTTTAAGTTCTTCGCTTATCATAGCGTTGCCGCCGTATTTAATAACAATTATTTTATTGTGATATTTCTGAATATACGGAAGTGCCTGAGTAATAACCTCGGCACGTTGAAGATTTGTAAGTTCCATTTTTTCACCTCAGAATCAAGTTCTGTAATCGCCGTTAATTTTAACGTATTCATAAGTAAGGTCGCAACCCCAGGCAGTTGATGAAGCTTCACCTGAGTTAAGTTCAACGTTAATTGTAATTTCTTTTTCAAGAAGAATTTCTTTAGCAATTTCTTCTGAGAAATCTATACCTGCGCCATCTTTACAAACGGGAATTGTACCCTTAAGAGAAGTAAAGGAAACATCAACCTTATTAACGTCTACCTTTGCACCACTGTAACCGATTGCACAAAGCACTCTGCCCCAGTTAGCATCTGCACCAAACATTGCAGCTTTTGTAAGAGAAGAGCAAATAACACTTTTTGCAACTACTTTTGCAGTAACTTCATCAGATGCACCTGTAACCTTACATTCAAGAAGCTTAGTTGCACCTTCACCGTCACCTGCAATCATTCTGCAAAGGTGAACTGTAACTGTGTTAAGTGCCTGCATAAAGATGTTGAATTCTTCGCCATCTTCGGTAATCTCTTTGTTACCTGCCATACCGTTTGCAAGCACGGTAACCATATCGTTTGTTGATGTATCACCATCAACGCTAACCATATTAAATGTGTTCTGAATATCGCTGGAAAGTGCTTTTTGAAGCATCTCTGATGAAATAGCACAGTCTGTTGTGATAAACACAAGCATAGTTGCCATATTCGGATGAATCATACCTGAGCCTTTGGCAATACCACCGATTTTGCATTCAACACCGTCGATTTCAAAAGAAACCGCAATTTCTTTCATAACGGTATCTGTTGTCATAATGCCTTCTGCAGCATCGCTACTGTTTGCACCAAGAGAAGCCTTAAGATTCTCCATAGCATTTGCGATTGGTGTAATATCAAGTGGTTGACCAATAACACCTGTTGATGCAACAACAACATCTTCTGCATTTATACCCATTGCATCTGCAGTAAGCTGAGCCATTTTCTGAGCAATTTCAATACCATTTGCATTACAAGTATTAGCGTTACCGCTATTGCAAATAACTGCCTGAGCCTTACCGTCACAAAGATTCATTTTTGTTACTGCAAGCGGTGCACCTTTAACAAGGTTAGTTGTATAAACCGCCGCTGCATTAGCTTTTTTTTCACTAAAAATAAGAGCCAAATCTCTTTTTGATTTATTTTTTCTTATACCGCAGTGTACACCACCGGCAACAAATCCTTTTGCGGCACAAATACCGCCGTTAATTATTTTCATAATTTATACTCCACGTTATATTTCTAATCCCTTTGTATCGTCATTACCTAAAACAACGTTAAGACATTCAACTGCCGCACCTGATGCACCTTTACCTAAATTATCGTAACGAGCAACAAGAAGTATCCTATCTTCATTACCATAAACGGAAACAATCATTGAATCCTTACCTGAAAGAATTCCTGCAGAAAGGAATCCTTCTTCACTTTCATCGCAATAATTTACAATCGGTCCCGTGTATTTTGCTTTATAAATTTCTTTGATTTTTTCAATATCAAAGCCGTTTTTCAAATCACTTTTAAATATTGGCACAGTAACTTCCATACCTGAATAGAAGTCACCTACAACAGGACAAAATGCAGGAGCATTTTTGATACCTGTAATTTTCACCATTTCCTTTAAGTGCTTATGATTCTGTGTAAGACCATATTGCCTTGGAGCACCTAAAAGTTCACCTGGATTTTCTTCATATTCAGCAATCATTTTCTTACCGCCACCGCTATAACCGGTCAACGAAAAACAAGAAATGTTTTCACTACCGTCAAGGGCACCTGCCTCAACAAGAGGATACACAAGAGAAATAAATCCGCTTGCGTGGCAACCCGGAACAGCGATACGTTTTGAATTTTTAAGCTTATTTCTGAAGCCGTCTGAAAGTTCGGGAAAGCCGTAAGCCCAATCATCAAGAGTACGGTGTGCAGTTGATGTATCAATAACCACTGTATTTTCATTTTCAATCAATGAAACTGATTCACGCGCCGCATCATCTGGAAGGCAAAGAAAGGCAACATCTGCAGAATTCAACGCCTCTTTACGAGCCTCAGGGTCCTTACGCTTTTCATCACTGAGAGTAATAAGCTCGATACCATCAAAACTCTCTAATCTTTCATATATTCTCAATCCGGTTGTACCGGCTTTACCATCAATAAATACTTTCTTTTTTGCCATTTATAAACTCCGTAACAAACTCAATTTGTTTTTCTACTGATTTATAGCCTGTTGAGCCTGCAGAAATTCTTTTTGAAATACATGTTTCAAGAGAAATTTCTGTAAACAAATCTTCACTGAATAAATCACTGTGTGCCTTGTATTCTTCCAAAGAAAGAGTTTCAAGCACCTTATTCTTTTCAATACATTCCGCAACAGTCTGACCAACAATTTTATATGCAGTTCTGAAAGGCATACCTTTTTTAACAAGGTAATCTGCAAGGTCTGTTGCATTTATAAATCCTTTTTGTGCCGCAGAATACATATTATCTTTCAAAACAGTCATAGTTGCAATCATTGGAGCAAAGATGCTCAAGCACTTTTCAACAGTTTCAATACTATCAAAAATTGCTTCCTTGTCCTCTTGCATATCCTTGTTATATGCAAGTGGAATACCCTTAAGAGAAGTAAGCAAAGCAAAAAGGTCGCCGTAAACTCTGCCTGTTTTACCTCTTACAAGCTCAGCCATATCAGGATTCTTCTTCTGAGGCATAATTGATGAACCTGTTGTGTAAGAATCATCAAGCTCAACAAATTTGAATTCCCATGAACTCCAAAGAATAACCTCTTCAGAAAATCTTGAAAGGTGCATCATAATTATTGAAAACGCAGACATTAACTCAACACAGAAATCTCTGTCGGACACACCATCGATACTATTTTGCATAATACCGTAGAAACCTAACTTTTCTGCTTCAAACTCTCTGTCTGTATCATACGTTGTACCTGAAAGAGCACAAGAGCCTAACGGAGAATAGTTCATTCTTTTAACTGCATCCTGAAGTCTTGATGCATCACGCATAAACATCTGTGCATAAGCAAGAAGATGATGAGCAAAGGTTATAGGCTGAGCACGTTGAAGATGTGTATAACCCGGAAGAATAGCATCCTGATTTTCTGATGCTTTATCCTTGATAACCTCAATAAGATTATAGAGAAGGTCATTCACCTTTTCTGCCTCGTCTCTGAGATATAATCTTATATCAACTGCTACCTGGTCATTTCTGCTCCTTGCAGTATGAAGACGTTTACCAACATCGCCTTTACGTGCAGTAAGCTCACTTTCAATAAACATATGAATATCTTCTGCATCACTATCAAAGGTCAGTTTGCCTGCAAGAATATCATCAAGTATACCCGAAAGACCATCGATAATCTCTTCACAATCATTCTCTGTAATAATGCCCTGCTTTGCAAGCATCTGAGCATGTGCTATTGAGCCCTGAATATCCTGGCGGAACATTTTGCAGTCAAAATGAAGTGAAGAATTAAAGTCATCTGCTTCTTTATCAAGAGCCTTCGAAAATCTACCTGCCCACATTTTATCCATAGTAATTGCCCTTTCAAAAACCACTTTTGCACATCCGACAATTATAAGCGAATGTGCAAAAGATTATAATATAATTATTTATCTAAACCGTTTTTCTCTCTCATTTTAGCCATAACCTTAATTGGAAGACCGTAAAGGTTAATGAAGCCTGCAGAATCCTTCTGGTCATAAACATCATCTTCATCAAATGTTGCCATATCTGCATCGTAAAGTGAATATGGTGAACATACACCTGCGTTAATCATATTACCTTTGTAAAGTTTAAGCTTAACATCACCTGTAACTGTTTCCTGTGTTGTTTTAACAAATGAAAGGATTGCTTTTACAAGTGGTGTGTACCATTGTGCATTGTATACGAGCTCTGCAAGTTTCTGAGCAACAAGTGCTTTATAATGTGCAGTTTCTTTATCAAGACAAATTGTTTCAAGAACGTTGTGTGCTTTGTAAAGAATTGCACCACCTGGTGTTTCGTATACGCCACGACATTTCATACCAACAAGTCTGTTTTCAACGATATCAAGAAGACCGATACCGTTTGCACCGCCAAGTTCATTAAGCTTTGTAACAAGCTCAACTGCGCCCATTTCTACACCGTCAACAGCAGTTGGGATACCTTTTTCAAAATGGATTGTAACGTATGTTGGTTTATCCGGTGCCATTTCAGGAGAAACACCCATTTCAAGGAATCCTTCTTTATTATAAAGAGGTTCATTCATTGGGTCCTCAAGGTCAAGACCTTCGTGTGAAAGGTGCCAGATGTTTTTATCCTTTGAGTAGTTTGTTTCTCTGTTTATTTTAAGAGGAACATTGTGTGCTTCTGCATATTCAATTTCTTCTTCACGAGATTTAATATCCCATTCTCTCCAAGGAGCAATGATTGGCATATCAGGAGCATAAGCTTTAATTGCAAGTTCAAATCTTACCTGGTCATTACCTTTACCTGTACAACCGTGGCAGATAGCATCTGCACCTTCTGCAATTGCGATTTCAGCAATTCTTTTTGCAATTGGTGGACGAGCAAAAGCAGTACCGAGAAGATATTCCTCATAAACTGCACCTGCCTGAACGCAAGGAAAAACGTAATCTTCAAGGAATTCCTTTGTGAGGTCTTCAATATAAATTTTTGAAGCACCTGTTTTGATTGCCTTTTCTTCAAGACCTTCAAGCTCACTTGCCTGACCTACGTTACCTGAAACTGCAATAACCTCACAGTTGTTGTAATTTTCTTTAAGCCAAGGGATGATGATTGAAGTATCAAGACCGCCTGAGTAAGCGAGAACTACTTTTTTAATGTTTTTCTTATCCATTTTTATTTCCTCCAAAGTGTTTTGCAAAAATATTCATTCGATATGCATAGTTATACACCTTTATACAAAATTTGTCAAGAGTTTTACTCAAATATTTTAAATTAGACGTTTTTTCTATAAAATGCTACAAACTCGTTATAAATCAAGCAATATTTTGTTGAATTTGTATTGCATTACCACCACTCACATATCCACAAAATAATACAATTCTTTTGCATTATAATTGTATATATGCAAAAATTATGCATAAAAAATGCATATATGCAAGATTTTTGCATCTTGCATATATGCTAAAGACAATTTATTCAACTTTTAATCAGTCAATTACAACTCCACCGCTTAACATGTTTCTGAAAATGTTAAGGATAATGTTAAAAAATTTCTCGAAATAGAAATTGAATGTGTAGCTGAATTCACTTCTGCCGCCATCATGGTGACCAAGGTTTGACTCCGGATCCTGTGCTAATTCATTAGCAGTGAGAAGATGTGTTGAATATTCCCAAGTATTGCTTTCATCAAGTTCAATCACACGAGCACCCTGAATGAAGTCATTATAATATGAGTCATAAGTACAACCAGGAGCCATAATCAAATCGATACCGTCGCAATTTGCAATAAAGCCGTTAACGTGGTCGTGACCACAAACAACACCAAGAACGTCGCCGCCCTGAACCATTGCATCCCATTGACCATCGTTACCGTAGCTTGGGCAACATTTTTCGAAAAGATAACCTTCATACTTTGTCATATCAGGAATGAATGTGTAGCTTGTGCCATCCTGGAAATTGATTGTTGCTTCACCAAGTTTAACCTCTGATGGAACGAAAATCTTTTCGCAAGGTTCCTGAGGAATAATGTGTTGGAAAGCAATTGAAGGAACAACTTCGCCGCCGTTAGCTGCAGTCATTTCATTACGAACGTTATTATACCATTCAATCTGGTCTGCACGAACCCAGTCATAGCCGAGCCATTCACCATCTGAAGCACGAACATAATCGCCGCAGTCAAACATCCAAAGGTTAAATGCTGTCTTTGAGCCGTCGCTTGAAAGAATAGGAAGATTGTGTGTACCTGCACCGTGGATTGATGGGTCTGCATCATAGCCAAGGAAACCTTCATATTTCTGATATTCTGCAACGATTTCTTCTCTTGTCATACCACCAGAATTCTCTTGGTCATGGTTACCTAAAACCATTGTGTATGGAACACCTGCTTCAATACATGGAGCAAGCATCTGTGCGTAAGTTCTTACATCATCATTGTTAACATTGTCACCTGTGAAAACAACAAGGTCTGCACCTGATGCACGAATTGCCTCTTCCATAAAGAAAATCATTTCAGCCTGCATAGGATAATCTGTTTGCACGTCGGCAAGAACAAGGATTCTGAACTTTCCGTTTTCGTCAAACTTAAGAGTTGTGTTTGTGCCGTTAGCTGCAAAACCTACGCTTGCAAGAGAGAAAACAAGCACAACAGATAACATAACTGCTAAAAGTTTTTTCATAAAAATCTCCTCTTTGATTAACATTTTTTGTAAATTTTATTATATACCTATAAATTTATTTTGTCAAATCATTTACAAGTTCTTTAAAATGCTTACCTTTTTCCTCAAAGTTCTTATAGTAATTATAACTTGCAGCCGCAGGAGAAAACAAACAAACTTTACCTTTTTTTGTTATTTTATCACAGTTCAGAACTGCATCCTGCATATCCTTTGCACAAACCATATTTTTATTGCAGCCCTTTGCTTTAAGCTCTGCAATAATGTTATGACCTGTTTCCGGTAAACCAACAAGATTATTAATAGACGAACCTGAAAGATAATCTATAAAATCTTTATAATCAATGCCTCTGTCAAGACCACCAAAAACAAGAGTATCAACGTTACCAAGAGCCTTTATTGCACCAATAACTGCAGTAGGAATCGTTGCAATACTGTCGTTATAATAAGAAACTCCGTTTATAACGCCAACAAACTCCATTCTGTGTTCGATACCGCCGAAGGTTTTTATCGCCTGCCTTACCGCATCATCACTAACACCGAAGATTCTTGCCACTACCAGAGCGTATGCAATATCCTGCCTGTTATGTTCGCCTTTAAGATGCTCTGTAGACTGCCAGAGTTCATTAACAAATTCATTTTCACGAGCATACGAGAAAGTGACGGGCTTACCATTCCCATTATGAATAACCTTACTCCAATCAACAACTCCTGTAAGGTCTTGCTCCGGATTATAGATTACCGCATCTCCGTCTTTCTGAAAACGTGCAATATTAAGCTTCGCATTAACGTAACCTTCATAGCCTGTTTTATAGTGGTCAAGATGCTCCTGATAAATATTCACAAGAACTGCAACATGAGGACTTGCAGTTGTAAATTCAAGCTGATGAGAAGACATTTCTATAACTGCCACAAGGCTTTCATCCTCATCTGCTTTTTCAAAAACAGGTACGCCGATATTACCAATAAGGCAGGTGTTTACACCGCCTGCTTTCAACATTTCGTAAATAAGTGTTGAGGTTGTGGTTTTGCCCTTTGAGCCCGTGATACCTACAACGGTTGGCTTACAGAAACGTAAAAACATATCAGTCTGACACGTGATTTCCGTTGTTTCGGGATACATATCATCCTCAAGGAATGCAATACCCGGACTTTTAAAAACAATGTCGTAATCACCAAGGCAGGAAAGATAGTTTTCACCATAAACAACAGAGATATTGCTGTCTTCAATACAGGGCTTATTCATATCACCGATAGTCAGATGTTTATCAGGTAAATGTGCCCTTATATAATTGTAGGTTGATTTTCCTTCCCTTCCAAAGCCGAGAATGAGAATCTTTTTATCTTTTATATACTCAATTATCTGAGACAAATTATTCAACTCCATCTGTTGCAAAAGCATAGTTATTTTTACCGTGTTTCTTAACAAAGTACATTGCTTTGTCTGCTTTTTCGTAAAGCTCCGCATAAGTTGAGCCATGCTCATTAAATAAGGCAATGCCTACACTGCAGGTAAATTCTTTATCCGGAAGACTTTCTAGCCTTATGCTTTTACAAATCTTAATCACGTCCTGAGCAAACTTCTCTGCCCTGTCGTGCATAGCAATATCATCAAGACCCTCACCATTTATGTAAAGAACGAATTCTTCACCACCGACTCTACCCAGAATGTTATTGGCACCGAATCTTATGGAAAGCTTACCTGTAAACTGTTTGAGGAAGCTGTCACCTTCATGGTGACCGTAAGTGTCATTAAGCTTTTTGAAATCATCAATATCAAGGAAGAGCAACGCACCTTTTTCGAAAGCATTTTCTTTTAATATTTCTGAAACCTTAAGGCTTGTTGAAATCTTATTGAGGAAGCCTGTAAGCTGGTCTGTTTCTGCCTGAGAAATGAGCCTTGTTTTCTCCTTTTTTTCTTTATCAACGTCAGTAAGTGTACCAATAAATTTTGTGGCATTACCATTATCATCATACATAACCGCAAACTTAATTCTGTGCCACACACCATCACCACGATTGTTTATGATACGAGCATCAAAAACGTTGATTTTTTTACCAGACAAGGCATTGCTCAACGCCTCAATAAAACTGGGCACATCCCTATGGTCGATAATATCTCCGTATGTAAGATTTTCGATAGCATTTTCTATACGTGTTCTTGTTTTTGAACCTCTGACATTTTTTGCAGAACATTCAAAAACATCTTCTACAACATCATAATTGAAAAGGATATTATCAGATAACTCCTCAACTATTTCATAACGCTCTTTTTCCTGTTCAATTTGCATCTGCAACTTTTTCATATCGGTAATATCCGTAATGTTACAAATAAAAACCAAATCTTCAATCGTAGTATTTCTGGGCTTACGTGTAGAAATAAGCGCCCACGCTTTTTCTCCGCCTTTTTTATTAATACGTGTTTCGAAGCGTATAACCTCACCAGGCTCATAATGTGTATTAATTTTTGCAACAATATCAATAAAATCCGCCTGATTAAAAAGATTCATACGCACATCTGCAGAAAGTTCCTCATACTCATCCCTTGTATACCCGAAAACTGTGAAAAAAGCATCATTTGTATAATCAAGGCGTACACCATCAGGATGAGGGGAAACAATAGCAATTCCCGTTACGGCGTCCCTTAAAACTATTTCCAATGACTCTCTTGATAAATCTTTTTCGTAATCTCCACCAAGTCTTCTCATAACGAACCTCCATTACTCTACAGAATAATTCAATTATACTATATCACAATTCGTCAGTTATAACAAGGATTTTTGAAAAACACTTGAATATATACCATTAATTGTATATAATTTAATATGAGTAAATATGTTATATGTATATTTACTGAATATTATTTTCAGCGGAGACTTTTATGTTAGAATTAAAAAACATTTCTTTTAACGTTGCCGATGAAAAAGGTGAAAAAGACATTATCAAAGATATTTCTCTCACTTTAGATGACGGCAAATTTATTGTTATAACAGGTCCTAACGGAGGAGGCAAATCTACCCTTGCAAAGCTTATAATGGGTATTGAAAAACCAACAGGCGGACAAATTCTTTGGAACGGACAAGACATTACAAATCTGTCCATCACAGAAAGAGCAAAGCTTGGTATCGGTTATGCTTTCCAGCATCCACCGAGATTCAAAGGTTTATCTGTACGTGACCTTTTAAGCATTGCACACGGAAGTGATTTACCTGAAGACCAATGTTGTGCGTACCTTACACAGGTAGGTCTTTGCTCAAAGGATTACCTTAACCGTCAGGTAGACAATTCCCTTTCCGGCGGTGAAATCAAAAGAATTGAAATTGCAACTCTTATGGCACGTAATTTAAAACTTGCTATTTACGATGAACCTGAAGCAGGAATTGACCTCTGGAGTTTCAATATGCTTGTTGACAGCTTCAAGAGTATTTCTAAAACACGTAAAGAAAGTATGATTATCATTTCTCACCAGGAAAGAATAATGAAAATAGCAGATGAAATTGCTATTGTTGCAGATGGTTACGTAAAAAAGATTGGCCCTCAGGAAGAGGTTTTCCCTGCACTTATGGCAGAATTCAATAACGCTTGCTCATTCAGATAAGGTAGATAATTATGGATAAAATAGAACGCAGTATGCTTGAGGCGGTTGCAGACCTTCACGGCACACCTCAAGGTGCATACAATATACGAAAAAATGGTGAAGGCATTGAAAGGCGCTCCAGTGCAAATATTATAATTGAGCCCAAAACAGACAAGCCTGGTATTGACATCACAGTCAAGCCAGGCACTAAAAACGAAAGTGTTCACATACCTGTTATCATTACTCAAACAGGTGTAGATGACCTGACCTACAACGATTTTTACATCGGTGAAGATTCCGACGTTGTTATTGTTGCAGGTTGCGGTATTCACAACTCAGGTGACGCGAAAAGCGAACACGACGGTATTCACCGTTTCCACATAGGCAAAAACGCACGTATCAAATACGTTGAAAAGCATTATGGTGAGGGCGAAGGCACAGGCGAAAGAATCCTCAACCCCGTAACCGAAATTTTTATGGATGAAAATTCATTCTGCGAAATGGAAAGTGTTCAAATCCGCGGTGTTGACTCAACCAAGAGGGATACTGTTGCAAAGCTTGAAAAAGGTGCAAGACTTGTAATCCTTGAAAAGCTTATGACCCACGGCAATCAGGTTGCTCACTCAGATATGGTAATTGAGCTTAACGGTGATGGCGCATCATCACAGATTATTTCCCGTTCCGTTGCAAAAGACAATTCAGAACAGGTTTTCTATCCTCGTGCAGTGGGTAACGCTCCCTGTAAAGCCCACGTACAGTGTGACTCAATTATTATGGATAATGCAAAAATCCGTTCAATTCCCGAAATTGCCGCAAACCATTGGGATGCCAATATTATCCACGAAGCGGCTATCGGCAGAATCAACAACGACCAATTGTTGAAACTTCAGACAATGGGTAAAACAGAGCAGGAAGCAGAAGAAATTATTATCAACTGTTTCCTTAAATAATAGGAGTGATTTTTTTGAATAAAAGAGTTCTTGCATTCGATTTCGGTGCTTCAAGCGGCAGAGCAATTGTCGGTGTTTTCGATGGCGAAAAAATCGAGCTTCGTGAAGTACACCGTTTTTCAAATGACCCTGTTAAAATCAACGGTACGTTCTACTGGGACGTTCAGCGTTTATTCTTTGAAATAAAGCAAGGTATCCTCAAAGCTAAAGAGGACGGAGGTTTTGACTCCATCGGTATTGACACCTGGGGTGTTGACTTCGGCCTTTTAAGAAAGGATGGCACACTTGTTGAAAACCCTGTTCACTATCGTGACGCACGTAACGACGGTATGGTTGAATTTGCTAAAAAGTACATGTCCCAGGAGGAAATGTACGATATCACGGGCATTCAGTTTATGGATTTTAACACCATATTCCAGCTTCTTTCACTGAAAGAAAACCGTCCATATATCTTAGAGGAAGCAGATAAGCTCCTCTTTATGCCCGACCTTCTTTCATATATGCTTTCGGGTGTAAAATCAACCGAATATTCAATTGCAACCACTTCACAGATGGTTGACCTTAAAACACAGAATTGGTCCGATAAAATCCTTGATACATTCGGCATCAAAAAAGACCTTCTTACTGACATTGTTCCTACAGGTGCGGTTATCGGTCAGTTAAGTGACGATATCTGCGAAGAATTAGGTGTTCCCAAGGCGGACGTTATAAGCGTTGCTTCCCACGACACACAGAGCGCAATTACCGCTGCACCTTGCGAGTACGAGGATTTCGCATTCATCAGTTGTGGTACATGGTCTCTTTTTGGTACAGAGGTTAAAGAGCCAATTATTAACGATGCATCCAAAAAGCTTAACGTTACAAACGAAGGCGGCTATGATTACACCATAGCATTCCTTAAAAATATCTGCGGTCTCTGGCTTATTCAGGAGAGCCGTCGTCAGTGGATTCGCGAGGGTAAAGAGTATTCTTATGCCGAGCTTGAAAAAATGGCTTTGGAATGCGAACCCTTCAAATGCTTCATTGACCCCGATGCTCCCGAATTTGCTCCCATGGGCAACATTCCCAAGAGAGTACAGGAATACTGCGAAAGAACAAATCAGTACGTTCCTCAGACTGTGGGCGAAATTATGCGTTGTATCTACGAAAGCCTTGCAATGAAATACCGCTATACCTTTGACGGTATTATGGATTGCACCGAAAAAGAATACGACCGTATCCACGTTATGGGTGGCGGTACAAAGGACAAACTTTTATTGGATATGACCGCTAAAAGTTGTAATGTAAATGTATACGGTGGCCCCATTGAAGCAACCGCTTTAGGTAATATTGCCGTTCAGCTTATGTCAAGCGGTGCAATAAGTGACATTAAACAGGCACGTAAAATCATTGCTCAGGGCGAAAACCTTAAACTTTACACCCCTGAAAACCGCGATGGTTGGGAAGAAGCATTTAAAGTATTTAAAGATATTATCGAATAACTATGACTACTTTACCAAAACTTGAAGATGCCAACATCAACTATTGTTTTGAAACCGCAGAAAACATTCTTCAAAACGCCCCTGACTTAAAGGCAGGTTCCGAATCCGAGAAAAATGCTCGTCACATTTTACTGTACGAGCTTATGAAATATTGCGACGAAACCAACGAGCAGAGTTTTTTTGCACACCCCGGTGCCGGGTCTTTAATACACAAAGTGCTGTGTGTAGGGCTTATTGTCTGCGTGATTCTTTTCTCAATATGTGTTGACAACGGCGCCGTTTTGCCCGTTGCAATATCCCTTTTTCTTAACATATTGATGTTCTGTGTGTTTTCATACAAATTCATTTTTGACGGTACACTTTTAGACCGCATAAAACCTAAAAAGACATCGGGTAATATTATGGGTAAAAGGTACTGTGACGGTAACACCGAAGTCCGCGTTGTGCTTACTGCACACCTTGACTCACCAAAGACCATACGAAATTTGCTTTTCGGTAGTCGTTGGCCCCTTATCCTTAGTATCTGCTCAATAATCGGTAACACGGGTTTATTCTGCAGTCACCTTGCTTTTCTTTTCATGGGTGCTCCCGCAAACGCAGATGCCTTTGAATTTTTACGGAACGTGTGCCTTATATTCACACCCTTTTATTTTCTTTCAATTTTCCTCATAAGTTCCAAAAAGACCGCGTCGGGTGTAAGTTCAAGCATAATCCCCTCCGCCCTTCTTGTGAGTATTATGAAACAATTTTCCGAGGACAGTTTCCGTTTCAGGAAAACTGAGGTCTGTTGCTTACTTACGGGTGCAGAATATTCCTCAAGAGCGGGTTCGTACGCTTTTGCTAAAAAATACAGACGACTTTTTTCGGATGTACGCACAATTTTCATTCCTTTGGAAGAAATTACAACCTCTGAAAAACTTGCTGTATTTTTCAGGGACGGCAGTGGTTCCGCGGGTTCTGCCGAGGTAGCTTCCGTTATTGCTCAAGCGGCAGAAAACCTTGATTTACACTTAAGCAAAGAAAGTTCTCTTT
The DNA here is from genome assembly GCA_045646545.1 of Acutalibacteraceae bacterium. Taxonomy (GTDB): domain Bacteria; phylum Bacillota; class Clostridia; order Oscillospirales; family Acutalibacteraceae; genus DTU089. The sequence goes on from JAZRKV010000003.1 coordinate 41,177, forward strand.
TAGGAACAGCTTCCTTTTCCCCCTTTGCTAACCAACATTTCCGTTCTTGTTCTTTGGGTACTTCCAAAAAACATATATCAAAAAGTGTTTCTCCCACCACCGACAGAATAACATCTGTACCACGAAAAACCGTGGGTGACGTGGGTGCACTTATTATAGAAACATTAAATTATTTTGACAGTTGAGGTGCACTATGGCTAAGATTATTAACTCAAAAGTAAAAAATATCCCCTGGCAGGACAAACCCGCTAATTGCAAAGAGCCTGTCTGGAGATACACCGAAAACCCCATTATCGACCGCACTTTTGTTAAGGATGCAAACAGTATCTTTAACTCTGCAGTTGTTCCCTACGGCGACGGCTTTGCAGGTGTGTTCAGAATGGATGA
>JAZRKV010000004.1:0-35563 GCA_045646545.1 Acutalibacteraceae bacterium
GCAGTTCTGTAAGCCTTAAGACCCTCAAAAAGCTCCTGTGCATAGTGGAAAACCATTGAGGTTGGGTCAAGTGCAAGAGGACCGTATGGTACAATTCTACCATCGTGCCAACCCTGACCTTCATCATAGTTCATAACAAACATATGGTCTGTAAAAATTTTACCCAAACCAAGCTTGCTTTCGTCTGCAGGCTTTGCTTTTGGTGCTGTTGTTTTTTCAATTTTAAAATTGTAGCTCATTGAAAATAACCTCTTTTCAATTCAATATGCAATAAATTAATAATCGTAACCAAGCTTAAGAGCTGTTTTGTTAACTTCAAGAAGATCCTGGTGGCGGGCAGAAACAACCTTTGAGAGAGGTGCATCAATGCCATCAAAGCCAAGCATAGGAACTTCCTTAAGAAGTTTACCGGTTATAATCATATTTGCAAGGGTGCTCATACCCTTTTCGTTTGCGATTTCTGTTGATGGAATATAGAAAACTTCAACATCTGTACGCTCAACCTTACGTGTGATAAGTGTTGAATCAATAAAGATTTTACCGCCTGATACAACTTCATTTTCATACTTATCAAGTGATGGAAGGTTCATTGCAACAAGAACATCAGGTTTACCAACGATTGGTGAACCGATTGGCTCGTCACTTACAATAACGCTACAGTTAGCTGTACCGCCACGCATTTCAGGGCCATATGAAGGAAGCCATGAAACCTGTTTATTTTCAAGAAGACCTTTGTAGGCAACAAATTTACCTGCAAAAAGGATACCTTGACCGCCGAAGCCGGCAAAAAGAATATTACATGCACTCATTATTTTGCCTCCTCCTCTGCGTAGATATCTTTATAAACACCGAGAGGATAGTAAGGAATCATATTATCCTCGAGCCATTTAAGAGCTTTTTCTGGTGTCATACCCCAGTTTGTAGGACAAGTTGAAACAACCTCAACAAGTGAGAAGCCTTTGCCATCAATCTGGTTCTGGAAAGCCTTTTTAATTGCCTTTTTAGCTTTTTTAACGTTTGCAGGGTTATTAACTGCAACACGTTCAAGGTATGCAGCACCGTCTACATTTGAAAGAAGCTCACAAACCTTTACAGGGTAACCAACTGTTTCAACATCACGACCATATGGTGATGTCTGTGTAACCTGACCAGGAAGTGTTGTTGGAGCCATCTGACCGCCTGTCATACCGTAAATTGCATTGTTAACAAAAATAACTGTAATATTTTCACGACGTGCAGCTGCATGAACTGTTTCAGCAGTACCAATAGCAGCAAGGTCACCGTCACCTTGATATGTGAAAACGATGTTATTTTCAGGGTCTGCACGTTTTACACCTGTAGCAACAGCCGGAGCTCTACCGTGAGGTGCCTGAATAAAATCTGTTGTGAAGTAATCGTAAGCCATAACTGAGCATCCAACAGGTGCAACACCAATTGTTCTGCCTTCAATACCTAACTCATCAATAACCTCTGCAACAAGACGATGAATAATACCATGTGTACAACCGGGGCAATAATGGAGAGGTGCATCGGTCAATACTTTTGATTTTTCAAATACAATAGCCATTATTTGTCGCCTCCTTCGTTGATTTCAACAATCTTTGCAAGAACTTCTTCAGGTGAAGGAATCATACCACCTGTACGATTGCAAAGATATACAGGTTTCTTGCATTCTATTGCAAGTTTAATATCTTCAATCATCTGACCCATATTCATTTCTACTGAAAGGAATGCTTTGCATTTATCTGCAGCTGCTTTTAATACCTTTTCAGGGAATGGCCAGAGAGTAATTGGACGAATCATACCAACCTTGATACCCTTTGCTCTTGCTTCAACAATAGCATTTTTAGCAACACGAGCTGTAATGCCGAATGAAACAACACAGATTTCTGCATCATCCATAAGATATTCTTCAAAAAGAACCTCGTTCTCTTCGATTTCTTTATATCTTGCAAAACGTTCAAAGTTTGTTTTTTCCAATTCTTCAGGTTTAAGGTAGAGAGAATTGCAGATATTATGCTTTCTCGCACACTTTGTACCTGTAAGTGCCCAAGGCTTATCAAAAGTCTTTGGAGCAGAATCAGGAAGTTCAACAGGCTCCATCATCTGACCGAGTGTACCATCTGCAAGAATCATTGCAGGAACTCTATACTTATCTGCAAGGTCAAATGCAGTAGCAGTAAGGTCTGCCATTTCTTGAACTGATGCAGGAGCAAGAACAATCTTTTTAAAGTCACCATGGCTACCGCCTTTAACTGCCTGGAAGTAGTCTGATTGTGATGGTTGAATACCACCAAGACCAGGGCCGCCTCGTTGTACGTTAACAATAAGTGCAGGAACATCGCTACCTGCTATGTATGAAATACCTTCACTCTTAAGTGAAACACCTGGGCTTGAAGATGATGTCATTACACGTTTACCTGTTGCAGCAACACCAAGCACCATATTGATAGCAGCGATTTCACTCTCTGCCTGAAGGAATACACCGCCTACTTTAGGCATACGCTTTGCCATATAAGCAGCAATTTCTGTCTGAGGGGTAATGGGATAACCGAAATAATGCATACAGCCAGCTCTGATAGCAGATTCAGCAATAGCTTCATGACCTTTCATTAGAACTTTTTCACCCATCTTTTTCACCTTACCTTTCAACAGTTATTGCACAGTCAGGGCACATTGTTGCGCAGAAAGCACAACCGATACACTGACTCTCATCAATACAATGAGCAGGATGATGCCCTTTTGCATTGAGCTTTGCAGAGTCAAGCTCCACAATCTTTTTGGGACAAGCAGTTACGCATAAGCCGCAACCCTTGCATACATTTTCTGCAAATGTTACTTTTGCCATTTTCCTCACCCTATACTATCTTTTTTTGTAAAGTCAGCGGAAAGAGGTTCGGGACTTTTCCGTTGAGATTATTAACTAAATCACTTCTGACCGAAGTCATTTTAACAGGTAAACCTGTTAATTCACTAAGTTTTTCGGTTTCTTCAACCGAATTTAATATATCATCAGCAGTTGTCATTTCACCAAGATTGGAGTTATTGACAATAGCTGTGAAATTAATGTGACAAGCGCTTTCAATCTCCGCCATAATTTCTGCCGCATCCTGTGCAGTAGGTGTAAGAGGACGGAATTTATTGAAAACAAAAAGCATTTCGTAATTATTTTCTGCCTTTATGGCATCTGCGTAACGACCAAGAGCATAAGCTCCACGGTCATCACCGCCAATATCCATTATAGCACGTTCTGTAGGATTATCAAGAATTGAATATACATCCTGCGGTAAAGCCGGTAAATCTACATTAGATGAAGCAAATTCGGATGATATAAGACGCACACCTGCCTGAGATAATTCATTTAAACTATCTCTTGTACGGAAATACGGGTTAACAATATCCAAGTCTGCAATAACAACATCTTTACCGAGCGATTTAAGATACAAAGCGTAGTTAACTGCAATATTTGTTTTTCCTGAACCATAATGCCCTGCAAATAATGTAATACGTTTACTCTGCACCTTAATCACCTCTTTATAATTATAATTTATTTCTCATAATTTTTCCGCTTGTAGTTTTTGGAAGTTCATCTCTGAATACAACAATTCGCGGATATTTATAAGGAGCAGTTTTCTCCTTAACATATTGTTGAATTTCTTTCTTGAGTTCTTCGGTTGGCTCGGTGCCTTTAACAAGAACAATACTTGCCTTAACAACCTGACCACGAACTTCATCAGGAGCGGCAGAAACGCCACACTCAAGAACATACGGAAGTTCCATAATAACGCTTTCGATTTCAAATGGTCCTATACGGTAACCAGATGACTTGATAACATCATCAACACGACCAACATACCAATAGAAACCGTCTTCATCCTGCCAAGCAACGTCACCTGTATGATAATAACCGTCATGCCAAACTTCTTTGGTTTTTGCTTCGTCATTATAATAACCTGTGAACAAGCCACAAGGCGCACCATCTTTAACATTAACAACGATTTCACCGTTTTCACCAACAGGAACTTCGTTGCCATCGTTATCAACAAGCTTAACATCATAAATAGGAGCAGGTTTACCCATTGAACCAATTTTATGGTTGGCACCTGTCATATTACCGATAATCATTGTGCTTTCTGTCTGACCAAAGCCTTCAAGAATCTGAAGACCTGTAGCCTTTTCAAATTGACGATAAACCTCAGGGTTAAGTGCTTCACCTGCAGTGGTCATATGTTTAACAGATGAGAAATCGTAATTTGAGATATCTTGTTTAATCATCATTCTTAGCATTGTTGGCGGTGCACAGAATGTTGTTATTTTATGCTTTGCAAACATCGGAAGAATATCAGCTGCATCAAATCTGTCAAAATCATAAACAAAAGTTGCAGCTTCACAAAGCCATTGACCGTAGAGTTTACCCCACATTGACTTTGCCCAACCTGTGTCGGAAATTGTGAAATGTAAGCCTTCAGGGTCAACATTGTGCCAATATTTAGCAGTATGGAAATGACCTAAAGCATATTTATAATTATGTGCAGCAATCTTCGGGTATCCTGTTGTACCTGATGTAAAGAACATAAGCATAAGGTCATCGCCGCCCGGAGCATCTTCGCCTCGTTCATAATGAGAACTGAAGAGTGTTCTTTCTGCATCAAAATCACGCCAACCATCTCTTGTACCATTAACTATGATTTTGTGCTCAAGTGTAGGACAAGTTTTTGCAGCTAAATCAACCTGATGAGCAGTGTCACCATCCGCTGTACAAACAATTGCTTTTACACCTGCTGCCTGGAAACGATATTCAAAGTCGTGTTCCTGAAGTTGATTAGGTGCAGGAATTGCAATAGCACCCAATTTGTTAAGACCAATCATTGCATACCAATACTGATAGTGTCGTTTAAGAACGAGCATAACTCTATCGCCTTTTTTGATACCCAAAGATTTGAAATAGTTAGCTACCTGAGCAGAACCTTTTTTCATATCTTTGAATGTTATGCGTCTTTCAGTCTTGTCCTTTGAAATATGAAGCATTGCAAGTTTTTCCGGTTCTTTGTCTGCAAGTTCATCAACAAGGTCAAAAGCAAAGTTGAATTTTTCTGTATTTTTGAATGTAATTGATGTTGGTGTGCCATTTTCATTTTCAACAACATCAACGTATTTTTTATAAATACGGTCCTTTGTATCCTTAACGCCTACTTTTGTATCCTTAACAACCTTTGCAGTCTGAAGTTCCGGAATCGGTTCACCGTTAGGATTAAGAACAATAGCATAAAAAAGGCAATCCTTTCCGTCAACGGCAATCATACCGTGAGGAGTTAAAGAATCGTAATAAATGCTATCACCAGGGCCAAGAATTTCAGAGTGTTCACCCACCTGAACTTTAAGTTTACCTTCAATAACAATATCAAGCTCCTGACCATCATGAGATGTGAGTTCGATATCTTTATCCTGATCTTCTTCACTATATGTAGCTTCAACGTAAAGTGGTTCAGCAATTTTATTTTTGAATTTTGCAGCAAGGTTGAAATATGTCATACCATGTGCTTTTTCAATCTTCTGACCTTTACCAGCTTTTGTGAAAACATAGTTTGTAAGCTTTGGTGTGCTACCTTCAATGATACTTGTAACATCAACATTGAACGCTAATGCACAACGATAAATAAAAGCAAAGTTCAAGTCACTCTCGCCATTTTCGCAAGAGAGATACTCGGATTCGGAAACACCGGTTTTTTCTGCCATCTGTGCAGCTGTATAACCTTCAATTTCACGAAGCTCTTTAATTCTGGCGGCCATTTCTTTGATTTTAAAATCAAGACCCGTCATTTTATCCATTAAATTTCCTCCTGTTTTGCGGGACAAATATAAAAACCCGTCCCAAAGATAATCTTTGAGACGAGTAAAATAACCCGCGGTACCACTCAAATTGCAAGTAAAACTTGCCACTCTCAAGGTCAAACAACCTCTATGCATTTACGCAGCAATAACGGAGAGGTTCTACTAAGCAAAGCCTTTCTTCCTCCCGGCTCAGAAACTACAAACTACAGAAGTCTCGCAATGACTTGCACCAACCGTCATTTCTCTGAATGCTCAACACACTGCATCCTTTTCTTCAACGCCTTTAATATTCAATTTCTCAAAGAATACCACAATCATATGAAAAAGTCAATAGTTAAATCATATACATTATAAATAATTAAAGTTTATTTCTCATTATTTTACCACTGATTGGTTTTGGAAGCTCATCTCTGAACACAACAATTCTCGGGTATTTATAAGGAGCAGTATTTTTCTTAACGTATTCTTGAATTTCTTTTTTCAATTCCTCTGTTGGCTCGGTGCCCTTTGTAAGAACAATACTTGCTTTAACAACCTGACCACGAACTTCATCAGGAGCGGCAGAAACACCGCATTCAAGAACATACGGAAGTTCCATAATAACATTTTCAATTTCGAATGGTCCTATACGGTAACCGGATGATTTGATGACATCGTCTACACGACCAACGTACCAAAGGTAACCATCTTCATCTCGCCAAGCAGTATCACCTGTGTGATAAAGACCATCATGCATTGCTTCTTGTGTTTTTTCTTCGTCACCGTAATAACCAAGGAAAAGTCCACAAGGCTTTTTATCATCTATTCTGACAACAATTTCACCTGTTTCACCATCGGCAACTTTTTTACCATCAGGGTCAACAACATCAATATCATAAAGTGGTGTAGGTTTACCCATAGCACCAATTTTAATTTTTGTTCCGTTAAGGTTGGCGATAGAAAGAGTTGTTTCTGTCTGACCAAAGCCCTCGTAAATTCTTAATCCTGTTGCTTTTTCGAACTGTTTGAAAACTTCAGGGTTAAGTGCTTCACCTGCAGTTGTTGCATGAACAATTGAAGATAAATCATATTGTGAAATATCTTGTTTTATAAGCATTCTATACATTGTTGGTGGTGCACAGAACGTTGTGATGTTGTATTTTGCAAACATAGGAAGAATCTTTGACGCATCAAAACGTTCAAAGTCGTATACAAATACACATCCCTCGCAAAGCCATTGGCCATAGAGCTTACCCCAGAGAGCTTTACCCCAACCGGTTTCGGAAATTGTAAAATGCACACCATCACGTTGTACACAATGCCAATATTTTGCAGTAATAAAATGACCTAAAGGATATTTATGACTATGAGTTGCAATTTTTGGATAACCTGTTGTACCTGAGGTGAAGAACATAATCATCGGGTCATTGCCACAAGCAGAATCTTCGTTACGTACAAAACGTCTGCTGAAAAGACCAAATTCTTCATCAAAATTATGCCAACCATCTCTTGAACCATTAACGACAATTTTTGTTGTTAATGAAGGGCAATTTTTTTGTGCTTCATCAATATACTCTGTTGCTTTGCCATCCGCGGTAACAACAACTGCACTTACGCCTGCTGCGTTAAATCTGTATTCGTAGTCATGAAGAACAAGTTGATTTGTTGCAGGTATTGCAACTGCGCCCAATTTATGAAGTCCGAGAATTGCAAACCAGAACTGATAGTGACGCTTAAGAACAAGGAGAACCCTATCACCTTTTTTGATGCCTAATGATTTAAAATAGTTTGCAGCCTGAGAAGAATACTCTTTAATTTCTTTAAAGGTAAATTTACGCTCAGTCATATCGTCTGAAACATGAATCATTGCAACTTTTTCAGGATAATTTCTGCCAATTTCATCAACTACATCAAAGGCAAAGTTGAATTCATCTTCATTATTAAATTCAATACCGTCGCAAACACCGTTTTCATCAACTGTTGTTGTAATAAATTTATCACAGATAAGTTTTACTTCTGCAGTTGATTTACCTGTATTAACAGAACTCATATGAGTATCGGCAAGTTCTTCATCCTCTGCCATAACCATTGCAAGGAAAAGACAATCTTCACCATCAACAGCAATCATACCGTGAGGAATTGAACTATTATAGAAAATACTGTCACCTTCGTGAAGAATTTCTATATGGTCACCAACCTGAATTTTAAGTGCACCCTTTATAACAAGGTCAAATTCCTGACCGGAGTGTGTTGTAACCTCAATAGGTTTAGTCTGAAGTTCACTTGAATATTCATATTTAACCCAATATGGATTAGCTAATTTATTTTTAAATTTAGGTGCAAGATTCTGTATGAGGATACCCTCTTCATTAGCAGTAGTCTGACCTTTGCCTCGTCTTGTTACACTGTAAGTAGTAAGTTTTGCACTCTGACCTTCAAGAAGGTCTGTAAGTTCAACACCAAAAGCAAGTGCACATTTATGAACAAAAGAGAAAGGCATATCATCTGTTCCGTTTTCATAAGAACGATACTCATCAAGACTAACGCCTGTTTTCTCTGCCATCTGTGCATCTGATAAGCCATAAATATCACGAAGCTCTTTAATTCGTTCAGACACCTCTACTAATTTGTTCTCATAAGAATTGTTAAGCATAATCTCACCCTTTCAGAAAGATTGTCATCAAAAAACACAAATAAAAAACGTCTCAAAAAGAAACAGATGTTTCACTTTGAGACGAATAAGATTATCCGCGGTACCACTCAAATTGCAAGAAAACTTGCCTCTTAAGGTCAATCAACCCCGTTGCACTAACGCAGCACACTCGAAAGAAGCCTACTAAAAAACTGTTCGGTTCTTCAACTCGGAAGGGATAGGTTCTGAAATACGGAACTATTGGCTCGCAGCAACCGCCAACTCTCTGAAAGACCATCATTTCAACCGTCTTCGTCATAGTTTTTACCTGTGATATTTTTAATTTAGTCAATACTATCACAACGCAAATTTACTGTCAATAGTTTTTTACAAAAAAGTGTTATCATATTAATGAAAATACATATATTAACATGATAAAAAAATCAAAAAACTGTTGACAAACAAAATATTTAATGATATTATTTCATACATATTTATAAATGCAATGAAGGAATTACGTGTTTTTGGTACGGCAGTTCAGAGAGTTGACGGTAGGTGCAAGTCAATCTGTTACAAAAATTCGGTCTCGTTCCGGAGCAGAACTCCCCAACCACAATGTGTGTAAGGAGTTACGGACGCCCCGTTACCATGGCTATAGGCTTAATAGAGCCTTAATGAGTGACTGCTTTTATGCAGTAACCGGGGTGGTACCGCGGATTAGTTAATTCGTCCCTGAGGTCATAGTAATATTGACCTCAGGTTTTTTTATTACAACAATTAGTTACATTATACGCTCTTGAAAGGATGAGTAAAATGAAAGAAATTAAAATTTCAGACATCACACTTAAAAAGATTTCAGAGGACAGAGCTGTATCCTTACTTTTCCGTGAGAAATCAGCAATAGCAAGTTGTGCCGACAAAATTGGTGCAGAAGTAATTGAATTCCCTGCAGTAAAATCTCATCGTGAAGATAAAATCATTTACAAAACAATTGCACAGAACGTACAAAATGCAGTTTTAGCAATTCCCGTTGGATTCAGCAGTGAAGATATTGCTATTGCCTGGGATTGTATTAAAGAAGCAAAAAATCCTCGTCTTCAGGTTGAACTTCCTGTATCTACTATACAGATGGAATACACATATCATGTAAAACAAGCAAAAATGCTTGATAAAATCAGAGAGCTTATTAAAGAAGCAAAATCCTTGTGCTCTGATGTTGAATTTTCTGCACTTGATGCAACAAGAGCAGATAACGATTTCCTTATTTCTGCAGTTAAAGAAGCAGAATTATGTGGTGCAAGTATGGTTACAATATGTGACGATGCCGGCGTTTCAACTCCTGATGATATTGCAGAATTAGTTGCAAAAATAAAGGCTTCAGTAAACATTCCGGTTTATGTACAAGTATCAGACCGCATCAACATGGCTGTTGCTTCAGCCTTTTCTGCAATAAAAAGCGGTGCTGACGGTCTTAAATGTGCAATGGTTGGCAAAAATGTACTCCTTACAGGCGAAATTTCTGATGCATTAAACGCTTGTGGTACACAGATTGACAGCGAAATCAAACTTAACAACACAAAAATTCATGCAAGTATTGAAGATATGGTATCAAGCATCAACCACGATGCATATGAAAGTGAAAAATCAATAAGCGACGGCAAAAAAATTCTCATTGACTCTGATTCTACACTTGTTCAAGTAGCTCAGGCAGCATCTGTATTAGGCTACGAACTTTCAGATTCTGATATAGGTAACGTACATAAAGTTCTTAAACAATTGTGCGAAAAGAAGGGTGCCGTTGGATATAAAGAATTCGAAGCAATTATAGCAAGTTCAGCTATGCAGGCTCCTTCAACCTACCACTTCGAAACCTATACAACTACCAGCAGCAATATGTCAAGCTCTATGTCTCAGGTTACTTTGAGATGCAATGACGAAATAATTTGCGGCGTGAGTAACGGTGATGGTCCTATTGATTCTGTTTTCCGTGCAATAGAACAATGCATAGGTCACCACTATGAACTTGATGATTTCCAGGTACAATCTGTTACAGAAGGAAAAGAGGCACTTGGTTCTGCACTTGTAAGACTTCGCAACAACGGAAAACTTTATTCAGGCAATGGTACTTCAACTGACATTGTAGCTGCAAGTATCAGAGCATATATCAATGCATTGAACAAAATCGTATTTGAGGAGGCATAATATGAAAATTGTATTTTCGACCAAAAATGTGAGTCGAGCCTCATTCCTTGATATCTGCCGTTATGCCTTTGATTATGGTTTTGAAGGTTTTGAAATTTACGACGCTATAAAAGAAAGAAACGGACATCACGACAGTATATTAAGACGCGACCGTATCGCAGATGCGAAAAGAAAGCTTGTTAACAGAAATCTCTCCGTTTCTGCACTTCGTATGCCCGCTCCGGTTGAGAGCGATGAAACTACCGCTGAACTTATAGAGAAATATGTAAACATGGCGGCTGTATCAGGCATTGAAAATGTAATTGTACGTACAGAGGAAAAAATCCCCTTTGATGTACTGGATGAAAAATTATCTTCAGCAATTAATCGTGCAGAATCAACCGATGTCAATATTTTATTTGAAACCGTCGGTTACCTTGCAAGAACTGAAAATGTAATTGGCATTATCAATCATTTTGCTTCTGCAGCTATAGGTGTATCCTGGAATGTAAGAGGAACATATTTCGATGCAGGCGAAACCGCTGAAACCACCATCAAAAATCTTGGTGCATATATTAAATATGTGCGTCTTGGAGATATGAAAGATGGAAAAACCGTATTAATCGGTGAAGGTGACTTAGATGTTGAAAAATTGTTAAACTCTCTTTCATCTCTTAACTATGAAGGTTTTATCTGTGCTGCCTGGAATGAAGAAATCAGCGATGCAGATATTGTGCTTACTCACTTTACCAACTACATCTCCTCTTTAGGTCGCGAGAAAAAAACTTACGACCGTGCATATTACAACCGCGATAAGACAGGTACATTCCCATGGAAAAAATTTGATGTTATAGATTCAACATTTTCTGACGTACTTGATACAATGGCTGAACGCTATCCAGACCAATACGCATTCAAGTTCCCTACCCTTGACTACACAAGAACTTACGAACAATTCCGTCGCGATGTTGACGAATGTGCCGCTGCATTGATTTCTCTTGGTGTAAAAGCGGGCGACCATGTTGCAATCTGGGCAACCAATGTTCCTCAATGGTTCGTCACTTTTTGGGCAACAACTAAAATTGGTGCTGTTCTTGTCACTGTTAATACAGCGTATAAAATTCATGAAATTGAATATCTGCTTAAGCAATCAGACACTCATACACTCGTTATGATTGAATATTGCAAAGATATCAACTACAAGCAAATCATAGAAGAGTTGTGTCCTGAACTTAAAAACCTTAAACCAGGCTCACCTTTATATTCAAAAAATCTTCCATTCCTTCGTAACGTTGTAACCGTTGGTTTTGAAATGGATGGTTGCCTTACATGGGAACAGATGTTATCACGTTCTACACTCATTCCTCGCGAAGAGGTTCGCAGACGTGCTTCACTTGTAAAGCCTGATGATGTTTGTAACATGCAATATACATCAGGTACAACAGGCTTCCCGAAGGGCGTTATGCTTACACACCGCAACATTGTAAACAATGGTAAAACAATTGGTGACAGAATGGATTTATCCACCGCTGACCGTATGATGATTCAGGTACCAATGTTCCATTGCTTCGGAATGGTACTTTCTATGACCTCAATGATGACTCACGGCGGAACACTTTATCCTATCCCCTATTTCTCTCCTAAGTCCTCACTTGCTTGCGTAAACGATGAACGTATCACTTGCTTTAACGGTGTTCCCACAATGTTTATTGCAATGTTCAGTCACCCTGACTTTGCAAAAACCAATTTCTCATATATGCGAACAGGTATTATGGCAGGTGCAAACTGTCCCGCAGACCTTATGCGCCGTGCTTCCGTAGAAATGAATATGAGAGAAATTATTTCGGTTTACGGTCAGACAGAAGCTTCTCCTGGTTGTACTATGGGTGAAGTAAATGAAGATCTTGACCACCGTGTTGAAACTGTTGGTAGTGCATTCCCCGGTATTGAATGTAAGATTATAGACCCTGAAACAGGTCTTGAACTTCCTGATGGCCAAAGTGGTGAATTTGTTGCACGAGGATTCAACATTATGAAGGGCTACTACAAAATGCCTGAAGCAACCGCTCAAGCTATTGATAGTGAGGGTTGGCTCCACTCCGGTGATATTTGTATGAAAACTCCTGACGGATATTACAAAGTTACAGGACGACTTAAAGATATGATTATCCGTGGCGGTGAAAACCTTTATCCACGTGAAATTGAAGAATTCTACCTTACTAATCCTAAGGTTCGCGACGTTCAAGTCGTTGGTGTTCCTGATGAGCAATACGGTGAGGAGTGTTGTGCTTGGATTATTCTTCATAAAGGCGAAACAGCAGATGAAAAGGAAATGAAGGAATACGGATATGCATCTATTGCAAAACACAAGGTTCCAAAATACTTTTTATTTGTAAACGAATTCCCTATGAATGCTGCAGGTAAAATACTTAAGTATAAAATGCGTGAAACATCAATCGAGATGTATAATAATCAAAACGCTTAATTGACAAATAAACAATTAATGTCGGACTATGACACGTTAAATGTGTCTGTCCGACTTTTTTGTATACCAAGAAGGTTATTTTATGAAAAAACTCAAGATAATAGATTCGCATTGTCATATATTCCCAGAAAAAATCGCGCAAAAAGCAACAGACAGTATAGATATCTTTTATCAGATAAGTGAAACAGGTGTAATTGACGGATGCGGTTTTGTAGGCACAGCAAAAACGCTTATAAACCAATGTGATGCTTCAAGCGTAAGCAAATGCCTTGTAACATCAGTTGCAACAACACCGCACCACGCACAAAGCATAAATACATTTATTGCAGAAGAAGTTGAGTTACATCCTGAGAGATTTATCGGTTTTGGCTCTCTTCACCCTGAAAGTGAAACACTAACTGAAGATGCACAACATCTTATTGATTTGGGGTTAAAAGGAGTAAAATTACATCCCGATATACAAAGCTTCAAAGCAGATGACCCAAAGGTAATAAAAATATTTGAAATTTGTGATGAAAAGAACTTACCTGTTCTTTTGCACACCGGTGACTCAAGATACGATAACTCTAACCCTAACAGAATAGAAAAAATACTTAAAATGTTCCCCAATCTGACAATTATCGGTGCACATTTCGGTGGTTGGTCAATGTGGGATAAGGCACCTGAAATTTTATGTAAATACAAGAATTTTTACGTTGATACTTGCTCTTCTTTCTATGCACTTTCAAAAAAAAGAGCAAAGGAAATAATTGATATCTACGGTGCTGACAGAGTTATTTTCGGAACAGATTTTCCAATGTGGAAACAAGATGAAGAGCTTGATTATCTTTTCAGTCTCGGTCTTTCAGACCAAGAGCTGGAAAATATACTTTCAAACAATATTGAAAGAGTGTTAAAAATCTCTTGAAATAACATCCCGGCTGTGATAAACTTGTAACCGATTTATTTTATTGAAATATAATATAAAAAACTCTTTCGAGGTGCACAATGATTTGCAATAACATTTTAGAGGCAATGGGCAACACACCTGTTATACGTCTTAATCATATGGTGGATGATGACAGTGCCGAAATACTTGTTAAATTTGAAGGACTTAATGTTGGCGGTTCAATTAAAACACGAACTGCCTATAATATGATTCTTCGCGCAGAACAAGAAGGAAAAATTAACGAAGACACAATTATCGTTGAACCCACAAGCGGTAACCAAGGTATTGGCCTTGCATTAGTTGGTGCGGTTAAAGGATACAAAACAATAATTATTATGCCTGACTCTGTTAGTGAAGAAAGAAGAAAACTTGTAAAGCACTACGGTGCAGAAGTTAAACTTGTTCACGATGCAGGTAACATTGGCAAATGCATTGATGAATGCTTACAGCTTGCGTTAAAAATGCAGGCAGAAAACGAAAATGTTTTTGTTCCTCAACAGTTTGAAAACCCTGCAAACGCAGAAATACAAAGAAAACGTACAGCAGTTGAAATACTCGAACAGGTCGGCAAGCCTATTGACGGTTTCTGTGCAGGAATAGGCACAGGCGGTACGCTTACAGGTATAGGTGAAACCTTAAAGGAAGCTAACCCCAATATTGAAATATGGGCAGTTGAGCCTGAAGATGCTGCCATACTTTCAGGAGGACTTATTGGTACACACATACAAATGGGTATCGGTGACGGACTTATACCACCAATTCTTAACACTGAAATTTACAGTGATATTTGCATTGTTTCTGATGATGAGGCTTTGCAGACTGCAAAAGACCTTGCTAAAAAAGAAGGTATACTTTGCGGCATCTCCAGTGGCACAAACGTTGCGGCGGCAATTAAACTCGCAAAAAAATTAGGCAAGGGCAAAACTGTCGTTGCAGTGCTTCCGGATACCGCAGAAAGATACTTCTCCACCCCACTTTTTGATGAATAATCAAAATCACATTTTATCACAAAACGAGCTGAAGCAGAATTCTGTTTCAGCTCGTTTTCACATTAAATACTTTTATAAAGCTATTAAGTTATGCTACAGAGAATATACCCAGAAGCTTAGATAAAAGGTTCATAATCATAGCTAAGATGCTTTCGAAGCTTAGCATTTGGGTATTGACGGTGGAAGAATTATTAACCGCTTCTTTTTCACCGCAATCCTGACAAACGCCATCCTCATTAAAGGTGCGACCTGTGGGGTTGGAGGTGTAGTCCCAATATTCATAACCGCAAGTTTCACACTCATAATCTGTAACACTATGCGTTGTACAGGTTTCAGGCGTAACATTTTGAATATAATTGTGCTCACCTGTAGACTCTGCAATTTCATAACCATCTTTTGCACCACAGATTTCACACGTTAGCGTTACATAACCACATGTACTTTCTATCTCACTACTCCATTCATGTAAATGAGAATTGCAATAAGCTGTTCCCGTGGGTTCTTGCGGCCTAAAAACTCCTCTCCGAAGCTGCTCCTCAGTTCCGGCAAAATAAATAGTAACATTATACCCTTTTGACCAAAGATGAAAATTACAACTGAGCAAATTTTCGTTAATATTTATAACTGCTTCAGGATGACAAAAGTCAAAAACATCAGGATCAACTCGCATCACAGACTCACCAACTGTTATTCTGGAAAGATTTTCACATTCATAAAATGCATAATCCCCTATTGTTTTTACACCCTCAGCACATACTACAACAGAAAGAGAATCACAATTACTGAAAGCATAATCACCTATTGTTTCGACACTTAATACTATACCTTTAAGGGCATCACAGTCAGCAAACGCATGTTCACCAATTTCAACTACACTATCCGGAATAAATACATTCTGTAATTTATAACACTTTTCAAATGCACACTCACCTATTGTTTTAACACTATCGGGAATTTTCACACTTTTAAGATTGATACAATAAGCAAATGCATAAACACCAATTGATGTAACCCCTTCATTTATAATTACTTTTTTCGGCCTTTTTCTCCAAGGATTATACGCTACATCTTCATAAAAACTACCCGTATAATCAAACATATCACCTGTTCCGGATATTGTTAACGTTCCTGTATCATCCAGTGTCCACGTAAGATTTTCTCCACATTCACCGGATGCATATACAACTCCATCTTGACAACAAACAACATAAAAATTGAAACTTGACCCATTATTGTTATTTACAATTTCTTCCCATTCTTCTAACACGCCACAAAAATCTATAGTTGTTTCCCTATTTACAAAACAATATCCAATTTTTTCCACACTATTTGGTATTGTAATTCTTGTAAAACCACAATCAAAAAAGCATAATCACCAATTGAATTTACACCATCAGGTATTTTTATATCTGTTAGGTCCAAGCATTTATAAAAAGCATAATCACCAATTGTGGTTACAGTTTCAGGTAAAACAACCTAACTAATATCATAACAATGAGCGAAAGCCCATTCACCAATTTTTGTAACACCATATGGTATTCTTATATCTGTAACATTAGTAAAACCGATAAATGTATTATTTCCAATCGAGGTAATTCCGTCCTCTATATAAATAGAGGTTATTGAATCACTATATTTATAAAAAGGCCAAGAATCATTCGCCTCATAATCAGGCATATCTCCCTTACCGGATATTATTAACTCACCGGTTTTAGTGTTAATTTTCCACGTAATGCTATTTTCCGCACTTACGGTAACAGAAAAAAGAGATATAAAAATTAACATTGATAAAACAATTGAAATTATTTTATTAAACTTTTTCATACTAATCCTCCATATATTAGTGTAAATTAACTGTTTCTTATTCTTTTGGATGAATAGAAATTAATACTTTACTTACATATCCCTCTGATTCACTATCTGTATCCAAAGGCAAAAAATTTAATTTATCCAATTTTTCACGCTCTGAAGTTTTCGGTGAAACATTGTACCCATAGAAATCACCGTTTTCATATTGAATAGCTGCATAATGACCGGTTGGATTTTGATACAAGCAAATCAAGAAAAATGTATGTTTTGAAATTTGCTTCCATCTATATATGTCAAAAAATTTCAAATATTACACATATTATAATAAATTTTCAATATTTTTTAAGATTTGTATATATGCACAAACAACAAGTTGTTTTTTGGGTTACATACACCAAAAAACCTTACAGAGATACTGCAAGGCTTTTTTATTGACAAAACAATAAATATGTATTATAAAAAAATTAAAGGAGGTAACAATATGAATTATGCTGATTTATTAAAACACGTAATGAATAGTCACAACTTTACACGGTATGAACTGGCATACACTTTTAAAATCAAACCACAATTCATTGTTCCTGTTCTGAATGGAGAGAAGGAATTAACAAAAAAACAACTTTCTTTACTTTCGCAATTCACCGGTATATCCTCCTCATCTATCCTTGCAGGTGATTTTGTTCTTGAAAACATTTCTTTGGAACGAAACAATACAGAACACACCATAAAAGAAAAAAATTACAGTAAACTTAAAAATTTTACAAAAAAAGTATACAGTGATTATTTATCTTTAACATTTTTCTGTTTCACCTTTATTATTTATTTAATATTTGTAACATGGGCAATTGTTGAATCAGTTTTTTTCAGAATTTACGAACCTGCCAAACCAATTGACCTAGCAATTATTTTTTCTATAATTCCTGCTATGCTTGCATTTATGGCGGCACAAAGAACACGAAAAGTTGCATTAAATTTTTCTTTCAAAGAAATTGATTCATTAAAAATCTACTATAAACTTTTCTTTATTGCTTTACTTATATGTGATTTTCTCTCTATTTTTATCGGTTGTAATACACTTCTTTCGTTTTTAGTTAGTTTAATCGTTATGGCATATATAGCATACGACTTTTTTTCAAGCAGAATTGTTACAACAGCCAAAGCATACAATAACCGCACCATTGGTTTTATTGTATTTTTTACAATACTATTTATTTCTTTTGTGCTTTCAATTGACTTTTCACAAGAAAGCATCGACGCAACTAACCTGGTATATGGTATGATACGTATGTGTATGTTTATATCGTTAGCAGATTGTTTCCAGAGTTTCACTGTATTACACCAATCAAATTTATGGAAAAATTGTTTTGGTGAATTACCTGAAAAGAAAGTTCTTAAAAAGCACCATCTTTTAAAATCATTGATTATTGTGGCAATTGTTTCTGCCATAGCATTCCTTTCTTTATATATTTTTATTCTAGGTTTATATATTTACAAATATTATATTTTATAAAACAAAAAACGGATACACTCAAAAATGCAAAACGAGTGTATCCGTTAATTTATTTTTGTTCAGACATTACAACATTTTCAGCTTTAATCTGAGTATTTGTAATTATAATTTCAAGGATTTGCAAAGATGTTGTTTCATTCAACACACCTTGCCCCACAACAACTTGCGCTCCGTTTTCTGTTATTGTAACAAGACAATCACTTTTGATTTTAGCCTTAACCAAAGATTCTAATTCTGTCTGTAATTGTTGACTTTTTGTTAAAGCATTAATAGATGCAGTAATTGTTTTTGCCTCTTCGCTACCTGCCGCAACGTTTTTCAAAGAGTCATTTAAACTATCTATTGATTCGTCCTGTTGTTTTTTTCTTTCAAACTTCAGTTCTTCAAAAGGGTCAGTATGTGTTCCGGTAGCATTAACATATTTTGCTTCACCTAAATTCTGAACGTAATCGGCATCAGTAGTCTGTTGCGTAGAGGAAACATCACCACCTGTATAATACCAATTAACAAACACCGCTGCACCTAAAGCAACAACAAGCCCCGCAAGAACAAGCTGACGTTTTTTAACAATAACATTCATAAATAACTCCCCTATCATTCTATCATTTTTGTAACAGATACCTTTGCACTACTGATATCAAACAAGGCACACACGGTTTCTGTTACTGCTTTTTTCACATTTAAATTATCTGCTCCGCTGCACACAACGGCTACGCCCTTCACCTTCGGTTCATAAACCTTTAATATTAGGCAATCTTCCGTATTTGAGCCGTTTTTCACCATAACATACGACTCTTTTATATTATCTTCCGACGTATTTTCACCTTTTTTATTCTGATTTTCATAAGCCTTGGCATAAACATTTTCAAATGTATTTTCAAGAGTAATCATCACTTTCACATCGCCTGCTCCTTCAATCTCCTCAAGAATCTGCTGAAGTTGCTTTTCTGTTGATTTAATATAATCTGATGAGTTCACATGTGAAACTGACGTAACTTCCGATTCTTCAGGTAATTGAGTAACAAGCTCACCAATAAACAATACAATAATGGCAAAAACACATATAACCATCAGACGGAATTTCTTCTTATCAGGAAATCTGTTTTTTATTTCTTTTAAAAAATCACTCATTTTTGACACCGACTTTTAAAATCTGTTTATATTCCTCAGGAAAAAAACCAAAAACCTCTGTTACTTTTGCTTTATACTCTGAGCCTAACTCAATATATATGCTGTTAAGATACACCGTATCTGACGCCTCATCATAAGAAGTATCTATATATATTTCATATTCATCAACACCGCAATTTATGAGTATTTGTTTTGCTTGTGAGTATATTTTGTTTTCCATCAAATTTGTAACGTGCATTATTGAATTATATTTTTCCTGAGTCTGACTTTCCTCAAACGGCACTATGTCAGAAAAAGAAAACTCCAAATCAATCAAAGGTGCAAAAGAAACAAGCAACACAACGCAGATAACGCATATTTTAAACATCTTACGTGACTTCAACGGCAAAAGATACTCCATTATTCCACCGAGTAACGTACAAAGAAAATAATTAACAAATACACTTTTTATAACTTCATTCATACTTCACCAGACCTTGCCGCAATACATACGCCGATACATACAACAAAAATAGTTGCTAATATAATTATTGTTGCAGAAAGCAAAGTAATAATGTTTTTAAATACATTTATTATTTCCATACCATTTTCAGTTGCAAAGGATTGAGAAAATAACGAAATCACCTCAAAGCATATCGACCACAAAAACAAATCAATAAGCACAGGTAGAACAAAAAGAAAAATTGTCAGTATACCGAAACCGCCAACTGTATTTTTTATTAAACCAAGACTTGTAATCAAAGATGAATATGTTTCACTTACAGCACCGCCTACAACAGGCAGACTCTGTCCGATTACAAAACGGACACTACGTGATGAAAGTGAATCCACGCCACTACTTAAAACGCCCTTTAACGTCACAAGACCTGAAAAGACCGTACCTGCAAGACTTAACAAAAATACGTATCCTTTTTTTAATATGCTTGTTATACGTTCAGAAAGGCTAAACGAATCAAAGCACGAAAGAAAACCGAGAGAACACATAACGTTTACAACAGGTTGCGAAAGTTTTGCCAACAAGCCCGAAAAAAATGTATCGGCAAAAACAGTAACCGTACCGTACACGGCACCTGACGTTAGATTACCTGAAGAGGAAACAATTGCACAAAAAACACCTGAAAAAGCAGATGTGAAAACGAGCAAGGAATCAAGCACAGAAAAAGCAGTTGTAACTGTTGTAGCAAAAGGTACCGCCAAGGTTAAAGATAATGCACCACCACCTATAAGAGATACCATTTTTTCGTCATCACAAAAGCTTTTGATAACGGCGGTTATTATAATAATCCCTATTGCAGACAAAGTAATACTCAATGGCTTACTTACAGAATCGGTAAACAAATTAAACAAAGAATTGAATATTTTTCCCATACTCAAGCCAAAAATGCTTTCATATGAAATTTCGGTTATACCCATTTCTTCAAGTAAAGCAACGGTATCACTGTCGAGAGAGTCAATTATACTTTGATAATTGAATTCTTCATTATATTCATCCACATTGCTTTCCAAAGCAAAGCAGCTTGGTGAAATAATAAAGATACATATAACAAAAAGTGTTATTTTAACTATGTTTTTCATTATGATAAAAATCCTATGGCTACGCTTATGACTGCGGTTATTACAGGTACACATAACGATACTGCAAGAAGCTTTGCTCCAATTTCAACTACCGATGCTATTGAAGTTTCACCATTATCGCGGCATATATCCGACACAATTGAGCCGGTGCACAAAACAATAAAAACCTTAAGAAGAATTTTTACAGATTCCGTGCTTATTTCACCGAAAGATTCAAATTTCTTTAAAACAGAAAACAGTTCAACTATATCGGGCAATAATCCCGAAACCACTACACAAACAACGCCTACTCTGACAACTGTAGTAATAACCGAAGAAGAAGTTTTTACTAAAGAAAGTACAATTACCCCTGCAACTGACAGAAGAACAATCTCTGTTACTGTCAAAAATTAATCACAGACGAAAACTTATCTTTCAACTCCTCTAATGCAGGAATAAACATCATAAGTGCAATAATAAGCCCCGCAATTGTAATTATAAGCGTATATTCTTCCTTTCCTGCTTTTTGCAACAACTGATTTACTATTGCAACAAGTATTGCAATTGCCACAATTTTAAAAATTATTGTTATATCCATACATCAATCACAAAAAAACAACAATAACGCTAAGCGAACCTAAAGCACTCAAAGCAAGGTTTATCCGCCCGTTATTCTTCTCCTTTTCCTTTCCGTCGATGAGATACGATGTGAATTTTTCTAAAAACTCGTCACACAAGGATAATTGACCTTCTAAATCTGTTGTGCCAACTCTACCAAGAAAATCATTAAAATCCTCAGCAAAAGGCTCATCAATTTTTACATCTTCGATTTTAAAATGACCGTTGATTTTTATATATTTAAAGTTTTCATTTTTATAAACATCAAGAAGTTGCGAAAAATCAGATTGCCTGAAACGTATTTCATTTTTAAAAAGTGAAATTATTTTCAAAGCTTCTTCTAATGTTTTATTGATTTTAATTTGCTTAAATGTTTCACTTGCACCGAAAAGCAACACCAAAAATGCTAAAGACAAAACAAAAACAACTTTCAAAACGAAATTACCTCTTTTACAACACACGGTGCATTTTTGCCCTCAAGAACTATCGCTTTTTTAAAAACACCGCCGTTTATCAGCGTTTTTATATTAGGTCGCCTTATAACCTCTTCAAATGTACCACCATGTGCAGTGGCAATAAAATCCACTCCACTATTCATACCTGAAAGTAATGCTTTTGACTCTTCCTCAGTACCAATTTCATCAAGAACAATTATATCAGGTGACAGAGTTCGCAATGCAATTTCTGTACCTATAGCTTTAGGATACAAGGTTAAAACATCGGTATGTACACCTACGTCAATAAAGCACCCGAAGGAACGAGATGCAATTTCATCACGTTCATCTATTATTGCAATCTTTTTAGGCTTAAGACTGGCTTTACCTGAATAATAACGACACAAATCACGCAACAACGTTGTTTTTCCTGACATTGGTGGTCCGATTAAAAGATAGGAGCAACAATCACCTACTGAATTTAATACAGATTGGGAACACTGCAGAAATTCACGAGAAATTCTGATATTTACAGAATTAAATGATGAAACCGAATATACGGAATTATTCTTTATCGTGGCTCTGCCTGCAACACCTGCTTTACATCCGTTACGCAGAGGAATAAAGCCCCTGGCAATCATCTCCTGATAAGTATGAAGAGAGCGTCTTGATAACGAAAAAACAATATCCTGCATATCTTTTTCATCCGTTTTTATCAAATCATTATGATAAGAAGTACTTACATTCCCCGAATTACTGATATAATAAACAACATTTGAGCACAGTGTAATTGCTTCCCCTTTTCTGAAACGGATTTCTTTAAGAGTGATTGCTATATTTTCAGGAATATCTGAAAGAACGTTTTTAAACTTATCAGGTAAAAGTGAAATTGCATTTAAATAATCTTGCATTTTTTATCATTCCTTTCAAAAAATACTTATGAGCACTTGTCCCGAAATAGAACTAAAATTAATAATAAAAAAATATAATTTTCATTGAAAGAAATACTATAATATGGTATTATTAATTTAATTATAATTTCACTGAATTTTAATATAATCAAAAGGATGAAAACAATGAAGGAAAAAATAAAAAATAACCCTCTTTTCAAAAAAGGGTTCAACAACAGATATTGCTTACTTGCAGCACTTTGCACTGCATTTATTATGTTGGTTGTATATTATTGCTATGACCTTGCACCGTTTGGTGATATAACCATTCTCAGAATGGACCTTTACCATCAGTATGGTCCGCTTTACGCCGAGCTTTACGAGCGTGTGACCAACTTTGACAGTTTTCTTTATTCATGGAATTCAGGCGGCGGTAGCTCCTTTCTTGGTAACTTCTACAATTACCTTTCTTCGCCTACCGCAATTTTCATGCTTCTGTTCGGCCATGAAAATATGCCTGAAGCAATATCTGCAATGATACTTGTAAAAGCTGTTCTTGCAAGCTTTACATTTTCATATTTCATTTCTAAAAAATTCGATGTTCAGAATCCTCTTACATCTGCATTTGGTGTGTTATATGCTTGCAGTGGTTACTTTATTGCATACTATTGGAACATAATGTGGTTAGACGCCTTCTACATTCTTCCGCTTGTTGTTCTTGGTATTGAGTATCTCATATCAAAAAGAAAAATGACTCTTTACATCGTTACACTGGCCTTTACTCTTATTACAAACTACTATATGGGTTATATGGTTTGTATTTTTTCTGTCCTTTACTTTATTTATTATTATTTCTTAACCTACAAATTCACAGATACTTATTTTGGCAAGCTTGCCCCTATGGAAAAAACACCAAAAGGCTTTGTTTTGTGGGTATATAACAGATTAAGAAACAGCAGATTTTTCGATAGCGGTGTAAGATTTGCTTTTGCTTCTATAGGTGCCGCATTAGTTTCCTGCTTTGCAATTCTTCCTGTATATTTCATCCTTAAAAACTGTTCTGCAACATCAGGCGTTTTTCCACAAGAATTCAAAACATATTTTTCAATATTCGATTTTCTTGCAAACCATCTTGCATATTTAGACCCTACAATCCGAAGCAGTGGCTCCGATGTTTTACCTAACGTATATTGTGGTATTCTTACTGTAATGCTCGTACCGCTTTACATTTTCTCAAACAAGATTTCCTTTAAAGAGAAATTACTCAGTATAGGAATAATGGGAGTTATGTTTGTTTCCTTCTACACAAACTACCTCAATTACATCTGGCACGGATTCCATTTCCCTAACGATTTGCCTTACCGCTTCTCCTTTATGTACTCATTCCTTCTTCTTATATTTGCATTCAGGGCTATTCTGAATATAAAGGAGTATACAAACAGACAGATTATAGGCGTTGGTGCGGCTACAATTGCATTTGTTATTTTTGTGCAAGAAATCGGCTCAAAGAACTTCTCAGAAACCGGTGTATGGATTTGCGTTGCATTCGTTTTGATTTACTGCCTTGCACTTGGTATTCTTAAAAACAAAAAATATCCGTACATTGCGGCAGCGGCACTTGTGCTTTGCTCCTGTTGTGCAGAATATACTGTTTCTAACACAAACAACTACAGTATGGACCAACCAAAGGTTAACTTTGTTGGCGACTACGAAGACTTTACACAAATCAAAGAAAAAATAGATAACCACAAGGGCACCGATAAATACAGAATGGAGCTTACAAGCCTCAGAGCAAGAATGGACCCATGTTGGTACAACTACAACGGTGTTTCCACATTTACATCCATGGCATACGAAAAAACTGCAAATATGCAGTCGCACCTTGGTATGTTCAGTAACTATATAAACAGTTACACATATAACAGACAAACACCGGTTTACAACGCTTTCTTCTCACTTGACTATATTGTTGATAATACAACAACAGAAAAGGCACCAATGAATCCTCAACTTTATAAGGAAATCGGTGCAGTTTCCAAATATACCGCTTACGAAAACCGTTATACTTTACCTATTGCTTTCAGAGTAAATAATGAAATAACAGAGTGGTTCCACGATAATCCTAATCCGTTTGAGGTTCAAAGTGGATTGTTTGGTAACTCAACAGGTATCCACACCGTATTTAACGATATGGATATGACATCAATTTTTGGTGAAGGTGTAGAAATCCCGGATTATTATGAAGAAGACGGCTACTATCCATATACCGTTACTAATCCTGTTGGTGCATACTTATCCTTCCAGTTCACTGCAAGAGAAGATGGCAACGGATATATTTACCTTAAATCAAACATCAACGATGTTGACTCTATTACAGTAACACTCTCAGACGGCACAATTGTAAGACAGTATATTGATACAAAACCGCACATTCTCGACGTGGGCCATATGAAAGCAGGCGAAACTGTTGAAATTTACGCACCACTCAAACAAGGTCTTGACGGTTTCTTCTACCTTTATGCCGTAACATTAGATAACGAATCCTTCAAAAAAGGTTACGATATTTTAAAAAATGATTCACTTAACGTTACAAACTTTGAAGATACGAAAATAGAAGGTACAATCAATGCATCTGATGATGGTATCCTTTACACATCAATTAACTACGACAAAGGCTGGTCTGTATACATTGATGATGAAAAGGTTTCTGATGCAGATATCGTTTCTATCGGTAATGACGCTCTGCTTGGTGTAAGAATAAGCGAAGGTGAACACACTGTTAAATTCAAATATACTCCACAGGGCCTTGTTTTAGGTATTGCACTTTCAATTGTTGCATTACTGCTTTTAGTCCTTCTAAAGTTTATGATAAAAACCGGCTTTTTTGAATTCAAACCTGAATTATACAAAGAGCCAACTATTGATGAACTTTTAGAAGACGTAAAAAAAGAAGAGGAAAATAACGAAGTTTCCATTGAAAACGAGGAATAAAATATGTTTACTAAAATCAAAAGCATCGGTCTTTTGGGGTTAGACTCGTTTATGATTGATGTTGAACTGAACATTACAAACGGTAAATATGCACTTGAAATTGTTGGCTTGCCCGATACTGCAGTCAGTGAAGCTAGAGACAGAATTATTGCCGCGGTGAATAATTCCGGCTTGCAGATGCATATGTCCTCTCACTTCACCTTCAACCTTGCTCCTGCAGATATAAAAAAGGAAGGCTCGCTATATGATTTACCTATGGCCGTTGCAGTACTTTCCGCAACAAAACAGATTATAGGTGATTACAAAAACGCCGCATTCATTGGTGAACTTTCCTTATCAGGTGAAATAAAGAGTGTTAAAGGCGTTTTACCAATGGTTATGGCGGCAAAGGAAAATGGTCTTAAGGATATTTATATCCCTGCAGACAACGCCTCTGAAGCCGCAGTAATTGATGGCATTAACATTTACCCTGTTAAAACCTTACGTGAGCTTGCAGACCATATTAATGACGTTGAAAAGATACCTCCTGTTGACGTAGTTCCGTTCAAGCACTATGAATTACCCGACTTTTTACCTGACTTTAAAGATGTTAAAGGTCAGTACGAGGTTAAAAGAGCCTTAGAGGTAGCCGCTGCAGGCGGACACAATGTTATGATGATTGGTCCGCCCGGTTCAGGTAAAAGTATGCTTTCTAAAAGAATACCAACAATCTTGCCTGACATAACGATAGATGAAGCCCTTGAAACAACAAAGATTTATTCTTTATCAGGTAACCTTTCAAAAGATAAGCCTATAATAAATTACAGACCATTCAGGGCGCCTCACCATTCAGTTTCCCCTGCCGGTCTTTCCGGCGGTGGAACAATACCGAAGCCCGGTGAACTTTCTTTGGCACACAACGGTGTTTTATTTCTTGATGAATTACCTGAATTCACAAGAAACACTATGGAAGTACTCAGGCAACCTATTGAAAACGGAACAATAACAATATCACGAGCCGCTTGTGCACTTACATATCCTTGTTCTGTAATGCTAATATGTGCAATGAACCCTTGTCCTTGCGGATATTTTGGTCACCCCACAAGAAAATGCTCTTGCCCTAACGGTGCACCTGCAAGGTATCTCTCCAAGGTTTCAGGACCTTTACTTGACCGTCTCGATATTCATATTGAGGTTCCACCTGTTGACTATAACCAACTTTCCGACGAAGAAAATGGTGAATGCTCGGCAGATATCCGTGCAAGAGTCAACGAAGCAAGAAAAATTCAGATTGAACGCTTTAAGGGTACAAACGTTACCTGTAATGCAAAGATGACACCTGCCCTTACCCGTAAATACTGCGTTCTTTCCGAAAGCGCCTCAAAAACACTTGAAATTTCATTTGAAAGACTTGGACTTTCTGCAAGAGCTTACGATAAAATATTAAAAGTTGCAAGAACCATCGCAGACCTTGATAAAAGCGATTTTATTGAAAACAAGCATGTTCTTGAAGCTATTCAATACAGAAGTCTTGATAGAAAATTCTGGAAATCTTAAAAACAGGAGGTTATTAAATTGGCAAACGAAGAAAAAACTTCTCTCGTCACCAAAGGCAAAGCACTTTTCATAGAGTTGAAAGACCATTGGAATACTCCTGCCGAAGGAAAATACGTTCCATACAAAGAGTACAAAGATGTAATTATTGGCGTTGGTGCAAACTACACCGGTTCAAAAATCCTTGAATACATCGGTTTTTGGTCCAGTTGCTTCCTTATTATGCACCACTACAAATTGCCGTATCTTACGTTCTCTGTTATTGGTCTTTTAAATATGCCGTTAGGCTATATTTCCGCTCTTATCTGGTGGTATGTATGTGACAACTTAGGTTTCTTACCTAAAAAGAAAGAAAAAGTTGTTTACCTTACATATGGTCTTATGATGCTCTTTGGTGTATCGAGTATCATATTCGATTATTCGTTACTATTTAACCAATCAGGTAAATTTATTACCACACTTAACAGTTTTGTAGGTATGAATGCCTCGGCTTGCTTTAAAACCTTTGGCACGCACTTTCTGTATACCGGTTGGGTCGGTGCACGTAACATCTTCTGGCGTAAAAAGCTTATTCCTAAACACGGCAGATACAAATATAGTCTTTACTGTGACGTTATTCCAAAATGTATAATGGTTATACTTATCGGTTGGCTTCCTGTTTACAGTATTCAAGATATGCCGACTCGTGTCTGGGTCGCAAACCTCTTATTTGCTACATACAACGTTTTCGGATTCGGTAACGTTCTTGAAGAATGCTCAAAAAGAATCAGCCCTAATTTACAAGAAAGAATTCTCGTAAGAAGCTATCCTGTTAAGCTTTCTCACATTTTCAACTCTATACTTGCAATTATTCTTCCCGCTATTGTTGGTATGCTCCGTAAGGATTGGGAAGATATCAATTTCTACAGATGGGTTATCCCCATAACATTCTGTATTTCTGCAGGATTTACTATGTTCCTTGCAGGCAGAATCAAAGAAAGAATCCCTCAACCACCTATCGAAAAGAAGGTTCAGATTAAATTCTGGGACGGTATGTTCGGCGTATTAAAGAATAAATACTTGCTTATTAATACCATTGTTGGTCTTATTGACTCTTTGGGTAACGGTATGTTACCATTTGCAACAATTCTTTACTTCTACACATTCCGTTTAAGTGGTCTTCCCTATTCACTTCTTGTTGCGCTTATTTCCTTTGCGGGTACACCACCGGATTTACTTTCTCCATATTTCCTCAAAAGGTTCTCGTACAAGCAAATTATGATTTTCTATCAACTCAGCCGTGCAATAGGAAACGTAATTATTGCTCTTGCTATGTGGAAGCTTGGTGACAACCTTAACCTTTGCGGTATTATATGCGTT
This sequence comes from Acutalibacteraceae bacterium, assembly GCA_045646545.1. Lineage (GTDB taxonomy): Bacteria > Bacillota > Clostridia > Oscillospirales > Acutalibacteraceae > DTU089. The sequence continues at coordinate 28,856 of JAZRKV010000004.1, forward strand.
GTTGTTCTCTTCTTTATGGAAATGACCAAAACCGTTCCGACTACCGCAGGTCACGATATGGGTGTGCGTATCAACGACTATCAAATGTATCTTTCAGGCGAACGCCTTGAAAGCTTTGCAGGTATTTTCGGTTGGTTTACAGGACCAATTACATCATTTGTTGGTCTTATTATCCCAATATTCTTATTAAAATACGGCTTCAACAGTAACTGGGAAATTCTTTTCTATGATGGTTCAAGAAGATACATCGTTATTGTTCCGATTATAATAGATGCAATCGGCTTCTTCCTTATGACGATTCCCTACTTATTCTGGGACTATGACAGTAAAAAGCAGAATCTTGTTATGGAAGTACTTAAACGTCGTGCTGAGGTTACTGAAAAGAAAGCAGAAGAAGAAGGCGTTTCGACCGCCGGCGTATACAAAGGTTAAGGAGGTGCAGACATGGCTAAAAAAGATAAGAAAAAAATCAACAACGACGAAGTTATTGAGCTTAATATTCCTGAAGATGAAATATGGACTTATAAAGTTCCCGGCCTTTCAGCACCCCACATAAACAAACCATATAAACATTACGGATTTAAAAAATTCATTTTTGTTATGGTTATAATTGTTGCCGTTTCCTTATCCATTTATTTCAGTATTCTTGCTCTTCAAAACGAGACTTTTGACTACGATGAAAGCGGAAAAGAAATCGAGCTTGTAAAATTCAGTAATACCGGTTACATTAAAGAGCTTGAAATTGACTACGTTTCTTCTGTTGAATATATACCAGGTAACAACAACCCAGAAAACAACTTCAAAGTTGTTAAAGATACAAAAAAGCCTATAACATCAATCCGAGAATTTGCACTTAACTGCGACGATAAAATCACAACAATCACAATCGGTGAAACCGTTGAATTTATTGACCCTAAGGCTTTTTACTCATGTTGGGCTCTTCAAAACATTGAAGTTGACGAAAACAATCCTAACTATTGTGACGTTGATGGTGTTCTTTACAACAAAGATAAAACAGAGGTTCTTTGCTACCCTTGTGACCACGACGAATATCTACGCAAAAAATACGGTTATGAAAAAGAACTGTTCACTGAAGAAATAACACCTGAATACGAAAGAGATATTCAAACCTACGTTGTTCCTTCCTCGGTAAAAAAGATTGGCGAAATGTGCTTCAACTATGCTAATCTGAGAGTTATTTATTTACCTGAAGGGTTAGAAAGAATTGAAACACTTGCAATATTCAAATTGCACGAAAGAAAAGATGAATGGAGCACTACCCCTTCACTTTCAAACATCTACTCTTATAAAGCAGACGGTATTGAAAGCACACATCTTACATCAGTTAAGGATTTAGGTGAAATTTACCGTTCCCTTCCTGACGGACTTAAATATATCGGTTCTGACGCATTCAGTTATAATCAGGTATTGACTTACGTTTACATTCCTGAAAGCGTTACATATATTGGTCATCACGCATTCTGGGACACATGCTACAAAGAAGACGGTGAAATTAAGGGCGTTAGCGTAATCTACGTTGCGACTTCTCAACATCATTTTGAAAACGAAATGGAAGTTGGCAACAACTGGAATCCACAATACGACCATCTACTTTTCAAAAAAGACATCGAAATCAAATACGATTGCGAAAGAGAATAATCAACAAAAAACGGTTCACAAGCCATTGGGATTGTGAACCGTTTAATTATGCTGCTAATCTGAATATTTGAACTTGTTGTCTGTTAAAGTATGCAATACCGTCTGTCGGCTTGAAATAAGTTCTTATTGTACCACTTGGTGAAACAAAAACAATTTCATTTGTTGACTGAAGATAATACACAATATCTCCATCTTCCTTTTCGGTTTTCTTAAGTGATGCAGGATTCTCAATAACATTAATTGCACCTTGGAGATACTCTTCCTTTGTAGAGTAACCGAATTCTGACCTGTGCTTGTCAAAATGCTCCTGCAAGGCTTGTTCACTTGAAAAGCTATATGCAGAATAATTCTGACCTTCATATGTATTGGCAGAAGTATCTGACTTATCGCCTGATGAAAAGAATAGTACCGCACCGATAACCACGACAAAAAGTGCAACAAGCATAAGAACAAAAGAAGGTGATTTCTTTTCATATGACTTGTTTTGCTTTTTGGTAACTGTATCAACTGTTATATCTTTATTATAATTTCTTGAAACATTCCCCTGATTCATACCTGCTTTTGTTTTTCGGTTAGCATCTCTGCACTCTTTACATCTTTTAGGTACAGAAAGACCTTTCTCTTTATAAAAAGCAAGTTCCGAATCTGTAAGAATAAACTCTTTTCCACATTGAACACAATTACGTTTCATCATTTTTATTTTCCTTTTTACTTATTAATTTTTCCACAGGTAATTGAGCAATTATAATAGCAAGAAAAACTAATGCACAGCCGAATATTTCTCTGCCTGAAAGTCTTTCACCGAAGAATGCGCCTGCTAATGCTGCAAAAACGGATTCAAGGCTCATTATAAGACTTGCAAGTGTAGGGTTAAGGTTCTTTTGTGCTACAATCTGCAAGGTAAAGGCAATACCCGAAGAAAGCACACCTGCGTAAAAAATTGAAAGCCAAGCCTGACCTATTGCAACTGGGTCAGGGTTTTCAAAAGCAAACATTCCGATTGCGGAAATAACTGCTGTAACAGTAAATTGTATAAGCGAGAGCCTTACGCCATCTACTGTCTGCACGAAGTGGTCAACTATCATTATCTGCACAGCAAAGAGGAATGCACACATAATAAGGAGTATATCTCCTATACCTATTGTACCTGCAGCAGTTACGCAAAGGAAATACATACCACAGGTTGCTATTGCAATACAAAGCCACAGCACAGGCTTAACTTTACGTTTAAAAAAGAGCCCAAGAATAGGTACCATAAGTATATAAAGTGTAGTTAAAAAGCCTGATTTACCTACGCCCGAAAACATAATACCATATTGTTGAACAAGACTTGCAAGGCACACAGAGCTACCACAAAGAATACCACCTAAAATTAATCTTTTGGAAATAAAGGTTTTATTCTCACCGTGTTCACCCTCGCCTACCTTTTTTCTGTTATTTTTATAAATGAACAAAGAAACAGGTGTAAGCACCACAACGGCAAGACAAGACCTAAGGCAAAGGAATGTAAAGTTACCGATTATTTCAAGACCTGCACTTTGTGCTACGAAAGCTGTACCCCAAATAAACGCAGCCAATGTTAGCAAAAGCGATGCAACAAAGGATTTTCTTCTTTTAATTTTTTCTTCCATAATTTTCCTCTTAAAAACTGATAATAAACAACAGACAATATACTATCATATCAAAAATTTAAAATCAACAAAAAACACCGAAAACAGTTATTACTATTCTCGGTGTTTTTTTATTAAATATTAATATCAGCCTAAATTCTGCCTTACAAACGTTGCACGAAGCTTATCACGTTCAATTCTGTCTAACGGTCTGTCAACCGATAAAGAAATTGTTGCAGGCTGCATATGAATCATTAATGCTTCTATTGAAGAACAATTCATATTAACAATACCTTTAACTGCACCAAGACGAACAAGAGAGATTAAATCCATAAACTCGTTTGTGTCAATCATACGGGCATATTTAAGTATACCGTAGGCACGATAAATTCTGTCTTCAGTTTCGGGAAGTTTGAATAATTCTTCACGTGCAGAGCGTTCCTGTGCCGCAATCTGTAATGCAATTGATTTAAGATTTTCAATAGCCGCTCTTTCACTGATACCTAATGTTATTGTATTACTCAAACGGAACATATCACCTTTTGCGGCAGCACCTTCGCCATAAGAACCACGAAGTGAAAGACCAAGCTTAGAAACAGTTGCAATCAATTTTGTAATCTGAGAGGTTGAAACAAGTGCAGGCAGATGAAGAACAACCGACGCCTTCATACCTGTACCCAATGCAGTAGGGTCCTGTGTAAGGTACCCTAAATTATCATCAAATGCAAACTGAAGCTTTCCGGATAATTGTTTATCTATTTCAAAAGACGTTCTGTAAGCTTCATCAAGGGCAAAACCTGCATACATAACCTGAAGACGTATATGGTCCTCTTCATTAAGCATAATGCTTACAGATTCATCTTCAGTTAAAAGAAGAGCACGTCCATCCCTTGAAGATGCAAACTCAGGACTTACAAGATGCCTTTCTGCCAAAGATACAACCTCTGACTGCGAAAGAGTCTTCATCTCAGTATATTTAAAGGTGTATCCGGATATAGCATCTGTTGCATCTTTAATAACACTGTTAACCTTTAATTTATCCGGTAAAGAAAGCATAGACGGGAATGGATAAGTTTTAACATTACGTGCAATATGAATGCTTGTATTTATAACAACGTCATTCTGTGCACCTGTGCCAAGATACCACTTTGCACTCATTATACACCATCCCCCTCTTCAGAATATTCTTTTATTTTATCACGCAGCATCGCAGCCAATTCAAAATTCTGTTCATTAACGGCAATATTCAAAGCTTCTTTAAGCTCATTCAAGCGCTCTACCTTTGAATTACTGTTATTCTGAGGTCTTGTGCCTGCGTAATACGCTTTTCCGTGAATTCTGTTAAGAGAAGGTAATAATTTATCATAAAAAACACTATAGCATTCTGCACAACCCATTTTGCCATCATTCGCAATTTCTTCAAAACTTTTACCGCAAAAGCTACAACGTAACGAAGCCGAACCACTTTCAGTTTTTGACAAAATCTCACCCAATAAATCACCAAAGCCTATACCAAAGCCCGAAAAAGCCTCGCCATAACCCAATGAACGAGCACAATCGGAGCAAAGATGTACCTCTGCTGCCCTACCGTTAATTATACGTTTAAGGTGCATATTGGCTTCATTTTTATTGCAATTCTGACAAATCATTTATACCACCTCTTTTATATTATTATATAACTAAAACGACGATAATTCAAGAAGACAAAGCAAATTAATATATATCGTCCTCTGAATATTCTTCATCATAAAAGAACTCTTCGCCATACTCATAGTCACACTCATCATCAATATACTCATCAAAATCATCAGGTTCATAACTTCTGTACTTACCGAAGCCAAAAGAAAAACTCATAATATCACCTTCCATTTTTATTAATACACATATTCTGTTCGCAAAATTTATTTATATTCAAATTTGTAACAAAAAATATCTACTAACATATTATGCAATGAAAGGGGGATTAAGAATGGGTTGCTTATTCAACGGCGGTAATAATTGCACATGGATTATTATCCTTATTATCATCATCTTAGTATGCTGCAACGGTAACAATGGTTGCGGTAACACTCTCTCTGACAACAACTGCGGTTGCAACAACTGTGGCTGCTGCTAATGTGAAAAAAATCGTCCGTTCATCTGAACGGACGATACTTTTTTTAAAACAATACTGAAAGAACAACACTTCCGACACTAAGAACCATAAGTGCCGCAAGAACAAAGCATATTACTCTTTTAACTTTAGGTGAGAACATTATTCAATACCAAGAAGATTCTTTATGCTTACCGATAATACAGAAAGTTTATCTTCTGCTTCCTCTCTTGAAGTTGCTTTTGCAGTAATATAAATTTTGATTTTAGGCTCTGTACCTGATGGTCTGACTATAAATGCATCGCCGCTTTCCATTCTATAGGAAAGTACGTTTGACCTTGGAAGACCTGTATCACCATCTGTTGTAACACCTGTTTTATAGTCGCCTACCCAATTAATTTTGCTACCATTAAGCTCTTTTGGTGGATTATTTCTCAATTCATCCATCATATCTGCCATTTTCTGCATACCTGCGGCACCTTCGAATGCATAGTTATCAAGTTGATTGAAGAAATATCCGTATTTATCATAGATGCTGTTCATAAACTGCCAGAGTGTAATACCCTTTGTTTTGTAGAATGCAGCCATTTCGCAAATAATCATTGCTGCATTAACACCATCTTTATCACGGGCATGTATGCCTGTAAGGTAACCATAGCTCTCTTCAAGACCAAGAACGTAACGATTCTCCTCGCCTTTTGCTTCAAGCTCTGTAATACACTCACCGATATATTTAAAGCCTGTAAGAAGGTCACGCATATCCGCATTATACTCTTTACATATAGCAGAAATAAGTGGTGTTGTAACAATTGTTTTAACAATAACAGGATTTTCAGGAAGTGTGCCCTTTGCTTTAAGTTCACTGAGAAGATACTCACAAAGCATTGCACCAACTTCGTTACCTGTCATTAACTTATACTCACCATTATCACGTACTGCAATACCAACACGGTCACAGTCAGGGTCAGTAGCAATCATAATATCTGCAGGAAAATCTTCTGTCATTTTAAGACCTTCCTCAAATACCTGACGAATTTCAGGGTTAGGATAAGGACAAGTCGGGAAATTACCATCAGGTTTTTCCTGAGATTTAACAACCTGTAATTCACTTACACCTAATTTTTTAAGAACGCGGCGTACCGGCTTATTACCTGTACCGTTAAGTGGTGTATAAAGAACTTTGATTCCTGATTTCTTTACAACATCCTTATTGATTGAACAGTCCATTACGCAATCAATAAATTCATCCTTAAGCCAATCCTCGATGTAATCAACCATATCCTCTGCAAGAGCATCTTCAAAAGACATCCTCTTAACGCCATCAAACATATCAACTTTTTTCATATA
>JAZRKV010000005.1:0-80759 GCA_045646545.1 Acutalibacteraceae bacterium
ATATCGCCGACAGGAACAAAGTCAAGGTGATCAGTCTTGAAAAAGGCCTTTACTTTTGTGCCGGTTCCGACCACACTTTCTATTTCAAGGTGACCGCCTGTCATTTCTGCCGCCATTTTGAAAAGTGGAATACCCATTCCGACCTTTCTTGTTGTGCGGGTTGTAAAAAACGGGTCTTTTACATTTTCAACCTGCTCGGGCGTCATCCCCTTACCATTGTCATAAATGCCGATAAGGAGTGTTTTCTCCTTTGTATCCTCTTTTACAAGAATCTCTGTGAGAGAAGCACCGGCAACAATGGAGTTCTGGGCAATATCGAGAACATTTAATGACAGTTCACGCATAAGGATCAGTTCATGTATTTAGCAAGAATTCCGGGAACATCGTCTGCAGTGATTTTGCCGTAAACTTCACCATTGATTGTGAAAACGGGAGCAAGACCGCAAGCACCGATACAACGGCACTCTTCAAGAGAGAATTTACCGTCTGGTGTGCATTCACCAGGTGCAATACCAAGTATCTCAGAAATTTTGTCTGTAAGCTGCTGTGAACCTTTTACGTAACAAGCTGTGCCAAGGCAAACAGAAATGTCGTATTCGCCTTTTGGTGAAAGTGAGAACTGTGCATAGAAAGTTGCAACGCCGTAAACCTTTTCAAGCGGTACATCCATTCCCTCTGCAATCATAACCTGCACTTCACGTGGGAGATAGCCGTAAATACCCTGTGCTTCTTGCATTACGTGCATAAGCTGACTCTTGTCGCCATTGCATTCTGCAATAACTGCATCAAGCTGTGCCTTTTGTTCAGCAGTGCCTTTGAAGGGTATTGTGCTGATTTTTTTGACCATTCAAATTTCCTCCATTCAGAAATATGATATTTGCCATAAGGCAAAAATTTAACTGACTTTTCGTATATGCTTGTAACATAAAACTATTACTTGCATACATTGTAAATTATATCACAGAAAATCCGACTTTGTCTATACCAAAATCCGACTTTTTCCGTTTTTTTGATATTTTTTTAACATTTTTCTATATTGCACAAAACAACAACATTTTTTTCTATAGTTTTCATTTTTAAATATCATAAATTCACCCTGCAGACATGTAGTTTGATATAGCATTTTTTATTTTTCTGTGTTAAAATTATTTATATATATTACCGGGAGGTAAATTTATGAAAATAAGTGAAATTAAATCTATTCTTGACGCAGAACTCATCTGCGGTGAGGAATTCCTTGAAAACGAAGTTTTTACTGCATGTGGCAGTGACATGATGAGTGACGTTCTTGCTTATGTTAAAGAACAAGCCGTTCTTCTTTCAGGTCTTGTTAATCCGCAGGTTGTGCGTACCGCAGAAATGATGGATATGAAATGCATCGTTTTTGTACGTGGTAAAACACCGGATATTGATATGATTGACCTTGCAATTGAACGTGATATTGTTCTTCTTGGTACACGCCTTGAAATGTTCACCGCTTGTGGCCTTCTTTACAAAAACGGCCTTAAAGGAGGCAGCGGAATATAATGGAGCCTCTCAGATTACACTATGATGTCAGTGGTACTGATTTTACATGTGCAGGTGAAGCATCCGGAAAAATAAAAAAAGCACTCAAAGAAATCGGGTTCAGTGCTTCCCTTACAAGAAATGTTGCTATCGCTGTGTACGAAGGTGAAATCAATATGGTAATACATGGTGGCGGAGGCGTAATAGATGCCGAAATAACACCTGAATGTATTTCCATCACACTTACAGACCAAGGACCCGGTATACCGGATATTTCTCTTGCAATGCAAGAAGGCTATTCCACCGCACCAGAAAACGTACGTCAATTAGGTTTCGGTGCCGGTATGGGATTACCTAACATAAAAAAATATACTGATGAAATGATTATTGAATCAGAGGTCGGTAAAGGCACAACAATCCGACTTAAGGTTTTCCCTCAATAACCGACTAATCATCAGGAAAGGATTACCTATGGAAAAATACTTCCACTCTGTGCGACTTGACAAAGACAAGTGTCGCGGCTGTACTAACTGTATAAAACGTTGTCCTACACAAGCTATCCGCGTTAGAGAAGGTAAAGCACATATAGTTAAAGAGCGTTGTATTGACTGTGGCGAATGTATCAGAGTTTGTCCGCATCACGCAAAAATTGCATGCAGCGATTCATTGGAGCAAATTAAAAATTATAAATATACGGTTGCTCTGCCCGCCCCTGCTCTTTATGGTCAATTCAACAATCTTGATGACATTAATATTATTCTTAACGCCCTGCCAAAATTAGGCTTTGATGCTGTTTTTGAAGTATCAAAGGCTGCGGAACTTATTTCTGAAGCAACCCGCATTTTTATGGAAAAAGGAAACCACGTAAAGCCTGTGATTTCCTCGGCTTGTCCTGCCATAGTACGACTTATAAAAGTCTGCTTCCCTGAGCTTATTGAGAACATGTTACTTATAAATGCTCCGGTTGAAGAGGCAGGTAGACTTGCCCGTGAAAAAGCAGTGCAGAAAACAGGCTTGAAGCCTGAAGAAATAGGCATTTTCTTCATTACGCCTTGCCCTGCAAAAATAACATCCTTCAAGCAACCTATCGGTGTTGAAAAATCAAATATTGACTGTGCCGTTTCTATTCGTGATATTTATCCCGTTCTTTTAAAGGCTATGGAGCATATAGACGAAACAGAAGAACTTAAAGCCATGCACGAATCAGGCGTTATAGGCATAAGCTGGGCAACAAGCGGCGGTGAAGCGTCAGGCACACTCAACGATAATGCCCTCTCCGCAGACGGTATTGAAAACTGTATGAAAATACTCGAAGAGGTTGAAAGAGGCAACCTTGACAGCATCGACTTTATCGAACTCAATGCTTGTCAGGGCGGATGCGTTGGCGGTGCACTGACCGCAGAAAATCCCTTTATTGCAAAAACACGTCTCATTAAACTAAGAAAATACAATCCGATTTCATGCAACAGACTTCCGCAAAAAGAAGTACCAGATCATTTATTCTGCAAAACTCCTATTGAGCCCTGCGATGATGTTATGAAACTTGCAGACAACTTAGCAGATGCCATGAACAGAATGAACGAAATGAAAGAGCTTCTTAAAATCTTCCCGGGTCTTGACTGTGGCACCTGTGGTGCACCAAGCTGCAAAGCCCTGGCAGAAGATGTTGTGCGCGGATACGCAAGTGCACAGGACTGTGTTTTCCGTTTAAAAGAAGAATTACAGGACTTAGACAATGCTACCTCTTTAAACAACATTATCCCCGCACCTTTTAGAGAAAAGAAAGAAGATTGATTATATGACAGTTAACGATTTACAAAAGCAACTTAACCTTACATTTCTTTGCGGAGAAGAAATCTCCAATGAAAAGGAAATCCAAGGTTGTTATTGTGGCGATCTTTTAAGTTGGGTTATGTCAAGAGCAGAACCGGGTAACATATGGTTAACAGTTATGGGTAACGTAAACTCCATCGGTGTTGCAGTTCTCGCAGATATTTCCTGTATTGTACTTACAGAGAATGCCGCACTTGACGAAGACGCAAAAAAACGAGCAGAAGAACAAGGTGTGGTTATTTTAACAACAAGCAAAAACGCTTACACCCTTGCTTCTGAAATTTCTGATATAATATGAAAATCGCATACGACTTTCACATCCATTCTTGCCTGAGTCCCTGCGGCGACAAAGATATGACGCCACAAAACATTGGCAATATGGCAAAAATAATGGGATACAATGCTATAGCACTGACCGACCATAACACCTGCGGTAATTGTGATGCACTTATAAAGGTAGGTAAAGAGTTGGGAATAACAGTTATACCGGGAATGGAGCTTTGCACCTCAGAGGAGGTTCACATTGTCTGCCTGTTCCCTGAGCTTGAAAAAGCACTTGAATTTTCCGACTACGTTTATGAAACGTTGCCACCTGTTAAAAACAAGCCATCTGTTTTCGGCGAACAGATAATAATGAACGAAAACGATGAAATTACAGGAACTGAAGAAAAACTTCTTATAACTGCAAGCAATATAAGTTGTGCTAAGGTAGTATCAAAGGTAAAAGAGTTTGGCGGTATATGCTACCCTGCTCATATTGACCGCTCATCATTCAGCATAATTTCCAACCTGGGCACCATAGACGAGGGCTTTGGCTTTTCCTGTGCCGAAATATTTGACATTTCAAAAGAACAAGAATTAAAAATGAAGCATCCTCAACTGAACAATTTAAAAATCATTTCAGACTCAGATGCACACTATCTGGAAAATATGCGGATTCCCGAAAACTGTTATATAGACATAGAAAATAATTCAATCGAAAGTATTTTTAATTATCTTAAATAAAAAAACTGATGTCGTATGACATCAGTTTTTTTTGTTTTAATATTTTGATTTGCAAGTAATACCTGACTGGTACCAGCTTCTGTAATTACCATTACGAGCCCTTACGGTATACGTATAGGTTTCACCTTGTTCTACATTTTTATCTTTAAAGGTAACCTTTGTGTTTCCTGTAGTCTGACCAACAATTGACCAGGAGTTCTCACCTTTAGCCTTTCGGTAAATTTCATACTTTGTAGCATAAGAAACCTTCTGCCACTTAATCTGAATACCGTCACTATAACTTACTACAGAGATAAGTCCAGGTGTATTAAGACGCATAATCTTCCAACCGCTTGTCTTATAGCCGGAAAGCACCTTAGAACTATATGTTCTTATTGTATACGTATAAGTTACACCCGGTTTTACATTTGAATCAAGATAAGATGTACCTGTAACCGTTGCAATTTTTGTCCAACTTTTTGCATTACCTGCTTTTCTGTAAATGTAGTAGCTGTTTGAACCTGATATTCTGCTCCAAGAAAGATATATACCGGAATTGGAGTTTGAAATTGTAAGATCCGGAGCAGTTACATATTTAACAGACTTACCCGCAGAAACATAGCCTGACTTATAATTACCATTTACGGCTCTTACAGTATACTTATAATTCGACAGATTCTTAACATTGGTGTCTTTATATGAGCAACTGGTTGTATTTCCCACAAGTGTCCATGACGTTGCATTATTTACCTTACGGTAAACGTTGTAGCTCTTGGCACCTGTTACACCATTCCAGGAAAATGTTACTGCACCATAACTATTTGTAACAGACTTCAATTTAGGAGTAGCAAGATATTTTACAACCCATCCCGTCTTATGATAACCTGAAAGGACGTTGTTTATATTTGCTCTTACAGTGTAACGGTAATTAGTACCGCTTTTCACATTTGTATCTGTATAAGAAAGTGTTTTTACAGTAGCGATGCAGGTCCAGGATTTTGCACTACCTGCTTTTCTGTACACTTTATAACTTACTGCACCTTCGGTTTTATCCCATTTAACGGTGATACCCTTTGTAGAATTGGTAACAGTAGCCTTTGGTGCTTTTACATATAACAAGGTTTTGCCTGTATATGCACTGGCACTATCTTCATTCATTGCCTTTACTGTATAGCACATTTTCTTTCCGTTTACAGGAAGCTTATTGGTATAAGAAAGTGTTTTTGCATCTACTGTTGTAAGATAAGTATAACTCTTATCACCATAGACCTTGACATAAACTCTGTAACTTGTTGCCCCTGCAACTGCATTCCATGTAAAGGTCTGACCCTCGTAAACATTAGTAACTGTTTTAACCTTAGGAATTTCCAAATATACATTTCTTTTGCCGACAGAGAAGACACTCAATGTGTTACCATTATGGCAACGTGTAAAGTAATATGTCGTTGTGCCTGCTGAAACGTTTGTATCTGTATAGCTTAATATATTTTTATCAAATATACCGATAAGCTGCTTTTCGCCATTTTCGGAGGATGCTTTGTAAAGATAATACTTCTGTGCGCCCGCAACGGCATTCCATGATACCTTTGTATAACCTGAACCATTTGTTGTTTTGATATCTCCTGCAGGTGCAATATATCTTATCTGCATATCAGAAGGCTTATGAACTACGCTTATACTACCATTAATCACAAGACCGACTGCATAAGAATACATTTCATCACTGATAACATCTTTATCAAGATATGATGAATCTGTAACCTCTGCAACAGGTACCCATGTATCACCTGAGGTTCTGTAAACAACGTAGCTGTCTGCCACGTCTTTGTCATCCCACTCAACAAGGATACCGCCGTCTGAAATAGTCGGATTTGTGGCAACATATTCATCCCAACGAAGAAGTGAATTTGACACTTCACTTTCTTTACTTTCGCCCATAACGGTATTAACAGCAATTACCTTATATGAATATGTTGCACCATGTTCCACATTTTCATCAAGATAAGAAGTGTTTGTGTTACCTTGAACACTATCAACCGACATTAAAACGCCTGAACCATCATCTCTGAAAACAAGATATGAGTTCGCACCGTTTACCTTTTCCCATGAAAGAAGGATACCATCAATTTCATTCACCGCATTCACCTTTTGAGGAGCAGCAATGTAATATACCATATGAGATGGATTTTTCACACCTTCGGAATTCCCCTTTACAGGACAAACTGCATACACGTACTGTGTACCACTTGTTGCACCGGTATCCTCTACCGAAGTAACACCACTTTTCACAGTGCAAACCTTTTGCCAATCTTCAGAGGATGCAGCCTTACGGTAAACAACATAACCATCTACACCTTCAACAGGCGCCCATTCAACGGTTATTGATTTATTATTTACTGCAAGAGAAGTAACGCTTGTTGCAGGTACACGGGTTATTGTATAACCAATTGTGTTATATGCACTGTTACCATTATTGGTAACTACCATTACGGAATATGTATAAGCAACGCCGGCTTCAACCTGTGTATCCACAAATGAAGTTGTATTAAGCTCTTTATATTTTACAAGTGTATCATCAACACCTTTAACACGCTTATAAATAACATAGCCTGTCGCCTTTGAATGTGCAGACCACTTCAGCTCAATACCATTTTCTGTATTTAAAACACTTAAAAATGTCGGTGTTGTAACGTAAGTTATTTTTTCACCTACAGATGACGAAACACTCACATATAAATCTGTTGCAGAATTCACATCATATTCATATTCGCATCCGTCTACAACACTTTTATCTTTGTAATAAGTGTCAAGATTTGCACTTCTGACTGCAATTCTTTCCCAAGCGCTTTCACCTACAATACGACGCATAATATAGTAATTCACTGCTCCGTCGCATACATTCCAACGCACCTCTACGCCACCATCAACGTTTTTAACGTGCTCAATGGTAGGCTTTGCAACAAACTTGGAAGAAAGGCCGTTTGAATCATAAGAACTTTCACCATAATCGTTAATTGCAGTTACGGTATACGTATAATTCACGCCGCTTTTAAGACCTGTATCCGTATAACTTGTACTGTCTCTACCTACAGTTTCGTCAATAACCTGTCTACCCTGCTCCGGAGTACTACGATAAACAACGTAACCATCCGCACCAATTACAGGAGCCCACGTAATATTGAAGCCATCTGTTGTAGGCGTAATTGTACCCATTTTGGGTGATTCAAGTGTAGCAATATTTGAATACTTTTTTATAAGCTGCTGAGTTGTGATATTCTTTTCGCTCTCGCTTGTTGAATAATACTCCGCACAATAAAAGCTGACCTCAGTTTTCGGACGTGTATCATCTACAACCTCAAAAACCATTTCAAAGAATGCCTTGGCTTTATCTCCAGTAGATTGAGCAACTGTATTCACATAAGCAATTGAATATATATTACTGTCATCTTCCGTAACACCATAGACATATTCACCTTCAAAATTCTTTACTATTCCTGAATTTGAGGTTTGTGTAGATGCAGGTCCGCAACCTATAACAGGTTTTATAACACTGCTATCATATTCAACCAAAAGAACTGCACCGGCAATATTGCTTTGCTGAGCAGTTATATTGATTGTATAACGAAGCATACCGTCTTTTACTGGCAATGAGTTGATTGCAAACAAACTGTTTGCAGGATACTCCATAGACGCTGCCACGGAGCTGACACCACAACAACCTATTAACATTATCACGCACAAAAAAGCCGATAAAATTCTTTTAAACATAAATTACTCCTAAGTATTCTTTTTGAAATCCCTCGTGCATAAGCACGAGGGAATCCTTTGGTTTTTAATACTTATCCTTACACTTAAGACCTGCGTTATAGTAGCTCTTTGTTGAACCGCTATAAGCTCTTACTGTGTAATAATAGGTTGTACCTTTTTTAGCTGTTTTATCAAGGTAAGATACCTTAGTTGCACCTTTAACGGTTGCAATTTGCTTCCATCCGGAATTTGCTGTTTTACGATATACACAATAGCCTGTTGCACCCTTTACAGATGACCACTTAGTTGTAATACCTGCTTTTGCACTTGTTGCACTTTTAAGAGTAGGGTTAGCAAGTCTCTTGATTGTTAATCCTGATGAATTATATGAACCAAGTTCTTTACTGTTTGCTGAATCACAAGCCGCTCTTACTGTGTATTTATAAGTTGTTCCAGAATAATTTTTTACCTTTTTATCTGTCCATGATGTGCTCTTTGTAGCACCAAGATAAGTCCAACCGCTTGCAGTTGAGGTCTTGCGGTAAACCTTATACCATGTTGTACCACCTGTATTTACCTTATTCCATGTAAATTTAATACCCTCATTTGCGCCTGTACCAGTATTAACAACACTCTTAAGCTTAGGAGTTGCTATATACTTGATTTTAAAGCCTGTTGTATCATATCCGCCGTTTACTGTATATGCATTACCCTTACTGTCAGTACCTTTATATACTGCTCTTACTGTGTAAAGATAGTAGTTACCGCTCTTAACTAATTTTGAAGTTGTACCTTCTTTATTAGTGTAACTATTTTTTGTTGCGTCAACTTCACCAAGATAAGTCCAGCTACTTGTACTTGGTGTACGTCTGTATACCTTGTAGCTTGTAGCACCTGCTACCTTGTTCCATGTAAATTTAACGCCGTTAGTTGAGTTAGTTATCTTGCTAAGGTCAGGTGTTTCAAGGAAACGACACTCCTTACCAACAGAATCATAACCTGTATCACCATCAGCAGTTCTTGCTTCAACAGTATACTGATAAATATTATTAGGAATAACCGAAGCGTCAACGTACTCTGTTTTTTGTGTTACAGCAAGCTGAGTCCAATTTGTAGCCGCTGGAGTTTTACGATAGATTATATAGGTTGATGCATCTTCAATTGCAGTCCATTTAATTGTAATACCCGCGATTACATTAGCACAGGATGTAAGCTTAGGAGCAATCAACTTTGTCATTGATGCTTTACCTGCAAAGCTCTTTACATCACCTGATACTGCAGTAACTTTGTATGAATATTTTTCACCTTCAATAATATTGTTTCCGTCAATATATTCAACAACGCCACCTGTAAGCACTGCAATCTGTGTATATACTGTGCTTGTGCCTACTGCTCTTTCAATGATGTACTTTTCTGCACCTGAAACAGCAGTAATAGTAACTTTCACCTTATCTGCACTATTTCTTGCAGAAACAACAGGAACTGAAAGATATTTAATAGAAACAACTGAAGCAGTCATTTCAGCAATATTTGCACCATTATATGCTTCTACCTTATATTGACAAACAACGCCACTAGGAATTGTTGTATCTGTATAAGAGCTGCCATTTTCAACAGTTTTTATAAGTGTATAAGAGCTATCGTTTACAGTTTTTCTGTATACTCTGTAACCCTTAGCGTTTGAAAGAGCGTTCCATGTAAGTGCAACACCTTTTTCAACTCTATTGATTGAAAGAGACGTAACTGTACCGAAGTTCATACCTTGTGCTTCACTTGCACTTAATGCACCGTAGTAATCACCGCTTTTAGCTTTAACTGTATAATAATATTGAGTATTTGCAGCTGCAGTTGTATCTAAGTATGTAACGGCTGTTAAGCCTTCTTTGATAGCTTGGTATGCACCTGTTGCAGTTTTACGATAAAGAGTATAGCTTCCTGCACCTTCCACAGGCTTCCAAGTTACCTTAATGCCTGTATTTGTTGTAATTGCAGAAACACCTGTTGTAGCACTGATGCGTTTTACAGAAAGACCTTCTTCATTAAATGCGCTACAACCTGTATCGTTTTGAGCAGCAACTGTGAAAGCATAGATTTTTCCGTTTTCAACTGCTTTAATCTCAAGATAATTGTTTGTTGTTGCTGTATAGAAAGTAAAATCCTGTGCACCGTCTACTTTTCTATATACATTGTATTTTGTTGCACCTGCAACTGTATTCCATGAAACCTTAATGCCTGAAACTGTATTTTCAACAGAATTAAGAACAGGTGTTGCAAGTCTCTTAACAACTGAGCAAACTGTTGTGTAACCTACATATGAACCTGCCTGAGCATAAGCGGTATAATAATAATCCTTGTCACCCTGAACGTCTCTGTCTGTGTAAGTATATGAACCTGAAACAAAATCAGAAGCGTTAATTGTAAGGAATTCACCCACAGAAACACCGTCAACATATTTACTAACGATATATTGTTCTGCACCACCAACTTCTGTGATTGTTAAAGATAAACCTTCTTTAATATTTGCAACTGCAATAGTCGGCTTACCGATATACTTTATAACAGGTACCTCTGCAGACATACCCGCAGTATATTTACCCTGATGCGCACGAATAGAATAATTATATTCAACGCCACTTGCAGCAGATGTATCTCTGTACTCTGTGCCTGTTACGGTTGTAATCTTTTCCCATTCTGTTTCATCTACGGTTTTTCTTAAAACATCGTAGCTATCTGCACCTGCAAGGCTACTCCATTCAACCTTGATGCCATCACCTATTGCAGAAGCAGTACAAGAAGCAATTGCACCGAAGTTCAATCCTTCTAAGCCTGAGCCTACAAGAGCAGTTTCACCATACTCGTTAACTGCTGTTACAAGATATGAATAAACTGTACCCTGTTGGATTGTAGTATCATCGAAATATGTTGTGTAAACATAGTCAGAATTGATTTTTGCCCATTCAGATGAATTTGCTTGCTTACGGTATACGTTATAATAATCTGCACCTTTACATTCTGACCATTCAACACGAAGTTCTTCATCAATTGAATCAACTGCTATAAGCTGAGGTCTGCACAAAGTAAATATGCTTTCTACAAAGAATGTCTGTGGAGCATCTTTAATCTTATCGATATCATTTTCAACTTCATCATCAGTAAAGAACTCTACACATTTAAATTCAACTGATGCCTTCGGTCTGTCTTCAGATATAGCGCGGAAAGTAATTGTGAAAAACTCAGTATCTGAACCAATCGTAAATCCTGTTGTATTTATATATGCCAAAGTATAAATATTGGCAGCTGCGTGGTCAAAATCTGCAGCGTACATACCTGAAATGTTTGGTATGATTTCACCATCAGAATCATTTTTACCTGCGGCACCGGCAGAAACAACCTCAAGTGCAGTGTTATCAAACTCAACCTTGATAACAGCACCTGCAAGCTTAGTTGTGCCACCTTTTACTACTACCTTATATGTGATTTCATCGTTAATGAAATCCGTTTTACTTATTGTAAGATTATCACTTGCCGAAACAGCACCTGCTGTAACTATTGCAGATGAAAATACAGAAAGCACCATTACAACTGCAAGTAATAAAGAAAGAGATTTTTTCAAAATATTCCCTCCTAGAGTGGATATGTTACGGACAGTGCTTAAAGCACCATTTCATACTATATTATTTCTTTTTAACAGCAAGTCCCGTATTGTTATAACCGCTATAGACACTGCCAATAGCAGCCCTTACTGTATATTTATAAGTAACGCCTGATTTAACATTTTTGTCTGTATACTGAGTAGTTTTAACTGTACCTACATAGCTCCAGCCTGTAGCATTACCTGCCTTACGATATACTCTGTAACCTGTTGCAACAGATGTGCCCTGCCATTTAACAACAACGTTTTTGCCACTATTTGCAGCAGAAGTAAGCTTTGGTGCAGGAACATACTTAACACTCAAGCCACTTTCGTGAGGACCATATTTGCCGTTAAACACAGCTTTTACGGTGTAAGTATATTGAACGCCTGCTTTTACATTTTTATCAAGATACTTAGTTGTTTTAACAGTACCTAAATAGCTCCAGCTTGTAGCACCTGCAGCCTTACGATATACTCTGTAACCGGTTGAATTTGAAACACTATTCCATTTAACCTGAATACCGCCATTAGCATTTGTTACACTTGTTACGTGAGGAACACCGATATATGCGAGGCTTACTTGTTTATAATAGCTTCTGCCTTTTGCACCTACCGCTCTTACAGTGTAATAAATTGTTTTACCTGATGTTGCTTTTTTATCAAGGTAGCTTAAAGATGATGCTGAAACCGTCTTTAATACGCTCCATGATTTTGCACCGCTATATTTACGATAAACAATATATTCTGTTGCACCTTCAACCTTATTCCAGCTTACTTTAACTCCGCCTGTTGCAGACTTAACAGTAACCTTTGGAACACCATAATAATAGATAGTTGCGAATCTGCATACTGCACTCAAACCCTTTGCAGTATAAGTACGTACTGTATATTCGTAATTTGTGTTACTTTCAAGATTCTTTGTATCTGTATATGTTTTTGTAGTTCCGCTTACCTGACCAAGATATGTCCAACCGGAGCGGGTGCCATTAGGATTGATAACACGTCTGTAAATTCTGTAGTTTGACGCACCTGTAACAAGATTCCAGTTAACCTTTACACCGCCGTTAGACTGAGCAGCAACTGTAATTTTATCGGTAGCTTTTACGTAGCATCCTGAAATCTGAACTAAACCTGCATCTCTGCCGTAAGAGTTAACACCACGAACAACATATGTTACGGTTGCATTTGGTGAAACATCTGTATCATCAAAATAAAGTCTGTTTGATTTTGTTGAACCGAGTAATTTATATTTATCTTCACCCACAAGCTTGTATACATCATAGCTTGTAGCACCCGGAGTTGCTTTCCACTCTACGCGAAGAGCATTTTCGCGCGAATGAACACTGACGTAATTTGTTTTACCCAATGTTATTGTGGAAACTTTTTTAATAAGTGCAGGATTAGTATCGTTCTTTTCAATTTTATAATTTACGTTTGAACTACTGAATTCCACACAATAGAAAGATACGTCTGTTTTAGGATAAGTTTTGTCGGTAACCTTGAAAGTCACTGTCATAAATGCCTTATCGGAGCTACCTACTTTGTAGTTATCCATAGAAACGAATGCAAGAGAATATGCATTGTTTACACCCTTAATCTTATCAGCAACGAAAAGACCCGCTGATGAAGCAGATGAATGTGCGCCGCCTTTAACAGGTGTAAGCACATTAGGGTCATAAACCACTTTAACAATAGTACCAATCAAGGTAACATTTTTCTTTAAATAGATTGTGTATGTTATCTGGTCATTGGAAACATCCGATGCCTTAACATACATTACATCTGAAGGTGATGCTGCACTGACGGTTACGCTTAAGCAAGAGAAAACCGAAAGAATCATTAGCATACTCAGAGCAAAAGATAGAGCTTTTTTCATTGAATATATCTTCCTTTCAATTATTAATAAATTCTGAACATTTTTAATAAAATGTTAATGGTTTTTCTACGATAAGGCGCAATCCACCTCATCATAATCGTACACACTATAACTATAACACAAAAAGCCGCTTTCGTCAATGAAAACGGCTTAAAAGTAAATGTAAAAATAACCAAAAAATATTGTATTTTTTTATACACTAAAAATAAAAATCAAACGACAAGTCTATGTCGAACACTAAAGAGTAAATCTTCATCTTCCCTTTTCAATTCCTTTGAAGAAACACAAAGACAATTTCTTACAGTACCACCTGAAAGTGAAATCTGCACTTTAAGAAAATCCTGTGCCTTTTTAACACCTCTGCCCTCTCCAAAGACAATGCAGTCAACATTTTTATACCTGAAACTGTTGGCTTTTATAAAATCACACAACTCTGAAGAGATTCCGCCTGCAAATTCATCACAAGCAATTATTATACGGTCAAAATCCGCCATATTTATATCGTAATCAGAAAAGGAATTGTGACGTGTACCAAAATTCAAACAACGCTGAAGGAATGATTTAGATGTACGCGCAACGAGTTGAAGTGTCTGAGCGTCTTTTTTCTTAAAAGCACTTTCTCTGCACAATGAGTTTATTGCCTCATCATCGGAACAATAAACAAACAACGTGCCCATAAACAAACACCTCCAAAACACAATTTATAGTTCAAGTGAACTCTGATTCTTACCATATATAGTATACCACAAAACCGGCAAAAAGCAACCCAATTCATCACTTGTTAACAAATATCTACCTATTATACAAATACAAACTCAAACTTTTGTAAACAGTTCCAAATACCTTCAAATGACTGTTGAAAGCGTTGACAAATTATGTTAAAATTATATTCAAACAAAAAAAAGAAGGGGTATTTTATGAAACCGGTACGTACTTTTTTACAAACAAATGCTATAAAATTCTGGCTCAATCTTGAGAAACCTTTTTACGATTTATCCAAAGGTAAATTGGCTAAAAATATGTTTTTAAAATCTGTTAAGCACGAATACGTAGGAACAAACGTAAAAATAGTCAAAGAAACAGATAATGCAACCTACATCGCAAAATTCAATCCTGACGGCACTTATGATACAAGCGACTTCAAAATTATGACAGGTACCGATATGCACATGTATAACGCAAGTGATGACGTTGACAAAACTATGCAGATGTTTGCAAATCAGGTGCGTGACGAAAAGCCTGACCTTATAATATTCACAGGTGATGTTTTGCTCACAAAATTCCAACACCTTGACACAATTCAATTTGGTCAGTTTATGGAAGAACTTGGCGTGTACTGGGCATACGCTTTCGGCAACCACGAAGCAAGAGAAGAAAAAGAATACTTCAAATACTTCATTATGAAGGGCTTTACAGATTTTCCCCATTGTCTTTCTAAATTCGGTAACCCCGAATTATTCGGCTATGGTAACTTCATTATAAATATTATGAATAGCGAAACCGAGCTTCGCGAAAGCCTTGTTTTGTTTGATTCAGGCAGAGATATTTGCGAACCGCACATCACTAACGATAATATTCCCGAAGAAATCAAAAACAATCAGAGTTACGACTATATCAAGCCTTCACAAATTGCATGGTATGAAAAGGAAATTGCTGATTTAAAGAAGGAATACGGAAAAGTAAATTCCATGCTTTATATGCACATTCCGATTCCTGAGTATCAGAATGTATATGACTCTCACGAGGATAATACCTATACACCTTCAGGCAAAGCAGAAATCCTTTACGGTTACCAATTTGAAAGCGTAGGCTGCTCCAAATACAACAGCGGTTTGTTTGACGCTATGAAAAGAGCGGGCTCACAGGCAATTTTTGCAGGTCACGACCACGTTAACGATTGGGCTGCAATATACGATGGAATCTACCTTATATACAGTCAATGTGGCGGTTACGGTTGCTATAATATGTATGATTACGATAACTACCGTTATAAATGGGAAGAAAAAGACTGGATGCAGGGCTACACAATTACAACAGTAAAAAAAGACGGTTCCATCCAATTACGTCAGAGCTTCAACGCGAAATATCTTTAATTAACAAATTGTTCACTTTATTTTAATATTCAATTTATTTTTATAGGCTATACTGTAGCCATAGAAAGAAAGAACTTTTTATAGTTTTTTCATTCCTATCTCCTTATTTCCATATTTACCCCAAGAAAAACTCCGTTGCAGTGCAACGGAGTTTTTCAATTAATTACAAATAATCACGTATATCTATTGCCAATTTTTCTTCAAGGTTAATAAGACGTTTACAGATATCCTTTGATTTTTCACTTGCCGCTTCATATTCATTAAGATATTTGTTAAGTGACTTTACACCCATATTGCATCCGTCAGTCATAAGATCGGCAATTGTTTCATCAGATTTATCCATTGCCATCTTCATAGTTGTTTTAATAGTAGACATTCCCTTAGCAATAGGATTAGGTGCCTTGCCCTCATCCTGATAATTTTCAAGAAGAGTGTTAATTTCTTTACTGAGTTCAATATGCTCGTTACGGCAAGTAGCAAGATATTGACGCAAGCTATCGCTTTTAACGTCATCCATTACATCATCAATACTTGCAATACCCATTCGTACACCCGCATCACACTCGCGAAGCAGACGTATTGTATCTTGTTCAATCATAATATCACCTTTCTTTTTGCTTTTATTAAAGTTTATCCAAAAAGAAAAAGTATATTAAAAATTCTTGACTGAAATTTATAATAATGATATAATTTTCTCATTCTGACACACATTCATCCTTAGTTGTATACTTTCACTTCTTCACTATTCACTCTTACTTATTACTTCAATATGGGGGCGTAGCTCAGCTGGGAGAGCGTTTGACTGGCAGTCAAGAGGTCATGGGTTCGATCCCCACCGTCTCCACCAGAAAAAAAGACTTCACTTCGGTGAAGTCTTTTTTCAGTTCTATTCGCTTATGCGAGTTCTATTTTCTTCGAAAGTGATATTGCTACGCAGTGATATTCGACTAAAGCCGAGTTTTCGCGAATAGAATATCACTTCTGACCAAGGCAGAAATATCACATTTTGATTTATCAAAATATATCACTCCACAAAAAAAGCACTTACTTCGCCACTCACTAACACTTTTTGATAATTGTATTTTATTGAAAAAGAAACATACCTATGATACAATTCATTAAACAGTATTGAATTTACAGAATGAAAATACATCTCAAATTGATGCAAATAAAGGAGTACAATATGACAACATGGTTTGAATTACATACGGATGTTTTAGTTCTCGGAAGCGGGCCTTCAGGATTTGCGGCAGCGTATACGGCTGCCCAAAACGGTGCAAAGGTCATTCTCGTTGAACAAAACGGCGACATAGGCGGAATTTCAACCTCAGGGCTTATGAGTCACTGGACAGGAAGCTGCGGCAGTCCGTTATTTAACGAGATATTAAAGCGAAGTGCCGAAAAAAATGAAGGTGAATTTAAAAATAAAATAACCAATATAATAGACCCTGAAAAATTAAAAACGCTTTATCTTGAAATGCTTGATGAAGTAGGATGTAGCGTTATGCTTTATACCTTTGCAGAGGATGCAATTTGCGACGGTGACAAAATACTCGGTGCAACCGTTGTAAATAAATCAGGAAAAACAGATATTTATGCCAAAATCACCATAGATGCAACAGGTGACGGTGATATTGCCGCCCGAGCAGGTGCTCAATTCGTTCTGGGTCGTGAAAGCGATAATAAAATGCAACCTGCAACCCTCATGTTCAAGGTTGGCGGTGTAGATTACAACAACGCTATATTTTTAGGCTCCTTTGAATCTACTTATGAAACACCCAACGGTGAGCTTCAGGCACTTGCAAAGCAGCATATTCCCTATCCCGCAGGGCACATACTCACTTACAAAACAACCCTACCCGGAATTGTTACTTGCAATATGACAAACGCCATTGAAATCGACGGAACCTGTGAAGAAGATTTAACTAAAGCAACACTTATCTGCCGCAGACAGATGGATGATATCGTCAAATATTTAAGGGAATTTGTTCCCGGATATGAAAACTGTTTTATTATCAGCTCAGCCTCGTTAATCGGCATACGTGAAACAAGGCATTTTAAGGGTAAATACACTTTAACTGAGCAGGACATTCTTGATGCCAGAGTGTTTGACGATTATGTTGTAAAAGATGCCTACTTCAATTTTGATGTGCATAACATTACAGGTGCAGGTCTTGATAAAACAGGTGTACAGAAGCATTTCTCGCAAAAAAACGGTTATACAATCCCCTACCGTTGTCTGCTTCCTGAAATCAAAGAAAATCTTTTGCTTTGTGGCAGAAATATTTCGGGAACACATATGGCACATTCAAATTTCAGAGTTATGCCAATATGTGTCGGAATCGGTGAGGCAGCAGGTGCTGCGGCTGTTGTTTCAGTTTTACAAAATCGCAACTTGAATGATGTTGCGGCAGAACAAATCAGAGAAATTATAGGGATATAAATACTGTTTAAGAAAGGTATTAAATAAAGATAAATTAAATTTGACGGAGTGCATTATGGAAAACTGTATGTTTAGATTTGCAGAATAAAAAATCCACTTTCTCCAACAACACAAAAAACCGAGTAGAGCACAAATTTCTACTCGGTTTTACTTTATCTACATATCAATAAAAATACACACGTGCTTTTGAATAAAAATCTTCTAAAATCAAATGCTAAAACCGAAGTATAACTATTCTCGGAGGTGCATTTTGAGTAACAGATTAAATAATGAAAAAAGTCCTTATCTTCTGCAGCATAAAGATAATCCGGTTGATTGGTATCCATGGTGTGATGAAGCTTTTGAGAAAGCCGCTAAAGAAGATAAACCTATTTTTCTGAGTATCGGATACAGCTCATGTCATTGGTGTCACGTGTTTGCTCACGAAAGCTTTGAAGACAATGAAATAGCTGATATCCTCAATAAATATTTTGTATCAGTAAAGGTTGACAGAGAAGAAAGACCCGACATTGACAGTGTGTATATGTCAGTTTGTCAGGCGTTTACAGGAAGTGGCGGTTGGCCTACTTCTATTTTTATGACAGCGGATAAAAAGCCGTTTTTTGCAGGTACCTATTTCCCAAAAACTTCTCTTGGCAGAATGATAGGTTTTAGGGAACTGCTATTGTGGATACATGATAAGTGGGAAAAAGACCGTCCCCTTCTTTCAAGACAAGCAGAAAACATCATTGAACATCTGAAAGAAGAAACATTTTCCTCTGAAAATGCAACAAAAAGCTTGATTGAAGATGCAATAAGTCAGTTTTCTGTAATGTACGATGAAAAAGACGGCGGATTCGGAAAAGCACCAAAATTCCCGACACCCCATAACATTATATTTTTACTTTCTTATTACGAACGGTATAAAAATCCTCGTTGTTTGCATATGGCAGAGCATACACTTATGCAAATGTTTCGCGGAGGTATTTTTGACCACATAGGCTATGGCTTTTGCCGATACTCAACCGACAAAAAATTTCTTGTTCCGCATTTTGAAAAAATGCTATATGATAATGCCCTTTTAATTATGGCATACTGTAAAGCATACGCGGTAACAAAAAAGCCGATATATCTTGAAATTGCAGAAAAAACTGCTGAATATATTGCCAGTGAAATGACCTCTCCCGAAGGCGGATTTTACAGTGCTCAGGATGCAGACAGTGAAGGTGAAGAAGGTAAATACTATTTATTTTCCCCCGACGAAATTATTAAACTTCTCGGCAAAGACCAAGGTGAATTATTTAACCGTCATTTTGATATAAGTGACAAGGGTAATTTTGAAGGGAAAAACATCCCCAATCTGCTTCATAGCAATCTCCCGAAAAATTTATTTGAGGATTGCCTTCCAACACTTCGTCAATACAGAAAGAACAGATACCCTCTTCATCTTGACGATAAAATTTTAACGGTATGGAACAGTTTAATGATTGCCGCTTTAAGCGAACTATATTTACTCAGCCATAACAAAAAGCATCTTGATGCGGCAAAAAAAGCAGATGAATTCATAAGTAAAAATCTGCGTGAAAAAGACACTCTCTTTGTAAGTTTCAGAGACGGAAAACGCGGTGTACAGGGCTTTATTGATGACTATGCTGCTTATATTTTCGCTCAACTTCATCTTTACAAAGCAACATCCGACCACAAATATATAGAATCAGCAAAGTTTTTTTGCCACAAAGCCACTGACCATTTCGCAGATACATCCGGCGGCTTTTATTTATATGGCGAAGACGGTGAGACGCTTATTCTTCGCCCTAAAGAAACCTACGACGGTGCTATGCCCAGTGGGAATTCAATAATGGCATATAACCTTGTACGCCTATCAGTTCTTACGGGTAATGATAAATTTACACAACTTGCAGAAAGTCAGTTGAATTTCATGGCTTCGCATGCAATTAAATATCCTGCAGGATACGCAATGTATTTATCTGCTCTGTTAGAATATTATGAGCCTCCTATAAAAATTACCGTTGTAAGCGATGGAAAGACAGATTCAACCGGTCTACTAAAGGATTTACCGAAAAATGCAATTATAATTCATCTGTCTGAACCAACTGAAGAATTCCCTCTCAAAAACGGAAAAACAACTTATTACGTTTGTAAAAAACACAGTTGTATGCCACCTGTAAACAATTTGAACGAATTGAAATAAATATATTTTTAAAGCGAGTGATTTTTTATCACTCGCTTTACCAATTAATTACGCCACACAATTTCACCGTTTATAATAGTAGCTTTAACACAGGAATTTATTTCTAAAGGATTACCTTCAAAAATAACTATATCTGCATCCTTACCTTCTTTAAGACTGCCTAATCTGTGGTCAACCCTGCATATGCGTGCCGCATCAATGGTAATTGCACGTAAGGCAGCAGCTTCACCCAAACCTTCTTTTGCAGCAATACCTGCACATAAAGGCAAATACTGTATTCTGGAAACAGGATGGTCAGTGGTTATTGCAACCTTAACTCCTGCATTATGAAGAACACCTACAGTTTTAAAATCAGATTGACTGACTTCATCTTTGTTACGTGAAGCAAGAGAAGGCCCCACGATGGCAGGAAAACCGCTTTTTGCAATTTCCTCTGCAATCAGATGCCCCTCAGTACAATGGTCAAGTGTCAGCTCAAGGTCAAATTCTTTTGCTATTCTTATTGCGGTGAAAATGTCATCCGCCCGATGCACATGAGCCTTAAGCGGAATTTGCTTTTCAAAAAGTTCTTTGTAGCATTCCAGTCGGAAATCCAAATTACCTGATTGATTTTGTGAGAAATATTGCTTTGCACGGAAAAGCTCTTCTCTGATTAGTGATGCAATTCCCATACGGCTTGACGGCATATTTCCGTTAAGACCGTAACAATTCATAGGATTTTCACCGAAAGCAATTTTGATTGCGGCAGGAGCAAGAACAACCATATCATCTATGCATCTGCCGTAGGTTTTTATAAATGCAAATTGTCCGCCAACTGCGTTAGAGCTTCCCGGCCCTGCCATAACACCGGTAATACCTGCGGCAATAGCATTATGAAAAGCACTATCCATAGGATTTATACTGTCTATTCCTCTTATAAATGGAGTTATTGGATTACTATTCTCGTTACTTGTATCGTTTTGTGATGAAATTTTATCTTCGGCAATTCCGATATGACTGTGTGCATCAATAAAACCGGGATAAATATTCAGATTTCCAGCATCAAAAACTTCTGTCCCCTCTGACGGAACAATGTTTTCTTTAATTTTTATAATTTTTCCTTTATTTACCAGGATATCAGCTCGCAACGGTGTACTGCGTTCCATTGTATGCAAAAGACCGTTTGAAATTAAAAGCATATTTTTTCTCTCCTCAGTTTTTATATATATGAATAGTTTGCCGCCAATGAGGCAAACTATCCTTGTAACTATTCAGGAGGTGAGAATATGAACAACAATAATAACAAAAACAACCAAAACAATCAAAACAACCAGAACAACCAGAACAACCAGAACAACCAGAACAACCAGAACAACAAAAACAATCAGAACAACAAAAACAACAAAAACAATCAGAACAACCAGAATAATCAGAACAAGTAATCAATCAAGCAATATACGTTTTTCTTTACTTCTGAGATTCGGGTTCTACCATAAATTCCTGGAAACAGAATCAAATTCAATTTTGAAGCTGTATCCTTTAAAAGTCCAAAACTTTTAACACCATTTATGGTAGACGTTCTTGAGTGTATTGGTAGAGCGTTTGATTGTCAAACAAAAGGTTTTGGTTTCGGTCGCACCGTCTCCACAAAAAATCCTGAATGCGAAAGCGTTCAGGATTTTTACTTATTACCTTTTCACTATTCACTCTTCACTAAAATCCCATACGGATTTCGGGGAAAGCAATAAGTAATAATGAATAGTGAAGAAGTACCCAGGCAACTAAAGTTGCTATTACATTGCACATACAACACTCTCAAGCATAAAAGCAATCAAATCACAGACTCATTTTATTTATTGAAATCTTTCTGATATTATGCTATATATTAAATATATAATCGTTTCTTCAAGAAGGTATCAAATATGAAGCTTACAGAAATATTCAAAAACGAGTCACCCAGTCTTTCCTTTGAAGTTTTCCCGCCAAAGACTACCACGTCTTTTGAAAGCGTTAAAACTGCAACGGAAGAAATCGCAAAATTAAAGCCTTCATTTATGAGTGTTACTTATGGTGCAGGCGGCGGTACAAGCCAATACACACTTGATATTGCTAAGAATATCAAGAAGCAATATGGTGTTCCGACTCTTGCCCATCTTACTTGTGTTTCTTCCACAAAAGAAACTGTTCACTCTATGATTGAAAGCATTAAAGATGCGGGCATACAAAACATAATGGCTTTACGAGGTGACATTCCTCAGGATATGCTTAATAATGACAGAAGCCAATGGACCTATCACCACGCAATTGACCTTATACGTGAATTAAAGGAATCTGGAGCAGATTTTTGTATCGGCGGTGCTTGTTACCCGGAAATTCATCCCGAAAGCTCTAACCAAAAAGAAGATATTAAATACTTGAAGGAAAAGGTTGACGCAGGTTGCGATTTTCTTACAACGCAAATGTTTTTTGACAACAATCTGCTCTATAACTATCTTTATAAAATCAGAGAAGCTGGAATAACCGTTCCCGTAATCCCCGGTATTATGCCCATTACAAATGCAAAATTTCTTGAACGTAGTATTAAACTTTCAGGCTCATTTATCCCGCAAAGGTTCAAATCCCTTGTTGATAAATTCGGCACTGATTCTGAGGCTATGAAACAAGCAGGTATTGCTTATGCAACAGACCAGATTATTGACCTTTACGCAAACGGAATTACAAACGTTCACGTTTACTCTATGAACAAACCTGATGTTGCTCAAAAAATACAAGAAAATATTTCGAATATAATAAAAAAATGAATACAGTATTTATTAAAGAATATACACCCCCATCTATAAATCGCAATGAAATTCTACGATATATGGGTTGCAAAAAATCAAATACACAAACAGAGATGCTTGTTAACAAATCACTTGCATTTTGCATAGATAATTTTTCGTATAAAGTTTGTTTTGCAGAGTTCAATGTAAATATTTCTGATTCTGTTTGTGATTTAGGTTTTGGGAAAACGGTAAGCAAAGACCTTGCAAAAAATCTTGCTGACTGCAAAAAAGTAATTATATTTGCCGCTACAATCGGTCTTGAACTTGACAGATTAATTTTAAGGCACGGCAAAACTGAGCCTTCCGTGGCACTTTGTTTACAAGCAATCGGTGCAGAGCGTATAGAAGTTCTTTGCGATACGTTTTGCAAAGAAATAAAAGAGGAATATGCTCAAAAAGGCAAAAATCTACGTCCTCGTTTCAGTGCAGGATACGGCGACCTTTCAATTGATTTTCAAAAAGAAATATTTAATGTCCTAGATTGTGCAAAGCACATTGGACTGACCCTTAACGATAGTTTAGTAATGTCACCATCTAAAAGCGTAACTGCAATAATTGGTATTTATTAGGAGAGTTTATGAAAATTCTTGATTATTTAAAGGAAAATATACTTATCCTTGACGGTGGTATGGGCACACTTTTACAAAGTGCAGGACTTCCGTCAGGAGAATTACCTGAAAGATGGAACATTTCCCATCCCGAAGTTATAAGAAAAATCCATCGCGATTATTATGAAGCAGGCTCAAATGTCGTTTCAACAAATACCTTCGGTGCAAATATTTTAAAATTCTCGAAAGAAGAACTTGATGAAATAGTTTGTGCCGCAGTTGAAAACGCAAAAGCCGCAAAAGAAAATTTAAGCGGTGAAAGATTTATCGCCCTCGATATTGGTCCAACAGGAAAACTTTTAAAGCCTTTCGGTGATTTAGATTTTGAAGATGCTGTATCTATTTTTGCAGAAACTGTAAAACTAGGTGTAAAATACGGCGTGGACCTTATTTTTATTGAAACAATGAATGATAGCTACGAAACAAAGGCTGCTCTTTTAGCCGCTAAGGAGAACTCCTCTCTCCCTGTTTTTGTTTCTAATGCTTACAGCTCCGACGGCAGACTTATGACAGGTGCATCACCTGCTGCAATGGTTACGCTACTTGAAGGCATGGGCGCAGATGCTATTGGTGCAAACTGTTCACTTGGACCTCGTCAGCTTTCAAAAATTGCAGAAGAACTTCTTGAATATGCAACGGTACCAGTTCTTATAAAGCCCAATGCAGGGCTTCCTGAAATCCGTGACGGTAAAACAGTTTACGATGTTACAAGCAATGAATTTGGTTGTGAAGTGGCAGAGCTTGTAAAAAAAGGTGTACGTATCTGTGGCGGTTGCTGTGGCACCACGCCGGAATACATAAAAGCCGTTGTAAACTCCATCCCGAAAGAGCCTGTTTTCCCCGAAATAAAAAAACGTACACTCGTTTCTTCCTACACTCATACAATCGATTTTGCAGACGCACCAATTCTTATTGGTGAACGCATAAATCCTACAGGTAAAAAAAGATTCAAGGAAGCTCTTCGCAATCACGATATTGACTATATCCTCAGCGAAGGTCTTAATCAGGAAAAATCAGGTGTACATATACTTGACGTCAACGTAGGTTTACCTGAAATTGACGAAGCACAAACAATAAAAGAGGTTGTCTGTGCTCTTCAGGCAGTGTGTGATTTACCATTGCAAATAGACACTTCTGACCCCATTGCAATGGAAAATGCTTTGCGCAAATACAACGGCAAAGCGATGATTAACTCAGTTAATGGTAAAAAAGAATCCATGGAAACCATATTCCCTCTTGTAAAAAAATATGGTGGTGTAGTTGTTGCCCTTACTCTTGATGAAAACGGAATCCCTGACACAATTGAAGGTAGATTTGAAATTGCAAAAAGAATTTTAAATGTTGCAGAAAGTTACGGAATCAACAAAAAAGATATTATTTTTGATACTTTGACAATGACTGTTTCTGCAGAACCAAAGGCTGCAAAGGTTACCTTAGGCACATTAAAGAGAATTCGTGATGAATTAGGTTGCAACACAGTTCTTGGCGTTTCTAACGTTTCATTCGGGTTACCTAACAGAGATATTCTTAACAGTATTTTCTTTGCGAATGCCCTTGAAAACGGTTTGACTGCCGCTATTATGAATCCTTATTCCCTCGAAATGATGAAAACATATTACGCTTTCAAGGCACTTAACGGTCTTGATGAAAATTGCAGTGATTATATGACTTTTGCCGCATCATTCCAAGAAAATGTTGTTAGTACTACACCTGTTTCTAGTCAAGCAGAAACATCAGTTGACTCTTTAAAAGATGCCATTACAAAAGGAATGTGCGAAAGAGCAAAAGAGTTAACAATTGCCTCACTTAAAAACAATGCTCCGCTTGATATTGTCAAAGACCAAATAATACCTGCCCTTAACATTGTAGGTAAAGGCTTTGAAGAAAAAACAATTTATTTGCCATCGTTACTTATGGCGGCAGAGGCTGCAAAAGCTGCTTTTGAACCTATAAGCGAAAGCCTTTCTGAAAAGAATGAAAAATGCGAAAGACTAACAGTTGTTATGGCAACCGTAAAAGGCGATATTCACGATATAGGCAAAAATATTGTTTGCTTACTACTCGAAAACTACGGCTTTAAAGTAATTGATTTAGGTCGTGATGTAAGTAAAGAAGATATTTTAGCATCAGTAGAAAAATATCATGCTCCTATTGTTGGACTCAGCGCACTTATGACAACTACTGTACCCGCCATGGAAGAAACCATTACACTTCTTCATAATAAAGCACCTTGGTGCAAAGTTATTGTTGGTGGTGCAGTGCTTACAGAAGAATATG
Organism: Acutalibacteraceae bacterium; assembly: GCA_045646545.1. Classification (GTDB taxonomy): domain Bacteria; phylum Bacillota; class Clostridia; order Oscillospirales; family Acutalibacteraceae; genus DTU089. Next base: position 25,997 of record JAZRKV010000005.1, read on the forward strand.
CAAAAACCATAAATGCAGATAAATACGCCTCTGACGCTATGGAAGCAGTAAGATATGCTGAAAGCGTGGAAAAACAATTAAATTAACTTTAAAATCCAGGTCAAATGACTTGGATTTTATTTTATTGAAAAATATATATGTTATTGTTATAATGAATTTATGTGTTATGTAAAGAGGTGCCAGAATTGATAAAAAAATCAAAACCAATCATCAAACCCAATTACGAGAATATGGAAGAATTTGAATTCTACTGTAACGATATTGAACACGAATACAAACAATGTATTGACGAAGGTCTTGATGTTAAAGAATTGGAATCTCTTTTCGAGAGAATACGTTCTATGCCTAAAAACGAAGAACGCAAATTACTTGCAGATGAATTTTTTGAAATAACATTATCCTCTCGTGTCCGTGAAGATTATCAATTCAACGAGCCGTCCAATATCAAGGAAATAAATGCTTTAAAAAAGGAACACTCCTTTGAGAAGAGAACGCTTTCCAAAGATGAATTAAAGGATAAAATCACAGGTGCATGGTTTGGTCGTATATGCGGTTGTTTACTTGGTAAGCCTGTTGAAGGAATCAGAACAGATGAGTTTATTCCTCTTCTGAAAAATTCAGGTAACTATCCGTTACAAAGATATATTCTTTCAACAGATATTACCGAAGATATGTATTCTTCGTATAAATTCTATTTAAAAGATAAATGCTATGCAGATGTTGTGCACGGTATGCCTGTTGATGATGACACAAACTATGTTGTGCTTGCTCAAAAAATCATTGATGATTACGGCAAAAACTTCAAAGCACCAGACGTAGCGAAGGCCTGGATAAAATACCAGAGCAGAAATGCATATTTCACTGCAGAAAGAGTTGCTTTCGATAATTTCATAAAAGGCTACGAGCCTCCATATTCCGCTATGTATAAAAACCCCTACAGAGAGTGGATTGGTGCACAAATCCGTGGTGATTATTTTGGGTTTATTAATCCGGGTGAGCCTGAAAAAGCGTCAGATATGGCATTCCGTGACGCGTCAATTTCTCACGTAAAAAACGGTATATATGGTGAAATGTGGGTAAGTGCTATGCTATCCTGTGCGGCGGTAACGGATAATATTGAAGATATTATCTTAGGCGGTCTTGCACAAATTCCTGCAACCTCACGACTTTTCAAAGCAATTACCGATATTATAACTGCACACAAAAATGGCAAGAGCTACGATGAATGTATAAAAATAATCCACTCCTTATATGATGAGCATACAGGCTACGGTTGGTGTCACACAATACCAAATGCTATGATTGTTGCGGCTGCTCTCCTTTATGGTGAAGGTAATTTCGATAAATCAATTTGTATGGCTGTGCAGCCTGCCTTTGATACCGATTGCAATGGTGCAACAGTCGGTTCAATTATTGGTATGCGAAACGGCAAAAATGCTATTTCTGAGGAATGGCTCAAACCAATTGACGATATCTTGCATACTTCAATTTTTGGTGTTGGTACAGTTGAAATTTCTGACCTTATTAATAAAACAATGGAGCAAATTGAATATTAATAAAATTTTATAACGCCAGTATTGACAAAATCAATATTTATTTAGTAAGATTTACTTTGTAATTTTGGGAAATGGGGAAAATAAATGAAAGTTCTTGCATGTGAATTGTGCGGCAGTAATGACCTCGTAAAACAAGAGGGCTTATTTGTGTGCCAATATTGTGGTGCAAAATATTCTCTTGAAGAAGCACGTAAAATGATGGTTGAAGGTACAGTGCGTATTGACCATTCAAGTGAATTAACAAATCTTTATAAAGCCGCTCGTAATGCAAGAGAAGCATCCGACGAAGAAAGTGCCATCCGCCATTACGAAAAAATCAGTGGTATGGACCCTGACGGTTGGGAAGCGATATTTTATCTTGTTATTCTCCGAACAGAAAACATCAAAAATAGTCAAATAGAATCATCGGCAATAAATGTGCAAAACTGTTTACCACGAGTTTTTAAATCCATAAAAGAAACTATTCATGATGAACAAGAACGTAGGAAAACTGTTTGGGAAGTTGTAAAACAATGTCACGAAACCGCAACCTGGCTGACATCTGCCTCTCACTCATTCTATTCAACTGTCACAAAAGGTTCCGGACTTATGGCGTTAACCGGTATCATGGGTGCTATTTCTTCTGCAACTTCTGTAAGCGAAGCTTTAAACGAAGACAGTGACCGTTGTATTGCCGCTGCAAACATTTTGTGTGTTTGCGGTAATACTATTGAAGAAACTTTTGATATGAATGATGAAAATTATCGTTCACTTGCAGTATGGTGTTGGACTAAAATGATGAATTTTCACACAGAATACTCTACATATCATACAACACAAACCCTTTTCTCTTTTGACTCTGTACAAAAATTCAATGCAAAAATTGCACAGTATTCTATGGCTCCCGGTACACAACCAAATAATATGCCCAAAACGGCAACACCTATGTATGCACCGGCACCTCCACCTATGAATACACCTATGTATGCTCCTGCACCTCCAATACTTAACCCTAACCTTATTCCTCTTACTATACGTTTTGATGGTAATGCAGGTGGATTCGGTCAATTGTGGTACAGTATAGATAATGGACCAAAAATAACTTTATACAAAAAAAGCTTCAACCAACACCCTCTTACTTTGGGAAACCACGTAGTATCTGTTCTTAACCCAATGATGAAGAAAGAACACAGGTTTGTTCTTAATGGTCCCCTTACAATAAATATATTCAGTAAATCTTTTGGCGTAGAATTCACTGAACAATAAAATAATCATAATAAAAATCACCGCGAAGAAAAAACTTTGCGGTGATTTTTTTAAAATATAGTGAAAATAAAAAAAATCTATGATAAAATACAGAAAATGGCATATTCGGTAATTACCACATGGAAAATAAAGCTTTTAAAACCATGAAACTTCATTTGCTTGTATATTATTGCATATATGCTCAGGTTGAAGAGCATTTTTACGAGGTGTAATTATGAAAAATTATGATATTGCTGCTTTCGTGTGGCCCTCATACACAGGTGACGAGCCAAGAACACGTATTTTCTGGCCGGATGGTATCGGTGAATGGCAGACCGTAAAAGCTATGACCAACAAAGGCTACAAAGGTTGCCGTTGGCCCCGCACTCCTTTATGGGGATACGAAAACGAGGCAGATAGCTCCGTTATGGAAAAGCAGATTGAATGTGCCGTTTCCCACGGAGTAAACGTTTTTATTTATGATTGGTATTGGTATGATAACAGACCATTCCTTGAAAACTGCCTTAACGACGGTTTTTTAAAAGCACCCAATAATAACAAAATGAAATTTATGTTAATGTGGGCAAACCACGATGCCACTCACCTCTGGGATAAACGCAATTCCGATAATGACCTTTCAACTGTTATCTGGAGTGGTATTGTAACACCACAAATTTTTTCAGCAATTTGTGACAGAACAATCGAAAAATACTTCAAAAAAGAAAACTACTACTGTATTGACGGTTGCCCTGTTTATATGATTTTTGATATTGATAATTTCATTCGTTCCTTCGGTACAAGTGATAACTGCAAAAATGCGATTGAAGAATTCCGTCAGAAAACAATTGATGCAGGATTTAAAGGTTTACATTTTCAGATTGTTCATTGGCGTGACCGTATTTTTAATTGGCTTAAGAATGAGGATTCACAAAAAGGGGTAACATCTGCACAGATGTACGACTTTTTAGGCATAGATTCCGTAACAAGTTATAACTGGGGTTGCTCCACAGATTTTGATGGCGATTTTAACGAGGTTTGCACTAATTACGTTTCTGCAATCACAAAGGAGTCGGAAAAACTTACAATTCCTTTCTACCCTAACCTTTCCGTTGGTTGGGATAACAATGTACGATTCAACGATTTTATACCAGGTGTTATTGAGAACAACACACCTGAAAATTTCAGACTTGCTTGTAAAAAAATAAAAGAATTTGCGGATTCTTCAATAAAAAATAATATCATGAAAGCTCCGCTTATCACCGTAAACAGTTGGAATGAGTGGACAGAAACAAGTTACTTGGAGCCCGATGACCTTTACGGCTACGGGTATCTTGAAGTAATAAAAGAAATTTTTACGGAGAAATAATTATGGATATTACTTACCTCAAGGACATAGCATACGGAACTCACGAAAGACAAAAACTTGATATTCTAATTCCACAGACTGTGGTTGCACCTAACGGCGTTTTACTTTTTATTCATGGCGGCGGATGGCACAAAGGCGACAAAAAAGACTCACGCAATGCACTCGAAACGCTTGCAGGACTCGGTTATATAAGCGCTACAATAAATTATCGTTTTGTATCAGAAGATATCAGTGTTTTTGATGAGCTTGACGATATTACTGCATCACTTAAAGTTATAAAAGAAAAATGCAAGGAATTTGGCTTTAATGTAGATAAGGTTATTTTTTCAGGTGCTTCGGCAGGTAGCCAATTAGCCCTCTTTTATGCGTACACCCGAAAACAGGAAGCCCCTATAACACCTGTTGCCGCTTGTGTATACTGTCCTCCTGTTGATTTTTCAAAAGAAGATTTTCTGTATAGCATTTCAGGTGAACTTGAAGATTGGAAATACGACCTGTTATCAAAATGCTGCGGTTTCAAATTAACTAAAGAAACACTATTAACCACTGAAGCTCAAGAAGCTCTCAAAAAAATCTCTCCAATTAAATACGTTTCTGAAGACTGCATACCAACAGTTGTGTTTCACGGCAAAAACGACGAGCTTATCCCCTTCCAACACGCTGAAAACTTCGTAGCTTTGTTAAAAGAAAACAACATACAAAACGAATTTCTTGTTTTTGAAAATTCAGGGCACGAATTGGATAAAGACCCAGAAACATGGGAGCTTTCTCAATTTATTATTTTTAAATACCTTAGAAAATATTTGTGCACAACCGATTGATAACATTTTTTTTGAAATGTCAAACAAATATTTTTTAAATTATTTTCTCGATGGAGGAATTGTAATTGAACAAAAATAAAATCAGATTCGGTATTGTCGGCACAGGCACAATTGCACACCGTTTTGCCAATGCAATAAAAAATACCTCAAACGCAGAACTCGTTGCTGTTGCTTCAAGAACAAAAGAAAATGCGGAGAAATTCGGTGATGAGTTCAATATTCCTGTCCGTTTTAACAGTTATGAAAAAATGGCAAAATCAGATGTCATTGATGCTGCTTACATTGCGGTACCACATTCCGGGCACATTACATGTTCACTTCTTATGATGAATAACGGCAAACACGTTCTTTGTGAAAAGCCTATGGCAGTAAACACACAAGAAGCAAAAAAGATGATTGATTGTGCTAAAGAAAACAACGTTCTTCTTATGGAAGCAATGTGGGCAAGGCTTGTACCCGGTACACTTAAAATGCTTGAAATTGCAGAAAGCGGTATGCTTGGTGATATACTTGCGGTAGAGGGTAAATTCTGTTACACCATGGATGAAGATGAAATGGACCATCATGTTTTTAAACCCGAAAACGGCGGTGGCTCATTACTTGACGTTGGTGTTTACGGATTAAACTTTGCAAGCTGGTATCTTGGCAAAGATATTACCGATATTAGTGCACAATCTGATTACTATAACGGCACAGATAGCCACACCTGTGCTTTACTCAAATACAAAAATGGTGCAATAGCAGATATTTCCAGTGCAACACTTTTAAGAAAACCTAACGAAGGTTTTGTTTACGGTAGTAAAGGATATGCTTATCTCCAAAGATTCTATGCACCGCAGGAAATCAGGCTTCAATTCAACAACGGAGATTCAAAGGTTATTTCCACACCTTATGCAGGTAACGGCTTCGAAGAGCAAATAACTCATTTTTCAGATTGCGTTTTGCAAGGTTTGAAAGAAAGTCCTGTAATTACCCACGAACAAACGTTATATATAACACAACAGATGGATAAAATACGTAAAATTATTAGCATCAAATATCCACAAGATAATTAAAACGGAGAAAAATTCATGAGTAAATTTCTTGAGGATTTTGCAAAATTCATAAAAGTCAACGACGGCAAAATCTTTTCAATTGCAGAGATAATCGGTAATAACAATCCCGAAAAAATCGATTTAAAAGAGAATAACGCAAGTCAGAACATATACTCAATTTCCAAAATGTATACTGTTACTGCTATCGGTATTTTATGGGATAAAGGTCTTTTAAAAGCAGAGGATACTGTTACTGGCATACTTGGCAGTGAATGTCCTGAAAATTATGAGCCATATTGGGAAAACACAACTATTGATATGCTTATACGTCACAGAACAGGTTTCCCCGGTGGTTTTGATACAGACGTTCTTGATTCCTCAAAATATGACCCTGACTACCTTAAAGAAATTATGCTAAAAAAATGGAAATGTCCACCAGATACAGAATACAATTATGAGGATGCCCATTACTATATTCTTTCAAGAATAGTAAATAAAATATCCGGTAAGCCTCTTTTACAATTCTGTTGGGAAAATATTTTTCTTCCTCTTTCCTTTAAAGAGGCCGCCTGGAGTTGTTGTCCGCAAGGGCACGCCATAGGTGCAACAGGACTTTACATAAGATGTGAAGATATGATAAAGTTAGGTGCCGTTTATCTTAACGGTGGCACGTATCAGGGCAAAAGAATCATTTCCAAAAATTGGGTTGATATCGTACTTGAAAGGCAATATGAATTTGCTCCAAACGGCATAAGGGACTCATATAATAAGGGCGGTCTGTACGGACAAAATTTACTCGTAATCCCTTGTGAAAACAGGGTTATTGCCTGGCAGGGCTGTAACCACGGCGAAGACAATGCAGATTTTACAAAATTTGCAGCAAGATATAAATAAAAATACAGACAAGGTTCTTTTTTGACCTTGTCTGTATTTTTTAATTAAATTTACTCAAATAATTTTTAACGTCTTCCCACGCAACCTGCGGTTTAACAAAACCTTGACAAAAATGGTAACCTGATATACCAATTAACGCCTGACCTAAAAAGCTCGTCTTCACTTTATGCTTATCGACACGTACGTAAAACAAACCATCATCTTCGTTATGTACTTGAATAACTGCATCCCATGGCATTAATTTAACAGGCACAACAATAAATAATGCAAGAAAATTACAAACAATAAACGTATTTTCTATCCCTTTATCAGTTATGGATAATCCATACCCTTTATTTTTTACCCACACACTCAATAAATTTATTACAGTAATCAGATAAGAAAGGAGACATATTGCAACTGCACACAATACAAATAAGGTTACGCCACTATCTTCTTTTCCTGATTCATCATTTAGACCCTGTGTACTTACAGACCACAGAAAATAATAACCTAAAGGTTGAATACTGCCAAACAAAACGGTAAAAAACCAGAATCGCCAGTTAAGTTTAAATTTCATATTAATCACCCTTTATTGATAAGCAAAAATCAACCATTGCCATTATAACATTCATTATCATTTTTGTCAAAAAGTTAAAAACGAGTAATAATATACATATATTAATATAAAATTTTGGCAATTTAGTTGTTAACAAATTGTTTACAATGCTTTATTTTTTTGATACAATTGTATACGTGTAATCACATCATTTTGTGAAAGGATTGTATATTATGAAAAAATGCAGAAAACTTATTGCAATGTTACTTGTATTTATGTTATTTATAAGTAATTTTGCTGTCGGCACAAGTGCAGTACTTGTTGGTGGTGAAACACCATATGTACCTGTTGATGATGATGTTATTCCTACAATCATTGTTCCGGGTCTTTTCCAAAGCGAAACAAAGTACTATGATGAAAACGGCAATGTTGCTCTTAATTCAAACGGCGAGCCTTATGAAATGCCATTTTTCCTCGACACAACAGAAGAAATCGTTGGAAAAGCAGTAGAAGAAGCACTTATGCCAATCTTAAACCTCGTTGTTGACCAAGAGGATAAAGAACAAATGGCTGCCAATGCAGTTGCTGATGTTCTTAGTGAAACATTATTAGGCAAACAACAACTTGATGAGAACGGTCAGTTCATCAACGATATCCGTGCTACAGCGTACAATGACTCTTTTGATAATCTTTCAGAGCACGACCAGAAAACTATTCTTGACCACTTCCCTATGGAATATTATATCAAGCACGCCGGTGCAGATAAACTTTATGTTTTCTCATATCCGTCACTTGATAATATGATTAGCACTGCTGAAAGACTTTGCGATTTTATTCAGTTTGTAAAAGAAGATTCAGGTTACGATAAAGTAAATATTGTTCCAATCAGCCAAGGTGGTTCAATATTCAACGCAGTTATGCAGATTTATGCAGAAAAAGGCAGATCATTATCTGAAGATATTAATAAAATAGTTTTTGCGGTTCCTGCACTTAATGGTTCAACTCTTGTTGGTGAAATCATGGAATATGGTCTTATTGATGATGATTCCGAAGTATATTGTGACATGATTCCTGCTCTTCTTGGTGAAGATAACGTTATCAGTTATGCAATAAACGTTGTACTTCGCATTTTCCCTAATGCAGACCTTAACAATCTTCTCGATACAGTATTTGACGTATTTATAAGAGACTACGCACGTTATTCAACATGCCTTTGGGGTCTTTGCCCAACAGAAAACTATCCTGGTGCACGTGAAATTTATCTTTCAGATGAATCTACAAAAAACATTGTAACTCAAACTGACTGGTACTATCAGGCTCAGCTTGACTCTGATAAAAACATTCTTAAAGCTCAGGATGACGGTGTTCTTGTATTTGACATCGTTGACTACAACGTACCTCTCTACCATCTTGTAGATTCTTGGGATGATGTACCTGCAGACGGTATTATCCAGCTTGATTCAACATCAATGGGTGCTTACGGTATAAACAATAATGTTAAGCTTCCTGCTGATTATGTAACACCTGCAGAGCTTGATAACTGTACAGACCCTGCAAACCACAACCACAAAGACCCACGAAACCTTATTGATGTACGCAGAGGTCTTCTTCCTGAATCAACATTCTATTTCTATAACCAATCTCACGAAAGTTCTGCTTCCAATGACGTATTCATGAAGCTTGCTTCTTCAATTCTTATGGATAGCAATTTCACAAGTGTACATTCTTATCCTGATGTATTCCCTCAGTTCAACAACGCTCGTAAAGTTAAAGGCCTTATGAAGGATGTTGCTGAAATGCAGGAATATGATACATCAAATCTTCCTGAAGAATATGTAAAAGAACTTAACGAATCGATTGACCAAGTTACTGTAATGCTTGATAACACCGTTATAGATGTTTACGAAGTTGAAGATGCAGAAAAACGCTTCTATGCTATTTGCGATGAAATTGAAGCATATGAAAACGGCGAAACTGAAAACGATGAGCCTAAAGAAAATACAGCATATTTTGATTTCAGTTACGTACTTTCAGACATTTTCTTCATACTTAGCAAAATTCTTTATGCACTCTTTGGCGGTGCCGGATTCAGTGATATGTAATCCATTATTAATAAACAAAAATGGTCGGTACTTCTTTTGAAGTGCCGACCATAAATTTTAAGTGCGTGTACAAGCCTGCTACGGCCAATACACGCACTTTAATTATTTAGAAAGAATTGTATTCATAAGACCAGGTTCGTCTGTTATAAGTCCATCTACGCCTAATTTAATAAGGTGTTTTGCAGTACTCTCTTTATTAATTGTCCAAGGATTAACTTGTATACCTGCCCTATGTGCTCGTTCAACATAAAGCCTTGTAACATACATAAAGAAAGGATGAAGAGCATCTGCACCTATCTCTTTACAGAAATTCACAGGTCTCGGTGCAATTTTTAACGATACAAGATTATCCGGACTGTAAAGAATACCTGTTTTACAGTTTTTGTCAACTTTTTTACAAACAACAAGAATTGCAGGGTCAAAACTTGACACAAGAAGCTTATCGAATAAACCATGATTTTTTACAGCATCAATAGTTTTTTCTGCAAGCTCTGTACCTGCTTCACCAAACTTTTCACTCTTGAGTTCAATATTAAGTACGTTCATTTTATCGTACATTTTTTTGCTGACTTCAAGAAATTCATCAAGAGTAGGAATCCTTGTACCTTCAAACTCTGCACCTTTGTATTTACCAAAGTCGTATTGACGCAATTCTTCAAGAGTCATATTTTTGATTGCGCCTTTACCGTTAGACGTTTCATCTATAGTAAAGTTGTGACAAACAACAGGTATACCATCTTTGGTAAGATGAATATCTGTTTCAAAGCCATCGCAACCAATTTCTATTGATTTTTCAAAAGCAGAAATTGTATTTTGCGGTGCGACTCTGTTTGCACCTCTATGAGATATAACATTAACTCCGTTCATGTTGTGCCTCCGTAACCTTTATAACTTCATTATACTATTGAAGCATTGATATGTCAACGAGAGCGACGACGGTATATACCGTAACCAACCGCACCACCGATTACTGCTACGCCACCTGCTATAAGAGCAATTTTATGTTTAACCATTTCATCTGCATCCCAGATATAACAAAGCTCATTCCACAATGATTTACCGCATATTTCATCAAATGTATACATTTTTGTTTCGTAGCTGCCATCTTCATAGATATCAAAAATACGCACACCACGTTTACGGCTACCATAACATCTGAAAGATGCACAAGATGTCTGAATAAATTCAATTCCGTCTACGTTACCGATAAAGCAGTTTCTGTGGTCATGACCAAAAACAACTGCCTTAACGTCACCACATTCTTTTATTGCTTCCATCTGACCATTTGCATCACTGACTGTACAAGGATACTCGCCCAATTCCCCTTCAACACCACTTTTAAGCTTGAAGTATTTACCATCTGGACCAATAGTTGCACCTTTACAATCTTTAGTGCATTCCTCTACAAGTGAAAGTGTTTCAATCATAGGAATATGCTGAAACATAAGAGATGGTACGATTTCTCCACCGTTTTCTGCTTTTAATTGAGCTGATTTATTTTTATACCACTCAATTGCCTCAGGTTTAACCATTTCAAAGGTTTTATCTTGCTCTTTATCATGCCAAGCAGATGCAAGCATCCAAAGATTAAATTTAACTTTTTCTCCATCCTCTGAATATATAGGAACGTTATAAGTATCAGTATCAGGTGAATTTTCATCATCAAGACCTACATTGCAGCTGAATCGTCTGTAAACATCTGCTTGTTCTTCTTTTGTGAAACTATTACGGTCATCATGATTACCGTAAATCATAGCAAAAGGTATTTTACGCTCCTCAATTGGTTCAACGAGCTTACGAATTGCAGTTTCCATTGCTTTATATTCGCCCTGTATATCTTTTATTGCAAGACGTGTACCTAACCTTGCATCACAAAGATGATTACCTAAAATATTATCACCTGTAAGCACAATAAGGTCAGGATTATATTTATCGTATGCGGTATTGAGCATACGCACCATAGTTGGTCTTATAAACTGCAAATCCTGCGGGTCACTAACCTGCATAACTCTGAACTTTCCATTTTTAAATTTTAATTGCATATAATCCTCCAATAAACTCAATCAACCAAGTGGTAAAAATGATTTTGCTATACCGAAATAAACTAAAAGCGAAACTGCGTCCACAATTGTTGTAATAAACGGACTCGCCATAACTGCAGGGTCAAGCTTTAATATTTTTGCTCCAATAGGAAGAATGGCACCAATAACCTTAGCACAAATAACCGTAGCACAAAGTGTAAGAGCTACAACGAGTGCCACCATTTCATTTACACCATCGGTTTTTAAAAGCATTCCGTCTATAAAAATTATTTTAAGAAAGCATGCTACTGCAAGGGAAACACCGCATAAAACAGATACACGTATTTCTTTCCAGATAACCTTAAATACGTCCTTAACCTCGACCTCACCTAAGGAAAGACCACGAATAACCGTAACTGATGATTGTGCACCTGAGTTACCGCCTGTACCCATAAGCATAGGGATGTATGCTGTTAAAATAACAAGACGGGATAAAGCATCCTCAAAGGATGAAATAATCATACCTGTAAAAGTAGCAGAAAGCATAAGAAGTACAAGCCAAGGGATACGATTCTTCCACAATTCAAAGGCGGATGTTCTTAAATATGCCTTATCTGTGGGTGCAATAGCAGCCATTTTCTGGAAGTCTTCTTCAGCCTCTTCCTGAATAACGTCAATAGCATCGTCAACAGTAACAATACCGACTATGCAATTTTCTTTATCTAAAACAGGAATTGTAAGCAAGTCGTATTTATCGAAAAGTTGAGCAACCTCTTCCTTATCGGTAAGTGTATTAACAGTTATAAGATTCTCATCCATAACGTCGGTGATTTTTTCATCATCATCGCAAGTGAGAAGGTCCATTGCAGAAATGGTACCGAGAAGCCTATGCTTTTCTATAACGTAACAAGTGTTAACTGTAACAGAATCCTCACCCATTGATTTTATTTTTTTAAGTGCATCACCTATAGTCATCGACGGAGAAAGACTTATATACTCCAGAGTCATAATGCTTCCCGCACTATCCTCAGGATAATTGAGAATAGTGTTTATAGCATTACGTTTGTCACCTGCAGCAGCCAACATCCTTTTAACTACGTTAGCAGGCATCTCTTCAATAACGTCAACAGCATCATCTATGAACATATCGTCCATAATAAATTTTAATTCTTTATCTGAAAAAGCTTCCAATAGCACTTGCTGTTCCTCAGGTTCAAGATAAGTAAAAACCATTGATGCATTCTCTTTAGGTATAAGCCTGAAAAGAAACACAACTTCCTTATCTTCAAACTCAGGAAGCAATACCGCTGTGTCAACAGGGTTCATTGTATCAAATATGCTTTTGATTGCTTTGTATTGTTTTTCTGATAAAAGTCTTTCAAAAACTTCTTTTGTCATTTTCGTTTCCTCCTTTGTGAATATGTACCTATTGAGGACGAAAGGCAATAAAAAAACTGAGTCTTTTTTTGACTCAGCGACAAATACACAGACGAACCCGGAAAGCTACGCCTATGAAAAATAAATCCTATGATTTAATGCAACAGTATTATGGAAAAGACTGTTGCCATCGCCGTGTTTAAATGTATGCTACTTCGCCCATGACCACTACTGCCAGAATCCATTATACTGTTCACTCCTTTTAATCCAGATTAATGAGAATAAAAACTAAAACTATTTTAAATATTCTCAATCAAGTCCATATTTTAATATACTCCAATATAAGAATAATGTCAAGAAATTGAAAATATAAAATACACAAAAATTTAAAAAATAAAAGGGATTAAGATAACCTTAATCCCTTTCAACACTTATCCGTTTTTATATTATAAGAAGAGTGAGAAGATTGTAGCAAAGAGCCAATCAAAGAATGCTGCAAGACCTGTCCACTGAGATGTTCTTTTTGCACCACAAACCTTACATACTGTATCTGTTGGGTTTGCTGCTTCGAAGAATGTGTGAAGGTCTTCGCCATCTTTCTGACCACAATCTGCACATGTACGCCAATGGTCTGTACCACTGTAGCTATATGAACCTGATGGATTGTGTTTAACGATTAATTCGCACTCATTAGAATATGCATATTCTGTTTCATCGTTTGAGAACGGAATTGCAAAATATCTGAGCATTGCACCATCATATGTATCATCAAGCGGTTGACCCTCATAAGGAACCCAAACGCCGCCTTCAGTTTTAATTTCCCAACCTTCCTGATAAACTGAACCATAAACGATTGGTGAAGGTAAAACGTCGTTTGTAGTGTCACCGATGATTTCACCAGGACAAAGTCTAATTATTGTAGGAAGAGTCTGGTCTACTTCAACAGACGCTGCACTTACAGAGCAAACGAATAATGTAAGAAGAAGACATACGCTCATAAGTAAAGAAAAAACTCTCTTTTTCATATGCATAAGTATCCTTTCAACGCTATTTTTTACTATTTTAACATCATTAGCCAAAAAAAGCAAGTGTTTTAACAAAAGTTAACATTTACTTATTCAAAATAAATAACTTCATTTTTCTCTGCAGATTCAAAAATAGCTTCCATAAGTGCCATAAGTCTGCGTTGCTGGTCGTGAGTTATAAGTTGTTGTGCACCGTTTCTAAGCACATCGTAAATGTTGTTGTAATAATCTACCCATTCAACATATATTTTTTCAAACGGGAATTTTTTGATTGTTTCCGGTGTGCGAGGAGCCATAGTTTTTGTAATACCAGCACCTGCCTGAATAGGCACCGCATCCATTATTTCCCAATCCTGAATTTTTACAATCTCACCATTAAAATCCCAATCACGTATTATTGCCGTACCGTTTTCACCGCAAACATACCAACGAGGAGCCTCAATAAAATTGTTTGTAAATACTTCTACAAGACACTCGGGACCATCTTCAAATTTAAGAATTGCCCTAAAGCCATCATCTACTTCATTATTTGTAATGTTTGTAAGTGTTGCATAAACACTGAGAAGTCTTTTGCCCTCGTTAAGCATTAATATCTGGTCAAGAAGATGTACACCCCAATCAAGAAGCATACCACCACCGTGTTTCTTTTCACCACGCCAACCCTTAGGAATACCGCGAGAGCCGTAAACCTTTGATTCAATAGAAAATACGTTACCGAGTTCATTGGTTTCAAGAACCTTTTTGACCATACGATAATCATTATCCCAACGTCTGTTCTGATGAACGGTAAAAAGCTTACCTGTTTCATTGGAAACTGCTATCATTTCCTCTAAATCAGAAGAGCAAAGAGTCACAGGCTTTTCACTTATAACTGCCTTACCTGCCCTCATTGCACGTATTGCAATATCCTTGTGGCAATCATTATATGTAGCGCACACAATAAGTTCAAGCTTCTCATCTGATAAAACCGCTTCAAAATCAGGATAAACATAAATTCCGTTTTCCTGGGCAAGTTCACAACGTTCACTTTTAATATCATAAATTCCAATAAGATTAAATTTATCCATTCCAGATATTTTATCTGCATGGTATTTACCCATACCGCCATAGCCTACAACGGCAACATTAATTTTATTTTCCATAAAAAACCTTTCTCAGTAGTTTAATTTATAATGTATAAATGCAGTTTTAATCTGCAACGCTGTATAAAGATACTGCGAGCAGATTAAAACAAGTTGTAAACAAAATATGTAGTTTTAAATCCACCAAGCGTCTGTTAAGCCTTCTTTTATTATACAGTTTTTAAGTAAAGCAACTGCTTTTTCAAGGCCCTCATTTTGACTCATAAGCGAATCTTCATGTTCAATGGAAATTGCATAATCATATCCAACCATACGAAGATTGCTTATTACATCACGCCAGTAAGATTCACCGTTACCAAAGCCAACAGAACGGAAAATCCAGGAACGGTTGATTTCATCTGCATAAGATTTTGTGTCAAGAACACCGTTAAGAGCAGTATTAATGGCATCAATTTTTGTATCTTTAGCGTGGAAATGGAAAATTGCTCCTTCTTTTCCTAATGCACGGATTACGGTAACAGGGTCCATACCCTGCCAGATAAGGTGCGAAAGGTCAAGGTTAGCACCAATTTCTTTACCTACTGCATTTCTGAGCTTAAGAAGACTATCGGTATTATATACGCAGAAGCCCGGATGAAGCTCAAGTGCAATTTTATCCACACCATGTGCAGTTGAGAATTTTACAAATTCTTTCCAGTATGGAATAAGAACTTGATTCCATTGATAGTCAAGAATCTCGCCAAAATCATTGGGCCAAGGACAAGTTACCCAGTTGGGATATTTTGCAGTATCGCAATCACCAGGGCAGCCTGAGAAGGTATTGATTTGATGAACACCAAGCTTTTCTGCAAGAAGGACTGCCTTTCGCATATCACTGTCAAACTGTGCAGCAATTTCTTTGTTTGGGTGCACAGGGTTACCGTGACAACTTAAAGCACTGATTTCTACATTATACTTTTTAAGTAATGCTTTGAAATCTTCAAGTGCCTTTTCATCATTGAGAAGAATATCGGGGTCTGCGTGGTCCTTGCCAGGATATCCGCCACAACCGATTTCAACCATTTCAAGACCTAAACTTTGAAAATATTTAAGTGCTTCTTCAAGAGAAACAGTACCAAGTAAATTTGTAAGAACACCTAATTTCATGATAATTTCCTATCCTTTAAAAATTTTCTTTAAGCCATTTATAGCTACGGGTAATATCATCAAGACCTGTTGGTACAGGGTCATCATTTTCAAGAATTACCCATTGAAGACCAATTGCATTTACACCCTCTACTACTTTCTGAAGGTCATTTTCACCCTCACCTAAAGCAGTTGGCTTGCAATTAATGCCGTCTTTGAGGTGAACAAGAGCAATTTTATCTTTATGTGCTTTAAGGTATTCTGTGTTATCCATACCTGCACAGAAGCTCCAATATGTGTCAAGTTCAAGAGCACAGCCTTCACCTGAAATTATATCCATAGCATTTTTGCCATCTTTAAGAATTTCAAATTCTTCTGTATGATTATGGTAGTAAGTATCCATTCCCATTTCCTTTGCTTTAACGGAAGCGGCACCTAAAACCTCACCTGTTTCCTTTGCTTCTTCATAAGTTGAATGAGGAGCACCACCAACACCAAGATATTTTGCACCTAATGTTTTACCAAAAGCAAGAGTTTCATCAAGCTTTTCGGGACGGAAATCATCAAGCCCCATATGTGAGCCTACAACTGTAAGACCTAATTCATCACATCTTGCACGAAGTTCTTCGGCTGAAAGACCGAAATAACCTGCAAATTCCACACCATCAAAGCCGATTTCCTTAACCTTACCAAGAACTTCTAACATATCGTTACCATCTTTAATATGGTCACGAACAGAATATAATTGTACTGCAAATTTCATAATAAATACCTCTGATTAATACTATTAAGTTTTCATAGCACCGTTAAAGAATAAACGGTGCTATGACCAATTTGAAACAACTTTATTTTGAATTAAAATTGTTCAGGGTGCCGTCTTTAGACGAGTGGTGCCGTATGAAGATACTGCCCCGAGACTAAAGCGGTGCTATGAGCGATTTGAAACAACCTTATTTTGAATTAAAATTGTTCAGGGTGCCGTCTTTAGACGAGTGGTGCCGTATGAAGATACTGCCCCGAGACTAAAGCGGTACAATGGGCAATTTTAATCAAAATAAACAGCTTTACCTGTTTTAGCGGATTCATATATTGCTTCAAGAATACGTGTTACACAAAGTGCCTGACGCGGTAAAACAACAGGGTCTGTATTTGTTCTGATTGCGTGAATCCAGCTTGATGCCTCCATCTCTGCAGGAGAACCATCTTTTTGACCTTCAAAGAAAGCAGCTCCACCGGCTTTAAGATTAGGAATTTCAATACATTGTCTATTGTTTTTTATGTAGTTAAGACGTGCCTGGTCATCAAGTGTATCGGCACCACCTTTATCACCGCAAATCATATATGATGCTTCATGATAATCGGCAAGGTTAATTGCCCAGCTTGATTCGAGGTTAATAACTGCACCGTTTTTCATTTTTATAAAACCGAAAGCAGAATCTTCAACCGTATATTTTTCAGGGTCCCAGCTACCCCAAGCATTACCTTGATTTGTTTGGTCTGCTAACTTTCTGAAGGTCTGACCAACAACCATTTCAGGTTCGTAGTTATTCATAACCCAGAGAGTCATATCAAGAGCATGAGTGCCTATATCAATAAGAGGACCGCCACCTTGTTCATATTCGTTAAGGAACACGCCCCATGTTGGAACGGCACGACGACGAAGTGCAAGAGCTTTGCCATAGTAAATTTCACCAAACTCGCCATCATCTGCACATTTTTTAACATAAAGATTTTGTGGTGTCTGACGATTCTGATAACCAATTGAAAGCTTTTTGCCTGTACGTTCTGCAGCTTCACACATTGCAAGTGCTTCCTTGTAGGTTTTTGCCATTGGCTTTTCACACATAACGTGCTTACCTGCTTCAAGAGAATCAATTGTTATAAAACTATGTGAACGGTTAGGAGTACAAACGTGAACAACGTCAATAGTTTCGTCTTTAAGAAGTTCTTTGTAATCTTCGTAAACCTTTGCATCTTCTGTACCAAACTTTTCCGCTGCTTTTTCCGCACGTTCTTTTATGATATCACAAAAAGCGACTAATTCTACACCCTCTACTTTTTTGAGTGCAGGCATATGCTTACCATTAGCAATACCACCGCATCCGATGATACCAACTTTAATTACTTCATTCATAAAAAATCCTCCTTGCATATACAAATATACACTTCAATTATAAACTATTTACCATTATTTTCAATAGAAAACACCAATTACAAAGCCTTCACAAATGACGAAAAAATATCTTTATATTTAGTTAAAACGACAATAAAATACCCTTGGTCAGCAAAAGCCAACCAAGGGTTAATTATACCACTTTAAAAGACTCTATTAAAAGAGACCACCGATAAGCTGTGGAATAAGTTTTGTAATATATGTGATGATAACACCAAAGAACTCTGTAAAGAAGTTTGCAACTGAACCATCAAGAGAACCGATAACATCTGTTGGAAGATCTGTATCTTCAACATCTTTGTTTGCTACGTTTTTCTTAATAGCATATTCATCAACTAAAGTAACCTTTTGAGTATCGTCATTAACAACGTATGCTTTGTAAATAAGTCTGTCGCCATTAACTTCAATATTTGAGAAGCAACCACCTGCATATGGATTTGTTTCAACGCCGTTTTCGTCTTTTTCAGATCTTGTTGAGAAGCAAGCATCTGCAACATCCATAATAGGACTGATAGCGTTTTCGTTTACGCCATATCTCTTTGTGCCTGCAGTTGAAGGAAGAATGTAAACTGCACCTTCAGGATTTACTGCAAATGTAGTATCTTCACCATTGAATTTTTCTGTTACGTAAACAGTATCCTCACAAAGTGCATCGCCTGCAACCTGTTGTGTTCTGAAATACATATGGTCGTGACCTGAAAGAACAAGGTCAACACCTGTTTCATCAACGATTTCGATAATTGTTTCTCTCATAATAAGAGTATCAGGTTTGTTAATGTTTTTACCTGCAGAATATGCTGCACGGTGGAGAAGAAGAACCTTCCACTGAGCATCAGAAGAAGTGATATCGTTATAAATCCAGTTTCTCTGAGCATCAGTCATAGGATACATATCGTTTGAGTTGAGAACTGTGAAGTGAGTATTACCATAATCATAAGAATAGTAAACACCGTTAACACCGTTAAGGTCACCTTCACCATGTTCAAGATTGAACATATTATCAAACCAACCAACGTTTAATTTGTTTGTAATATTACCTTCGTGGTTACCTACAACAGGAACAAGAGTAAGGCTTGTGTTTGCTTTTTCGAAAGATTCACCGTACCAGTTCCATTCTTCGTTTGTACAATCGTTAACGAAGTCACCAAGGTTAACAACGAATTCTGCATTTGGAGTATACTTCATCGCTTTATCCATAACAACTGCAGCCTGTTGGAAATTTTCAAGACTGCTTGCCTGAACGTCTGCTATCGCGATAAATGAGAACTTGCCATCGCCGTTATCTGTTTTGAAAGTACCAACTGGACCCCACTGGTCTTTTGTTGTTGTACCTACACGATATTTATATGTAGTGCCTGGCTTAAGACCTGTAGCAACAACCTTATGACAGAAATATCCTTCCCAGTTTGATGTTTCACCTGTAAGAACCTGTGCACCATCAAATCCGTTTGCAGCGTACTGTGCGCTTGTAACAATCTGAATTGATGAGTCACAACCATTCTCTGTAAACCATGTAAAACCACGTTGAGTCTGTGAATCACCGTACATTGTACAAGAAATACGAAGTGGTTCGTAACCTGTTGTTTCCTCTGTAGCAGCACTAACACCTACGCAACCAAAAAGCATAAGAATTGAAAGTACTAACGCAAGAGTTCTTTTTGCTGTGTTTTTCATAACTACCTCCGAAATAATTAGAATGTAGATAACAGGGCATAGTTATACTACTACCCATTTTTATTCTTCCCTATTATACACTTTAATTTCAATTATTTCAATAGGATTTTTAAAAATATCAATTTATATAAACAAAATACATTTTTTTAGCTATTTTGATAAAAAAACCGCAGGGAAATGCTCAGCAAATCCCTGCGTTTTTTAATTATTAAGCAAGCTTAACCTTGTAACATTTAATTTCAAACGGATTAATTCTGAAGTTGAGCTTGTTGCCTGAAGCAATATCAACGTTTACGTCGTTTCTTTCAAGAAGGTCACATTCTGTTACTTCTGCAATGTCTGCGAAGAGCTCTGCACATACATCTGTACGGCTACCTGCCTTTTCAACAAAACGAATGATATAAGCATCTTCATCTTCACATTTTTTAACTGCTTCAAGAGTAACGTTTTTACCATCAACCTTGATAAATGATTTTTCAACGTCACCTTGTGCACCTGAGTTAATATCCACTGCAACTGCAGGGTTATTCATTTCAAGACCCATTTTAAGAGTATCAGCAGCTTTCCAGCTACCTGCATGAGGATAGATAGAATATGTAAAGTAGTGGTCGCCACGGTCTGACTGTGGGTCAGGATTCATAGGAGCTTTAAGAAGTGTAACAATCATTCTCTGCTCGTCAACCTCATAACCATACTTACAATCGTTAAGGATAGATACACCATAATTTTCTTCTGACATATCAATAAAGTTATGAGCAGAAACCTCGAACTTAGCCTTATCATATGGATTATGGCGATAGTTAGAGCTTTCAATTGTTGCATAAGCAATATCACGTGTAAACTTCTGTGCTTTAACATCAACGTCGAAGCCAACCTTAAGAAGCTTTTCTTGTTCATGCCAACTGATAAATGTATCAAAGTCGATTCTATCAAGTTCTTTGTAAAGAATAATATTCTGTTTTACAAGAGATTTGTTTACCTTCTTTTCAATAGAAACAACAGTGAATACGTCACCTGTTGTAATACCTGTTACCTTACCTGCCTCAGTATCAAACTGACGGTCAACATATGTAGCAACAATATCCCATGCGTCATATTTACCAGGAAGGTCCTCGTAAAGACGGAATACGTTACCTTTACCTGAAAGAACTTCACGATTGTTCTTCTTATCAAAGATAGAAACAAGCTCTGCTCTTTCATCAAGTTTAATGCTGAAATTACCGTTTTCAACAACGTTGCCGATTAATGCAGTTGATGTTGCCTCAGAAACTGCAGCATCTTTTGCATAATATACTTTATATCCAACTGCAGGAATATCCTTTGCCATAAACACAAGAACTTTTTTACCGTCAAGTTTAGTATAAGCCTGTGATGGAACTTTGTTACCGTCAGCATCGTAAATTTCAACATCTTTGTATGGAAGTTCTACCTTCTGGTTTGCTGCTTCACCAAGTGAGTTGAATAAAGCAAATGGTTTACCGTATTTTTCCGAACCGTCTGCTTTACCTGCAATAACGTTGAGAGCCACTGAACGAACCTCTTCACCAATTGCGATAATATCATCATAAATAGCGCAAAGGTCACCGAACACTTCTGTGATATGTGAACCCGGAAGTGAATCGTGGAATTGGTTTGTAAGAATCATCTTCCAACCTTCGTTGAGCTTTTCAAGAGGATATTCATAACCGTATTGCATTGCAATACTTGCAAACATTTCTGCCTGACGATAGAGATTTTCAGAATATCTGTTAAGCTTTTTAAGAAGTGCCTTTGTTGTGTGAACACCACGATGCTCTTCAAGATAAAGCTCGTCTTTCCATGTAGGAATGTTATCGTCAGTTGCTTTCTCTTTCATACGAGCAAGAGAATCTTCAATTTTTGAAGTCTGTGTTTTTGGAAGACCAGGGAAATTTTTGTAACGTTTTACGTATTCGAGCATTTCGGTGTCAACACCGCCGCCACCGTCACCCCAACCGTAGCAGTACATTGATTCACCGATAGTTTCTTTATCTGTATATTTCTTCCAGTTCATTTTAAGAGAGTCTGCCTCAACTGTACCGATAAAGTGTGTAGGAGGAACAATTGAGAAGATTTTTGAACCGTCAGGACCTTCCCACCAGAAGGTATTATATTGCCATGGGTTAGTATCGTTCCATATACCCATTTTATGAGTTACGAAATATTCAACGCCTGCTTTTTTAAGAATCTGAGGCATTGCATAACCATTACCAAATACGTCAGGAACCCAGCAAGTTTTTGGTGTGATACCAAATTCTTTTTCTGCAAAACGAACACCGTGAAGAAGCTGACGTGCAAAGCTTTCACCTGAAACAAGGTTACAGTCAGGTTCAACCCACATTGCACCGATGTATTCCCATCTGCCTTCTTTAATTCTCTCTTTAACCTGTCTGTAAATATCAGGATAGTTCTTTTCCATCTCGATATATGTAGGTGCAGTACTTTGTGAGAAAATAAAGTCATCATACTGCTCCATAAGACGAAGCATTGTTGCATGAGTTCTACCCAATTTACGAACATATTCTTTATATGCCCACATAAATACGATATCAAGGTGAGAGTTACCAACAAGAGCAAGTGTACCCTCTGATTTATATGATGGATTATTATAAATTTTTTCTTTAAGAACTGCCTGAGCCTGACGAAGACCTGCTTTAAACTCTTCACCATCAAGGTCAAAGTTCACGAAAGTGAATGCCTCTTTAAGAGATGCTCTGATGAGTTCAAGAAGACCTGTATCGTGAACAGGCATAAAGAGTGCATTGAATGCTGCTTTGAAATCCCAATAAATCTCTTCGATTTCAGGGTCAACAACACCAATGAAAGAACAAGAAAGTGTTTTTACTGTTGATTCATTTGAGTGCCATACATAGTATGATTCAATGTCAACATCATAGTGCTCGTCACCATTTGCACACTCTGTAAGAAGAACAGAGTTTCTGAATGGGTCCATACCCTGATATGGTTTACCATTAAGAGAAAGAAGTGAGTCACCGCCGAAGTACACGTTAAGTGTAACTTTTTTGCCTTTAAAACGAGCAGGCATATCAAATGAATTTTTGAAGAATGCAGACCAACCATTGTTACCCCAACGGTCACCTACGTTCAACTCTTTCCATTCATCATAAAGATATTCATAATCACCAACACCTTTATAGATGCATTCCTTCATTTTCCATGCAGGAATAGATTCAATATCGGTGTAGATACGTTTTTTAAGATTTTTGATTTTGAGTGCTGCAACGTCATCGAACTTAAAGATACCTCTCTGTTTACCTTTAGTCGCATCACGCCAGTCATCAACGTGGGCATCCATAGCGTCAAGAGCTGCTACAGCGTCCATATTTTTGATTTCTGCCAAAGTCATCGTCCTTTCTTATTCACGAAAACCACTTTTTTACAAACCGCAATTTCCGATTATATTCTTATATAGTATAGCATTACACACATACAAATTGCAAGATATAAAAGGAAAAATATTCTATCTCACTGAAGAATTATAGAAAGAAAACTACCTACGTCCATTGTAAGCGTTGGTCCCTATCCCTATGCTAAAGCACAGGGATATAAAATCATCGTAAAAAAGAAAGGGTCTGCGATGCAATCAACTGCCTCGCAGACCCATAATTCTGAACCTTGTGCTTTGAATTATTTACTGAAATTGTAATTAGGTTTAACTTTTTCTTCTTTGTTTGCTGATTCAATTATTGCAAGACAAACCTCAACAGTTTTTGCACCTTCATATACGCTTGTTTCCATTTCCTTATCTGCAAGAATTGTATCTGCAAATACCTGGAATTCTTTAACGTAGTTATGGTTGTTTACATCAATTTCAATAATCTCAGGTTTTTCAGGTGCTTCATCCTTTTCATCAACAACAAAAAGTTGCATTGTAGGTGAAGTATTATCACAGATAATTGTACCCTTTGTACCATAGATACATGTACGCATTGTGTAATCTCTCTTACAACCTGTTGAAACAAAAACCTTACCCATAAGTTCATCATCAAATTTCATAAGCGCACAAGTTGCATCATCATAAGGAACTGTAGGAAGAAGCTTGTGTGTGCCGTATGCAAAAACTTCAACAGGGTCGCCTGCGAGCCAACGGAGAAGGTCAACTGCGTGACATCCGCCACCAATAAGGCCGTGACGTTGTGGGTCTGCACGCCAATGCTTAGAACCATCTGCATTTTTAACAATATTCATATAGTCGTGAGCATATTCAGATTCAACAAAATAAAGCTCACCGATTTTACCGGAATCAATAATCTCTTTAGCCTTTGCAAATGCAGGTGTAAAACGGCAAATCTGACCTACCATAAATTTCGCTTTTGATTTTTCTGTAGCTTGTACAATTGCCTCAACATCTTCTCTTGTAAGAGCAAGCGGTTTTTCACAAAGCACGTGTTTACCTGCTTCAAGAAATTCACAAGCAACTTTTCTGTGAAGCTGGTCAGGAATAGCAATTGAAACCATATTAATCTCAGGATTATTGAGAAGGTCATGATAATCAGTTGTCCATTTTTCTTCAGGAATATTATATTTTTCGCCTGATTTTCTGAGAGTTTCTTCATTTAAATCGCAGATAGCCGCAACCTCTGCACCATAAGCAAGAGCGCCTTCAAGATGTGCATTACCGAACATAAGACCGATAGCACCAAAAACAAGTTTATTTTCCATATGCAGATCTCCTTTTTGGGAATAATAATTACGCACGATATTTTAACATAGAAAACACCGGTTAGCAACATATTTTAAAAAAATAATCATAACAACAATTGTCTAAAACCAAAAAACGTTTTTCTGCCCTTGTTTTACGAAATTGCTTTATTTACAATAGCCTGATAATCACTAACATCTATAACCTCATCCGAATTACTATCAGCCGCCATACTGCATACATCATCAAAACTCTGATTACCCATTGAAACCAATGCAACCTGTGCAACGTCAAGCACATTACATACACTATCACCATTGGTATCATATTCAATTACGATATTATAACTGCCTACTAACATACTATTTACGTATATATCAATTACAGTACCGGTGCCATAATAAGATGTTACTTCAGTAACAGGTTCACCATTTATATAAAAATCATAATTCACAGAGGTTGAAACTATAGAATTCAAATCATTACACAACTCACCAGATGACATAATTAATTTATTATCATAATCAATATACGTATCCTTATCAACAGTGTGAACAATTATCAATTCGTATATGTAACCATTTTCTTCTGCAAATTTGTGAGCATAACTGTTTTCATAACAATATATAACAGCATCAGTATTTATGGCACTTGGACTTATAGACTCAACACATTCAGGAATAACAATTTCCTTAACAGATGTAAAAACACCCTCATCTATAGAAACAACGTCTCTGTTACTCAATCTCATAGGAATAGTGACAAAGCTTGATTTTCCGTTATATTTCGTTATATCAACCGTTGTTGCCGTCCAATCAAACTCAAACTCTTTTCTGTTACAGTATTTGCATAGATTACCTTCAAAAATATGATAATCTGCTTCATAATGAACCGTTGTTCCTGAGGCACCGCATCCGATAGCATTGAATTGCTCCTTGGTTCCCTTATAGAAAATATAAACCAATCCACTATATTGGAATGCTCTTGAGGATATTTTTGTGGCGGTTACAGGAATAGTAATTGAGATAAGATTACTGCAGTTTTGAAAGGCATAAACTCCAATTTCCTCCAAACCATAAGGAAGCTCAATATGAGTAATCCCTGTACAATTAGCAAAAGCGACGGAACTAAGCCGCTTTAAGCCGGTGCCAAAGCTTATGTTGTCAAGGCTTGAACAATAAGAGAATACATTGCTGGATATTTCTTCAACACCATTACCTATAACAATACTTTCAAGATTTGTGCAACCATAAAAAGTATAAGCGTGCAATATTTTTACGCCGTTTGGAATTTTAATAGTAGTAAGATTAGAACATCTTAAAAAAGCATTACTGCCTATCTCCACTACATTATCGTGAATCGCAACATTTTCCAAATGTTCCGAATATTCAAATGAATACTCGCCTATGGCAATAACATTTTCCGGTATTGTATAAGACTTATCCGTTCTTCCGTTAGGATATCTGACAATGGTTTTTCCGTCTTCAGAAAAAAGAATACCGTCAATTGAATTAAAATATTCATTGTCATCGGATACATACATATTCTGAAGGTTAACGCAATTTTTAAAAATATTAGGTGAAAAGAAATCCACATTTTTCCCGAATTCAATACTTGTAATATCCTCACCATATGCAAAGATATCATTCCAAATGGTTGTTATAGGATAACCATTAACCTCGTCAGGAATAACAACATCGCCATAACCGTTATATTTCACTACTTTCGCATAGCCATATTCTTCATTATATTCATATTCAATTAAATCCACTCCACAATCATCGCAACAGCCATCAACAAAATTGTGATGAAGAAGCGGTATCTCTTCACTTTCATAATAATCACAATTCAAACAATGGTTTTCCATTGCACCCAGAGTAGTACAAGTGGAAGATTTGGCAAGTGCCCAACCATTCATTTTATGACCTGTAGCAGGTAACACTTTCTCCTCTTCATAACTACAATCTTCACATCTTTTTATGTAAAGTCCTTCCTCGGTACAAGTAGGGTCTTGAGAATAGGCATAACCGTTTATCGTATGAGTTGTGGTTCCATAATGAACCCCTACATATGCATCAGGTTCAAAAGGATATATATAATCGGCAATTGCACTGCCATTTATCGCTTTCCACTGTGCCTGTGTACCTAAAAAATAAATATACAGAAGAAAATCACAGGTAACAAAAGACTCTGCATCTATATACTCCAAACTTGCAGGAAGTGTAATTGATTCTAATTCCATATTATAACTGAACGCATTGCGTCCAATACTCTTAAGACCATCAGGGAAAACTATACTTTTAAATGCACATTGTTGAAATGCATTTTCACCAATAACCTGAACAGTAGGTAAAAATGTTACTTCTTTCAGAGCAGAACACCCCACAAAAGCATCATTACCCACATCACCTGATATAGTTGCAGAAGTCAATTGATCACATCCTGCAAACGCAAAATCACCTATGCTTTTAACACTATCGGGTATTACAACAGAAGTAATTTCGGTGTAATACGAAAAAACGTGTTCACGAATACCAATCACAGGCAAACCTTCCCACTCCGACGGAATAACCACATCATTGATACCGCCGTAGAAACCAGTAACCCAGGCACCCGGCTCCCCTGTAAAATCCGCTTCAAACATAAAATATGAGCTATCGGTAGCCCTTGCAGTAATCATAAAAGGTGATTCCACAAAAGGCACAGAGCCAAACACAGTTATCATCATTACAACTACCAGGGCAATGCTTACAAACTTTTTCACGAAAAAACACCTCTCATTATTTCTATACAATTATTATACCAATCGCTTTTTATAGTCTCAACAAAGATTGTGTGAATTTTTTAACAAAAAATCAAATCATATAATTGTGCACTTTGCCGTTTTTTTAACAACATTCTGAAAAACCAGTTATTAATGAAACTATTTTTCAAAAAACAATTTACTTAGGCAATAGGTTATGTTAATATAAATATGATTATGTTAAAAGAAAGGAATACATATATGCTTCTTGACAAAACACTTTATATTCCCGACTTAGGTGAGGTTGGAGCAGACAGTGGTTTCCACTTGCTTCCCGCTACCGAAGACGGTAAATTTATTGCCGGTAAAAACGGTGTAGAATTTGTTGTTGCAACAGGTGATAACAAGGTTGAATTTATCAGTTTTGGCACACATTCACTTGCTTGTGTAAAATCTGCAATTGCCTACCCTGTTTATTACCCTGTTCACTCTGTTAAAACAGAATATCCTCTCAATGCTGTTCTTATGGACCTTGACGGTACAACAGTTCGCAGTGAAGATTTCTGGGTATGGATTATTGAAATGAGTACCGCAAGTATGCTCGGCAACCCTAAATTCCAACTTGAAGATGCTGACCTTCCATTTGTTTCAGGTCACTCTGTTTCAGAGCATCTTCAGTATTGCATTGATAAATATTGCCCCGGTGAATCTCTCGAAAAAGCTCGTAATTTCTACTTTGAACACACTCACAGAGAAATGGAAGAAATTATGGCAGGCAGAGGTAAGGACGGTGCCTTCACACCAACAGAAGGCGTTAAGGATTTCCTTCTTGAATTGAAAGATATGGGCGTTAAAATCGGTCTTGTAACATCCGGTCTTTATGAAAAAGCATGGCCTGAAATTCTTTCTGCATTCAAGACACTCGGCATGGGTGACCCTAAGGATTTCTACGATGCTATTATTTCTGCAGGTTTCCCACTCCGTAAAGGTAGCGTTGGTACTTTAGGTGAGCTTTCACCAAAGCCACATCCTTGGCTCTATAGCGAAACCTCTATTGTTGGTCTTGGTGAAGCATTTGCAGACAGAAACCGCGTTGTTGGTATTGAAGACAGTGGCGCAGGTGCATGTTCTGTTCGTCTTGCAGGCTATTCAACAATCGGTATTGCCGGTGGTAACATTGAGTCTAGCGGTACTAAGGCTGTATGTACACACTACTGCCAAAACTTTGAAGAAATAATGAAAATTATTAAAGGATAAGGAGATATAAAAATGGACAACAAAGATAAAATCCAATGTCATTTTATATCCAACACACACTGGGACAGAGAATGGCGTTTCTCTGCAAGAAGAACACAGTATATGTTGGGTTATATGATTGATATGCTTCTTGATATTCTTGATAAAAATCCTGAATACAAGCATTTCCATCTTGACTCTCAGACAATGCCTATCCAGGATTACCTTGAGGCATATCCTGAGAAAAAAGAAAAGCTTCAGAAATACATAAAAGAAGGAAGAATTGCAGTTGGCCCTTGGTTCTGCCTTCCTGATGAATTCACAGTTGGTAGCGAAGCACTTGTACGTAACCTTCTTCTTGGTCACAAAATCGGTAAAGAAATGGGCGGTATAAGCAAAACAGGTTACTCTCCTTTCGGTTGGGGTCAGATTTCTCAGCTTCCTCAGATTTATGCAGGCTTCGGCATTAACTTTGCATCTTTCTACAGAGGCATTAACGAATATAAGGCTCCAAAATCAGAGTTTTTCTGGGAAAGTCCTGACGGCACTCGCATTTATGCTTCTCGTCTTGCAAAAAGACCACGTTACAATATCTGGTATGTTGTTCAACGTCCTGTTTATTTCAATCAGACAGACGAAAACAACCGTGATATGAAGTGGAACGACAACAACGGTGTGTTCAAGCTTATTGACAGAGATTGGAAGCTTGACTATCAATACACACATCCATTCTTTGAATATCATAAAGAAAATGTTAAGGCTCGTGCAGAGCAGGCAATGAAGGAGCAGGACGGTGACTGGTCAACAAACCATCGTTTCTGGTCAATCGGTCACGACTCTTCTTGCCCTGATATCCGTGAGGTTGAGCTTGTTAAGGACCTTAACGAATCTCTTCCTGAAGCAGACGTATTCCACAGTACTCTTCGTGAAATGGAACAAGGCATCATTGATAACTTCAATCCTAATTCACCTGTTCTTAAAGGCGAAATGCGTGACCCATATACAAAGGGCAGCGTAAGTGAACTTTGTGGTTGGATTCTTTCTGCAAGAACATATATCAAACAAGAAAACTTTGATACTGAAAGAAGACTCATAAACTACGCAGAGCCAATGGCAGTATTTGCATCACTTTCAGGTGCACCTTATCCACAGGGCTTTATTGACCTTTCATACAACTATCTTCTTCAAAACCACGGCCACGCCAGTATCGGTGCTTGCGGTAGAGACGTTGTTTATGAAGACGTAATGTCAAGATACAGACAGTCACGAGAGCTTTCAATGTGCGTATTTGAGCGTGCATTTATGGATATCGCAGGCGACATCAATCTTAAAGGCTTCAGCCGTGATGATGCTGCAGTTGTTGTTTTCAACCCTGCACCGTTCAAGAGAACTGAAACTGTAAACCTTAGAGTTGAAATCCCTGCAGAATGGAAAGCAGACAGTTTCAAAATCCTTGATGATGACGGTAGCGTAATTAAATATCAGGTTCTTACATCAAACAAAGCAAACGCACAGATTATCCAGAATCCTAACGATACTGCAAACGTTCTTCATACAGAGCAGTATTACATTGCAGCAGAAGTTAAAGATATTCCTGCAATGGGTTACAAAACACTTAAAATCCAACCTCTTTACAATGTCAGAGCAACAACTCCTGTTACACTTAACAAAACTACTAACGTTATGGAAAATGAATTCCTTAAAGTTTCATTCAACCACAACGGTACATTTAATGTAATTGAAAAAGAAACAGGCAGAGAATACAAAGACCTTGGCTACTTTAAAGACAGCGGTGAAATAGGTAACCCATGGCAACACGTTGCTCCTGAAATTGATGAAACATTCACAACTCTTGGCGAACAAGCAACAATTACACTTCTTCGTCAAGGTGAATTTGAAACAACATACAAGGTTGCAATGCGTTGGCTCCTTCCTGAAAAGAGAGCATTTGACGAAAAATCAAGAAGTGAGCACAAGCTTCCTGTTGATATCGAAAGCCTTGTTACTCTCCGTAAAGGTGCAAAATTTGTTGAAATTGAAACAACAATCAACAACCGTTGCGAAGACCACTACTTACAAGTTGCTTTCCCAACAAACATCAAAGCAACTCACGCAGATTCACAAGGTCAGTTTGACGTTGTTTCAAGACCAATTGCTGCTCCTGATTACTCACTTTACGATGAGCCACCAATGACAGAGCATCCAATGAACTCTTTCGTTGACCTTTCAGACGGTACAAACGGTGTTGCACTTCTCAACACAGGTCTCAAAGCTTACGAAGCAGCAGACGACGAAACAAACACACTTCTTCTTTCACTTATCCGTGCATATCCGCTCAGAATTTGTGTTACTAAAGATATGCAGAACTACAGTGACTGGGATAAAGGTTCACAGTGCATCGGCAAAAATACTTTCCGTTACGCCTTTATGCCTCATAAAGGCAACTGGGAAGATGCAAATGTATGGCAAGAAGCAGAGCGCTTTAACCTCTACCTTACTGCAGGTCAGTTAGCACCAACAGAACACGGTAAAAATCCTACAGTTCATTCATTCCTTGAGCTTAAGGACGAAAACCTTAACGTTAGTGCAGTTAAGAGAAGTGAAGACGGCACAGGCTACATTGTTCGTCTCTTCAACCCATCAGATAAGACAATTAAAAACTCTATTCGTCTCAATGGTGGTATTGCTCCGATTGATAAACCACAGTCACCTGTTGAAAGACAACAAGCAGAATTCGAACTCCCTGCATACTCCGATAAAGCATGGAGCGAAGCAAAACTTGTTACTCTTGAAGAACTTGATGACAAGGCTCTTACAATTGATGCAAACGGCTTTGTTGATTTCGAAATCACAGGCAAAAAGATTCTTACAATTAAATTTGTTGGATAAAAAATTATCCCGTATGATTTCCTTTCCGGAAACCATACGGGATTTTTAATTTTGAATTTTACATTTTAAAAGCACCTGATTGAATCAATCAGGTGCTTTTGTAAATTAAAGATTATAATATTTTTCAAATTCAACAGGATGAGGAATCTTTGCAATTTCTGCAAGCTCTGCACGTTTTGTTTTAATGAAGTTTGCAATAAGTTCTTTCGGGAATACGCCACCTGCTGTAAGGTAATCGTTATCCTTTTCAAGCTCATCAAGTGCTTCATCAAGGCTTGTTGGAAGACCTTTAAGTTTTGCTTTTTCTTCTTCAGGAAGATTATAAAGGTTAAAGTCGTATGGACCCCAACCGTTTGTTCTTGGGTCAATCTTATTTTTGATACCGTCAAGACCTGCCATAAGAAGAGCAGCATAGCAGAAATATGGGTTACAAGTTGCATCAGGGTTACGAAGCTCAAATCTTCTCTCTTCAGGCTGCTTTGCATAAGCAGGGATACGGATAACTGCACTTCTGTTTGAAGTTGCATAACCAACTGTTACAGGTGCTTCAAAGCCTGGAACAAGTCTCTTGAATGAGTTTGTGCTTGGGTTTGTAATAGCACAAAGAGAAGAAATATGCTTAAGAAGACCACCGATGAAATAGTGAGCAGTTTCACTAAGATGTGAATAACCATTATCATCTGAGAAAATAGGTTCGCCATCTTTAAAGAGTTGCATATGTACGTGCATACCGCTACCTGCTTCGCCATATACAGGCTTCGGCATAAGTGTTGCACTCAAGCCATATGCTGCTGCAGTATTTTTAATGATATATTTAATCATCATTGTAGCATCTGCCATTTTTGACATTTCACCAAGTTGAGGTTCAATTTCAAACTGACCTGATGCAGCAACTTCAGGATGATGGTATTTAACCTTAATACCTGCTTCTTCCATAAGAAGACACATTTCGCTACGGCATTCATAAGTAGCATCGTATGGCTTTGCAATGTGGTATGCTTTTTGTTTTGGAACAATTACACCATGACCTTCTTTGTCACTATTCCAATATGACTGTTTTGTATCCATATTTACAGAAATATTGTTTGGTGCTATCTGCCAGCCAACCTGGTCAAAGAGATAAAATTCAAATTCAGGAAGAATAAGCATTTTATCTGCAATACCGCTGTCTCTCATATATTTTTCTGCAGCAAGCACAATATTTCTCGGATATTGTGCAAGAGGTCTGTTTTGCGGAGAGTCAATAATCATTGCGTTACCGCTCATTGTAAGTGTAGGAATCTCACAGAATGGGTCAATCATAGCAGTGTCAGGGTCAGGAATAAAAACCATATCACTCTTTTCAACTACTGCATAACCATAGTTTGATGCATCGAAACCGATACCCTTTTCCATAACACTTTCATCAAAGCTGCAAGCAGGAATTGTTACGTGACGATATTGACCATTAATATCAACCATTTTAAAGTCAACCATTTTATTATCTTTTTCTTTAATAAGGTTGATTATTTCTTGAATTTTCTTATCCATATCTGAACCTCTTTTCAAAAATTATAGAAATATTTTACCAATTCACTTTTCATTTGTCAATGCAGTTAACGATTGAAATATACATAATTTTGTGATACTATTCAAATATGGTTTACTGTTAAGGAGTTATAGCTATGACAAAAAAAGAACGAGCATTAAAAATATGCCAACTTTTAAAAGAAGTTTATCCTGAGGCTATATGCCAATTAAATGCAGATACACCTTTCCAACTTCTTGTTGCAACACGTCTTTCTGCCCAATGTACAGACGCACGTGTTAACCTTGTTACGCCTGAACTATTCAAAAAATATCCTAGTGAAGTAGAATTATCCGAAGCAGATGTTGAGGATGTAGAAAATCTTATTCACTCTTGCGGATTTTACCATGGCAAAGCACGTGATTTAATTGGCATGGCAAAAGATGTACGCTACATTTACAACGGAACTTTACCCGATACTATTGAAGAACTCACAAAATTACCGGGCGTAGGCAGAAAAACCGCAAACCTTATAGTTGGTGATGTTTACAAAAAACCTGCAGTTGTTGCCGATACACACGTGATACGCATAACAAACTTATTAGGACTCACCGATTCCAAAGACCCTAAAAAAGTTGAATTGCAACTCAAAAAGATTCTCCCACCTGAAGAAAGCAACGATTTCTGCCATAGAATAGTTTTACACGGCAGAGCAATTTGTATTGCAAGGCGACCCAAATGTAATGAATGTATTCTTAACGATGTATGTAAACACAAGAAAGGTTAAAATATGAAAAAATTCTTAAGTATATTACTGTGCATTATCACTGTTCTTTCCCTTTGTGCATGTGATGTGAACTCCGGTAATGATTTCATTATGGGTGTTTACGGCACAATAACTTCTTTTGACCCTGTAAAAGCAGAAAATGATGCAGAAAAAATAATATCTGCCAATTGTTTTGAATCACTATTACGATTTGATGAAAACGGCAACATAAACCTTGCCGGTGCTACCGCATACACCATGCAAAAGGATGGTCTGAAGTACACTTTCAAACTTAACCCCAATGCTCAATGGCACATTACCAATGAAACAAAGACACTGATCAAAGAAAAAAACATCAAAAGTTTTAACAAAATCATAACAGCACAAGACTACGTTTTTGGTTTTGAACACTTCAAAAATGTCTATAAAGATAAATTAACCAACGTTACCTTTAAAGCTACCGACAAGCACACACTTGAACTTCACCTCATGTTTTCTGACCCGGATTTATTATATAAGCTTGCCTGTTTACCCATATTCCCTTTAAATGAAGCATTTTTCAATGCAACAAAGGAAACCTACGGAAAAGATTTCAACACTACTCTGTTTAATGGACCCTATCACGTTACAAGCTCATCTGTATCAGAAACAATTATTGAAAAAAACTCCGTTTACAATGGAAATATACAAATACATAACAAAAAAATTCTTCTTTACACAACCGGCACCGAAGAATTAATGAATTCACGCTACGACAACGGAACATACAACGTATTTATCGGTAACGACTGGCATCCCCTTGCAGGTGAAAATGCTAAGTTTATTTCCACAAACAAAGTATGGGGTTTAGCTTTCAACTGTAAATCCAAGGTCGGTTCAGTTCAGAACCTGCGTTCTGCCCTTCTGAGTGCTTTGGATTTTACATCTGTTACCATTCCTGATTTTGCCTCTGCTACCGCACAAGGTCTTATTCCTGACAGTTTTATTGCAGGTGACAAAAAATACGGTGAATTCACGCACGAATCGTACAAATATCCACAAAACAAAGATGGCGCCGTTTCTACATTTGAAAAAGCCTTAAAAAAACAAGGTGAAACCATATGCCGTGTTACGCTTGCAGTCCCCGAAGAAATGAAAGCCGCAGGAGAAAGCATTGCATCACAATGGAAAACATTATTTGCCGGAAAAATAGAGGTTACACTTTTAAACTTCAAGGCAAAAGAAGCAGAAGCTTTTGCAAAGGAAGGCAAGTACGACGTTGCCATTCTTCACCTGATGCCTGAAAACAAAACGGCAAACAGTTTACTTGATTCCATAACAAACGCACCTTGCTACTATGAAGATTCATCACGGGCAAGTGCTCAGCCTGTTTTCTCTACAGTAGCATCTGAGAATATTGAAACCTACAATAAAATCGAAACCAAAATTATAAAAAAAGGTATATTCATCCCGCTTTTCTGCTCTGCTCAAAAGCTTTACCTTAAAGAAAACACAAGTGGTATTTACCTTGCAAACGGTGGTGAATTTATATACTTCTACAAAGGAGTACAGGAATAAATGAATAATAATAAAAAAAGCACGATATATAAAATTATTTCCGTTATTCTTCTTGTATCAGTTATGCTGACGATATTCCTGCTTTCACACCAGAACAGCGAAGATTCTTCAAAAACAAGTGGTTTTGTTACAAATCTTCTTACCACTTTATTCGGTGAAAACGTGCCCGAAGCAATTATACGCACCTTTGGTCATTTTTCTGAATTTGCAACACTGGGTTTTCTCTCTAACAATTGCATATATGCATTTAAAAAAGAAATCAAACCCATTATCTGCATAATTTTTTCGTGGGCTTACGCCTGGACAGATGAAATCCACCAAATATTCATACCGGGACGAGCTTTCCAGATAAGCGACCTTTTAGTTGATTTATTTGGCATTATTGTAGGCACAATAGTTATCTGCATACCCCTTTTTATTATCAAAAACAAAAACAACAAAAAATGCTCTCAAGAAAACTCTTGAGAGCATTTTTTTATTGTTTATTATACATCTCTTCAATCTGAATCTGTGTGCTTTTAGCCCATGGATACTGCTCCATATACTGACCGAAATACTTTGTGTTTTCATTCTTACCGTTTTCAAGAAAATCGTAATAATCGCAAATGAATTTTGCTTTATCTACACTACGTTGATTTCTGTTATCCACAAGTATTTCTGCAATGCCTGCCTCTTCAAGAGAAGTCCTTAAAGATTTAAGCACCTTTCTGAAAAGGGATTGAACCGTCTCATCGTACGCTCTGCCTTCCCACAAAACAGAAATTGCCTGTTCTGTACTAACAATACCGCCGTTTCTGTCAACAAGAAGAGCAAGAAGTTCTTTTGATTTTGCACTGGAAAAATTAACGGATTTGCCGTCAACAAAAACATCAAAAAATCCGAAAGTTTTTATAAACACGTGATTTTCATCAACGGCATCTTTAATAAGCAAAGCTTTTTCATAGGCTTTTTTTATTACTTCAGGCTCGTAAGGTTTCATTACGTAGTCCACGGCATCGACAGAAAATGCTTCTAAAGCATAATCACCGTAACTTGTTGTAAAAATAATACGTGTATTTTTTGAAAGTGCCTTTATCCTTTTTGCAAGTTCTATGCCTTTTATTACAGGCATCTCAATATCAAGAAAAGCAATATCCACTTTGTTTTTTGCCACATAGCTCAAAGCATCTAACGGATTATTAAATTTTACTATTTCATCTGTTATACCTAAAGTTCTGCAAGTATCCTCAAAATCTTCAAGTGCGAGGAACTCATCATCCACTACCATTATTCTCATTATTCGTTCTCCTTTTTAGGTATTTTTATTGTAACAGTAGTACCTACGCCAATTTCACTTTCAATTTCAATTGAAGCATTAAGCATTGCATCAAGACGTTTTTTAATATTTGTTACGCCAATATGCGAACGACCGTCATTTTTCTTTTCATTAACGTTAAAGCCGACGCCGTCGTCCTTCACACAAATAATATTGTAACTTGCTGTTTCCCAAGTTTTTACAGTAACCGTACCGCCTTCTGCCTTTTGGGTAACACCGTGTTTAATTGCATTTTCCACAATAGGCTGCAAGGTCAAAGGCGGAACAGAAAAATCGGTGACCTCAACGTCGTACTCTATATTAAGCCTGTCCCCAAAACGTATTTTTTCTATTTCCGCATAATTTTTTACGTGGTCAAGTTCTTTTTCAAAAGTAATAGGTTCCTTTTGAGTAAGGGAATCCATATTACTCCTTAAATAACTGGAAAATTTTACAATTGTACTTTCTGCTTTTTGCGGATCTTTTTTTGTAAGATATTTTATTGAGTTCAATGCATTATATAAAAAGTGAGGCTGAATCTGACTCAACATAAGAGTCATATTAACTTCCGCAACTTCCTTTTCAAGTTCGGCTGCCTTTTGTGCTTTTTTATAATCGTTAAGTGTATCGGATATATGAACAAAAAGCATAAGCGTTATAAACAGAAAACAAGCGAATGGCATTACGAATGAAACAGAGTTTGAAATATAACCGTAAAGATACAAGTTATCCGTAACAAGTGCAAATGCTGTTATGCAATAGAAAACAAGGTACCATATTGCAAATTTCTTTTTAGCTACAAATACATCTGACAGCTTATAAATCATATAAACGTCAAACACATACGCCACAGATTGAATCCACATATATGCCTCTGCAACGTAAATATAATCGTAAGTAAAATACGGTACAAATGCACATAATAAGAACAGAACAGAAATAACCGATAATGTGACATGACTTATTTTAAGTCCTAACACATTAACAAGATGCATCAGCATACAAAGTTTTATAATGTAAGTTGAAACAAAAATAAGCGACATCATTATCTCATAATTTATATTACCGAACAAATCATGAGCAACCATATAGCCCTCGTTAGATATCAGCATTCTGAAAATAAAGATTGCACAAAGGAATACAAGCCACAGTTGGTCTGAAAAATCTCGTCGCATAAATGCAAGAACTGCCGTACCGATTGCAAAGAAAGCAACTATACCGATAAGAATAAATCTTAAGGCTACTGAGCTCATAAGATTATTCTGGTATTCGTTATACCCTGTAAGAACAGGTATTGCAGTAAGACCACTAGAATAGTCACACTCAACTTCAATTACTATTTCGTGATTTTGGATTGATTTATCAAGAACTATAGGGTTAGCATATGGCTCGGCAATATTTTTGTTGGTGTTCTTTGCATTAGGTACCGACCTGTTGGAAAAAACAAATTCACCATCTATAAACACCTGGCACTTACCGGGAAGATTCTGCACACTCACAAGCACAGGATAATCGGAATCAATATTCTTGACTAATGTTCTGTAGCTTGCAATACCGCCATTCGAAAGACTTTTTTCACCTATTTCATAACTAGTCCATGAAGAGGGCACACTAACGTATAAATCGGGCTCCACACCTTTTATACCATCGGTTACAATATGTTTACCCCAATAGAATTCCCACTCACCTGCAAGGTTTGCGCTTTCGTCACCCGAAAAATTGTAATTTTTTATATCAACAACACCAAAATTCACTTTGACGTTATCAAAAACTCCGGGACTGACATAAGACAAGAAAGGCAGAATAATACAAGAAAAAACTGTAATCATAAGTGCAATAACAAAAACAACGTTTTTCTTAAAAACATTAGACATAATTCCACCTCCTATAATTTGTGTATAATTATACAATAATAACGTGAACAAATCAATATAATTTTGTGAAATATACGAAACTTTTCCGATACTATCGTTTTATGTCTTTTTAATGAATTCTTGAAATATAAGTATATATATGATAAAATAAAGTGTTAATAAAATCTTAATAACGAAGGTGACAGTATGATTACAAATGAACAACGTCTAAAAACACTGGAAGTTTTTATAAATAACGGTGTTGAAATTCCTTGTTTTGATGGTGTTATAATTGAACCTACAGTTAAAATTATGGAAGGTACTTTAATTTTACCAGGCACAATTATTCTCGGTAACTCAACAATATCAAAAAATTGTGTTATCGGCCCTAACTCATATATATCAGACTCTGTTATTAATGAAAATACAAAACTCAACAATACACAATGTTTTAATTCAATTATTGGTGCAAACGTCACTGCAGGACCTTTTGTGCATATAAGACCAAACACCAAAATTGAAGATAATGTTCATATCGGTAACTTTGTTGAAGTTAAAAATTCCACAGTAGATGAAAACACAAAATTACCTCACCTTCTTTACATCGGTGACTCTGATATCGGTAAAGATGTAAATTTCGGTTGTGGTTGCGTTACAGTCAATTATGATGGAAAAAACAAATCGCGCACAACTGTAAAAGATGGTGCTTTTATCGGATGCAATACAAACCTTGTAGCCCCTGTTACCGTTGGTGAAAATGCATTTACTGCCGCAGGCAGTACAATTACAGAAGATGTACCCGATAACGCTTTAGCAATTGCTCGTGCAAAGCAATCCGTAAAAAATGAATGGGTAAATATAAAAAAACCATATAAAAGACAATATTCAAAATAAAGGTAGTAATTATGTTCAACAAATTCAAAAAAGATGCTTCCGGTTCTTCAACCTACGATTATCTTATTGTAGGTCTTGGTAATCCCGGTGC
The DNA here is from genome assembly GCA_045646545.1 of Acutalibacteraceae bacterium. Taxonomy (GTDB): domain Bacteria; phylum Bacillota; class Clostridia; order Oscillospirales; family Acutalibacteraceae; genus DTU089. Next base: position 65,520 of record JAZRKV010000005.1, read on the forward strand.
AAAATACGAAACAACTCGTCACAATGCAGGTTTTTTATGCATTGAAAATATGGAAAATGAATTAGGCTTCAAAGCAAAAAAACTTAAATTCCATGCCCTTATAGGTGACACTAAAATCAATAACAAGAAAATACTTGTTATGAAGCCACAAACAATGATGAACAATAGCGGTACGGCGGTCAAGGAATGTGCTACATTCTATAAAATTCCGCCTGAAAGAATTATTGTTATTTTTGATGATATTTCGTTAGAACCCGGTAAACTCCGCATTAAAAGAAAAGGCAGTGCCGGTGGCCACAACGGAATAAAAAGCATTATTGCTCATTTAGGCACGGAAGATTTTCCGCGAATCAAATTAGGTGTAGGCAAAAAACCTCATCCTGACTATGATTTAGCCGATTGGGTACTTTCAAACTTCCCTAAAAAAGACATTCCTTTAATGCGTAACGCCATGGATGACGCTTTAGGTGCACTTGAACTTATGGTCAAGGACGATATTGAAGGAGCAATGTCACGTTATAACAGTTGAGGTAAATATGTCTTGTTACTCTAAACTTTTGCAAAACTGCACAGAATACAAAGATGTGCTTTCATACATACAGAACGGCATCGGACCTTCAGGAATAACAGGGCTGCCTTCTTCACCAAAAGCACATCTTATCCATTCACTCTGCGAGGATACTTCTCGCGGAGCACTTGTTGTTTTACCTGATGAAGCCTCAGCACGTAAATTTGCAAATGACGTAAACGAATTCTGCGGTAAAGGTAAAAAAGCATTTTTCTATCCCGCTCGTGATTACTCATTTAACACTTCGCAAGGTCAATCAAGAGAATATGAGCAGCTCCGCATAAAAACACTTTGCAACATTTTAAATAATGATTATAGTGTTATTGCCTGTTCTGTTGAAGCAGCATTACAGCTTACAATCCCACCTGAAGAATTAAAAAAACGTACATTTAAAATAGATTTAGAAACAGAAATCTCTGTAAACGAATTAATAAACATTCTGACCGCTGCAGGCTTTAAGCGTAGCGATAGTGTAGAAGGTGCCGGTCAGTATGCACACAGAGGCGGTATAATCGACTTTTTTCCACCGGATGCAGAAGAACCGGTACGAATTGAATTATGGGGCGACGACGTTGATAATATTTCAACCTTTGACCCATCCACACAAAGACGAACCGACAACCTTGACTTTTGTGAAATCACACCTGCAACAGAAATTATTTTTGCAAGTGATGATGAATTAAAAGAAAAAATACAAAACCTTTCATCTAATCTTTCAGGCAAAGGCTCACGAAAAGCCAAAGAGGTTCTTGCAAAAGATATTGAACTACTTGAAGCAAAAGTAAAACTTTCATCTGTAGATAAGTACCTCTCATTAGCATACGATAACCCTGCATCAATCTTTGATTACTGCAACAATGATATGCTTTTTATTGTAGAAAGTGCGTCGGTAAAGGATAAGGCAGAGAACTCAACAAAACTTTTACTTCAGGAAATCAAAGCACAATTTGAAAATGGCGTTCTTGTAAAGGGTCTTGATACTTTTTCACTTACCTTTTCTCAACTTCTGAAAATTTATGAAGAGCGAAAAGCCTTTTATGTAGATACATTCCCACGTGGAACTTTTGATACACCTGTAAAATCACTCACAACATTTAATGTCCAACAGACACCTGTATGGAACGGTTCTTTAGAAGTACTTATGGACGACCTGCGTCCCGCTTTACGTAATAAAGAAAGATGCATTGTTATTGCAGGTACTCCAAAGGCAGCAGCCTCTCTTGCAGAAGCACTTGAAACAGAGGATATTCAAGCAATGTTCTTTCCATTGCTACCTTCAGAATTTCCCAAAACAACAGTTACTGTTTTAGCCGGTGGACTTTCAGGCGGTTTCAGATATATCAACGAGAAATTCACCATTATTTCCTACGGAAAAGGCGGAGCTTCTTCGCAAAGCAGAAAGCGCCGAAAAAACTACAAGGCAGCAGATGCAATCCAGAGTCTTGAAGAACTTTCAAAAGGCGACTATGTTGTTCACTCAGTTCATGGAATAGGTATTTTTGAGGGTATACAAAAATTAGAGGTTTCAGGTGTTACCAAAGACTTCATTAAAATCACCTACGCTAAAGGTGCGGCTCTTTACGTACCTGTTACACAGCTTGATTTAGTTTCCAAATACATCGGTCCGAAGGACGATACAAAAACCCTTAAGCTTTCAAACCTTGGCGGTAAGGATTGGGAAAAGCTTAAGGCACGCGTTAAATCCTCTGCCAAGAGTATGGCGAAGGAATTAATTGCTTTATATTCACGCAGATTAAAAATGCCGGGCTATGCATTCTCCCCGGATATTGATATGCAAAACGATTTCGAACAACGTTTTGAATATGAAGAAACCGAAGACCAGTTAAGAACCATACGCGAAATAAAACGGGATATGGAAAAAGCTCACCCTATGGACAGACTTCTTTGCGGTGACGTTGGCTTCGGCAAAACAGAGGTTGCTTTAAGAGCAGCATTCAAGTGTATTGCAGACGGAAAACAATGTGCAATCCTCGTACCTACCACAATACTTGCTCTGCAACATTTCAATACAATACGCCGTCGTTTCGAGGGATTCCCTATTGAAGCAGATATGCTTTCACGCTTCAGAACATCAAAAGAACAAACAAGAATTATCAAAGCCCTTAAACGCGGCTCAATTGATATAATCGTCGGCACACACCGACTCATTTCAAAAGATATTGTATTCAAGGATTTAGGGCTCATTATTGTAGACGAAGAACAACGTTTCGGTGTTGGGCAAAAAGAACGTCTTAAAGAGATGTATCCCGATGTAGACTGCCTTACACTTTCAGCTACACCTATTCCGAGAACAATGAATATGGCGATGTCAGGCATACGTGATATGTCTGTTATTGAAGAAGCTCCCCAGGACCGTTCCCCTGTTCAGACCTACGTGCTTGAACACGATTGGGGCGTACTTTGTGAGGCTATGGAAAAAGAGCTTCGTCGCGGCGGTCAGGTTTACTATCTTCATAACAAGGTTGAAACCATTGAAAAAACTGCGGCAAAAATAAAAGAATTTTTACCTGATGCCAACATCGGCATAGGTCACGGCAAAATGAACGAAGATGAGTTGTCTGACGTATGGCGTTCACTTCTTGAAGGTGAAATTGATATTTTAGTCTGCACAACGATTATCGAAACAGGTGTAGATGTACCAAATGCAAATACACTCATAATTGAAAACGCAAACAACTTAGGTCTTGCACAGCTTCACCAAATCCGTGGCAGAGTCGGACGTTCTGCAAGACGAGGCTTTGCATATTTAACATTTACTAAAGGTAAAGAGCTTTCAGAAATTGCAACAAAAAGGCTTACTGCCATTCGTGAATACACAGAATTCGGCTCAGGCTTCAAAATTGCTATGCGTGACCTTGAAATACGAGGTGCAGGTAACCTTTTAGGTACCGAGCAACACGGTCATATGGAAGCAGTCGGCTACGATATGTATATGAAACTTCTATCTGAAGCCGTTACCGAAGAGAAAGGCGAAGCACCTGAAAAATCATCCAAGGAATGTCTTATTGATATACGTATTGATGCTCATATTCCTGAAAAGTATATTGAGAGTCTTCCGCAACGTCTTGCAATTTACAAACGAATTGCAGATATTAAAAACGATGATGATGCAAGTGACGTTATAGACGAGCTTATAGACCGTTTTGGTGAACCGCCTGCAAGTGTTGAAGGTCTTGTAAAGGTTGCTCTGTTACGTAACACAGCCGCTCAACTTGGTATTTATGAAATAGGTCAGAACAATAATAGTCTTCTGTTATACGTTGAAAAAATCGATATGTCTGAAATTGCAGACCTTATACGTGGTATGCGTGGACGTATACTTGTTACAACAGGACCTAAACCGTATATAACAATAAAAAAAGATGCAAGTCAGTCACCTCTTGACGTACTCAAAGAGGCTCTTAATTTATTAAAGAAAAGCAAAAGTGAGGATAATAAAAATGAGATATGATTACAGAACTTCAGGCGTTTGTTCAAGAAAAGTTTCTTTTGATTTAGACAATGGTATTGTTTCAAATGTTACCTTTGAAGGCGGATGCAACGGCAACCTTAAGGGTATTGCTGCCCTTGCCGAAGGCAAAAATGCAAATGAGGTTATTGAATCCCTTACAGGCATAAAATGCGGATTCAAAGCAACCTCTTGCCCTGACCAATTCGCAAAGGCATTAAAATCAGCATTGGAGGAAACAAAATGAACTACCTTATTTTAATTGCAGATATTGATGAATTTAACCCTTGCAAAAACAGTTTGGGTGAGCTTATTAAAAAAGAATATAAAATACAACATATGCCTGCTTTTGATTTTACTTATAATAATCACAACTGCACCGTACTTTGTTTTGGTATAGGTAAAGTTAATGCCGCAATTGGTGCAGCAATTGCTCTTACACAAAAAGAATACGATGGCGTAATCAACACCGGTTGGAGCGGTGCCGTTTCGGGCGTAGTTAAAGGTGATATTATTGTTTCTGATTCTGTTGTTGAGTGCGACTTCGACTTAACTCCAATCGGCAGACTTCCGGGACAGAAGCCTGGTCAGGATGATTACATCTACGATTGCCACAATGCTTTATATGATGCAGCAATTAAGGTAAACGGATTCAAATACGGTAATCTGGGTACAGGTGACTTTTTCCTTACAGACAAAGAAAGAAAGGATAAATATAAAAGCATTTTTAACATCTCTGCTTTTGATATGGAAAGTGGTGCTTTGGGTGCAGTTTGCTACCTTTTAGGCAACATTCCATTTGTGAGTGTCCGCAAAATATCCGATAGTGCAGATGACGTAGGCGTTGAAGATTACAAAAATTCTGTACAAACAGATGTAACCGCTTTTTCAGATATTATTCTTAAAACATTAGAAAATCTTTAAAAATAAACAATCCGTTCTATGCAATAAAACTACATAGAACGGATTTATTTTTGCACAAACTCACAGGGCTATTCTGTGGGCTTCCGCCACCAAGCAAGTACAAAATGTGCTTATCTTAATTTATACTATGCTTGTTCGGGAAAAATGTTAATTATAAACTAACAAAAACAAAATACGGCGAGTAGATTAAATAAATCTACTCGCCGTCTTTTATATAATTAAAAATTAAAATTACCTTAAATCGAAAGTTATTCGCGCAAAATTACCTTAAACCCAAAATTCAAAGATTGGGATGAAGAACGCAGTTTTAAGATGCGACGCTGTACTAAGGTACTGCAAGCATATTAAAACAAGTTATTGGCCCAAGGTTTGAATTTTAATCACTGAATTTACTTATGAAAGCCTTTGTTCTCTCCGACTTCGGATTATCAAACACCTCTTCAGGTGTACCTTCCTCGGCAATAACGCCGTCATCCATAAATATAACTTTTGTGGAAACTGCTTTGGCAAAAGACATTTCATGAGTAACAATAACCATGGTTGTGTTATCTTCTGCAAGGCTTTTAATAACCTTGAGAATTTCACCTGTTAACTCAGGGTCAAGAGCAGAAGTTGGTTCATCAAAAAAAAGAACCTTAGGTTCAAGCATCAACGCTCTGGCAATGGAAACACGTTGCTTCTGACCGCCTGAAAGCTGGCAAGGATAACTATCTTTTTTATCGTAAAGACCAACTTTTTTGAGAAGCATTTCTGCTTGTTTTTCAATATCAAATAAAATGTTCACCTTGTTTGCTTTAAAATCTTCTCTTTCCTCTGCAAGAAGAGAAGGAGCAAGAGTCAGGTTACGAAGCACGGTATATTGAGGAAAAAGGTGAAAATCCTGAAAAACAAGACCGATAAGAAGCTGTTTTCTTCTTTTTTCAGCAGGATCCTCTTTTTCACCTTTTTTGGTTCCGTCAAAAAACACTTCACCGGCTACACTGATGTACCCGTCGTCTGCAGTTTCAAGCTGATTAATACAACGCAAAAGTGTTGTTTTACCACTACCAGATGAACCGATAATACTTAAAACTTCACCTTCATCAAGAGTGAAGCTTACACCTTTTAAAACCTCGGTTTTTCCGAAGCTCTTTTTTAAATCTTTAACTTCAAGTACAGACATAATTAAAAGCTCCTTTCAACCTCAGTTTTTGTAATAGTCAAGTTTTTTCTCTATTTTGCCGAAAATTATTGTAAGCAAACCATTGAAAACCAAGAAGAATACGCCTGTATAGAACAACGGCCAAATAATACCCTTACTTGAGAAATTGGTAGCTTCCATAAGTATTTCAGACACAGCAATAACACGAGCAAGAGAAGTATCCTTAACAAGAGTAATAATCTCGTTACTCATAGGCGGAATTATTCTTTTAACAACTTGCATAAGTACAACTTTAAAGAACACCTGAGATTTTGTCATACCAAGCACTTGACCTGCTTCATACTGACCTTTCGGTATAGATTCAATACCGCCTCTGTATATTTCTGAAAAATATGCAGCATAGTTAATAACAAAAGCAATAAGTGCTGCCGTCATACGTGATTTCATAGGTGCGTCGAATAAAAGACCGGGAACATAAAAAACCACAAAAAGCTGGAGCATCAGGGGTGTTCCCCTGATGACCCAGACAAATGCTTTTGTTATGTATTTAACTATTTTAATTTTTGACATTGAGCCCATTGAGATAATAAGACCCAAAGGTAATGCAAAGAGCAAAGTTGCCCCAAACAAATAACAGTTTTGATAAAACCCTTCAAGCAATGAAAGGGTTACTTGAACAAAAGACATCTAACTAACCTCACCTGCAAATTAGTCAGCTTTAACAACTACAACTTGTTTGTTCTGCATATAAGGAATAGTAATTTCCATTGTTTCTTCTCTTTCAGGAGTAATTGTCATACCATTCCAGATACAGTCAATGTTCTTTGCGTTAAGTTCAACTTCTTTTGAGTTCCAGTCAATTTCCTGGAATTTAACTTTAACACCAAGTTCTTCTGCAACTGCTTTAGCAAATTCTGTTTCGAAACCTGTAAGCTCGCCATTTTCATCTTCATAGTTCATTGGAGCAAAGTATGTGATACCAACAACAAGCTCACCTTTTGCTTTAATGTATTCCCAGTCAGACTCTGTAGCTTTAACTTCTTCATAATCTGCATCTGCAAGAAGAAGGTCCTGAAGCTTGTAATCTGATGCGATTTCTTCAAGAGTGCCGTCTGCTTTAAGGTCTTTGATTGCTTTGTTAACGTAGTTAACAGCATCTGAACCTTTTCTGAATGCGATGCCATATTCTTCAGGTGAGAAAGATACATCTTCTACAAGAACAAGATCTTCATAGTCTGTTCCTTCACCGATTGAACCGATAGTCATAACGTAGTCGATAACAGCCATATCTGCTGTACCTGAAGAAACTTCCATAAGAGCTTTTGCCTGTGAATCAACAGGAGTCTTTGTGTTTTCTGCAAAGTAATCATCGCTGTTCATAACTTCTTCGCCTGCAGAACCTGCTTCTGCAACAACAATTTTTGCATCTTTACCACAAGATGTAAATACACAAACAATACCTACTACGAGCACAATACTCATTACAATTGCTAAAATTTTCTTTTTCATAATTAATTCCTCCGAAGGCGTTTTATCTCGCCTTTATTTTATGTTGTCATTCTACCACTTTAACGTGCTAAAGTAAAGTGTTTTTTAAAAATTTTCTACTAATTTTTTAACTTTGTTTATTTTTTACATCACACCAATTGTAATTTCCTGTTCTATTAGCCATAATTCACATTATTCTAGACACAAACAAACATTTAAACTTTGTTAACTATCAAAAAACTTGACATTCTCACTTTTTTATATATAATATCATTGTATATAAAATTCGGCGTTAATGCAGGATGATTCACTGAAGAGTGCACAGAGAGAAAGCGGTTGGTGTAAGCTTTTCACAATTCCTTGAATTTGCTACCTGCGGAGCCTTGTTGGAAACAACACGTTTACAGGCGTTAACTGTTATTATGAGTGGTGCATTTGCACAATTCGGGTGGTACCGCGGTTATTCCGTCCCGATTTGCAAAGGCGCTTTTTTTATTTTTAATTTTATGAACGGAGTGAATAATATGCAGTGGACAGGTCTTAATGATTTAAGAGAAAAATACTTAAAATTCTTTGAAAGCAAAGACCATCTTCGTCTTCCAAGCTTTCCCCTTGTACCTCAGAATGATAAGAGTATCCTTCTCATCAACGCAGGTATGACACCAATGAAAAAATATTTTACAGGTGAAGAAACACCACCAAGAAAGAGAGTTACTACTTGTCAGAAGTGTATACGTACACCTGATATCGAGCGTGTTGGTATCACTGCCCGTCATGGCACATACTTTGAAATGCTCGGCAACTTCTCATTTGGCGATTACTTCAAAAAAGAAATTATTCCGTGGGCATGGGAATTCTGTACCGAAGTTATGGAAATGGATCCTGATAAAATCTATTGCAGTGTTTACCTTGAAGATGACGAAGCATACGATATTTGGACAAAGGACGTTGGCGTGAAGCCAGACCATATGGTTCGTTTCGGAAAAGAAGATAACTTCTGGGAGCATGGCCAAGGCCCTTGTGGTCCTTGCTCAGAACTTTACTATGACCGTGGTGAAAAATACGGTTGTGGCAGTCCTGACTGTAAAGTAGGTTGCGAATGTGACCGTTACGTTGAATTCTGGAACTTAGTTTTCACACAATTTGAAAATGACGGCAAAAACAACTACACACCTCTTGCAAATCCTAACATCGACACAGGTATGGGTCTTGAAAGACTTGCTTGTATTGCACAGGATGTTCACAACATTTTCGAGGTTGACACCGTACAGAACATTATGAAGCATATAATGGAAATTGCAGGTGTTAAATACCACGAAAATGAAAAGAGTGATATTTCTCTTCGTGTTATTACAGACCACATCCGTTCAACAACATTTATGATTGGTGATGGTGTTATTCCATCTAACGTAGGCAGAGGATATGTTCTCCGCCGTCTTCTCAGAAGAGCTGCACGTCACGGCAGACTTTTGGGCATCACAAGACCTTTCCTTGCAGAGGTTTGCGAAACTGTTATTAAAGAAAACGAATCTGCATATCCTGGTCTCCGAGAAAAACAAGATTACATTATAAAAGTAATCTCTATGGAAGAAAACAGCTTCTATAAAACTATTGACAGTGGTCTTGAACTTCTCAACGAAATGATTAAAAAGTCTGAAAACGGCGTACTTTCAGGTGCAGATGCTTTCAAGCTTCAGGATACATTTGGTTTCCCTATTGACTTAACACGTGAAATTGCAGAAGAAAACGGACTCACAGTTAACAACGAAGAATTCGAAAAACTTCTTGCAGATGCAAAAGCAATGGCAAAAGCTGCTCGTAAGGTTGCAGGTGCAGAAGGTTGGAAGGGTTCAGACGTTTCATTCACAGAATGTAAAACAACTGTTTTAAACGGCTACACACAGACAGAGTGTGATGCAAAGGTTATTGCTATTGCCGCAAACGGCGAAAAGGTTGACTTTGCAGAAGCAGAGCAAGATGCAATTATCGTTCTTGACAGCTCATGCTTCTACGCAGAAAGCGGTGGTCAGGTTGGCGACACGGGTATAATCAGACTTGGCGATAATGTTTTCACTGTTACAAACACAACAAAAACTGCAGAGGGCGTTATTCTCCACCACGGTACACTCTCCGAGGGTGATGCTTTAAAAGTTGGCGACACAGTAAAATGTGAAATTGATGTTAAACGTCGTGAAGCAATAATGCGTAACCATACTGCTGCTCACCTTCTCCAGGCTGCTCTTCGTGAAGCACTCGGCACACACGTTGAACAGGCAGGTCAGCTTGTAAACGATACTGCAGTACGCTTTGACTTCTCTCACTTCTCTGCACTTACTGCAGAAGAAATTATTAAAATAGAAAACAGAGTTAACGATATTATTCTTTCTGCACAGTCCGTTACAACAGAAGAAATGGCTATTGAAGATGCAAAGAAAAAAGGCGCAATGGCTCTTTTCGGTGAAAAATACGGCGATACTGTTCGCGTTGTTACTGCAGGAGATTTCTCAACCGAACTTTGCGGTGGTACACACGTTAAAAACACAGGCAACATCGGTCTTTTCAGAATCATTTCAGAATCCTCTGTTGCAGCAGGTGTAAGAAGAATTGAAGGTGTTACTGGTCTTGGTGTTATTAATTACCTTGACAGCCGTGAAGAGCTTATCCAGAATACCGCAAATGCTATGAAGCTTGCAAACGTTAAAGACCTTGCAACAAAAGCAGCTTCACTTACTGCAGAGCTTAAAGCAAAAGAAAAAGAGCTTGAAGAACTCAAAGCAGAAATCGCAAAGCAAAAAGCAGGTAGCCTCTTTGATAATGTTAAAGATTTAGGCTCTGTTAAGCTTATTACAGGTTCTTTAGGCGAAGCAGATGCTAATGCTCTTCGCTCAATGGTAGACTCTGCAAAAGATAAAGGCGACGATATTGTTATTATCCTTGCTGCAGAACAAAATGCAAAAGGAACTTGCTCATTCGCTTGCTACTGTGGAAAAGCTGCTATTGCGAGCGGTGCACACGCAGGCAACATTGTGCGCGAAATCGCACAGATTGCAGGCGGTAACGGTGGCGGCAAGCCTGATTCTGCTATGGCAGGCGGTAAAGACATCTCAAAAATTTCTGATGCACTTAACGCCGCAGAAGAAATTGTTAAAGCTAAATTAAAATAATCTTAATAGCATAAAAACTCCGTTGAGAAATATCTCAACGGAGTTTCATTTATTGTTCTGAAAAATTATAATACATATTCTGTAATTTCTTCACCAAGAAGAGTTTTATGAATAATTTTTTCATCAGTTAAAATCATATAACCTCTTGGTGTATCCTCTTTAGGGATAGATACTGAACCGGGGTTGGCATAAACAATACCGTCTGTTTCAACAATTTTACTTACATGAGTATGACCATTAAATAAAACGTCACCCTTTTTAAGCTTCGGCAAATTTTGTAAATTAAATTTGTGACCATGTGTAAGGAAGAACATTCTGCCTTTATTAAATAAAAGTGCATAATCTGCAAGAACGTTAAAGTCAAGCACCATATCGTCAACCTCTGCCTCACAGTTACCTCTTACGCACATAATTTCATCTGCCATGCCATTAAGCAGAGCAATTACGCCCTTAGGGTTGTACTCTTCTGGCAAATCGTTACGAGGGCCGTGATACAAAACGTCACCTAAAAGAATTAATTTTTCGCATTTTTCTTCATTATATCTGGCAACTAATTCTTTGCAATATTTTAAAGAGCCATGGATATCTGATGCTATAAGTACTTTCATTTTTACACCTCAATAAATTTATATTACGTTGTTTTTTGCTAAAATTGTAGTTTTGCCATCAAAGGAAAGTGGATTTCCGTCAATAGTAGTTACCACACCACCGGCTTCTTCAACAAGTAATTTGCCAGCAGCAAAATCCCACGGAGAAACTTGTAATTCAAAATAAAGCTCTGCCCTACCACAAGCCACTGTGCACAAATCCAATGCAGCAGAACCGCTTCTTCTTATATCAAGAGCCTGGTTAAAAAATTCTGTAAGCACTTCAATAGTTTTTGGGAAGAGATTTTTATCGTATGGAGACGTACCGAAAAGCACCAAAGCTTTGTCCATAGGCTGAGATGAAACACTTATTTTTTTACCATTACAGTATGCACCCTCACCCTTTATTGCATAAAACATTTCATCAAGATAAGGGTTGTACACAACACCTGCTACAACATCTCTACCCTTCAATAAAGCAACAGAGATTGCGCTCATATGATAATCTTTGATGAAATTTGTTGTGCCATCAATAGGGTCAACAACAAAAGCATAGCCTTCATCGGTTAATTCATCGTTTGAGCCCTCTTCGCCGATAAATTTTGCATCAGGTAAAATATTCTTCAAGCCATACTGCAATTGCTCCTGAATTTTCTTATCGTATTCAGTTACCAAATCGGTAACGCCTGATTTTATATCAATAGCCATTTTCTCTCTGTCCGCACTAAGAATCACTTTACCACATTCTTTAACAAGAGAACAAATTTCATTTACTATATTTTTCAAACAAACCACCACATTTTTTGATTTAGTGTTATTATATCAATTAATAAATATCTTTGCAACAACCTAATCGCAAAATACCCTTGCTTTTTCAACACTCTTATGATACAATTCAAAAGGTTTGAGTAACCTTAACACCATATAACTGTTGAGTGATATAACAAGATTAAACATCTTTACTATTCACTCTTATTTCTCAACTAAATATGCGCGGGTGTGGCGGAATTGGCAGACGCGCCAGATTTAGGTTCTGGTGGCACCCCCGTGCAGGTTCAAGTCCTGTCACCCGCACCAATGCATAAAAATCCGAACTTAATTGATAAAGTTAAGTTTCGGATTTTTTATAACTGACAATTAAGGCAGGAATATAATATGATAGGAATTATTGATATAGGTGGAGGCCTCAGAGGAATTTACACAAGTGGAATTTATGATTATCTTTTAGATAATAACATTAAGATTGATTATTGCCTTGGTGTTTCTTCGGGAAGTGCGAATCTTATTAATTATGTTGCGGGTCAAAGAGGCAGAAGTAAAAAGTTTTATCAAGAATATTCTTTTGAAAAAGAATATATGGGAGTCGGCTCCTATTTCAGACACGGAATGCTGATTAATCTTAATTATCTTTATTCGGTAATATCCAATAGCACAGGTAAAGACCCTCTTGATTATGAAGCAATAAAAAACTCAACTATCAGCTATAATGCGGTTTCAACAGAAGCTTCAACCTGCAAGCCGATATATTTCACCAAGGATGATTTTTCAAAGGACGATTACACTCTTTTAAAAGCTTGCTGCGCAATGCCCGTAGCCTGCCGAAAACCTATTAATTTTAAGGAAAACAAATTCTTTGACGGCGGATTATCAGATCCGATACCTTATAAAAAAGCTTTTGCAGACGGTTGCGATAAACTGATTATCTGCATAACTCTGCCTAAGGATTTCGCAAAAGAACCGATGCCCGAATGGATTGTCAATATTCTTCTGCGCAAATATCCGAAGATAAGAGACAGCGTTTTAACAATGCACAATTCATATAATAACGGAATTAAAGAAATATTCGAGCTTGAAAGACAAGGCAAAGCACTCATTATTTATCCCGAAGAATGCTTTGGAATAGATACTCTTACACGAGAAAAAGAAGGTATGGAAAAGCTTTATCAACTCGGATATAATGACGGAAAGAAAATCGAAGAATACCTGAAAGCTAATAAACAGCTTGTTTAATTTAAAAAGAAATATCTTCGTAATCTTACACTTCTTAACGTTATTAAAAGCCGACAATTTGCATTTAACAGCGTACTAAATGCCAAATAAAAACAGAGTCGCATTTTGCGACTCTGTTTTTGTTTCCTGAGAAAGTTAAAAGGACTTAAACTTGCCCTCGGCGAAGCCGAACATAATCAGGCGTTCGCATAGCGAACGATGGGCAGAGCTCATCAAGTCCTGTCACCCGCACCAAATAAAAAAATACTCTCCTACGACAGTTGGTTTGCCGAAGGAGAGTATCTTTTTGAATGAAGGATTTGAATGTTATTTCAAAACAGAAATTGCATCGGAGATAGTTTTTTCAAAAGCTTCTTGTCCATATTTATCAACTTCTGCTTTATTTTTTTCACCGTGGGTAAGGCAACCTGCACCGCCAATACATCCACCAACGCATGCCATACCTTCAATGAAGTTGGCATTAAGTGCATTTTTGCTTTTCTTTAAAAGTGCAATTCTGCATTCTTCAATACCATCACAAGAGACAGGTTTGAACTCAAAATCTGTGATATTCTGCTCTTTAATTGCCTGAGTTACGGCATCAGTAAGACCACCGCTACGAGCGAAAATTCTGCCGAAATACGAAGCATTATCAAGCACATCCTCATCAAGAGTTGTAATGTCAATATCACGGCTATCAAAAAGAGCCTGCAATTCTTCAAATGTCAAAACTGCATCAACATAAGGCTTTGCACTTTCAAGTTGTGCTTCTGCTTTTTTTGCAGTACAAGGACCGATAAAAATTGTTTTTGCATCTTTATCAGTTTCTTTAATGTATTTTGAAATCTCAACCATTGGTGAACAGTTATGAGATATCAAAGGAACTAAATCAGGGAATGTAGATTTAATGTAAGAAACAAATGCAGGACAACATGAACTTGTAAGAAAACCTTTTTCGGTTAATTCTTTTGCTTCGCTCATTGCGACCATATCTGCACCTAATGCTGCTTCAACAACTGTGTGGAAGCCCATCTTTTTAAGACCTGTTATAACCTGACCTAATTTAGCATAAGCGAACTGACTTGAAATTGAAGGAGCAACAACTGCATAAAGCTTATAGTTTCTACCCTGTTCACTTTTCTTTATAAGGTCAACTACATTAAGAATATATGATTTATCAGAAATTGCACCAAACGGACATTGATAAACACAAGCACCACAAGCGGTACATTTATCGTTATCAATAGATGCGGCATTATCATCATTAATTGAAATTGCCTTTACCTTGCAAGCAATCTGACAAGGTCTTTTACGGTTAACAATTGCAGAATAAGGGCAGACCTTTGCACACTGTCCACACTCAACACATTTTGATTTATCAATATGTGCCACATGATTATGGTCAAATGAAATTGCACCGCGCTTACACACATCTTCACAACGGTGAGCAAGACAACCTCTGCAAGAGTCTGTTACTTCATAACCTGCAGCAGGACATTCATCACAAGCAATATCAATAACCTCTATTACATTTGAATTTTCAGGGTCACCGCCCATAGCAATTTTAACACGTTCAGAAAGAATCGCACGTTCTTTATAAACACAGCATCTCATTGTAGAGGTTTTACCGGGAACTATTTTTTTAGGTATATCGATGAGATTTTCAAGAAGAGTATCATTCCACGCTTCTCTTGCAACCTCTCTTAATACCTTGTATTTAAGATATTGTACTTTTGTATCAAATTTTCTTATATCACTCATAATTAAAAATAACTCACTTTAATTCGTTTACCCATTTGCTTCAAACTCTTGGAAAGCTCTTCCACAAGATTCATTTTAATATTGAAATTAATGGGAAGGTCAGGGTTCTGATGAGCAGGATTAATTGCTCTGCCAACATAAAAGTTTAT
>JAZRKV010000006.1:0-6716 GCA_045646545.1 Acutalibacteraceae bacterium
AAGGTAGAGACAGGGTATTATGAATGTAAGAACTGTCAACATATGTTTGTTCCTAACTATAAAGAGATTGCCTTGTTGATGCAAACGCCAACCAGAAGATTGTTGAAGTGTACTAAATGTGGAAAATGGACTTGGTGCAAAAAACTAACCAAGAGATAAATTCCAATTTATCGAAATAAAATACAAGGAGCTGACTTTTTGGTCAGTTCCTTTTTTTGGTTAATGCGGTGTAAATTTTGTTCACTTTAAAGCACCCCAATTGATATATTTTTATTGTAGCAACTCGTTTTGTATGGTATAATCAACTCAACAAACTTGAATTTGCCGAGGTATTAATATGATTGAAAACATTGAAATACATACCGATGTTCTTGTTCTCGGAAGCGGACCTGCCGGATTTGCAGCGGCATACAGTGCTGCCAAAAATGGTGCGAAGGTAATACTTGTTGAGCAAAACGGAGATATAGGTGGAATTTCAACTTCAGGACTTATGAGCCACTGGACGGGTAGTTGTGGTAGTCCTTTGTATTATGAAATTTTAAAAAGATCATCCCAAAATAACGAAGGCGAATATAAAAACAAAATCACTAATCTTATAGACCCTGAAAAGCTGAAAACACTCTATCTCGAAATGCTTTGTGAGGTTGGCTGTAAGGTTATGCTTTATACCTTTGCAGAGGATGCAATCTGCGATGGAGATAAAATTCTCGGTGCAACCGTTATCAATAAATCAGGCAAAACAGATATTTATGCCCAAATTACTATCGATGCCACGGGTGACGGTGATATTGCCGCAAGATCGGGAGCAGAATTTGTTCTCGGCAGAGAAAGCGATAACAAAATGCAACCTGCGACACTTATGTTCAAAATCGGTGGTGTTGACTATGACCGGGCAGTATTTTTAGGCTCATTTGAATCAACCTATGAAACGCCGAACGGTGAACTTCAGGCCCTTGCAAAAGAACATATACCTTATCCTGCAGGGCATATTCTCACTTATGAATCAACACTCCCCGGTGTTGTAACCTGCAATATGACAAATGCAATTGATATTGACGGCACAAACGCAGATGACCTGACACGTGCTACGCTTATATGTCGCAGACAGATGGATGATATAGTTAAATATCTGCGTGAATTTGTTCCAGGTTACGAAGATTGTTATATTATCAGTTCTGCCTCTCTTATGGGCATTCGTGAAACAAGACATTTCAAAGGTAAATACACCTTGAATGAGCAGGATATTTTAAAAGCTAAAGTCTTTGACGATTATGTTGTAAAAGATGCTTACTTCAATTTTGATGTGCATAATATTACGGGAGCAGGACTTGACAAAACAGGGGTACAAAAGCATTTCAGTCAAGAAAAAGGTTATACAATTCCTTATCGGTGTTTGTTACCCGAAACCAAAGAAAATCTTTTACTTTGCGGAAGAAACATTTCAGGTACACATATGGCTCATTCAAATTTCAGGGTAATGCCTATTTGCATTGGAATCGGAGAGGCTGCTGGTGTTGCTGCGTACATATCCGTTTCACAAAACTGCAGTCTGAATGATATTGATGCAAAAGAAATAAGAAAAATTATAAGAATATAAATATTGATTGAATTTCCATTTATGAAGGTAAGATTATGAAAAAACTGTCTTGAAAATCGTATTGATTATAATTACTGTTTTGCTTGTGGTTGGTATTGCTTCAGGCATAATTCTTCATAATAATAAAATAAACGTTTCAAATATTGATAAAAACATCGAATATTACATAAACGGCGAAAATGAATTTTTGCGTTTTGGTGTAGAGGGTGACGATAATCTTTTTGAACCAAATGAAAAAATCAATATTGTTCTTGAATGTCTTGATGAAAATTTGAGCAATACTAAAGCAATAGTTACGATTACAAGTGAACAAACCGACTTTCATAAATGGGGTTATGTTACATTTGATTATAATTCTCCTTACAGTATTTTAAGCTTTACTTCACAAGAAAACGGTATTTTTACTATTGAGATTAAACTATTCGGTGAAGATGAATATAGCTTTACTGTTGGTGTTATTCCAAAAAACGAGCAGGCAAGTGATGACTTCTACTATGGCATTCAGCCCTACATCACACGCGCATACACCTGGGGAGAAGGATTCTGTGTTCCCGGTTATAGTGCGGAAGAATCCGTTAATAAAATTCTCGATACAGCAGAATATCTCGGCGTAAATCTTGTCCGTGAGGACAGTGTTGGTTGGGGTGCTATGCAGAGTGAGCCTTATGGAGATATGAATTATTCGGTTCAGGATTACCTTGTTAAACAGGTTAACGACCGCAATATGAAATACAACTGGCTTCTCGGTTACAATGCAGGAGAATGGTCAACTGCCAAGAAATATAAAAAGAATTATGATGAATCAATCAGCTGGACTTACCCGCCTGATATTAAACTCTGGAATGATTTCACAAACAAAGTTGCTGACCATTATGCCGGTAATACTAATATTCTATGGGAAATATGGAATGAACCCAACATACATTTCTTTGCAGGTACTTCCGAAGAATATTTTGAACTTTTAGAAAACACTTCAAAAATATTGAAATCAAAAAACGAGTCAGCTTTCGTTTATTCAGGTGGCCTTGCTGTTGCCGAGAAAGAAAGCAACTCAGAATACTATCAGAAAACTGCAGAGCTTATAAATAAAGGCTTGCTTGATACTTTCGGTTACCATAACCACGACGGACTTGATAATTACTTTGACTATATGACTCAGATGCAAGGTATCACAAACAAATCCGGTCTTACAAATGGCGGTTTCAATAGCGAAAGTGGCGTTGGCGGTGCAGATTCATCAACAATTGCCTGCAAAGCACTTTACACCCGTTCAACAGGAGCAAAAGGTTTTGTTTCTTTTGCATTCAGAAAAACAGTTACCCCTGAAAACGATATAAATGACTTTGCATTTTTTAACGAATACCTTCAACCTACCGAACCTGTAATTGCTTACGCAACAGTTATCCGTTTTCTTGGCAATGCAGATTTTGTAAAGAATATTTCAAATGAAAAAGACCTTGTGATTGATGAATACACTAAAAACGGAAGCAAAATCGAGGTGTATTATAGCCTTGGTGAAAAAAACAAAATCAAAGCACCTGGGGGCGACTACGAAGCTTACGATATGTACGGAAACCCTATTGAAATCGGTAAAAAAATAACCGTAAGCAATTCACCTATTTATATAGTTTATTGATGTAATGTTGGTCTTTACAGCAAATTCCAATTTTTCAAACTGAAATTTATTGTAACGGGAGGATACAGTATGAGTCTCAGTATGCTGCATTGTGATGGTGAAAAAATCATTAACGCCGAAGGAAAACAGGTGTTTTTACGAGGAACAAATCTTGGCGGATGGTTACTTGATGAATTATGGCAGGGATTTTTCAAGGGCGGAGAAGCTCAATGGGATATAGTAACTACTCTTGAAAAGCGTTTTGGTAAACAAGAAGCTGAACGTCTTATAAAAATCAGAGAAGACAACTATATCACAGAACACGACCTTGACTATCTTCACTCTCTCGGCTTTACCTGTGTGCGTGTACCGTTTTGGTACCGTAATTTTCAGACAAATGATTACGGCACGTGGAAGCGGAAAGAAAATGGTGAAATAGATTTCTCACGTCTTGACTGGATTGTTGACGAATGTGAAAAAAGAGGGATGTACGTCATTCTTGATATGCACGGTGTACCGGGGCATCAAAGTATTGCCCACCACTGCTGTCGTGTAAACCATTGCAAACTTTATGATGAAAACGAGGAAGGCGCTCGTTTTCGTGCACTTGCCTGTGAATTGTGGGGTGAAATTGCCCGTCATTTTGTAGGAAATGGAACAGTTGCTGCCTATGACCTTATGAATGAGCCGATGTGCGATTACGAGGGCGAAAATAAAGTCAACAGCAAATATCACGACGTTTATTCATTACTTTACGACGCAGTCAGAAGAAACGACCCTGATCATATAATAACACTTGAGGCAATCTGGACACCTGATGATATGCCGCACCCGAAAGAACGCGGATGGGAAAACGTGATGTATCAATATCACTTTTATGATGATTCAAATGACAGCTTCAAAGAAGTTACCCTGCACCACGCAAGCAAAAGCTTCAACGTACCTGTGCTTGTCGGTGAATTTTCTCCTTGCCGTGGTACTGCCACCTGGGATTACATATTAAATCTTTTCAACGAATGTTCATATAATTGGCTGACCTGGACCTACAAAGGTCATTGCCCCACAGGAAAAACGAGCCAATGGTTTATGTTTGGTTCAGATGACGAAGACAACGTTGTTGATATAAACAATGACTCAGCTGAAGAAATCGAACGCAAATGGTCCGCTGTCAGAACAGAATTTTGCTGTAAACCGATGAACAACCATGCATTACTTTCAAAGTATGCAAAACCATAAATTTCATGGCACAATCAGTTACACCTTGATTTTGATGGCTATTGTGAATACAAGCAAAAGGTTAAATTCCGATTAATTCCGTTTATTTGGTAGTAGTATAACAAATAAAAATTTGTAGGAGTGAAAGCAATGATAAATGTTAACGAATATGGTTTTTCTCCCGAAAACACTCCATATAAAAATTCTGAAATTTTACAAAAAGCCGTTGATGAGGGCGGAGTAATTGAAATTACTGTTCCCGGTATTTATAAGATTTCTGAGCAAATTGAAATCGGTGATAATACAAAGCTTGTTTTCTTTGAGGGTGTAGTTATTAAGCGAGAAGCAAGCGTAAGCGGCACAAACGGTAATGCTTTTATAAATAAAGGTGCGGTTTTGGGTAAATATAACCATAACATTGAAATCATAGGATTACACCTTGAATGTAACGGCATTGAAAGCAATGACTTCGGTGTAAACAGCCGAATTGCAGGACTACGTGCGCAGGTTGCAATGATTTATGTTGAAAACTTAAAAATTGACAGATTTGAGTGTCACGGCTTGCTTGAAAAGGATTATGCAATTCAGATAAGCGCATTTAAAAACATTGTTCTTAACGATTTATATATAACAGGAAATAAGGATGGTGTTCACCTTGGTTGGGGCGATGGCTTTGTTATAAAAAACAGTAGTTTCCGCACGTTTGATGACCCGATAGCACTCAACGCCTTTGATTACGCAACCTCAAACACTCACGTAGGCTGGATTGAAAACGGAATAATTGAAAACTGCATTGATTTAGATGATAACTCAACAACTGGCTTTTTCTGCAGAATTCTTGGCGGTGCCTGGTGTAAATGGCACGAAGGTATGCTCGTTCAGCACTCTGATACCGTTGCAGTTAACGGTAAAACCTACCGTGTTCTTATGAACCCGAAGGACGGAAAGCTTTACTCTTCTCACACCCCACCCTGCCACGAAAAAGGTGTTGCAGAGTATGACGGTATAAATTGGGTAGCTGTGCGTGATACAGAAGAATTTGACTGTGGCTGTCGCAACATAGTAATTAAAAATTGCAATCTTCAGAAAAAGCGTAATATAGGAATTGCAATAAGTCTTAATTATGACACGTATGCACGAAGCTTCTATCCCGGTTGTGTGTGCGTTCCTCAGAGTGAAATCACGCTTGAAAACATCGTTTTAGAAAATGAAGTAGACACCCTACTTCATTCGAACTATCCGACTAAAAATGTAACGCTTAAAAATATAGATTTCAAAAACTCAAAACTCTGCTTTGATATCGTAGCCGAAGCAGAAAAACTTATTTACCCTCAGGTTGAAATATATTCAGAAAACGTTATTTTTAACAAAAACACGATACAAACAAACCCGAAGCATTCTATAAAAATAAACTTTATGAACTAACAGAATGAATTTCAATTTACCGAACTGAAAAACGAATGAAAGATATTGAGCAGTACTTCAACAACTGATAGCATATAAGCTCCTCAGGGAGAAAATCCCGAGTTGCTCATTTACAAAAAAAGATATACATCCTTAAAATTTTAACTCTACCAATGGTTGAATTCTCCCCCTCAACCATAAGTTCGTGTTTTTTATTTATTTAATGCCCTATACTACAAGTGAAAGGAGGCACCTTATGGACCAGGTAAAAATCGGAAAATTTATTGCTGAACGCAGAAAAAAATCAAATTTGACTCAAATGCAGCTGGCAGAAAAACTGAATATCACCGACAGAGCAGTGTCAAAATGGGAAACGGGAAAAGCAATGCCCGATTCTTCTATTATGCGTGAGCTTTGTGATATTCTTGAAATCACTGTAAACGATTTATTAAGTGGGGAGGTAGTTACAATGGATAATTACAACAAAGAATTAGAGAACAATTTGCTTGAGATGATTAAGCAAAAAGAACAGGCAGACAAAAGATTGTTGTACGTAGAAGTGTTTATAGGCATTACAGCAACGGTTGTTCTTTTCACTTTGATATTTGTTGCCGCTTTTATGCAAATTTCAAATGGACTAAGAATTACACTCATTGTATTCGGATTTGTTTTATTCTTAGCGGGTTGTTACTATGCACTGCGGATAGAGCAAGTGGCAGGATATTATACATGCAAAAAATGCGGACATCGATATGTGCCGACATATAAAGCCGTTGCTATGGCTCCGCACATGGGCAGAACAAGATATATGCGTTGCCCTCAATGCGAAAAAAAGTCCTGGCAAAAGAAAGTTATAACTAAAAAATAAGAACTACAAAAAGATGG
>JAZRKV010000007.1:0-22510 GCA_045646545.1 Acutalibacteraceae bacterium
CAAGGTTCTGACAGCAGAAATTTTAATTTCTGTAAGATGCAAAGCATCGTATTGCGACAGCAATCTGTCAGGTTCTTATATCCATTTAACTATGGAGGCTGATATTAAATTGTTTTGCAATATGTTTGTTATTGCGAGCTAAGCGAGCAACAAGGTTCTGACAGCAGAAATTTTAATTTCTGTAAGATGCAAAGCATCGTATTGCGACAGCAATCTGTCAGGTTCTTATATCCATTTAACTATGGAGGCGTGTGTTATTTATAAACCTTGTTAATTATATCAAAAATATGATTTATGTCAAGTTAATAATATAGCATTTTTTTATCTTTAAGGGTTAAAATATAATTAAAGTATTTAGTGAGGTGGATTATGAAAAACAAAGAAAATAATAAAGAAGATATTAAAATTGAAATACCCGTAAAAGCGTCAACAGGCACTCCAGAAACGCCTGAAGAAATGATAAATGCTTACGGCACATATAACATTCAACCAACAAATAATACGGAGAATGACTTTCCTGCAATTGCACAAGGTACGCCAAAATATATGGCGGAAAGACCACTGGAGTTTTTCAGGGGAGAAGAGGATGAAAACCCTGCCTCCGATATGTCCGACAAGCATTGCCTGTAATATTTTTGAAATTTATTGTCGGATATTCATTTTTAAAATAAATTGTTACTATAATCGACAAACATTCATATAAATCAACACCATAATGCGACCGTTATTTCCTTGTATATCATATAAAATTGTAAAAAACGGACGTAGGAGAAAATTTATGAGTGTTTATGAGGCAGTCAGGGTTTATAAAGAGAGAAGAAGTGATTTTTTAACCAAATTTAATTTATCGGTGTTTTTGCAACATTTATGTTGCTTTGGTTTAAGCTTTCTGTTTTCCTTTGCAGGGTTCAGTAAAAGTTTTTCGCCTTTTGCGGTTTCTTTTACTGCTTGTGTTTATAAGCGTTTTACAATAACATCAACTGTTGGAGCAGTTGTTGGATATTTTGTTGCACTCGATTCTGTAAATGCGTTACGGTATACGGCAACGGTACTTGCTTTAACTGTGATTTTAATCTCTTTGAAAAATTTCAAAGGCGTACGCACACAAATTCTGACACCTGTTATTGCTTCCTTTATATGCTTAGCAACAACAGGAATAGCAATGAGTCTATCTCAGAAAAATGCCTTGATTAGTTTTGCAGTCGCTATTTGTGAAGCGTTTTTAGGTGCTGCTGCAACATACGTTTTTTCTAAAGCTAAAGCATATCTGATGATGAAAAATGGAGTACACTCTTTAACATCAAAAGAGGTTACGTCTCTTGTGATTACGGCATCATTACTGCTGCTTTCTTTACGGTTTGTAAATATCTACGGTGTTTCTCTTTCGGGAGTTTTTGCCGTTTTACTTATTTTGATTTGTTCGTGCTATGGAAAAGAAGCCGGAGGTTCCATTGTTGGTATTTGCTGCGGTGTAACGTCAGGTTTCAGTTCAGGCAATTTGGTTGTTGCTGTTTTTTATGCCTTTGGCGGTCTTTTAAGCGGTGTTTTATCATCTTTTGGTAAAGTTTGTTGCTTTGTTGCTTTCGTTCTCTCAGGGGCTATGTGTATCATTGTTTCGCAACAGTGGGAAATGATATTATCTCTTTCAATTGAAACTGCAATTGCATCATTGCTCTTTTTTATTTTTTCACACAAATATAATTATTCATTAAAAGAATTTTTCTGCCCGACTGTAACTTCACCGGCTGTTGAGTCGGTTAAAAGTAATATAACGGAAAGATTGCACAAGATATCAGAGTTTTCTGCTGAAATATGTTCTACTCTGGATAATGTTAATGATGCTCTTTTAAAATCAGAAAAAAGTAATGTTAATTTTGTCTCACAAAAAGTAAAAAATTCCGTTTGTTCATCTTGTGGCCTTTATAATAACTGTTGGGTTGAATGTAAGAATGAAACAAAAAAATGTTTCGATGAGTTATTTGCTTTGAAAAAACAAGGGGAATATTTGCAATACAAAAACATTCCTGTTTCATTTACATCTTTTTGTATAAGAAATGATGCGATTTCGAGTAGCTTTAATAAATATTTTACTGAATATAAAATAAACGAGAAAGCAGAAAACAGGATTAAAGAAATTCAGACTCTTGCATCACAACAATTTGTTAACGTAGCATCTTTGCTTGATTCGTTGTGTAATGATATCAATGAAGAGGTGACGTTCGATATTGATGCTGCAACAAGATGTAAAGCTATTGCAATGAATATGAATCTTAAACTTATTGATTGTTGTTGTATTCTTGATTCTTCGGAAAAATTACGTGTAGAGCTTCGTTTAACAAAACAGGAAGAATCGAAGAATTTTAATGAGCTGAAAAAACAATTATCTGTTGTTTTAAATAAGAATCTTGAGTATCCGGTTGTTGAAGAATTCGGAGATTACGTAAAATTGATTTTTAAAGAGAAACCTTGTTACAGAGTTGTTTCATCTGCAGTTCAATTCAATGCAACGGGCGAAAAATATTCAGGGGATACCTATTCGACCTTTTATGATGAAAAAGGTGTGTTTTATTCTGTTATTTGTGATGGTATGGGCACAGGAGCGAAGGCGGCAGTTTCGTCCAGTCTTGCAGTAACATTGCTTGAAAAATTAATCAAGGCAGGTTTCAGTATAGAATCATCAGTAAAAACGGTGAACACTTCTCTTATATCAAAATCAGGGGAAGAGTGTTCTGTGACACTTGATTTGGTTTCTGTTGATTTGTATAACGGCAGAGTTGAGTTTTATAAATGCGGTGCTCAGCATACTCTTGTTAAAAGACGAAGTAAAATTTCGCAGATTAATTTTGAAACGTTACCCTTAGGGATTATAAATAATGTGGAAATCGGATTCGGTTCAGGCACAGTAGGTTACGCAGACGTAATTGTTATGTGCTCTGACGGAGTACGTGAAGAGGATTTTTGGCAGCTTCGTAATGCAGTAAAGGTTTTTGATAGCGGTAATGTCAGAAGCTTTACCGAAGAAATTTCAGAAATAATTCGTCGTTCCCAACCTGAAAAAAGAGATGATTATACGATGATTACGTTGGCAGTGACTGAAAATTAGGAGTTTGTATGTACAAGTTTACAGGTTTTACACAAAGTGGAAATAATGCATTGAATTTTGCCGTTGAATGTGCAGAAAATATGGGTCATACGTATATAGGTAGTGAGCATATTCTTCTCGGTTTATTATCAGATAATAAAATGGTTTCCGCATCAATTCTTTCAGTTAAAAAGGTGACTTATAAAAAGGTAGAGGAAAAAATAAAAGCAACCGTTGGAATTGGTATGCCAACTAGTCTGACCCCCGACGATATTACACCGAGATGTCGTAAAATTATTGAGAATTCTTTGTCACTTGTAAATAAAAAGACAAAGGAAGAAGCGGGTACAGAACAGATACTTAATGCTCTTGTCCGTGAGTCAGATTCTGCGGCTTGTCGTGTTCTTGTGTCATTAGGCGTGCAACCATATGAGGTTTTTAACACTCAGTATTCTAACGGGTATGATGATTATAAAGATAAGCAAAGTGATAATAAGCATACCAAAACAACAATTCGTAAATATGGTAAAAACCTTACGGAAATGTGCAGAAAAGGTGAGATTGACCCTGTTATAGGCAGAGATAGGGAAATTCAACGGACAATTGAGATTCTTTGCCGTCGCTCAAAAAATAATCCTTGTCTGATAGGTGAGTCAGGAGTAGGAAAAACTGCAGTTGTTGAAGGTCTGGCGGCAGAAATTGCTCGTGGTAATGTGCCGGAACTTTTAAAAAATAAATCCATAGTCAGTGTAGATTTGACTTGTATGGTAGCAGGAACAAAATATAGAGGAGATTTTGAAGAGCGTATAAAAAATATAATTGACGAGGTTAGTGCAGACGGTAATACAATTCTTTTTATTGATGAACTTCATAACATTGTCGGTGCGGGCTCTGCAGAAGGTGCCGTAGATGCAGCCAATATTCTTAAACCGGGTCTTGCAAGAGGTGAGGTTCAGGTTATCGGTGCTACAACAATAAACGAATACCGCAAGTATATCGAAAAAGATGCGGCGCTTGAAAGACGTTTTCAAACCATTTTCGTAGAAGAGCCTTCACAAGAAACGGCAATTTTAATGCTTCAGGGATTAAAGAAACTGTATGAAAGTCATCATGGTGTAAAAATAACCGATGAGGCAATAACCTCTGCAGTAAAAATGAGTGTCAGGTATTCTTTTGATAAATTTCTTCCTGATAAAGCAATCGATTTGATTGATGAGGCTTCTTCAAAGGTTCGTCTTAAGGGCTTTACACCACCGGAAGAAATACAAGCACTGGAAAAAGAATTGAATGAGGTAACACATAAAAAGAATTCCTCCATAGAAAATCAGGAATTTGAAATTGCTGCCGATTATCGTGATAAGGAGAAAGAGCTTTCAGCCTTGCTTTCAACCAAAACACAGATTTGGAAGGATTCTTTGAAGCATCGTATCAGAAACGTAACAGAGGCAGATGTTTTATCGGTGGTATCTGATTTAACAGGGATAAGTGTTGCAAGTATATCGGAGGATGAACGGCACAAGCTACTTAATCTTGAAGAGGCACTTCATGAAAAAATAGTAGGTCAGAATGAGGCAGTAGAATCTATTTCGAAAGCGATAAGACGTGGCAGAGCAGATTTTAAAAATCCTTCAAGACCTGTAGGCTCTTTTATATTTTTCGGACCGACAGGTGTTGGTAAAACAGAGTTAACTAAAGCACTTGCTGAGCTTGTTTTTGGTTCGAAGCAAAGCATAATCCGTTTTGATATGTCTGAGTATATGGAGAAGCATTCTGTTTCAAGGCTAATCGGTGCGCCACCGGGATACATTGGCTTTGATGAGGGCGGTCAATTAACCGAACAGGTTCGTAGACATCCCTATTCAATTATACTTTTTGATGAAATTGAAAAAGCAGACCCGGAAATATTCAATATTCTTCTTCAGGTGTTGGAGGATGGCATTTTAACTGATTCCAATGGCAGGAAAACAGATTTTAGGAATTCCGTTATAATAATGACTTCTAATATTGGCTCTGAAATTATATCAAACAGTAATAAACATATTGGTTTTTCTGAAGAAAATACTGGAGATATCAATCACAAAAAAATAAAAAATCTTGTTCTTGAACAGGCAAAAAAACTTTTTAAACCTGAGTTTATTAACAGAATTGATGAGCTTATTGTGTTTAAATCGTTGACTCAGTCTGAGGTTCGGGAAATTGCACGGCGTTTATTAAAGGAGTTATCCTTGAGATGCCTTAATAGTGGTATCTGCCTTGAGTTTACTGAAAATGCAGTTTCGGGAATAACTAAAGAGGGTTATGATTCTGTTTACGGTGCAAGACCGATTCGTAGGGCTATAACTAATTTAATTGAAAATCCTCTTTCGGAAAAATTCCTGAAATGTGAAATATTAAAAGGTGATACACTTGTTGTGGATTATGTTGAAGGAAAGTTTTTATTCAAGAAAGATTAATGTCTTTCTTCAAGTGTGCCTATAATAAATGTGCCGATAATCCCAATACCACCAATGGTTTTTAATGTGTAAAACATCTCATCGCATAAAATTAACATCTCGTAATGCTTTGGATGTCCGTTAAGTGAATAAAAGAGTAAAATCAAAAACAGTAATGTTAGACAAATCAGTATAGTTATTTTTGCAATAAGTCGTGTAAGGATACCTGCATTCAGGTAGTCCTTATACGCTTTTTTTATTAATTTCAAAATTTATCACCATACCAATTTTAAGATTTTTTTTATTTTTTCTCAATGGTAATTTGACCCAAAATGTTGTTAAACTACTTGCATTAGTATACTGTATTTGGTATAATTACTTAAATTATTGTTTTTGAGGTGCATAATATGAAATGTCCTTTTTGCAGTTTTGAAGAAAGTAAAGTTATAGACTCTCGTCCTACAGATGAAGGTGAGCGTATTCGTCGCCGTCGTGAATGTATGAGCTGCGGCAAGCGTTTTACTACTTACGAAATTATCGAAAGTGTACCTATTGTTGTAGTTAAAAAAGATAAATCACGTGAAGTGTTTGACAGAGATAAGCTTTTCAACGGTATGATGAGAGCATGTGAAAAGAGACCTGTTTCTGTAGAGGTTATTGAAAAGGCTATTGATGAAATAGAAGCAGAACTTCAAAATTCTCTCGACAGAGAAGTAACCTCTGTTAAAATCGGTGAATGTGTAATGGATAAACTTAAAGATATAGACGAGGTTGCATACGTACGCTTCGCATCTGTTTATCGTCAGTTTAAGGACATTAACACCTTTATGAGTGAACTTAAAAAGCTTCTTATTGAAGATTAATTTATAAGGCTACGTAAGGTAGCCTTTAATTCGTGGTGTTGAATATGTCTGATTTTATTTGTCCTGTATGTAAGCAATCACTTATCCGTGGTGATAAAACGTATTTTTGTCCTGCTTCCCATAGCTTCGATATTTCAAAATATGGCTATGTTAATCTTCTGATGAGTCAGCAAAGCTCCGTTAAACGTCACGGAGATGATAAACTTATGGTACGTGCACGTAGAGATTTTTTATCCTCTGGGTTTTATGAACAGTTGCGTGCAACGCTTGTAAATACGTTTAATGCAAATGTTAAAAACGGTGTGGTTGTTGATGTAGGTTGCGGTGAAGGTTATTATTCTTCTGCAATTTGTGAAAATTCAAATATCAGTTTTTATGGTATCGATATTTCAAAAGATGCATTGCGTTATGCATCTTCAGTTGTTCCAAATGGTGAATTTGCTGTTGCAAGTGCGTTTAATCTTCCCTTTAATACATCTTCTGTTGATTGCTTGTTGAGTGTTTTTGCGCCTTCTGCGTATGAAGAATTTCATCGTGTTTTAGTCGACAATGGTTTTTTAATAAAGGCAGTTCCTCTTGAAGACCATTTGTGGGGCTTGAAATGTGCATTGTATAGTGAACCATATAAAAACAAAGAGGAAATCAGAAATGATGATTTGTTTGAATTGGTTTCTTTTGAAGAACTGAAGTACGAGATTAATCTCACTTCTTCTCAGGATATTGAAAATCTTTTTAAAATGACACCGTATTACTATAAAACAAGCAGAGACGATGCACAAAAATTATTAGAAAAAACAAACCTTTCAACTACCGTACATTTTGGTGTTGAGGTTTACAGAAAGAGGTAATTTGTATGTTTGAAAATAACTGGGAATCATTAAATAGTCGAAAAGTTCCTGAATGGTTCGGTAAAGCGAAATTCGGTATTTTTATTCACTGGGGTCTTTACAGTATTCCTGCTTATGCTCCTTTAAGGGATTATGCAGAGTGGTATGGATATTCCTGTAATATGGAAAATCCGCAGACTCCTGCTCAAGAAAAATATAAGGCATATCATAAAGAACATTATAATTCAAAACCTTATTATGATTTTAAAAATGAATTTACAGGTGAAAGATTTGATGCACAAAAATGGGCAACACTCTTTAAACGTGCAGGTGCAAAATACATAAATTTTGTTTCAAAACATCACGACGGTTATTGTCTTTATGAAACAAAATATGCTCCTGAGCTCAATTCAGTAGAATGTGCTCCAAAAAGAGATTTCCTTATGGAATTGAAAAACGCTCTTGAGGGAACAGATGTAAAATTCGGTGTTTACCATTCTGTTTATGAATGGTGGCATCCATATTATCTTGAAGACCCTGAAAAGTATGCTTTAGAGCATTTACATCCAATGCTTAAGGAACTTGTTGAAAAGTATCAACCTTATACACTTTTTACAGACGGTGAGTGGGAGCATGAAAGCTCAGTATGGCATTCAACAGAGTTTTTACAGTGGTTATATAATGAATCATCTGTAAAAGATTATATTGTTCCTAATGATCGTTGGGGTAAAGAAACACGTGGTAGATTAGGCGGCAACTTTACAACTGAGTACGGTATAATTGATGTTTATCTCGGTACAGAAAGACGTATTGAAGATGTTGAGCTTGACAGACCATTCGAAGAGTGTCGCGGTATCGGTTGCTCATTTGGTATCAATAAAGAAGAAGGATGCGAAAATTACCTTTCTGTTAAGGAACTTCTTAAAACTCTTTGTTCTCTTGTTTCAAAGGGCGGTAACTTCCTTCTTAATATCGGTCCTGATGCAGACGGCACAATACCACCGCTTATGGAAGAACGTCTTCTTGGTATGGGTAAATGGCTTGAGGTGAATGGTGAGGCAATATACGATAGTGAGGTTTATTGCAATAAGTCACCTGATGGTATTTATTACACAACAAGAGATGGTTATATTTACGCTATTACAGAAAAGTTCCCGTCAAAAGAAACTGTATTTTCTGCTATTGATTATAAAGAAGATTATGAGGTTTCACTTCTTGGTAGTGGTGCACAGGTTATTCTTGCTAATCATGATGGTAAGTTAGGCTTGAAGGCGGATATCTGCTCTCCTGACGATGTTGATTCACAGCATTTATATGTCTTCAGAATAAAATAATTGGAGTTAATTTATGCATCCTATAAAACATTTTGTTACTATAACAAAACATCGCCATGTAGTTATCAGGCATTGCTTTAAAGCCGGTGTGTTTTTTCAGGGGCTTCGTCATGACTTGTCAAAATATTCTCCTACAGAGTTCATACCCGGTATTAAGTATTACGCAGGTACACATAGCCCTAATGAAACGGAGCGTAAAAATTTCGGTTATTCTCTTGCGTGGATACATCATAAGGGCAGAAATAAGCATCATTTTGAATATTGGACAGATTACAATCCTGTGTCAAAGGTCGTTGAACCTGTAAAAATGCCGATGCGCTATGTTGCGGAAATGTTTTGTGACCGTGTTGCTGCAGGTAAAATTTATAACGGTGATAAATATACAGACAGTTCACCGATAGAATATTTTATGAAGGCAAAAGGCAGGCGTATAATTCATCAGGAAACGTCAGATTTGCTCGAAAGTTTACTTGTTATGTTATCTGAAAAAGGTGAGGATGAAACCTTTGCGTACATTCGCACGCTCGTAAAGAATGATAAAAAGGGTATAAAAGTTTACTGATTTGTTAACAATGTGTTATAACTTTTTTAATTTGTTGTTTTTTCATTCTGGGTGTGATAGAATTACCACGTTATCTAAAAATTTCGGAGGAATTATGAAAAGAATAATTTTAATTGCAATATCAATTTTCGTTGCAACTTCTATATTTGTTCTTTGTGGTTGTGAAGTCAAAGTTGATACAACTGGTACAACTAAAGCATCAACAACAATTTCTGCTACGGATTCTCAGGAGCCAACTGCAATTGTTGAACTCACAAACGAGCAAGGAACAGTTGTTGCAACTGAAGCAGTTACAATGTCTGCAAATGATAAAACAGAAGAAGAGAATTTTTTCACTCCTGATAAATCTGCAGGGTTGTCAACAGATGTTTCTTCTGACAGAATTCAACAGGCTCTTCAGAATGCAGGTGTTGATTCAACCACAAAGCCTGATATTTCAACTTCAGGCAATAGCTCATCTTCAACAACATCTTCATCAACGTCAACAAATCAATCAACTCCTGTTGTGCAAGATGATTATCTTGTGCTTCGTTCAAATCAGTACATGGTTAATGCACGTCTTGTTGATGCAGAAGGAAACGTTCAGAATTATAAACTTGCAAAGAATGGTAAAAATTTCTCCGCGTCTATGATATATAATGATATTCCTATGACTGTTATTTTAGGCGAGAATAGTTGGTATTTGTTAGCTTCGGTAGATAAAACCTATATTGAAATCCCTAAAACACTTGTAGAACAAGAGATTTCCGATGACGAATTTGGTCAGGTTTTATTAGGTGACCCATTTAAATTCGGTGGTGAAATTGTTTCGGAGAAAAAAGAAGTTGAAAATGGAATACCGTATAAAATAATAGAATACGATAACGGTAATAAGGACTATTTTATTGGTAATACACTCATTAAAACAACTTACCCTGATGCAAGCGTTATGCTTTATGACAGTATTTCAGCGATTGCTCCGAAGTCTTTGTTCACTCCACCGGCAGACTACACTAAAACTGTTATAACAGAAGATAATGCATCAGACATAGTAGGCTCATTGGAGCCGACTGATGAGGCTACAACACATAATCATGAATAATATGCATAATAAGAAGGTTGCTCTTGTTACAGGTGGAGCAAAAGGAATAGGTGCAGCTATTTGTCGTGCTCTTGCAGAACAGGGCTACACTTTGGCAATTAATTATAATACTTCTTCAGTTGAGGCTCAGGAATTGAAAACTGAGCTTTCATCACTTACGTGTGTAGAAGTATTTTGTGCAGATGTATCTGATTCTTCTCAGGTACAAAATATGTTTTCAGCAATTAATAATGTTTTTGGTGGCGTAGATATTCTCGTGAATAATGCAGGTATCTCTCAACAAGTCTTGTTTACAGATATCACAGATGAAATGTGGCAGAAAGTGATTGGTGTCAACCTTACGGGAGCCTTTAATTGTTGCCGTCAGGCCTTGCCATATATGATTAACAATAAATCAGGTGTTATTGTTAATATCGCTTCAATGTGGGGTGAGACAGGGGCTTCAATGGAGGTTCATTATTCTGCTTCAAAAGCCGGTC
Source organism: Acutalibacteraceae bacterium (assembly GCA_045646545.1). Lineage (GTDB taxonomy): Bacteria > Bacillota > Clostridia > Oscillospirales > Acutalibacteraceae > DTU089. The sequence goes on from JAZRKV010000007.1 coordinate 10,661, forward strand.
TTATCGGCTTAACCAAAGCTCTTGCAAAAGAGGTAGGCTTATCGGGTATCAGGGTCAATGCCGTTTCGCCTGGTGTTGTTTTAACTGATATGATGTCTTCTTTTTCAGATGAGGACAAGGATGTTCTTAAAGAAGAAACGCCGCTTAATAAATTAGGCACTCCCGAAGATATCGCACAAGCAGTATCATTCCTTGTGAGTGAAAATGCCTCGTTTATAACCGGTCAGGTTATTTCGGTTAACGGAGGCTTTGTTATATGAATTTCAGGCATACTTTATTTGTATAAAGTATGCCTTTGTCATTTATTGACATTTGTATAAAATACATTTATAATGTAATTATCTATAAATATATTCTGGAGGTTGCTATGAACAATAAAGTGCTTAAGTCATTTTTATCTGTATTTTTAGTTTTATGTGTTATGGCCGGATTATCTGTTCCTGCAACCGCCGCAATAGGTTTGCGTGGTACAAAAACCGGTCAGATGCAGGATACCTCTGACCCATCAAATGGTGTAATTGAATGGTCGTTTACTTATGATAAAACTAAAGGAACAGCCTCTCTTACAATAAATGGTACCGGGTATATGCCGAACTCAATACCTGACTCTTGGTTCGGTATACAGAATGAGGTTCAGTGTTATATAACATCTGTAAAAATAGGTGAGGGTGTCAAAAGCCTTATGGAAGGTGCCTTTGCTTATGAGATTAATCTTAAGAGCATAACTCTTCCCAAATCTCTGGAGGCAATCGGTGAGGATGCATTTGCATATACAGGTATCAAATCATTGCATATTCCCGCAAAGGTTGATTATCTTTCGGGTAGGATGTTTTATAATTCATCAATAAACGAATTTACTATAGATGAAAATAACCCCAAATATACGGCATACAAAGGTGATATTTATTCTAAAGATATGTCTTCGTTTGTTGTAAGTGCACCGGGTAAATATTTTGAAGACAGTTTTTATGATATAGAGTTTCCGTCATCTGTTTCAGTAATTGCACCATATGCATTTTATATGTCACAATTGATGAGAATTTCAATCCCATCACATATTAAAGAAATCAGAAATATGGCGTTTGCAGGCTCATCAATTGAGAATCTGCATATTGATAGTGGGCTTGAAATGATATATGATAGTGCGTTTCTGGCATGTGATAAACTGTATGATATTGTTATTCCGGATACTTTAAAATATATAGGTTGGTATGCTTTAGGTTACGTTTATGATGTTGATTTTGAAGCAATTGAAAGTATTCTTGATGAAAAAAATATACGTCATGGAGTTATTACTCTTGATAACTATCAGTCGTATGTTGAACAAGCAGGGTATACAATTGACCAGTTTATGATATGTGTACCTGAAATCAATGCTATTATTTATTCACCTTCGGGTTCGTTGGGTGAAGAGTATGCAAATGAACATGGCATACCTTTTGTTTCAACTGGTGCCAATTATTCTCGTATGCTTTCTGCCAATATATCTCAGAGTGGCGTCGTGATTGAGTGGGTAAAATCATCGAATGCTAAAGGGTATAGAATTTGTCGTAAATCTCTTTATGATACATGGGAATGTATCGGTACAGTTAATAATGCTGATATAACATCATTCGTGGATAGTTCACCATTAAATAATTTTCTTAATGAATATACCGTAATCGCTTTTAACGAAAACGGTGATGCTTATTATGATGAAGAAGGCGTATACTGTCATTATATAAAAGCTCCGGTGTTATCATCTGCCGTTAATGTAAAAGGCGGTGTTAAACTTTCCTGGAAGGGCGTTACAGGTGCACAGCAATATAATATTTATCGTAAGAGTTCAAATACTGCACAGTGGAAAAAGATTGCAGTTGTCCGTGGCGGTGAAGTGAATTTTACAGATAAAACAGTTGATGCAGGCTCAACATATTTTTATACGGTTTCCGCTTATAGCGAAACCTCTGAAAGCTACTATAACGAAGCGGGAATAAAAATTATTCATGTAAGTAATCCTACTGTTAAAGTAAGTAACGTTTCTTCAGGAGTTTCAGTTAAATGGACGTATTCATATTCTTCTGATTTTTTCAAGGTTTATAAAAAGAATACATCAAACAAATGGGTTCTTGTTTATACGGCTACAGGTAAAGAACGTTCTTTTGTAGATAAAAAGGCCTCATACGGCAAGCAGTGTTCATATAAGGTTGTTGCCGGATATAAAAGCTACGTAAGTGATACTTCTTCTGTAGGGGGTTCCGTTATTGCTATGCAATCTCCCATGAAATTCACCGTTTCAGACGTTGTTTCAGGTGTAAAAATCAAGTGGAGTAAATGTACAGGTGCAAAGGGCTACTATGTGTATAGAAAAAATTCATCCGGTAAATGGAGCAGAATTGCAGTTGTAAATGGTGTTGGTAACGTTTCTTATATTGATAAAAACGTTAAAAGTGGTACGTCATATACATATACCGTAAAAGCCTTTAATGGCAGTAGCGTTAGCACTTATAATACTAAGGGCGGTAAAACTATTTTCTTGACTACTCCTAAAATCAAAAGTCTTAAGAGTACAAAAAACGGAGTACAGGTTAATTATACATCATCACCAAATGCACAAGGTTATTATGTTTATCGAAAAACGTCAAATTCTTCATGGAAGATTGTTGGCACAGTCAAAAGCGGTAAAACCTTAACGTTTGTTGATAAAACTGCCAAAAAAGGTACAACTTATACCTACACTGTAAGAGCATACAAAAATGGTGTTCGTAGTAGTTATTATGCATCGGGTAAATCGATTAAGGATGTTTATTGATTATGTTTTTTGGGAAATTATCTAAAAAGAAAAAAAGCAATGATGATGGCTATAAATATATGCCTCGTCAGTTTGACAGAGATGAAAAAATAGCTATTCAGAAAATTGTATCGTCAATTCCTGTTACAAGAAAATTGCTTTCACAGGATTTACTTGTAACAGCAATAAATAATTTTGTTGTAAAGAATATTAAAATCGGCTCAACATCAGCCCATCACGTTAACACAACTAAGCATCCGCAGTTGTTTTTCCAATCCTTTAAAAATCTTGTTTCAAGTACAGAAGAACTTCAGAAACTGGAGCCGTATTGGCGTTTTGAAGGTCACACACCAACGGAACAGTTAGAGGATTTAAATGCAAGACGCGATAAAATAATACGTGGATTTATTTACGAATCTTTCACGGACTTGGTAGTTAAAATAGAAAATGCTAAAAGTTCGTCAGTAAAGCAAAAATTGTTTGATGAATATCAGACGTCATTAATAAACAATATTGATATTTGCGGTGAAGAGAATTTTGAATTCTTTAAAAATCTTTGTCGTGAAAAACTCAATATCACAGAATAAAGGAGAAGTAAATATGGCTTATCTTACCGACATTGAAATTGCACAGAGTTGCAAAATGAAACCAATTTCAGAAATTGCTGCTAAGGCAGGTATTGGCGATGAATACCTTGAGCCTTACGGAAAATATAAAGCAAAGGTAGACTTATCATATGCTAACATAAGTAACAAAGAAGGTAAACTTGTTCTTGTTACTGCTATTACACCAACACCTGCAGGTGAGGGTAAAACAACAACTACTATCGGTCTTGCAGATGGTATGAATATTTTAGGTCACAATACTTGCGTAGCACTTCGTGAGCCTTCTTTAGGACCTGTTTTCGGTGTTAAAGGCGGAGCTGCAGGTGGTGGTTATGCACAGGTTGTTCCGATGGAAGATATTAACCTTCATTTTACAGGTGACTTCCATGCAATCGGTGCTGCAAACAACCTTCTTGCTGCAATGCTCGATAACCATATTCAACAAGGCAATGCTCTCGGTATTGATGTAAAGAGAATTACATGGAAGAGATGCGTTGATATGAATGACCGTCAACTTCGTAATATCGTTGATGGTTTAGGTGGTAGAATGCAGGGTGTTCCTCGTGAAGACGGTTTCGACATCACTGTTGCAAGTGAAATTATGGCAGTTTTCTGCCTTGCAACTTCTATTACAGACCTTAAAGAAAGACTTGCAAGAATCGTTGTTGCATATAATTATGAGGGTAAACCTGTTACTTGTGGTGATATTAAAGCCCAGGGTGCTATGACTGCTCTTCTTATTGATGCAGTTAAGCCTAACCTTGTTCAGACTCTTGAGGGCACACCCGCATTTGTTCACGGTGGTCCTTTTGCAAATATTGCACACGGTTGTAATACAGTTCTTGCAACAAAAATGGCTCTCAGAACTGCAGATTATGCAATTACAGAGGCAGGTTTCGGTGCCGATTTAGGTGCAGAAAAATTCCTTGATATCAAATGTCGTGCTGCAGGCATTAAGCCAAATGCAGTTGTAGTTGTTGCAACAGTTCGTGCTCTTAAAATGCATGGCGGTCTTAAAAAAGACCAGCTTGGTGATGAGAACATCGAAGCACTTGGAAATGGTATTCCAAACCTTCTTCGTCACGTTTCAAATATTAAAAACGTTTATAATCTTCCTTGTGTTGTTGCAGTTAACCGTTTCCCGACAGATACAGATGCAGAAATTGACTTTATTATTGCAAAATGTAAAGAGTTGGGTGTTAATACCGTTCTTTCAACTGTTTGGGCAGATGGCGGTAAAGGTGGCGTTGAATTGGCAAAAGAAGTTGTACGCCTTTGTAATGAGGAAGATAACTCAAACTTTACATATTCTTATGAAGATAACACAACAATCGAAGAAAAGCTTAATTGTATTGTAACAAAGGTTTATGGCGGTACAGGTGTTGAACTTACTGCAAACGCAAAGAAACAGGCAGAGTCACTTGTGGCAGATGGTTTCGGTAATCTTCCTGTTTGTGTTGCAAAAACACAGTACAGTTTCTCCGATGACCCTACAAAGCTTGGTGCACCGGAAGGCTTTAAAGTTACTGTAAGAAATCTTAAGGTTTCTGCGGGTGCAGGCTTCATTGTTGCTCTTACCGGTGATATTATGACAATGCCTGGTCTTCCGAAGAGTCCTGCCGCAGAACGTATCGATGTAACTGAAGACGGCAAAATTACAGGTCTTTTCTGATATGAATTGGGGTACGTGGATTTCTTTATTCCTTATATATTTCGTGATTTTTTATACGGCATATAAAAAGAAAAAGTTTATCAAAAACAGGCAAAAAAATCGATACGGAGGAAAAAAGGAAATGGAACAAATCATAAATCAATATATGAATAAACATGTTGTTCTTTCTTTGATTGACGATTCATTTGACAATGAGGGCGAAATTATTGAATATTCTGATGGATGGATTGTTTTTAAAACTAAAAAAGGTGAACAACATGCTATAAATTGTGATTTTATTATAAAAATCAGAGAGAAAAAAGCTAAAAAATAACGGAGTACAAAAATGGAAAACACAGTAGAAAAAAAGAAAGTAGTATTAAGCTGTATTCAGCCTACAGGCACACCTACATTGGGTAACTATCTTGGTGCACTCAAGAATTGGGCTAATATGTGCGAGGATTATAATTGCCTTTACGGTGTAGCGGATTTGCATTCAATAACTGTTCCGACTTTTCGTGAGAATCCGCAACAGTTAAAGAAGAACAGCCTTGAACTTTATGCACTTCTTCTTGCAATAGGTCTTGACCCTGAAAAGAATATTATATTTGTTCAGAGTCAGGTGCCAACTCATGCTCAGCTCGGTTGGATTCTTAACTGCTATACTCAGTTTGGCGAAGCATCACGTATGACACAGTTCAAAGAAAAAAGTCAACGTTTAGGTGAAAATATTTCGGTTGGTCTTTTTGATTATCCTGTTCTTATGGCGGCAGATATTCTTATTTATAACGCAGACTACGTGCCAATCGGTGCAGACCAGAAGCAGCACCTTGAACTTGCAAGAAATATCTGTGATAGATTTAATGCGATTTACGGTAACGTTCTTAAAACTCCTGACCCGTTTATTGGTAAGGCAGGGGCCAAAATAACATCTCTTCAAGACCCAACTAAGAAGATGAGCAAATCTGACGATAATCCCAAATCATACATTTCAATGCTCGACGAGCCTAATGTGATTATGAAGAAGATTAAGTCAGCAGTTACCGATAGTGAGGCTTGTGTTCGCTATGCTGAAGGTAAAGATGGTATCAATAACCTTATGACTATCTATTCTTGTTGTACAGGTAAAACCTACGATGAAATAGAAAAAGAGTTTGAGGGTAAGGGCTACGGTGACTTTAAAACTGCAGTAGGTGAAGCAGTTGTTAATGAACTTGCACCTATTCAGGCTCGCTATAAAGAGCTTATAAATGACAAAAAGTATCTTGAAGAGTGTATGAAAAAAGGTGCCGAAATGGCAACAAGAATTTCACAACGTACACTTGATAAGGTTATGAAAAAAGTAGGTTTCTATCAAACAAAATAAAAATTAAGCCATCGGTTTTCCGATGGCTTTTGTTGTGTTAGAATTTTTATTTGTAATCAAACGAAACTCTTTCGCCTGTGTGTGCGTTTACAACTGCTTTGTGTACGCCGATATAAGTGTTGGAGATGTATTTGTCGAGATGTAAACTGCCAAAGAACCAACGTTTGAATTCACTACATTTTGCAAGCTCATCAAAATAAGCGTTAAGTGTTGTAACTCTCACAGCTTCGTTTTCACCAAGCTTCAAAAATCCTTTGATAGTTGAAGATGGCTCGTGAGTTATAATAACGTCAATTTTACAATCATTATTTTCAAGGTTTGCCGCACCTTCAAGCAACTCGTTTTTGGAAGGTATTTCGTATTTTAACCAAGGATTATCTTCGATTCGTGAGTCAAGGTCAGGGCTTTCTCCACCGCCCATGGTAAATATTTTGAGATTGTCGATTTCAAAAATCTGTCCTCTCATAAGGTGGAAAATATTATCAGAAATCTGATGCACCTTACCACCGTTCCATATTGTAAGAGGGTAGGCGTTAAGTAAATCAAAGTTTTCGTGTGTGCCGTCAATAAAACAAATATTATATTTTCTCTTGGATAATGATTTAAGAATTCTTTGTTCGGATTTTGATTTGTCCCAGATGAAACCAAAATCACCGCAAACAATCAAAGTGTCACCGTCTTTGAGATTTTTAAGTGTTTTTTTTGAAAGACGATTAGGGTCTCCGTGAGTGTCGCCTGTAACAAAAACCATTTTTGTTCTCCTTTTTTCTGTTTTGCTATTTAACTTTGTAAATATAAATGTTATAATGTATAAAATGAAACAGTAAGAAATGTTTCTCATATTTTATAATATTTATTGGTGTTTGTCTATGAAAAAATTACTGATTTTTATATTTTCTTTTATTTTACTTATTCAATCGTTTTCTGTTGTGTGTTTTGCAACAGATGAAACTGATGTCAAGGTTACTACCGATGGCGTGTATGATATTGACCCACCGGATTATGAAGCAGAAATAGCACTTCTTGTAAATGCAGATACCGACACCGTTATCTACGGTAAAAATGCCGACGAGATAACCGCACCTGCGTCGTTAACAAAAATTGTAACTGCGTTAGTTGTTTTATCTAAAAACGATTCATTTGATACAGAAATTACTTGTTCACGCGAAGCGATAGATAGCCTTCTTGGCACAGGTAGTTCTGTTGTGGGCTTACTTGCAGATGAAATTGTTCCGTTGGAAATGTTGATGTATTGTCTTATGCTTCCAAGTGCTAATGATGCGGCAGTTGTTCTCGCAGAACATTATGGTAACGGTGATGTGCAAGCTTTTGTTGATGAAATGAATGAATATTGCAAAAGCATCGGTTGTGAAAATACTTTTTTTGCAAATCCTCATGGTCTTGATGATGAAAGTATAGAGGGTTTTAACGGTACAACACAAAATCAGACCACGGCAAATGATATGTATCTTATTGCAAAAGAGGCGATAAAAAACGATGTTTTGATGGAAATTTCTAAAAAATACGGTAAGACTATGCCTCCGACTAATAAGTATAATGAGGAGAGATATTTATATAATACAAATGCTCTTCTGAACGATTGCAATCCGCATTATTACGAATTTGCAGAAGGTTTAAAAACAGGTACAACCGATAAGGCAGGCTCCTGCCTTGTAACAACTGCCGAAAATAATGGGTATACTTATATTGCCATAGCTATGAAGGGCGGACGCAGTTACTTCGAAAACGGTCAGGCAATGAATACTGCTTTTACAACTTGCAGATATATGCTGCAATGGGCTTTTGACAATGTAGAACTGAAAACTATTGCTGACAATACCTATAACGTAGGTGAAATTGCAGTTGAGTTCGGTAGAGGCAACGACCATGTTGCTCTTGTTCCGTCATCAGATGTTAATGCCGTTGTGCATAGTGATATCACCATTGACGATATGAAGGTCGTTTTTAGTGATGATTTTCCGTCTAAGATACCTGCACCTGTAAAAAAAGGTGATGTTGTCGGAACAGCTTATATAATGTATGGTGATATTCTTATCAGTGAAGTAACTCTTGTTGCACAAGATGATGTTGAAAAAAATCACCTGTGGGCAATGTTCAATTGGATTCAGAAGCTGGCAAATTCAAAAACTTTTTTATTAATGGTTGTTGTAGTTATAGTTGTTGTGATTATTTTTGTTTTGTTTATTAACAATAATCGTAAAAAAAGGAAGCGTAAAAATAATAGGGTAACAATTATTAAGGATTATAGCAAACTTGCTAAATAAAAACGTCGTGTTTTGTATATTTTTTTAAAAATTGCAAGTGAGAAAAATATATGAAAAAACGAGAAAAAACGAGCATTCGAGAGATGTGGTTTGGTATTTAAAAAAACTTCAAAAAAAGTGTTGACAACTCCGTGTTGCTATGATAATATATCAAGGCAATGCGGGGTTAATTATGTCCCGAAACTATTACGGAGGTAACTGTTATGTCTACTTATATGCCAAAAGGCAAAACTGAGCGCCAGTGGTATGTTCTTGACGCTGAAGGCAGAACTCTTGGTGAAGTTGCTGTAGAAGCAGCTGTTCTTCTTCGCGGTAAGCACAAACCTACATTTGCTCCACACGCAGATTGCGGTGATAGCGTTATCATCATTAACGCTGCAAAAGTTGTTCTTACAGGTAACAAGCTTGAGGACAAATATTACCATCATCACACAGGTTATGTTGGTAACCTTAAATCCGTTAAATACGGTATCCTTATGAAAGAAAAACCAGAATTCGCAGTTCAGAAGGCTGTTAAAGGTATGCTCCCAGATAATACTCTTGGTAGAGCAGCAATGGCTCGTCTTCGTGTATATGCAGGTGCAGAACACGAACAGGCAGCTCAGAAGCCTATCGTTAGAGAATTTTAAGGGAGGAGGCAATAATTATGTACGAAAGTAAAGCATATTTCTACGGAACAGGTAGAAGAAAAAAATCAGTTGCTCGTGTTCGTGTTTACCCAGGTACAGGTAAGGTAACAATCAACGACAGAGATATCGATGATTATTTTGGTCTTGAAACACTCAAACTTATCGTTCGTCAGCCTCTTGCTCTTACAGATGGTCTTGAAAAATACGATGTTGTTTGTCGTGTAAACGGTGGTGGCGTTACAGGTCAGGCTGGTGCTATCCGTCACGGTATTGCTCGTGCTCTTCTTCAGTCAGAAGATGATGTTCGTCCAATCCTCAAAAAAGCAGGTCTTCTTACTCGTGACCCAAGAATGAAAGAAAGAAAGAAATACGGTCTCAAAGGCGCTCGTCGTGCACCACAGTTCTCAAAGAGATAATTTCTTTGTATATTTCCAACTCCTTGCAGAGATGCAGGGAGTTGTTTTTTATGCGAACTGTAATCTTCAAACTATGATGTGTTAATGTATTTTTAAAATAAAAAAACTCCCGAAGAAAATCTTCGGGAGAAAATTTTATGTATTAATTATGCTTCGACTTCTTCGTCAACAAAAACCTCATCCTTTACAGGAAGAACAAGACCATTGTATTCATTGTAAGCAACTGCTAATGCATTGAAATTCTTAGCTAAAACAAAATGTGGGATAAAGAAAAGACTTGCAAAAATAGAAAGTGCTAAAACAAGTCCGCCACTTTCGCTGAAGTTAAGGTTGTAGCGTGCGGCGTTTGCTCTGAGGCGTTCTGCAAGCTTATATTTCCAAACTAAACCAAAAATACCGAAAGTAATAATGTTAAGAAGGAAACAGAAAACATATTTCATTGTTTTTTTACCGTCGCCTTCACAAAGTACTTCGACATCGTTTGAAATTTTTGTCCAGAAGTAAATGTGATAAATACCAAGTGTTAAAATTGATAATAAGACGTAAACAAAAAAACTTCTTTTTTGAATTGCTGCTGACATAACTAAAACTCCTTTTGAGTATATTTACACTTTTCAGTATATTATATTTTTTCATAAAAATCAAGTGTTTTGTTAATCGTGACCATATTGCGATAAATATTTATTTATAAATATATAAAAACATTAATTGTATCATTGACAATTTTATTTGAATATGGGATAATAGCGTGTAAATTGAGTTTCTATGCGTATGAAACTAAAAGTATTATTTAAGAGGGGGATTTCTTTTGAAGAAAGAACTTGCTACAAAATACGACCCAAAAGATGTTGAGGACCGTATATATAAATCATGGCTTGATGGTAAATATTTTCACGCGAAGTGTGAAGAGGGTAAACCAACTTACACTATCGTGATCCCACCACCAAACATCACAGGTCAGCTCCATATGGGACATGCTCTCGATAATACATTGCAGGATATTCTTATTCGTTGGAAAAGAATGTCCGGCTTTGACACACTCTGGCTTCCGGGTACAGACCATGCATCAATTGCAACAGAAGCAAAAATTGTTGAAACAATGCGTGCAGAAGGTGTTACCAAAGAAGATTTAGGCAGAGATGGTTTCCTTGAAAGAGCATGGGATTGGAAAGCACAATATGGTGGCAGAATTGTTGAGCAGCTCAAGAAGCTTGGCTCTTCTTGTGACTGGGATAGAGAACGTTTTACTCTTGATGAAGGCTGCAGTAAAGCAGTTAACGAGGTTTTCTGTCGTCTTTATGAAAAAGATTTAATTTACAGGGGTAACCGTATGGTTAACTGGTGCCCATGCTGTAACACTTCAATTTCTGATGCAGAAGTTGAATATGAAGAAAAAGATGGTAATTTCTGGCATCTTCTTTACACTGTTAAAGAAACAGGCGAGAAGCTAGAACTTGCAACAACACGTCCTGAAACTATGCTTGGCGATACTGCGGTTGCTATTAATGCAGAGGATGAAAGATATAAACATCTTCACGGTTGCCACGTTATTCTTCCACTTCTTAATAAAGAGATTCCTATTGTTTGTGATGAACATGCAGATATGACAAAGGGTACAGGTGTTGTTAAAATTACTCCTGCTCATGACCCTAACGACTTTGAAGTTGGTCAGAGATGTAATCTTCCTATTGTTCGCACATTTACTTATGATGGTCGCCTTACAGGTGCTGAGGATAAGAGAATTGCTGATGAACTTATTGCAAGTGGTCGCGCTGCAGAAAATGAGCCTGAGGTTCTTGATTGCGGTAAATATGCCGGTATGACAACAATGGAAGCAAGAAAAGCAATTCTTGCAGACCTTGAAGCAGGCGGCTACCTTAAAGAGGTCGAACCTCGTAAGCACGAAGTTGGTACATGCTATCGTTGTCACAACACAATTGAGCCTATGGTTTCAAAGCAGTGGTTCGTTCGTATGGTTCCTCTTGCAAAGCCGGCTATTGAAGCAGTTGAAAAAGGTGAAACAAAATTCATACCTGAAAGATTTACAAAGAACTATCTTAACTGGATGAATGGTACTCGTGACTGGTGCGTTTCCCGTCAGCTTTGGTGGGGTCACCGAATTCCTGCT
>JAZRKV010000008.1:0-91101 GCA_045646545.1 Acutalibacteraceae bacterium
CTTGTAGCCATCCCCTGTTGTTCTCGGTTTGTTTGTGTAAATTCTTGGTACAATAAAAATTTTATCCTGTACCTTTTCCTGCACCTTACGAAGACGATGTATGTAATCTAAAACTGCATCCTTATAGTCTGCAGAGCAAGGACCGATTACAAGTAAAAATTTATCGGACTCACCAGAAAAAATCTTTTTGATTTCTGCATCATTTTTCTCTTTTTGTGCTACCATTTCTGCACTTAAAGGGAATCTTTCTTTTACCTCTTTCGGAATTGGTAATTTCCCTTTGAAATTCATACTCATTTTAAAACACTTCCATTTTTAAAGATTTTTATACCAAGTTGCTCGCAATCTTTAAAAAATAACGGGTAACTTTTATTAACACATTCTGCGTTTTCGATTTCACCGCCCAATACACTTGAAATAACTGTGAGTGACATTGCAATTCTGTGGTCGTTATTTCCACAAAGAAGTTCTTCTGGTGGTTCTAAATCGGATTTTTTTATTATAATTTCATTCTCGAGAACAGTAATATCAGCAGAGAATTTTGAAAGTTCTTTTTTCATTACTTCCCCACGGTCGCTCTCTTTGATTTTTAAACGACTTGTTCCTTTTAATGTAGCACCATTCATAAGAGTGGCTAACGTCATTAAAATCGGTGCTAAATCAGGACAATCGGTTATATCTAATGTTGGTGAACCTTGTTTTAAAAGGTCAAAATATTCTTCATATATTTTGTCGCCCTGTCTACTGTTTTTATTAAGACCTATAACCTTAACACTACCGCCGATTAAATTAAACGCATCTAAAAACGCTGCATTTGACCAATCGCCTTCACAATAAAGATTGGTCGGTTTAAATTTCTGGTTACCTTTAATTTTAAAAGTTCTTTCGTCAGATCTTTCTATATTAACACCAAACTCATTAAGAATTTCTAATGTTAAATCAATATAAGGTGAGCTTTGTAAATCGGTAGTAAGCCTAATTTCACTATCTTCATTTAATAGTGGCAAGGTAAATAAAAGCCCTGTTAAAAACTGACTGCTTATATCACCTTTAAATTTGAACAAACCACCTTTTAAATCACCGCCGACAGTTATTTTTTCATTTTCTCGATTTATAAAGCAATTTTTATCTGGTAAAATATCCTCATAAACTGTTTGGGGTCTTTCTAAAAGTCTTTTGCTACCAGTAAATTCGATATTATTACCAAAAAGTAATGAAACCGGAATTAAAAATCGTAAGGTGCTACCACTTTCATTTGCAAAAAGCTTTATTTTTTTTAATTTCTCTTTTCGCTTTATACCTTTTACTTTTACACTATCTTCGCAAAAAGTAAATTCTGCACCTAACTGTTTTAAACATTCAACCGTTGCGGTAATATCCTCTGAATCAGCAATATTTTTTATTACTGTTTCTCCGTCACAAAGTGCGGCGCCTATTAAAGCTCGGTGCATATAACTTTTTGAGCCCCTTGCTTTTATTTCGCCATTAGCAGTGCTTTTTAAAACCTCAATTACCATTTAACGCACCTTCTCAAGCAGAGCGTCTATTGCTTCTAAATAACCATCAGTACCGTGACCTGTAATAGTTTTAAAAGCATATTCACGAACAAAGCTTATTTGTCTGAAGCTTTCGCGCTCTGAAACCTCTGAAATATGCACTTCTACTGTCGGTATACCTACCGATTTCAAAGCATCTAAAATAGCAACACTTGTGTGGGTGTAGGCTGCGGGGTTAATTACAATACCGTCAAAGTTTTTATATGCTTTCTGTATTTCATCTACAATATCACCCTCATGGTTTGACTGAAAGCACTTTACCTCTACCCAATTTTCCTTTGCATATTTTTCTATTTTCTCAACTAAATTTATGTATGTTTCTCGACCATAAATTTCAGGCTCACGAATACCTAACATATTTATATTTGGTCCGTTTACTACAAGAATTTTCATTCTGTCACCTTCATAATCTGATTAACTGTTTCTTCTATGCTACCACTTGCATCAATTACAACATCTGCATATTCTCTGTAAAGATTATAGCGCTCATTGTAACGCTTTTCTAAAGCTTCACGATTCGAAGAAAGTGGTCTGTCAGAAGTAGTTATAAGCTTTTCTAATGGTCTATCCAAAAAGAAAACCTTACCATTTTCTTTTAATAAATCTATATTCTTTTTATTAAGAACAACACCGCCACCAGTTGAAATAACCGAAGAATTATTTTTACTGAGTGTAAATATTGCTTCTGTTTCTTTATTTCTGAAATATTCTTCTCCTCTGTTTTTGAATATTTCTGGAATTGTTGTTTTTTCAGTTGTTTCTATAAGTATGTCACTATCAAAAAATTCGCGATTTAATTTTTCTGCAACAATAGTACCAACTGTTGTTTTGCCACAGGATGGCATACCAATTAAAACAATATTCTCTTTACTTTTAAAAAGTGAATTGTAAACACTTTCAATATTTTTTCCGCTTACTTCTGTTTCAACAAACTTTTCGACTGCTGCGGCTGCCTGTGCTACGAGCATATAAAGACCACCGACCGCTTTAATATCTAAGCTTAAAGCATCAAAAACAAGCTTTGAGCGAAGTGGGTTATATACCGCATCTACCACACCAGAAAGTTTTTTAAACTTTTTGATATCTACCGGCGAATTATAAATATTGGGATACATCCCGACTGGTGTTGTATTTATAATTGCATCTATATCATCACTTATATTATAAAGCTCATCGTATGAAATAAAATCGTCTTGGGCATTTCTTGACACTTTATAAACTGCCTTTGCGCCAAGAGAATTTACAACCGCATTTGCAGTTTTAGATGTACCACCACTACCCAAAATTGCAACCGTTTTATTTTTTATTTCTATACCCGCTTTTTCAATAAGCATTTTCATACCGTAAAAATCGGTATTGTAGCCATATAAAACACCATTTTTATTTACTATTGTATTTACTGCACCTATTGTCTTTGCTTCATCTGAAATAAAATCAAGATATGGAATTACCGTTTCTTTATAAGGTATAGTGACATTTATTGCTTTGAAGTCACTTTGTTTCATAAATCCAGCAATTTCCTCTTCAGGTATTTCACAAAGTTCATAGGTGTAATCGGTTAAAGCATTGTGTATTTCCTTTGAAAAGCTATGCCCCAACTTTTTACCGATACAACCATACTCCATTATTTTTCACCGAGCCAATCTGTACCGAATTTCTGTGAAAGTAAATCGCAAAGTGCTATTGCAGTTATGCTATCTACAACAACTCTTGCTCTGTGTACAATGCAAGGGTCGTGTCTGCCGTGGATTTCTGTTTTAATATTTTCGTTTGTAATGAAATTTACTGTATCCTGCTCTTTACTAATTGTAGGCGTCGGTTTAACCGCACATTTAAATATAACGGGCATTCCATTTGTTATACCACCGTTTATACCACCGTTATTATTTGTTTTAGTTTTAATAACACCATTGTGTACAAAAAAGGCATCATTCATCTGGCTACCGAGCATATCGGCACAAGAAAAGCCACAACCAAATTCAACACCCTTAATTGCAGGAATAGAGAAAAGTGCGTGAGAAATTACACTTTCGAGAGAATCAAACCAAGGTTCGCCTACACCCGCTGGAAGACCTGTAACAACTGTTTCAAGCACACCGCCGACACTGTCTTTTTCTTTTGCCACATTTTCTATATTTTTTATCATTTCTTCGCCTTTTTTATCGTTTAAAACTGCAAAGATTTTTGAATTAAGATTTTTTATTTCATTTTCGTAATCTGTAAAAGAGGTATCTTCAACACCGGCACATTTTTTAATGTGAGTACCAATTAAGATGCCTTTATTCTTTAAAATTTCAATTGCAATAGCACCACCTGCAACAATACCAGCGGTTATTCTGCCGCTAAAATGACCTCCGCCACGATAATCTTCGTTACCGTTATATTTCATAAAGCCTGTAAAATCCGCGTGACCTGGTCGTGCTACACCGTAATTGTAATCCTTTGATTTTGTATTTTCATTAGGGATTGTTATACAAATTGGTGTGCCTGTTGTTTTACTATTATAAATACCACTTTGTATTGTGAATTTATCAGTTTCTTGTCTTGGGGTAGAAATTTTACCGTAAGGTCTTCTTAAATCAAGCTGATGACAGATAAATTCTTCGCTTACTTCAACACCTGATGGTAAACCATCAATAACCACACCAACTGAATTACCGTGACTTTCGCCAAAAACAGTAATTGAAACATTGTTGCCGAATGTGTTTTTCATATTTCTTCCCCCTTCAATATATTTTCTATTTTTTGATATTTCATAAACTCAAATCTGAAGCTACCAACACTATCTACTACCACAACATTTACACCGTCACCCGCAGATTTTTTATCGTGGTGTAAAACTTCAAAAACTTTTTCACAATCAAAATCAAATTTTATTGGTAAATTATATTTAGAGAGTAAATTCTTTATTTGTTCTTTCGCTTTACCTGTTGACATAAACATCATACCGAGTGCAACACATTCACCGTGATAAAGTGTATCGAGTCCTGTTACGCTTTCAATAGCATGACCAATTGTATGACCAAAATTAAGCACCTTACGAAGACCTGTTTCTTTTTCGTCTTCTTCAACTACCGCCTTTTTTATAAGAAGTGATTTTTCAATTACTACATCAATAATATCTTTTGCATCATTATTTTCTAAAAGCTCGAACAAATCACTATCAGATGTAGCCGACATTTTAATAACCTCTGCAAGTCCGTTATTAAATTGACGGTCACCTAATGACTTTAAAACATTCGGGTCTATAATTACCGCTTCAGGTTGATAAAACGCACCGACTAAATTTTTGTAGCCTGCAAAATCAATTGCAGTTTTACCGCCGATTGAAGAGTCAACCTGAGAAAGAAGTGTTGTGGGAATATTATAAAAATCGATTCCTCGCATATATGTTGCGGCTGTAAAGCCTGACAAATCACCAACAACACCGCCACCTACTGCAACGATACAATCGTAACGCGAAAATGAGTTCTCATTCAGAATCTCAAGTAACTCTTTATACATTTCAAAAGACTTATTTTTTTCGCCTTGTGGAATTATTTTGATTATTGCATTTTTAAACTGAGAAGCAACAATCTGAGCATATTCTGCAGGTACACCACTATCTGTTACAACCAATGCTTTTTTATTTATATCCATCCACGGACTTAAATCTTTAATTGCACCACGTTGTAAAGCGATTTTGTAGCTTCCGGTACTACTTTTAACTTCAAGAATCATTTAGCCTGACGGTGAACCGTCTGCCTCCTTTAGAGTGAAAAATTTATATCAGAATGTGGTCCGATAAACTATCACTCATTTATATTTTTTAAATCTGTTGCTCTTTTGCATATTTGCCCACGAGCCTTACATTTGTGCAAACTTTTGAAAGTTTTTCTATCATCTCGTTTTCTTTATCACGAGTCAGGCAACCTTCACCTTCAAGGAAGAAATAATAGTTCCATATAACATCTTTAGAAGGTCTGCTTTTAAGTGCTTTGAGGTTATAACCACATTCCCCAAAAACAGAAATTGCTTTACCCAGTGAACCCGCTTCATCACGAACAGTAAATAAAACTATAAAATTATCATTATCGGAAGAATAATCCTTTTGTACTCTTGAATACACGGCAAAACGAGTTGTGTTCTGACTGTTTTTATTGATTTTTCTGTCAATTAATTTAAGACCATACTCCTGCCCTGACTCAAGACTACAAATAACACCTAAAGTTTTATCATTCTCTGATGCAACAAACTGAGCGGCAACTGCAGTATTGACTGCCTCTTGCGTTTCGTAACCTTTTTGATCTATAAACTCTGCACATTGACCAAGTGCCTGCGGATGACTTATAACTTTAGTAATTGTTTTTTCATCAGAATCCTTTGTACCGAATAAATGTTGCTCAATTGCCATATCATACACGCCGTTAATAAAAAGAGAGCCGAAATATGTAAGGTCCATTACCCTTGCAACATCACCTTCATAACTATTCTCAATAGGCAATACGGCTATTTCACACTCACCTTTTTCAACTGATTTGTATGCCGCTTTAAAATCTGAATAAGGTACTGCAACAGCATCTGGAAAAATACGTTTTACCGCAAGTTCTGCAAACGCACCTTTAACACCTGAAAATGCAACACGCATACCGTCATTAATTTTTCGTTGATATTCTTTGGAAAGTTTCATTATATTCTTTTGAAAATTAATATAATAAGACCTGATTTCATCATTATCAATGAGTGCACTATTGGTTTCGATAAGTTGATTTTCTCTTACCAAATCTTCAATAGGAAGACCATTCACTTTTTTATAAAGTGCAACATCTTCAGCCGCTTTCATTCGTGTTTCAAAAAGCTTGGCAATTTGCTTATCTATATCTGAAATTGTTTGCCTTGCCTTTTGAAATTTAATATCATATTCGCTCATTTTTTATAATCCTCGTAAAGTGCTTTGAACGCAGGAATTGAACGTTCAATTAAATCTGTATCTACACAGTAAGAAATTCTTACAAAGCCTTCAACACCGAAGCTATCACTAGGAACAAGAAGAAGGTCGAACTTTTTAGCTCTTTCGTAAAACGCGTTAGCATCCTCTTCAATGGATTTAACAAACATATAAAAAGCACCGTCAGGTTTAATAACTGAATAGCCGATTTCTGTAAGTGCGTTATAAAGAATATTTCTATTCTTTTCGTAAATTGATACATCTGCAGTATCATCAAGACATTCTGAAATAACATACTGCATAAGACTAGGAGCACAAACATAACCTAAAGCTCTGCCTGAACCACAAACTGCCGCAAAAACATCTGCACTATCCTTCATTTCAGGAGAAACGAAAATGTAACCGATTCTTTCACCAGGAAGAGAAAGAGCCTTACTGTATGAATAGCAAACAAAAGAATTATCATAAACAGATGGTATATACACTACCTTTTCATCTGTATAAACCAACTCTCTGTATGGTTCATCAGAGATGAGGAAAATCTCCTTGCCATATTCCTCTTGCTTTTTCTTAAGAAGTTCTGCAAGTTTCAAAACATCCTTTTCAGGCACAATAACACCTGACGGATTGTTAGGTGAATTAATAATAACTGCTTTTGTATTTTTGTTGATTGATTTTTCGAGAAGCTCAAAATCTATTTGTAAATCTTCTTTTTTACATTTTACAACAACAAGCTTAGCACCTGCTTGTTCTACAAAAACTCTGTACTCAGGGAAAAATGGTGCAAAAGCTATAACCTCATCATTTTCCTCTGTAATTGCATTAAGTGTAATTGTAAGCGATGCCGCTGCACCGCAAGTCATATAAATATTACTTGCATTTGCAGCAACACCATATTTATTAACTATATATTCTGCAATTTTTGTTCTTACTTTCATATCACCAGGGCCTGATGTATAACCATGAAGCGTTTCAGCAGGAACCTCGTTAATAAGACGAGTCATAACATCTGTTACCTTCTGTGGTGCCGGTACGCTTGGATTGCCAAGACTAAAATCAAAAACATTTTCTGCTCCGATTTCTGCCTTTCTTTTAATGCCGTACTCAAAAATCTCTCTGATTACGGAACTTTTTTTGCCTAATTCTAACATTTTTGATGAAATCATTTTAATATCCTCCAAATAAAAAATCCGCACGCCGTATACTTTTAAAAGCATAGCAGAATGCGGACTGACTATATACTGTTACATTTTGCAATTATTTGCAAAAATGTGAGGCACACAGACAATCCATAGCACTATAATAATAAAATCGATTATAAAACTTCTGGAACATTTGCCTCACCTTTCTTTAAAAATGATGTCTACATTTTACTCTTGACATTTTGATTTGTCAAGGGAATAAATAAATTTATTTTTCACTTTTTTCAACTATTTCTGCAAAGCCGTAAATAAGAGCAGAAACAAATCTTGAAATAATAATAAGTAAAACAAATAAAGTAAATATAGGAACAGCAAGAAGAGGTAAAATTGCAGTACCTAATTCAATAATTATTTTTACAATAACTGCACCAAGAATACCTAAAGATAAAAAGATGTTCATTATAAAAATAACAACAGAAAATCTTTTTAAGGATTTTGAACAACAACCAAAAAACTTGAAACCATCTGAGGCTCCCGCGTTATTTTCTGTTGTGTTGACTTTATCCACAGATACTCCGCTCTGAACAAAAGCAGTATTTGCCTGTGCCTGTTGATTTGGAGTCACAATATTATTTTCCATAAATCATTCTCCTTAAAACCAATCATCGTAAATACTACCTGTTACAATAACAACATCATTTGAATCACTGTCTGAGCCTGCCGGCTTTGATGAATTATTTGGCTTTGATGAATTGTTTGGCTTTGATGAATTATTAGGTTTTGATGAGTTACCCGGCTTTGATGTTGTGCTAGGTTTACCTGATGTGTTTGGTTTTGCTGATGAAGCACCAGTTGTTTTATCGGATGCCTGAGCGTCCTCGCCTTCTGCTGAATTATCCTTATCAGCATCATCACCTGAAGCTGTCTTTTCTGTTGTAGTTGCTGTAGTGGTATTTGTTGTAGTTGTTGTTTCTTCCTTCTTATCATCAGAACAAGCAGTGAATGCAACTGCGATAACAGCAAGACAAGTCACAACCAAAATTAAACTGATTATTTTTTTCATATCGTTTCCTCCATTAGAAAATTACGCCGTTAGCATTTAATTCTTTTTCAAGACCTACAAGGTCCTTAGTATCAAAAACAAAACCCTTCATACCAAAATTACGGGCACCTTCGATATTAACTGCCATATCATCAATAAAAAAACATTCTTCCGCCTTTAAATTGAATTTATTGCAAAATGCTTCGTAAATTTGCGGTTGAGGTTTAAGAAGCTTATATAAAGCCGAAATAAAAAATCCATCTAAAAGGCAAATTGCAGGAACTTTTTGATACTCATCAAAAAAACGTGGCGTTGCATTTGACAAAAGATAAACTTTGTACCCTGCCTTTTTCAACCTTAAAATAAACTCTTCCATATATGGTAATGGTGGCATATAGGGATAGAAATTACTAATCATCTCTTTCATGAGAGGATGAGTTTCCTCCGGTAAACGTTGCAACAAACGAGGAATAACATCCTCCGCACGTTCTATACCTGCATCCATATTACGCCAAGTTTCACTGTAAAAAACCTCTTTGAGAATCAAATCGTGATACTCTTTTTTAAAGTACTGATTTAACGTACCCTCAAGGTTCAAATCAATTAAAACTCCACCCATATCAAAAACTATGTTTTTAATCAAATATAATCACCTGAAATATTATATCATTTTTTTAAAATTTTTCAATATATATATGTATTTTTTTAAACAGACCCCTTTTTTTTTAATATATGTTATGTTATAATTCAATAAAATTATTTATATTATTAATTATGGGTGATACTTATGGAAATTAAAATATATAAAACTGCGGAAGAAATTGGCGTAGCTGTAGCAAAAATTTTTACTGACGAAGTAAAAAACAATCCATCTTGTGTGTTAGGTCTTGCAACAGGTGCAACACCAATTCCAACATACAAAAACATTATTGCTACATACAACGAAGGCGGCATTTCATTTAAAGATGTTAAAACATATAACCTTGATGAATACTGCAATCTTCCAAAAAACGACAAAAACAGTTATTACACATTTATGCACGAACAACTTTTCAACGGTCTTGATATCCTTGAAGAAAATGTTCATTTCCTCGATGGTAATGCAGAAGATTCTGAAGCAGAATGCAAACGTTATGATAATGAAATAAACGAAGCTGGCGGTATTGATATTCAGCTTTTAGGTATCGGCAACAATGCTCATATCGGTTTTAATGAACCTGCAGATGAGTTTACAGACGGTTCTTTCAAAGTTCAACTTACAGAAAGCACAATTAACGCTAACAAAATTTACTTTGATGAAAACCCAATGCCAACTCACGCTCTTACAATGGGTATTAACCAGATTATGGCGGCAAAAAAAGTAATTCTTATTGCTACAGGTCCAAAGAAAGCAGAAGCTATCAAAAACATGATTGAAGGCCCTGTTACTGCACAAGTACCTGCATCAATTCTCCAAAACCATAAAGATACAATCATTTTCCTTGACGAAGATGCAGCATCACTCTTAAAATAACAAAAAATCCCCGATACAACGTGTATCGGGGATTTTTTATGAAATGGTTAATAAATATGAATTGCCTTTATCATCAACACAAACATCTAAAACAACAGTATTTTCATCAACAGTTGATTTAAAAGAATATATCTGTTTTTCTTTATTATTCAACTCGGTTTTAATAACTGCTCCATTTTGATAAAAAAATTTGTAGATTATTATGGGAAGAAAACTTGAAGGAACTTCATCTGTTTTATATGTTTTTAAAAGCTCTGAAAATGTTGTGGAACACAAATTCTCATCAACTGTAAACACAACATTATCATTTTCAAAAATAGAAGCACTCATATTAAGACAATAGCCATCATAACAAACAAAGCCTTTATATAAATTTTGCCTGTACATTATTTGTACAGGCGTTTTTTTGTTAAAATCAACTTCTTGAAAATTATTGCTCCCCTTTTTGCCACAGGATGAAGTAAATAAAAGGAGAGCAACAATCAATAATATAGAAAAACGCCTTTTAATCCATATCACTCGTTTCAATCATTTTGAAAACCTTACCCAGTGCAGATGCACAATCGGTAGGTAATATAGAATATTCAGACATTTCCTTTTTTAGAACATCGGCACATTCACCGTGAACAAATGCACCTAAAACGGCAGACGAAAAAACATCACCATTTAAATTTGCGGTAAGACCTGCAATTATACCTGAAAGCAAGTCACCGGAACCACCTTTGGAAAGCCCCGTATTACCTGACTTATTAACATACATTGTAGTACAGTCTTTATTACAGATTAATGTATTGGCACCTTTAAGCAAAATATTCACATTAAATTCTTTTGCAAAATCTTTTATTACCTTTTCCCGATTATTCTGAACATAATCTATGGTACAATTTAACAACCGCGCCATTTCTCCCGGATGAGGTGTAACAAGAACATTTGCCGTTGCTTTTTTCAGCAACACGGTACAATCAACAAGATTATTAAGTGCATCGGCATCTAATATAAGCGGTTTATTATCCATTTGTAAAAGAGAAGTTACAATCAGACTCTGAGCATACCCCACACCAATTCCGCAACCTACCATAATAACATCAGACTTCTCTGCTTCTTCAAGAATAACAGAAATATTATTGTGACTTATAAAACCTTTATCATCTGTCTCCAAAGGAAGAAACACGGGTTCACTTAGTTGACTTGTAATTGATTGATACAAAACATCAGGAAAAGCCACCTCTACAAGACCTGCACCGCTTCTGAGTGCACCTTTTGCAGAAAGGACACAACATCCTACCATATTTTTACTACCACAAATAAGCAAAACTTTTCCGAAAGTACCTTTGTGCCCTTCAGGATTACGTTTTGGTAACATCTGAGCAGCTTTTTTCAAATCAAGAGAATACTTATTCATATAATCACTCCGATATGATTATATTCCCCATTCAAAACACTGTCAAGCAACAAGAATATTCTCGATTTTTGATGCCTTATTAAGATGAGCTAACATTTCGTCGTATTCAGGATTTTTATACTCAACAACTGTCTGTGGTTTTGAAACTTGTTGTTTTTCCTTGACAGTAAGATAAATAGCTTTGAAAAATGCCTTTATATATTTTGCTGCTTTCTTTTCAAACTTTGCAAGTTTCTTTTCATTAAGAAGTGCAAGAGAGCCTATCAAAACAAGTACTACCTGGAATAATAATTCAAAAAGTGTTGCATTTGACATAAAATCTACCTCCGAACAAATAACGAACATTTGTTTTTGTGGTTTAATTATAACACCTTTTTTCACAAAGTCAACACGAATGTTCGTTATATTTTTGCTTTTTAGTACCTTTTTTTGTACTTTATGCGTTATTTTCGTGTTTTTTATACTTTTTTCGCTATTTTTTTAATTTATTGACCGAACAAAGCACCAAAAAGATTGTTCTGTTTATTTCACAAAACCGAACATATCTTCGTACATTTTTTAAAATTTTATATAAATAAATTTATTTTTTCAAAAATAAGTATTTAACTTTTATAAATATTATAGTATAATAAATTGATTTTCTATGATTTAAATTTTGTTATTAGATAAGGAGACAAAAATGTTTGTTGATAAAGCAAAAATCCATATAATAGCAGGTAACGGTGGTAACGGTGCTGTTGCTTTTCACAGAGAAAAATATATTAATGCCGGCGGACCTGACGGTGGTGACGGCGGAAGAGGCGGAAATATTGTTTTTCAAGTTGACGATAACTTGTCTACCCTTTCTGATTTCCGTTACAAAAGAAAATATAAAGCACAAAGCGGTGAAAACGGCAGAGGCAGTAACTGTAACGGTAAACGCGGCGAAGACCTTATTATCAAGGTGCCACGCGGTACTGTTATCAAGGAAGTTGAAACAGGCTTCGTTATGGCAGATATGAGCGAAGAAGAGACCTTTATTGCCGCAAAAGGCGGTAAAGGCGGTTGGGGTAACTCACACTTCAAAACACCTACAAGGCAAGTACCTCGTTTCGCTAAAGACGGTGCTCCTGGTGAACAATGGGAAGTTACCCTCGAACTCAAATTACTTGCAGACGTTGGTCTTATAGGTTTCCCTAACGTTGGTAAATCCACACTTATCTCTGTTGTAAGTGAAGCAAAACCAATTATTGCAGACTATCACTTCACAACACTTATCCCTGTTCCGGGTGTTGTAAGAATGGGACCTGAAAGCAGTTTCGTTATGGCGGATATCCCTGGCATTATTGAAGGTGCAAGTGACGGTGTAGGCTTAGGTCACGAATTTCTCAGACATATAGAAAGATGCCGTCTTCTCGTTCACGTTGTTGACGTTGCAGGTTCTGAAGGCAGGGACCCAATCGAAGATTTTGAAGCAATTAATGATGAACTCAAAAAATATAACGAAGAATTGCTCTCCTACCCTCAGATTGTTGCAGGTAACAAAATAGACCTTGCAACAGATGAACAAAGAGAAACATTCAAAGAGTATATACGTTCAAAGAACCTAGATTATTACGAAATTATTGCACCTATTGCAGAAGGAACGCAAGAACTTGTTAATGCAGTTGCGGCAGAATTATCTAAATTACCGCCTGTAAAAATTTACGAAAAACAAGAAATCACACCTAAAGAAATTTTTAGAAACGCTAAACAAGATTTCAAAATCCGTGTTGAAGGTGATGTATTTATTGTTGAGGCGGAATGGCTTGCAAAAATACTTTGCAAAACAGATTTAAACGACTATTCTTCCCTTCAATATTTCCAGAATGTTTTACAGTCAAGCGGTATTATTAAAGCACTTGTTGAACGTGGTATTACCGAAGGTGATACAGTAAGTATATATGACTTGGAGTTTGATTATGTCCCTTAATTGTTTTAGTAATATTTGCAAACCCATAAGCGAACATGAAGCAAGAATGTACAGTCCTTTAACTCTTGCATTCTTAGGTGATGCCGTGTACAGTTTACTTGTACGCAATATGTTAACAGTTGCTGCAAACAAACCCACAGGCAAACTACACAAGGAGTCAATAAAATATGTAAATGCGGCTTTTCAGGCGCAAATGATAAAAGAACTTCTTGAACACCTTACAGAAAACGAAGTTGCTGTTTTTAAACGTGGCAGAAATGCACACTCAGGTCACTCTCCTAAAAACCAGAGTGATGCAGATTACAGATATGCTACGGGTTTTGAAACACTTTACGGCTACTTATACTTAAGCGGTCAGACAGAAAGAATAAATGAACTTTTTGCAATGAGCACCTACAAGACATATGCAGAAAGTGAAGAAAATAAATAAGAGATATTTTGAAAGGAATAACACAAATGTCCCTTGTAAAGAAAGAAAATATACGAAATTTTTCAATTATTGCACACATTGACCACGGTAAATCCACATTGGCAGACCGTCTTCTTGAAATTACAAATTCCGTTGCAAAACGTGATATGGAAGCACAGATTCTTGACGATATGGATTTGGAAAGAGAACGTGGCATTACAATCAAAGCACACGCAGTTAAGCTTGATTACAAAGCAAACGACGGTAATACTTATCAATTAAATCTTATTGATACTCCCGGTCACGTTGACTTTAATTACGAGGTATCACGCTCACTTGCCGCTTGTGAAGGTGCAATACTTATTGTTGACGCATCTCAGGGTATCGAAGCACAGACACTTGCAAACACATACCTTGCTCTTGACCACAACCTTGAATTAGTTCCTGTTATAAACAAAATAGACTTACCCTCTGCAGACCCTGACAGAGTTTCTGCCGACGTTGAAGATATTATTGGTATACCTTGCCAGGATGCTCCACGTGTTTCTGCAAAAACAGGTCAAAACGTTGAGCAGGTTCTTGAGCAGATTGTTGAGCTTATACCTGCACCTGAAGGTGATGACGATGCACCTTTCAGAGCGTTAATATTTGACTCTGTATACGATAATTATAAAGGCGTCATTGTTTACGTTAGAGTAAAAGACGGTACAATAAAAACCGGTGACACTATGCGAATGATGGCAACCGGTGCAGAATTCACTGTTGTTGAGGTTGGTACACTTAAGGCTACAGGGCTTAACCCTACAGGCATATTACGTTCAGGTGAGGTTGGTTACATTACAGGTTCAATTAAAACTGTTCGTGATGCTGTTGTTGGTGATACTGTTACTTTAGCATCTAACCCTGCAAAAGAAGCTTTACCGGGCTACAGAAAAGCAACTCCAATGGTTTACTGCGGTATTTACCCTGCCGATGGTGCAGACTACGAAAACTTACACGAAGCACTCGAAAAACTTCAATTAAACGATGCCGCACTCACCTACGAGCCTGAAACATCAGGTGCACTTGGTTTTGGTTTCCGTTGCGGTTTCTTAGGTCTTTTACATCTTGAGATAATTCAGGTAAGACTTGAAAGAGAATATGACCTTGTCCTTGTTACAACAGTGCCAAGTGTTATTTATAAAATACACCTTACAAATGGTGACGTGGTTGAAATTGATAACCCTACTCACTATCCTGACCCTGCAGAAATTGATTTCAGCGAAGAGCCTGTTGCAGATGCACACATTTTTGTTCCTACAGAATATGTTGGCTCAGTTATGGAGCTTTGTCAGGAAAGACGCGGTACATTTAAAAATATGGACTATATTACAGGTGACCGTGTTGAAATCAAATATGATTTACCTCTTAATGAAATCATTTACGACTTTTTTGATGCTTTAAAATCAAGAACAAGAGGTTACGCTTCTTTAGACTATGAAATAGCTGATTACAGACGCTCAAACCTTGTTAAGCTTGATGTTCTTCTTAACGGTGATATTGTTGATGCTCTTTCATTTATTGTGCACTCTGACAAGGCGTATGGCAGAGCAAGAAAAATAGCCGAAAAGTTAAAAGACAATATTCCAAGACAGATGTTTGAAATACCGATTCAGATGGCTATTGGCGGTAAGGTTATTGCTCGTGAAACAGTTAAGGCGATGCGTAAGGACGTTCTTGCTAAATGCTACGGCGGTGACATTACACGTAAAAAGAAGCTTCTTGAAAAGCAAAAAGAAGGTAAAAAACGTATGCGTTCCTTCGGTACTGTTGAAGTTCCGCAAGAAGCATTTATGGCAATTCTCAAACTTGATGAGGAATAAAGTTTTAATATGACAAACAATTCAGAATTTTTTGACGTTTATTATCACAATGATAAAAACAAGGTTTTTTCATACAGAAGCAAAAACCTTGTTTATGAAGAAGTCTTTGCAGACGGCACTCTTATTACCGGTGGCTACAATGCTTCCGGTTACCCTCTTAATGTTTTAAAGAACTTTCCGTCACGTCTTAACAGAAAAAGATTTGCAGAGCCTTTTGTTTTCAACATTGAAATTAATGGTCAAAGCGCTGATTTCAACTTAGAATTTGTTGATTACAAGATAAATAAAACCGAAGAAAATGCAACATCTGTTTTAACATTAAAAAGTAACACTTTACCTATAATAATCAAAATTAATACTCTTATTGATGGAACACAGATGTTTAGCCGATGGCTTGAAATCGAAAACACTTCAGAAAAGGCAATAAGCCTTAACAGACTTTCTGTTTTTAGTGGTGGTATCGAATCTCTTGACGATGATATTTTAGACAATGTTCAAGATATTAACGATATTTATTCATTAGGATATTTTGTTAATGACGCCTGGGGTAACGAAGGTCTATTCAAATGGAGCAAGCTTACTCCTGACGGAAAAACCATTGATGGTAGATTTAACAGAGACAGATTCAGGCATCCCCTTTTGTTTATAAAGAATAATGCAACGGGTAAAATCTGGTTCACTCAAATCGGTTACAGTGGTGGTTACAGATTCAATGTTGACTACCATGCAAGGCCTGATAAATGTAACACACACCTTTCCTTTAAAGCAGAAATTACAGGTTATAAACCTATTTACGTTATTCCGCCAAAAAGCACTTTTAAATCCCCTGTTGTTTGCATGGGTCTTGTGCACGGTGACCTTGACTGTGCAATAAACGAAATGCATTCTCATATCCGCAAATCTGTAATCAATATGCCTGAAGCAAGCGGCAAAGATGCACTTATCAACTGTGGTATGGGTGCAGAGCATGATATGAGCGTTGAAGAAAGCCAAGCCTTTATTGACCAGTTCGCTCAAATGGGCGGTGAAATTTTCACAATAGATGCAGGTTGGGAATGTCCACCTGATGAACAAACTGAATGGCCACATTACAACGGCAGAAATATTCCTGATGAAGCACGTTACCCTGACGGAATAAAAGTTTTGCGAGATTATGCTCATTCTAAAGGGCTTAAATTCGGTTTGTGGGTAGATATTGAAAACGTGGGTGAGAAATGTGATATTAACACAAAGCATCCTGAATGGCGCTCTGTAAACATCTACGGCGAAAGAACAAACAAATTCCTTGATATGTCTATCCCCGAAGTTGCACAATGGGCAGAATCTGAATTATCAAGAATTATTGAAGAATATGGACTTGACCTTTTACGAGTTGACCATAATGTTGATTTTACAGAATACTTCGGCATCCGCGATACAGGTTACGGCATACCTGAATGCGTTTGCTTCAAACACAACGAAGCAGTTTACAAAATGTATGAAAATCTGAAAAAAAGATTCCCTCATGTTATTTTTGAAAACTGTGCCGGTGGCGGCGGACGTACTGACCTTGGAATGATGAAAAACTTTAATCACTCATGGGTTTCCGACTGGCAAAAAATGCCACAAAGTATTGCTATTACAAATGGTATGACTATGGCTCTTCCACCTGAAAGAGTTGACAGACTTTTTGCAGGAATGGGTTGCCACACAACAGGTTCCTTTGAAGCACACTTAAGAAACACAATGTTAGGTCATATTTCACTTAACGTTATTTCCCCTGCTAACGCTACAATTAATGAGCATCAAATGAAATTCATTAAACACTCAACAGATATTTATAAGAATTTCATAAGACCATTTTTAGCAGAAGCAAAAATTTATCACCATACACCTGATTTATTTGAAAGTGAATGTAACATTGTTGAAATAACTTCAGATGACAAAACTAAAGGTGCTGCAACAATAATTGCCCTATGCAACTTTGAAAATGAAGTTATCTTCAAACCTAAAGGAATTAACAAGTGTTACGATTACAAAATAACACTCGATAACACGAATTGTTGCTTCACTTTATCAGGCTACGAATTCTCAAAAAACGGTATACTTGTTAATATAGACTCTGCTCTTTCATCTGAGTTAGTGTTATATGAAAAAATATAAATCATAAAGAAAAAAGCAATCGGTTCACAAGAACCGATTGCTTTTTTTATAATACATTTTCTATTTGTGCTTTTAATTCATCAACACCGTTGCCTTTTTCTGATGAAAACGGAATTATGACTAAATCTTCACCGAACTCACAAAGCTCCGTTTTAAGACCGTTTACACGCTCGTTATACTGTGTTTTGTTAAGTTTATCGCATTTAGTTGCAGCAACAATAAAAGGCATACCTGCATCTTGTAAGAATCTCATCATAATATAATCATCTTCAGATGGCTTATGGCGCATATCAACAAGTTGAACAACAAGCTTAATATTACGAGGACTCTGGAAATAACCCTCCATCATTTCTGCCCATCGGCGTTTTTCGCCTTTTGCAACTTTAGCATATCCGTACCCCGGAAGGTCAACAATGCGAACATCTTCAACCTTGAAAAAGTTTATTGTAATTGTTTTACCAGGCATTGAAGATACTCTTGCAAGGTTTTTTCGATTAAAAAGTTTATTAAGCATAGAGGACTTGCCAACGTTTGAACGACCTGCAAAAACAATCTCAGGTAAATCTGATTGAGGAATTTGCTTTAACGTACCGAAAGCGGCTTCAAACTCTACTTTGTTATAGTTCATTTTTATACCTCACGGCAGTAAACGGAACTTTGTTTTTCAACATCGTTTTTGTTTATTGCTTTTCTTTTTATTATTTCTGAACCTTGTTTTTTATTTGTTATCGGGCTTGATTCCAAAGCAATACTTAAAACCTCATCAAGATTTGATACAGGTATAAACTCAATTGAATTTTTCACTATATCATTAACCTTATCTAAATCAGCTTTATTTGCTTCAGGAATAAGAACAGTTTTCATTCCGTTTTTATACGCAGCAGTTGATTTTTCTCTTAAACCGCCTATTGGCAAGACTCTGCCACGAAGAGTTATTTCACCTGTCATTGCAACATATTTATTAACTTTTCTACCTGTTAATGCAGAAACAAGAGCAGTTGTTATTGTTACACCTGCAGATGGTCCATCCTTTGGAACGGCACCTTCAGGAACGTGAATATGAATATCTTTATTCTTGTAAAACTCACTATCTATTCCTAAAAGTTCTGCCTGACTACGAATATAGGAAATGGCTGCCTTTGCAGACTCTTTCATTACATCTCCCAAAGAGCCTGTAAGCTCTGTTTTACCTGTACCGTCAAGCACAGCAACTTCAATCTGCATCATTTCGCCGCCAACAGATGTCCAAGCAAGACCATTTGACACACCTATCATATTTTCAAAATTAAGTTTTGATAATTTATATTTTGGTGTACCCAGTAATTCTGCAAGACTTTCTAAATCGACAACAAACTTACCTTCGAAGCCTTCGGCAAACTTAACTGCAACTTTACGTATAACTTTATTTATTGTTCTGTCTAAAGTACGCACGCCTGCCTCTTTTGTATATGAAGAAATAAGTTCACGGATTGCACCATCAGTAAAACGAATCATTTTACTGTTCATTCCGAAATTTTTAACTTGTTTCGGAATTAAATGCTTTTTGGCAATGAGAAATTTATCCTCCGCAGTATAGCTATAAAGCTCGATAACTTCCATACGGTCAAAAAGTGGTGCAGGAATCTGTGATGCATCATTAGCGGTTGTTACAAACAAAACTTTACTCAAATCAAAAGGAACATCTATGTAATGGTCAGTAAAAGTACTGTTCTGTTCACCATCAAGCACCTCAAGAAGTGCTGATGACGGGTCACCCTTATAATCACTGCCAAGTTTATCTATCTCGTCAAGAAGAATAAGCGGATTTGCAGTTTCTGCCTGTTCAATAGCGGTAATTACTCTACCCGGCATTGAACCGATATATGTTTTGCGATGTCCGCGAATTTCTGCTTCGTCATGGACGCCACCTAAAGAAATACGCACATACTTTCTACCCATTGCCTTTGCAAGTGACTTTGCAACAGAAGTTTTACCTACACCCGGAGGACCAACAAGGCACAAAATCTGTGCATTAGCATCAGGTGCCAACTTCTTAACTGCAATAAGCTCAAGAATACGCTCTTTTACTTCTTCAAGACCGTAATGGTCACTATTAAGTATTTTTCTCGCTCCCGGAACATCTAAAGAATCCTCTGTAAAAATTCCCCACGGAAGACTTGTTACCCTATCAAGATATGTACGTGTAACATTCGCCTCAGGTGAACCCGGTGTTGTTTTTATTAATCTATCACACTCATCATTAAGTTTCTTTTTTGATTTTTCATCAATTGGAAGTGTGGCTATTTTTTCTTTATACTTCTGAGATTCTGCAACAGGAGAATCATCTTCCCCTAACTCATTTGATACAACTTTTATCTGCTCTCTCAAATAATATTCTCTTTGATTTTTATCCATTCTTTCCTGAACTTTATCTTGAATCTCAAGTTCAAGAGCAAGAACTTCAGTTTCCCTTGAAAGAACAGAAGAAAGCATTTGTGCTCTTTTCAAAATATCTGCTTCGTCAAGAAGAGACTGCTTATCTTTTATTGTGAAGTGGAAATGGCCGGCAATATCATCTGTTACTACGGCAATATCCTCTTCCTCAAGAATAGAAAGAAAAATTTCAGGTGCAATACGTGGATTCACAGAGATATATTTATCAAAATTGCCTTTAAGTGTTCTGAGTGTAGCAACTGTTTCCACATCTGTTTCAGACGGATGAATTTCTGCAACACGGGTAACGGATGCACGTAAGGAAATTCTTTCTCTGATTGTTTCTGTTATGGTTGCACGATAAAGACCTTCAACAAGAATTTCAAAGCTGTTACTTTCTGTTGAACCGCTGATTTGTTGAACACGGGCAACAACGCCTGTTTTGCATAAATCTGAAAATTTAGGGTCTTCGATTAATGCATCTTGTTGTGCAATAAGAAAAATTTTTCTTTCCTCTGTATCTAAAGCCGATTTAATAGCACGGATTGATTTTAACCTACCCACTTCAAAACTTATGGTCTGGTCAGGAAAAACAACTAAATTACGAAGTGCTAAAACCGGCAAAACTTCCGGTTTATATAAACTTTCCGACATAAAAACTCTCCATACAAATAGTATAGTTTTAAGCTATATTGTTTTTTTACGGGGAGCCACAAGGCTCCCCGTAAATTATTCTTTATTTTCTTTTGGTTTTTTTACGTATACAGGCTCCGCTTTGCCATCTACAACATCTGCAGAAACTTTAACAATTGAAACATTTGATTCTGACGGAACATTATACATAATAGGAATAAGAACACTTTCCATTATAGAACGAAGACCACGTGCGCCTGTTTCCCTTTCAATAGTAAGCTCTGCAACACGCTTAATTGCTTCTTCTGTAAATTCAAGTTCCACTTTATCCATTTTAAGAAGACTCTTATATTGTTTTAAAAGAGCATTCTTAGGTTGAGTGATGATATTTACAAGACCATCAACATCTAAATTTTCAAGGCTTGTAATTACCGGAATTCTGCCCACAAGTTCAGGAATAAGACCAAATTTCACAAGGTCCTGAGGAATAACGTGAGCATACATATCCATTGCTTTTATATCTGACTTGGAATGAAGTTCACCGCCAAAGCCGAGAACAGTTTTGCCCATACGGTCTTCTACAAGTTTTTCAATACCTGCAAAAGCACCACCGCAGATAAAAAGAATCTTTGATGTATCTATCTGAATAAATTCCTGTTGAGGATGTTTCCTACCACCTTGTGGTGGAACATTTGCAACTGTACCTTCTATAATTTTAAGAAGTGCTTGTTGAACACCCTCACCACTTACATCACGTGTAATTGAAGTGTTTTCCGACTTTCTGCCGATTTTATCAATCTCATCGATATAAATAATACCGCGTTCTGCACGTTCAACATCAAAATCAGCTGCCTGAATAAGTCTGAGAAGAATATTTTCAACGTCCTCACCAACATAACCTGCCTCAGTTAATGTTGTGGCATCGGCGATGGCAAATGGTACTTCCAATATCTTTGCAAGCGTTGATGCAAGAAGTGTTTTACCTACACCTGTTGGACCTAACAAAAGCACGTTACTTTTATTAATTTCAACATCATCAGGAGATTTTAAATATATTCTTTTGTAATGATTATATACTGCAACGCTCAAAACCTCTTTAGCTTTATCCTGACCGATAACATATTCATCAAGACTTGCTTTAATCTCTTTAGGTTTTGGTAATTTCTTTGCAGGTTTTGGTGTTATTGCCTTCTGCTTTGTAGGGATACCTTCGATAATATCCATACATAACTCTACACAGCTATCACAAATGCATACGCCGGGTCCTGAAACCATACGTTCAACCTGGTCTTGTGATTTACCGCAGAAGGAACAACGTGCCCTTTTTTCGTTATCTTCTCGTGCCAAAATAGCACCTCCGAATTTTTAAAAATTATCTTTTTTCAATAATCTTATCTGCAAGACCGTAATTAACTGCTTCTTCTGCAGTAAGCCAATTATCACGCTCTGTATCAACAAAAATTTCTTCAACAGTTTTACCTGTATTTTCTGCAAGAATTTTGTTAAGACGTTCTTTTGTGCGTTTGATATGGTCTGCGGCAATAAGAATCTCTGTTGCCTGACCTTGCGCACCACCAAGTGGCTGATGAATCATAACTTCTGCATTAGGAAGAATGTAACGTTTGCCTTTTGTGCCTGATGAGAACAAGAATGCACCCATGGAAGCAGCCATACCCATACAAATTGTGGAAACATCACATTTGATATACTGCATTGTATCGTAAATTGCAAGACCTGCAGTGACACTACCACCAGGACTATTTATATAAAAACTAATATCTTTTTCAGGGTCCTGACCTTCAAGATAAAGCATCTGAGCAACAACAAGACTTGCAGTTGCATCATTAACTTCATCTGAAAGAACTATAATTCTATCGTTAAGAAGTCTTGAAAAAATATCATACTGACGTTCTCCGCGATTAGTTTGCTCAACAACATAAGGAACAAGTGCCATACAATGACCTCCATAAACAAATTTTAATAGAATTATTGGTAATTATAAAAATTTTAAACAACCTCTAAAAGACACATATACCGCCTCAGATATATCTGTGGCGGCATAGATGATTGAATTATTCGGCATCTGCAGCTTTCTTTGTTGTTTTCTTAGCAGCAGGTTTCTTTTCTGCATCGTCTTTTTTAGCAGTAGTCTTTTTAGCAGCAGGTTTCTTAGCAGGTTTTTCTTCCGCTGTTTCTTCTGCTGTTTCTTTTTTAGCTGCAGCTTTTTTTGCACCTGCAACAGCAGTATCTTTTACGATATCCATTGCTTTTCTGCAACCAAGGTCTGCTTTAACATCTTCAACAGAAACAAGAGATTTGATTTTCTCCATTGGCATATTGTATGCATCTGCATAAGTCTTGAGTTCTGTTTCAACGTCTTCGTCAGAAATTTCAATCTTTTCAAGCTCAATAATCTTTTCAAGAGCAAGACGAAGTTTAACTTGCTTTTCTGCACCGTCTTTGTAGCTATCACGAAGAGCAGCAACATCCATACCGAGATACTGAAGATACATATCCATTGACATACCCTGTGAACGAAGTCTGTAATCAAACTCGTTGATTTGGTTATCAACTTCTTTTTCAATCATAACTGCAGGAATTTCTGCCTTAACATTTTCAACAAGAGTATCCATAACTTTGTTTTCAAATTCACGGTCTGCAGCAGCTTCTTTACGAGCTTTGATTTCTTCTTCAAGATGTTTTTCATAATCTGCGATTGTATCGAATTCAGAAACATCCTTAACGAATTCATCGTCATATTTAGGAAGTTCCTTTTTCATAATCTTATGAAGTTTGATTTTGAATACAACTGCTTTACCTGCAAGGTCTTCTGCGCCGTAATCTTCAGGGAAAGTAACATCAATATCAAATTCCTCTTCTGCTTTGTGGCCGATAACCTGTTCTTCAAAACCAGGAATAAAGTTGCCTGAACCAAGTTCAAGGTCGTAATTTTCGCCTTTACCGCCTTCAAAAGCAACACCATCAAGGAAACCTTCGAAGTCGATTGTTGCAATGTCACCTTTTTTAGCAGCTTTGCCTTCAACAGCAACAAGCTTTGAGTCTTTTTCAAGAGCTCTTTCAACTTCTTCTTTGATTTCTGCCTTTTTAACAGTAACTTTTTCTTTTTCTGCTTTGATGCCTTTGTACTTTTTAAGTTCAACTTCAGGCTTAACAGTAACTTTAAATTTGATAACGAAACCGTTTTCATTCATTTCTGCAATCTCATCATCATGAGGAGCAGCTACAGGTGTAATACCTGCTTCTTTAACTGCTTCTTCGAAAAGAGCAGGATATTCCGCATCGATTGCATCATACCAGAATGCTTCTTTACCATAGTATGTTTCAATAATGTGTTTAGGAGCTTTACCCTTACGGAAACCCGGAACATTGTATTTGCCCCTTGTTTTTGTATATGCCTTAGAAACTGCCGCTTTAAAAGCATCACCTTCAAGTGCTACTTCGAGAGCATATACGTTTGTTTCGATTTTTTCGCAAGACTTTAACATCACAATAACATCCTTTCATTTTGCGAACATATTATAACTGTTGAATTATATCACAATAATCCATGAATTTCCACTATTTTTTAAATTATTTTCCATTATTTGGGAAATTTCATTAATTATTTATGGTTTTTATATTATATCAGTCTGACTTTTTGTAATAAGTCTCGGAGTGAAGTGCAAATAATCTGCGGAAACGAGCTTAAATTGTACACCATTATTGTCAATCGAAGAGCAACCCGGAGCAACAAACCCGTGAAGATGACCAAAAAAGCATTGCTTAACCGGGAACTCCTCAATAACGGATAAAATTTCTTCGCACTTTTGCACCTCGTTTAAAGGTGGATAATGAAGGAACGCTATAATTTCACCTTCGTATTTTTGTGCTTCTTTAAGCGAAAGACGAAGTCTGCCTGCTTCCCTTAAAATAACCTTATCAATATCCCCTGCAGAATCATCGTAAAACCAACCGCGA
This sequence comes from Acutalibacteraceae bacterium, assembly GCA_045646545.1. GTDB lineage: Bacteria > Bacillota > Clostridia > Oscillospirales > Acutalibacteraceae > DTU089. The sequence goes on from JAZRKV010000008.1 coordinate 24,970, forward strand.
GTACCTGCAAGAACAAATCCTTCAACCTGATAAGCATTGTTGTGAATGATTTTGATTTTATCGAACTGATTTTCTTCAAGGAACTTATTCATTTTATTCATGGTGTTCCACCAATAATCATGGTTACCTTTGAGAATGTACTTTGTTCCGTTAAGTTCGTTATTTATAAATTCAAAATCTTTTTTTGCCTCGTTTATATTCATTGCCCATGAAATATCACCGGGAATAACAACACTGTCTTCAGGAGAAACAATACTGTTCCAATTGCTTTTAAGGCGGTCTACATAATCGGTCCACCCCTTAAAAATATCCATCGGTTTATCCACAGATAACGACAGATGAAGGTCACCTATTGTAAACAATGACATTTTTTATATCCCCAACATATCAAACACAACGTCTGCCATATTGTCTTTTGAGGTAACCTTTGTAAAGCGTACTTCTTTACCCTTAAGAGCAGAGAGCTGCTTTGGTGCTTCAAGACCTGAAATATCTTCAAGTGCTTTAACTGTGCTGAACTCGTCGGCATACTCATTTTTATCTGTTTCAACTGCACCGAGAACCGCTTTTGAGAATTTAAACGGTGAAGCAGTTGAGGCAACAACAACCGGTGTTGTATCCCCGGTTTTCAAAATATAATCATAACAAACATTAATCGCAACTGCAGTATGAGTATCTGCAAGATAATTATCTGAAGCGTAAGTTTCACCTATTGTTGCCCAAGTTTGCTCGTCATCACAGCAACCTGCTGCAAAAAGAAGTTGAATTTGCTCTTTAACATCATCGCTTACAGTATATTTGCCGTTATCTTTAAGAGATGTGAACCATTCGTTTATTGTAGCATCATTTCTACCGCAAAGGATATAAAGAAGTCTTTCAAGGTTAGATGAAATAAGAATATCCATTGACGGTGAAGATGTTGCGTAAAAATTACGATTTCTGTCGTATGTACCTGTTGTGATGAATTCTGTAAGAACATTATTTGCATTTGATGCACAAATAAGCTTCTTTACAGGCAAGCCCATTTCTTTTGCAAAGTACGCAGCAAGAATATTGCCGAAATTACCTGTTGGAACAACAATATTGATTTCATCACCAAATTCAATTGAGCCATTGTTAACCATATCACAATATGCAGAAACATAATAAACAATTTGCGGTGCAAGTCTGCCCCAGTTAATTGAGTTTGCAGATGAAAAGACAAGATTATTCTTTTCAAATCTATCAAGAATCTCCTGATTTGTGAAAATAGATTTTACGCCTGTCTGGGCATCATCGAAGTTACCTTCGATTGCACAAACGCCAACATTGGAGCCTTCCTGTGTTGTCATCTGAAGCTTTTGCATCGGGCTTACGCCGTCCACAGGATAGAAAACAAGAATCTTTGTACCTTCAACATCCTTAAAGCCTTCAAGTGCTGCCTTACCTGTATCACCGGATGTAGCAACAAGAATTACAATTTCTTTATCTTTAAGATTCTTTTTAGCAGAAACTGTAAGAAGATACGGGAGAATCTGCAACGCCATATCTTTGAATGCACATGTAGGACCACGGAAAAGTTCAAGAATATTTACATTGTCGCGGAGTTTAACAACAGGTGCCACAAATTCAGATGCAAATTTACCGTCTGCGTATGCACCCTCTACACACATATTGAGCTCTTCTTCTGTAAAATCAGTAAGGTAAAGACCAAGCACTTTTTTAGCACGTTCTTTATAATCTGCCTTGCAAAGACTTTTAAGTTCATCCGCAGAAAGAGTCGGAATACTCTCTGGAATATAAAGACCGCCTTCACGAGAAATACCATCCGCAATGGCTTTTGATGCGGTTACTTTTACGCTATTATCTCTTGTTGATGTATAAAACATAAAAACACTCCTTAAAGGAATAAAAATTATCAGTTTATTTTAACAAAAGAAACAGCAAAAGTCAAGCAAAATCAAGGGTTTCCGTTCAAAAACGGATATGAATATTCCCCATTAGAAATATAGTTCAGTATTTTTAATAATGCAGAATAAAACGTTAGTTTTTTCACTTCGGTTCCGGCAAGAATTTTATAAGAACTCACCTGCTTATCGCCCACAAAGACAGATACGCTACCCAAAGTCTGGTCTTTTAAAACAGGTGCCTGAACATCTTCACACAAGTCATATTCAACCTTCACGCTATCCTCATGTGATTTTTTTATAAGCACAGGTGATAATTGAGGTGTTTTGATTTCCACTGTATCTGTTATACCGTTTAACACTGCAATCTCCTTAGCTATCGTTTTATCTAATACAGGCTGATAAATGCAATAATTTGAAAATCCCCAGTTAAGCATTGCTTTAGCAGTATTGAATCTGTCATCACTAGTATCACTACCTAAAACAACTGCCACAAGATGCATGTCATCTCTTTTGGCACTTGCACTTATGCAACAACCTGCTTTTGCAGTTGTACCCGTTTTTAATCCTGTTGTTCCATCATAAAAACGAACAAGCTTATTTGTATTTACAAGTTCAGTTGCACCATTACGCAACGAATCCATCCATACGGTTGTGTATTTAAGTATAAAATCGTACTTAAGAAGCTCACGCGACATAATCGCAATATCGTTTGCAGTAGTAAGATGCTCATCGGTTGTATCATCCAAACCTGTTGCATTAACAAAATGAGTATTATTCATACCAAGGGCCTTTGCTCTCTGATTCATAAGGGTAATAAAAGCAGGTTCACTACCTGAAACATACTCACCAAGAAGTGTTGCGGCGTCGTTTGCACTACCGATTATGGTAGCACGAAGAAGCTCTTCTACCGTCATAACCTCACCCGGCTCCAACCATATCTGTGAACCGCCTTTAGATGCTGCATTCTCAGAGCACGATATCTTATCCGTTAAAGATATTTGCTTATTATTTATTGCCTCTGCTACAAGAAGCAAAGTCATTACTTTTGTAACAGATGCAGGATATAATTTTTCATCCTTGTTGTATTCGAGTAAAATTTCTCCGGTAGCCACATCCATCAAAACAGCGGATTTCGCCTTGATTTCAACAGGCAAAGCCGTTTTAGTGTTCCCTTTTGACTCAATATTGACAGGAGCAACTTCACTTTTGTTTGCTGCATTTACCGGTAAGCAAAAAACATTCAGCAATACAGTACAAATAAAAACAAAACAAAAAAACTTTCTCATATAAATTCACCTCGTGAAAATATATGAGAAAGTAGCATTAATTATTATTTACAAACAAGGCAAACCCAGCCATTATCTTCTATACGCTCTGTAACAATAAGACCTGCACTCTGAAGAGCAACAACAACTTCATCTGCCCTTGTATCTATAATTCCTGATGCAACGAAAATGCCGTTATCTTTCATAAAAGCTTTAACCTGTGTACTGAAAAGGATGATGATATCTGCCACAATATTTGCAACAACAACATCATATTTTTTTGTGACTTTATCTGCAAGGTCACCGCAAACAAAAGTAAGTTCCGGTTCCTCAAGTCCATTCATTAAACCATTTTCTTTAGCAGTTTTAACAGCTAACGGGTCAATATCGACACCAAAGCCTTCTTTTGCTCCAAGAAGCATTGAGGCAATTGCAAGTATACCGCTACCACATCCGATATCAAGTACAGTGTCGCCTTCTTTAATAGTTTTGTCAAGAGTTTCAAGGCAAAGACGTGTTGTTTCGTGAGTACCCGTACCAAAAGCTGCACCCGGTTCAATATTAAGCACGGCTCTGTTGCCACTATCATAATCATCTATCCATACAGGTCTTACGAAAAGGCGTTCGCCTATTGCTTGTGGCTTGAAAAACGCTTTCCATTTATCTTGCCAGTCATCAGAATTAACACCATCTGTTTCTATGCGGTTACTTATCCCCTCAGCATTAAGGCGTTCTGTCAAGAACGATACTGCCTCATTAGGGTTGTTGCCTTCTTCAATAAAAATGTGAATTATTGACTCTTCTCTGTTCTTATTAAGCAAATCCTCATCAATCAAATCAATATGTGCAATTTCCCAGGCACCTTGCTCCAAATCGCTGTAATCTTCAATGTAAATACCGTAAGGAACAGTCATTATTGCAATTGATGATGCTCTTTCGGTATCTTCTGTTTTAACAAAAAGTTTTACTTCAGTATATTCCATTTGGCACCTCAATATTTATTATGTACATCTTCTGCAAAGCAAAGACAGTCTTTGATTTCGAGCACAGTTCCGTCATCAAGCACTGCCTTACCACTAAGTCTGCCAAACACCTGATGTTGGTCTGTAATAATAAATTTAACATCTATTTTTGCAGCTCTGTCCAGAATAGGAACAAAGTCCATTTCAAATCTTCCATCACTTGATGTAAATGTCCAAGGGTCTGTGTAACTACTTGCAGGGATATTAAAGGTAACATCATCAAGCTTATGACATTTACCGTCATAGAAAAGAATATTTTCACTTGCGGCGGAAGTATCGCCAAAACCGTAACCGATATTAAAACCAAAAGGTTTACCGTTTACTGTCATATTACCTGAACCCCAATACCATGTATTATCATAAGTCCAGACACCGCGCCCCCAGTCAAGAGTACCATAGTCTGTTTCAGGATTAAGGTTATATGTAACACCATCATATTCAATTGTACCGCTTGCTCGCATACAGTTGATTTTTTGATTGTAATAGAAAGCAGTTTTCTTCTCTTTCCATGGAGTAGCAATTACCATTGTATCCATTGGTGGTTGAGAAAGTGTAATGTTACATTTAAGGTCTTTTTCGCCATTGAATTTTTTAAAATCACAATAAAGCACACGTTTGTTATTACCTGCAGTGAAGCTCATATCAAGGCGCTTATCTTTATACTTTGTAACACCTGATTCACTTGATACAGGCAACTTAAATTTACCCATTGGCAAAGCATTAAGAATTGTTTCTGTATGCTCCCATGGTTTTGAACCCAAATCAAGAAAAGATGCAGACTGAAGACCTATGTAACCATCATCAGAAAGAGTAAATGCTACTGCGATGTCATGTTCCTCAGAAACTACGAGATAATAATCCCATTCTTTAATTCTGAATTTTGGAGCTTTAATATCATCCCTGCTATATTGCTGAACAAGTTGTTTTGACCAACCCGGCTCACGCAAGGAACCATCTTCTTTCAGTAATTTCTGAACAGTTGTAACTTCATGATTTCGCATAAATTAATCCTCCTCAATAATATTTGCAACAGGCTCAACATTTAACCTGCCGTGGTTATAAAAACGTCTGTTGTCAAGCATCCACAAACGCCCTGTAAAGTCACCCTTTGCAACATCTTTTACTGCATCTGCCATTTCATATATATTAGCATCAAAAAGGTCAAGTTGACTAAGAACCTCTGCTTCTATAAAGCTTGGTCTGACTGCAGCGCCAAATTCAAGCTTACCGTGATGAGAAATAAGCATATGCTGAAGAAGATACTTTTTCTCTGCGTCAATACCTAACTCGTCACACTTTTTACCTACATCCTCTGCACCCATAACAAGATGACCTAAAAGCATACCCTCAAGTGTATGACCATCTACCATCCCTGTTGAATTAAGGCTATATTCACGAAGTTTTGCTATATCGTGAAGAATAGCACCTGAGAGAAGCAAATCTCTGTCTATACAAGGATAAATTGCACATACACTTTCTGCAAGACGAACAATGGAAAGCGTATGGTAAAGTAAACCGCCACGCATTGCATGATGCAATTTTTCTGCTGCAGGGAAAGTAAGAAGACTGGCTTTATTGTCTTCAAGCATTCCGAGAACAACCGTTTTAAGTTCATCATCTGCGAAGCCCTCAACAATTCTTAAAATTGCCTGAAGCATTACTTCGCCATCACAGTCAGCAGATTTAATAAAATCACTAATATTAACATTATCGTTCATATTCGTTTCACGTATACGTTGAATAATAAACTGGTCATTACCGTTATACTGTTGAAGTGAACCACGCACCTTAACCACAGAATTAACCGTTGGTAATGAGACTACGTCTTCTCTGTAATCCCACATTTTTGCAAACATTTCACCATCTTTATCTGCAAGTACTGCATCAAGATAAAAGGTTCCGTTTTTTGCACTCTTTTTTTCACAGGATTTAAGAAGAGCAAAGCCCTCTACAATTCCCGCTTTTTCACACGGAATAAATTTCATATAACACCTCTATTTATTTCATTTCAAGTAATTCCCGTATAACGTAAGAGCATATTAAATACCCTGCAACCGGTGGAGTAAAAGACATAGAGCCCGGAACAGATAAGTTCGTTTTTACAGGTTCTTCTTTCGAATAAACCACAGGTAATTTATTAATCCCACGATTTCTTAATTCTCTACGCATTACCCTTGCCAAAGGACATACACTTGTTTTACTGATATCTGCTATTTCCAACATTTCGGGATGAAGCTTATTGCCTGTACCCATAGAAGAAATTATTTTAACATTCTGCTTTTGACAACGCTCTGCCAATTCAATTTTAGCAGTAACATTATCTATGCAATCAACAACAAAATCGTATTCGGAAAGATTTATTGACTCTGCAGTTTCGGGAAGATAAAAAAGATTATACTTTTTTATCACCACGTCAGGATTGATACTTTTAAGACGCTTTTCCATAGCCTCTGTTTTTGCCATACCCACAGTTTCATCTGTTGCTATTACCTGGCGGTTAATGTTTGTGATATCAACAACATCCTTATCCACTATACCGATTGTGCCTATACCTGACCTGACAAGAGCTTCGCAAGCAGAACCGCCTACGCCACCAAGACCGAAAACGATAACGGATGAACTATTCAGTTTTTTAAAATTATCCTCGCCAATTACACTTATGGTCCGTGAAAAACGATTGTTCATATAATCTCCCAAATAAATATTTATATATTAATTATAATATTATCCTACGGAATGTCAAACAATAATTAAAAAAATAAAAGAAATGTGGTTTTATGAAAAAAAGAATTACCTCTTTACTTCTGATGATTATTATGCTTTTCACGGCAATGTCAATAAGACTTTTTTATTTATCCGTTTACCCCGAAAACGTATCGATTGATAATGGTTACAGAACAAAAGAAATAGATTACGTAAGAGGAACAATTTACGACAGAAATTGTTCCCCTATCACAAACAGTTCCTTTACAGATACAGTTTGTATAAATCCGTCTGCAAAAGCACTTGATTATTTACGTGGCGTAAATGCCCCAAAGGAAATAATTGAAGATGTTCAGAATGGTCGTTTCATTATAGAAAAATCCTTATTCTTGCACAACACGGATAATTGTGAAGATGTTAAACTTCTTAAAACCTACACCAAAAACACTGATACATTTCTGTGTCATGTGCTCGGCTATACAGACAAGACAAACAACGGACTTTGCGGTGTAGAAAAATATTATAACGACTTACTGAAAAATAACGGTGGAACATTAAGCGTAACATACTCGGCAGATGCAAGAGGACGCGTACTGACAGGTGAAGATATTGTTATAAAGGATGATGGTTACTACAGCACCGGTGGAATTTCATTAACAATTGACAAAGATTTTCAAAAAATTGTTGAAGATGCTTTGATTAATAATCTAATCACAAAGGGTACCGGAATAGTACTTGAAACAAGCACCAACAAAATACTCGCCTGTGCATCCACACCTGTTTATAACAAAGAGAATTTATCTGATTACGTAAACAACACGGATGCTCCATTTATTAACCGTGCTTTTTCAGCTTTTTCTGTAGGCTCAGTATTTAAAACAATAACTGCCGCCGCTTCATTAGAGAATGAAGTCCCTTTAAAAACCTATGAATGCACGGGTTCAGTTAACATAAACGGACTCCTATTCAACTGCAACAAAGCAGATGGTCACGGAAAAATAAACTTTAACGATGCCCTATCAAAATCTTGTAATTCATATTTTATAAATCTTGGTATCCATACAACTGCAGAAAAAATAATTGATACATCAAAAAAACTACATCTTGGAGAGGCAATCAATTTAGGAAACGGTTTTACAACCTCTTCAGGTACTTTACCTGAAATTGAGGAATGCACAAACAATGGTGACGTTGCAAATCTGTCTTTTGGACAAGGTAGACTTTCTGCAACACCACTACAAATTGCATCAATATTTTCCGCAATAGGAAACGGCGGATATTACATTGAACCGTCACTTATTAACGGAATTGTAAAAAGAAACGGCACATTAGAAAAAGCAAAGGATAAACAAAAGGAAAAGGTATTAGATGAGAACACGTGCAACATATTAAAGGATGCCCTTTTCTTAACAACGGTAAGCGGTACAGGAACCAGTGCAAAAAGCGACCTGTTTTCTTGTTGTGCAAAAACCGCTACTGCACAAAGCGGTCAATTTGACAGTAACAGTAAAGAAATCAACATTTGTTGGTTTGTGGGATTTTTTCCAAAAGAAAATCCGCAATACACTATCTGCATACTGAAGGAAAATGGTTCCTCCGGCGGTAGTGATTGCGGACCTGCATTTAAAGAAATCGCAGAAAAGATTTATTCAATTTCCAATACTTTCTGAGCACCAAGCATTACACCTATTTTACCGCTATGGAAATTAAGTCCACCCTGAAGCCATACGGCAAAAGGCTCACGCAAAGGAGCATCGGCAGAAAGTTCAATAGACGAACCATTTGTAAATGCTCCTGCCGCCATAATAACGTCACTATCATAACCCGGCATTGCCCATGGTTCAGGAACAACAAAGCTATCCACAACGGAACCACTCTGCAAACCCTGACAAAAAGCAATAAGCTTTTCAGGCTTCTGGAGTTTTATGCTCTGTATTATATCTGCTCTTTGTTCATTGTATTTTGGTGAAACTTCATAGCCCATTTCTTCAAAAAGAGCGGCTGTGAAAATTGCAACCTTTAATGCCTCACCTGTTACATGAGGTGCATGGAAAAGCCCCATAAAAATATCTCTGGAATTACCGAGAGTTGCACCAACCTCTCTGCCAACACCCGGTGTTGTCATACGATAAGTGCAAAGCTCTACAAGGTCCTTGCGACCTGCGATGTATCCGCCACACTTGGCAATTCCACCGCCCGGATTTTTTATAAGAGAGCCTGCAAAAAGGTCTACACCTGCATCAGACGGAGTTTCATACTCGGTGAACTCACCATAACAGTTATCGAGCATAACAAATGCTTTGCTGTTATTTTTTACAATATCACAAAGTTTTTTTATATCCTTATGCAAAAGAGAAGGTCTTAAGGAATATCCTCTTGAACGTTGAATATATGCGGCTTTGTATTCTTTTTTCTTTAAAGCAAGTTGAATATTGTCATAATCAGGAGTGCCATCCGGAAGAAGCTCAACAATATCAAAGGTTACTCCAAAATCCTTTAATGAGCCCATTCCTTCACCGCTGATTCCAATTACAGAGTGAATTGTATCATACGGTGTACCGGTTACACAAATAACATTATCCCCCGGTCTTAAAACACCAAAAAGCATTACTGCAAGAGTATGTGTACCACTTGCAAAACTATGACGGATTACAGCATCCTCTGCACCGAATATCTCGGCAGTTAATTCATCAAGAACCTCTCTGCCTCTGTCACCATAGCCGTAGCCTGTTGATGCAACAAAGTGACTCTCGCAAACGCCATTATTTATAAAGGCCTTAAGCACTCTTTGTTGGTTAAATTCTGTTAATTTATCTATCTCATCAAACTGCTCTTTACATTTTAAAAGCGCTTTGTTTGAAAGATTCTGTAAATACTCGTTAAACTCAAAAAAAGACATTTTACTCTTCCTTTTTTACATAAATTTTTCCACAAACCGAAAAACCAATATTTTCATATAATTTTATATTCTGAGCTTCGCACCAAAGATACGCCTCTTCTATGCCGTTACTTTTCATATTTGAAAGAAGACCTTTTACACAGTTCGTTGCATAGCCTTTTTTTCTGTGACTTTCTTTTGTAAACACACCTGCGACGATACCTATTTTATCACTTACAAAGGGTGCAACCGCACAACTTATGGGAATACTATTTTCAACACTATAAACACCAAAGGCACAAAATTTATTTACTTTTTTTGAAAACGGCGGATACCACACTTCAAATTCGCCATTACAAGAAAGTAAACCAAAAACATTCTCATAATCGCACAATCTTGATTCAGGAGTCAGAAGCGTTATATTTCCACAAGAAAAAATTTGAGGATTTGCCTTTAAAACATATCGACTTTCAAGGTTAAAACCCGCAAAAAAGAAATCAGATAAAACATTGTCTATCTGACGGAATTGCAAAAATGAAGCCAACTCATCAACGTCAACGTTATCCGATATTCTGCATATTGTAGCAGTCGGACCTCTTAAAGACAATACCAGCGTCTTTTGATTATCAATTTCCTGACAAAAGACGCCATCAGTTTCACTACACGCAAAATAAAAATCAGTTTGAATTACGGACATAAGAGGCAAACTACCTCTTATGTCCGATAAATCACTTGTTTTTTTAATCATATTTCGCAACCGCCGTGGCTTCTTACTTTAAGTATGTAACAAGATTTTTCACCCAAGAAGCTACTCATTGCTTTTACGAAATTATCTGTTTCATCCACAGGAACAAAAGCTTGAATTGTACCCGCAAATCCGCCACCGTGAACACGGTATGCACCTTTACCCTTAAGAAGTTCTTCTGCAACACAAAGTGCAAGAGCCACCGGTTGCTCAGAAGGATTTGTAAGTGTAAAGCAGTTCTGGTTATACATATATGAGGATTTACCGCTTTCGATTATTGCTGCCTTAAAGGAATCAAAATCGCCTTCAGAAAGAGCCTTGGAAAGACGTTCAACACGCTTGTTTTCATTATAGAAATGAATTGCTCTTTCTATTGCTCTGTCACCTGTATTTTTACGGATATTACCGATATTTGCCATAACGTCTGCTTCAGCAACCTGACGAAGAACCTTCTTACCAAAATACTCTGCAACACTATTCATTTCAAGACGAATTGCAGCATAATCACCTGTTAAATCTGCATGGTTTCCACCTGTATCTACAATACAAAGATTATAGCCGTGCTTTGCAATATCAAAATCAACCTTTTCTATAATCGGCTTTGAAGTATCTTCAAAATCTATTTTAACAAAACCGCCTACTGAGCAAGCAGTCTGGTCCATAAGTCCGCAAGGCTTATCAAAATAAACGTTTTCTGCATATTGAGAAATCTGTGCAATTTCAACCGCATTAATTTTACCATCGTTATAAAGATAATTAAGTATTGTACCAATAAGAACCTCATATGCCGCAGATGAAGAAAGACCGGAGCCTGAAAGAACATCAGAAGTTACACAAGCATTAAAACCGCCGTATTTATATCCGAGCTCATTGAATCTTGCACACACACCTCTGATAAGAGCAAGAGATGTACCCTTTTCACTATCAATTACTGAAAGGTCTGCAGTATCAACCACAAGAGGCTCATAACCTTGAGAATTAACACAGATTATACCGTCATCACGTGCTTGTGTTGCTGCAACTGCATCAAGATTAACTGCTGCGGCAAGAACTTTACCATTGTTATGGTCTGTATGGTTGCCACCTACTTCTGTTCTGCCCGGAGCAGAAAAGAAACGAAGATTCGATATCTCACCAAATTCTTTTTCAAATCTTTCTGCAAGAGAATAGTATCTTTCCTGCTGATTTGCGGCATCATCACCGTAAACAACTGAAAGACGCTCTGAAAACAATGTTGTTTTAATATCATTTTTTTGCATTTTGAACATCCTTTCGTTCCAGAATATCATTTAAAATCAATAAAGAAATGCCACTTATTACAAGCAACATAATTATAGGTGCCATAAACTGAATTGTAAATGGGTCAAAAATATTGAAACCAATAACACTCCATAAAACAAGCCGCGGCAGAAAACCTAAAAGAGAAAACGCAAGGTAACGACCTATTTTCATTTCAGTCGCTCCATATGCCCGACTTACGGTATTCACCGGAAAAAACGGGACAAACCGCATAAGCGATAACATCCACTTATTGCCTTTACCGCCAAAATCCATAAATTTATAAATCTTTTGAGAGCGATTTGCCAATTTATGAGCTTTGCCGCCACCTTTTTCTCTGCCCCAATAAAACTTAACCGTACACAAAAGCATAAAGCCGAATACGTTTATAACAAAAGCAAGTGGTGCATCAAAAACCATACCACTGGCAATAAACAACACCGAAAAAGGAATCACAGGCACAAAGCTTTTAAACAAAAACAAAAACATCAAAAGAAAAAATGCCGCGAAGCTTTCATATTGAGCAATAAAAAGTTCAAAATTTGTAAACCATAAATCAAGATTCTCAAGACTTTTTTGAATCTGCGGTATTGTAAGAATGTACATAACCACAGCAAGCACCGCACCACCGATGAAGCAACCGTGTGCACTCCACCGTATTGCACGACAAAGCTTTTGTTCTCTTGTTAACTTTACGGACTTCAATTTCTCACTCCGTTTCAAATGAATACATATGAACGTATTCATTTTATACTATTGTTGTAATAATTTCAAGTAAAAGATAAGTTGAAAGATTTTTATGTTTAGTATATAATAAACACTGGTGATGATATGACAGAAAAACTTAAAGCCGTAATACTTGACGGCCACACAGAAAATCCGGGAGATTTATCTTGGGAATGTATAGAAAACCTTGTAGATTTAACTGTTTACCCTCGCACAGAGCCTGAACTTGTTATTGAACGCAGTAAAGATGCAGATATTCTTATTGTCAACAAGGTTCAACTTACAAGAGAAATTATTGATAATCTTCCAAAACTCAAATACGTTTCAACTCTTGCAACCGGATTCAATCAGATTGATTGTGCTGCACTAAAAGAAAGGAATATTCCTGTTTCTAATATTCCGGCATACTCCACTAATGCGGTTGCCCAAATGGTTTTTGCATATATATTAGAATTGACTAATCAAACTGCAAAATACACAGAAGATGTAAAAAAAGGCAACTGGAGTAAATGTGAGGATTTTTGCTATTGGAACAAGCCTCTTTATGAGCTTGATAACAAAACCCTCGGTATTATCGGATTTGGCAAAATCGGCTCAAGAGTAGCGGAAATCGCAAAGGCATTTGGTATGAAGGTGATTGCATATACCCCATCAGGTAAAAAAGACGGATACCCTGACATTACCTTTACTACCCTTGATAACGTACTTGAAGAATCTGACTATATATCTGTACATTGTCCTTTAACAGATAGTACTGCAGGTCTTATTAACAAAGATTTTATTTCAAAAATGAAAAAGAGTGCTTATATTATAAACACTTCCCGTGGTCCTGTTGCCAACGAAAAAGACGTAAAAGATGCTCTCGTTAACGGTGATATTGCCGGCTATGGTACAGATGTTTTATCCACAGAGCCACCAAAGACAGATAACCCATTATTGACTGCACCGAATTGTTTAATTACACCGCATGTTGCTTGGGCCGCTTATGAAACAAGACTGCGTCTTTTGAGCATCCTTGAAAATAATATCAAAGGCTTCCTCAACGGAAACTTAATTAACGTAGTTAACCCTTAAACATTTGGTAATTTTACAGAAAAAAGTACATTTTTGTTGATATAAAGCACTGATTTTTTTTGCATTATGACAAAAGTTAAAAATCTAAGTTAAAATTATGTCAAAGTTGTTGCATTTATTCTGTTTTGTGTTAAAATGATTAAGGTTAAATAAACTAATTAATAAATATTTGGAGGTAATTCAAATGTCAGTTAAAGTTGCAATTAACGGTTTCGGTCGTATCGGCCGTCTCGCATTCCGTCAAATGTTTGGTGCTGAAGGTTACGAAATCGTAGCTATCAACGACCTTACAAAACCATCAATGCTTGCTAACCTTCTTAAGTATGACACTGCACAAGGTGGCTACTGCGGTAGAATCGGCGAAGGTCTTCACACTGTTGAAGCAGACGACGAAGCAGGTACAATCACTGTAGATGGCAAAACACTTAAAATCTATGCTATGGCAAATGCTGCAGAACTTCCTTGGGGCGAAATCGGTGTAGACGTTGTTCTTGAATGCACAGGTTTCTACTGTTCAAAAGAAAAGAGCATGGCTCACATCACTGCAGGTGCTAAAAAAGTTGTTATTTCTGCTCCAGCAGACAAAGAAACAAAAACAGTTGTTTTCTCAGTTAACGAAGATACACTTACAGCTGATGACCAGATCATCTCTGCTGCATCTTGTACAACAAACTGCCTTGCTCCAATGGCAAAAGCTCTTAACGATTATGCTCCTATCCAGAGCGGTATCATGAGCACAATCCACGCTTACACAGGTGACCAGATGATTCTTGACGGTCCTCACAGAAAAGGCGATATGAGAAGAGCTCGTGCAGGTGCTGCAAACATCGTTCCTAACTCAACAGGTGCTGCAAAAGCTATCGGTCTTGTTATTCCAGAACTCAACGGCAAACTTATCGGTTCTGCACAGAGAGTTCCTGTTGCTACAGGTTCAACAACAATCCTTACAGCAGTTGTTAAAGGTGCTGACGTTACAGTTGACGGCATCAACGCTGCTATGAAGGCTGCTGCTTCAGCTAGCTTCGGCTACAACACAGACCCAATCGTTTCTTCAGACGTTATTGGTATGAAATATGGTTCACTCTTCGATGCAACACAGACAATGGTTGCAAAGATTGCTGATGACCTTTACGAAGTACAGGTTGTTTCTTGGTACGATAACGAAAACAGTTATACAAGCCAGATGGTTAGAACAATCAAATACTTTGCTGAACTTGCATAATTAAGTTACAACAAAAAACCTCAAGGCATTTGCCTTGAGGTTTTATTTTTTTAAGAAACTTTATAAACACCGAAGGTTGTTTGAGCATAAATATCACTGCAAAGGAATTGACTCGCTCTTTCTTGCGTGTATGTAGCAGAAGAAATCACAACATCACCCTTCCCTTTATCAAGGTCACTAAACATAACGGTAAAGTCAGAATAAATTACAATATCTGCTTTAACATTCAAACGACTACAAAGCTCTTGGATAATATCGTACTCAACACCTTTGAGTTGACCTGAATCGGTATAATACAAACGGTTCTCAAATATCGGTGTACAAAGAATAGTAATACTACCCTTTGGATTCTTATTAGCCTTTGGTGTATACGTTTTACCCTTCAGACGTGCTTCGTCAATACTGTCAAGAGTACCATCTGTTTTCATTTCTTCAATGGTCTGATTAAAACACTGTTGTAAATCAGTATTGTTTTTATCAAAATAAGCGCAGTATTCAATTTTATATCCTGTATCCTCTACGTAGTCAAGACTGACACTGGAAAGATATTCATCTGTTATATTATCGCTGTTTAAAACAACGTAATCATTCACACCGTTTTCAACAGAAACAATAGCACCTTCACGGAAATCATATTCCACCAATTCGTAACCGTTAACCGAAGCATAATCCCGTGCCGCAGAGACAGAAGAAGAATCATCTGTGCCTACCGCAACCTTTATCGGCTCATCAATCACAACTCCGGTTTCTTCACTATCGCAAGAAACAAGACACGTAAAAAAACTCACTACGAGTAAAATCGATATAACTTTCTTATACATACCCTACCACACAAAAACCGATTTCAAAAGAAATCGGTTTGCTTTTTTATTTTGTACCAAATATTCTGTCTCCTGCATCACCAAGACCGGGAACAATATAGCAATGGTCATTTAATTTTTCATCAAGTGATGCAAGGAAAATATCCACATCAGGATGAGCCTGTGAAAGTGCTTCAAGACCTTCAGGTGCGGCAATAATACCCAAAAATTTAATGTGCTTTGCACCGCGTTTTTTAATCTGAGTAATTGCATCGATTGCTGAGCCGCCTGTTGCAAGCATTGGGTCAACAACAAAAACATCTCTTTGGTCTATATCTGCAGGAAGCTTACAATAATATTCAACAGGTTGAACTGTTTCAGGGTCACGATAAAGACCGATATGTCCAACCTTTGCAGATGGAACGAGTGCCAACATACCCTCAACCATACCAAGACCTGCTCTGAGAATCGGAACAATTGCAAGTTTTTTACCTGAAAGAACCTTTGTTTTAGCAACACAAATCGGTGTTTCCACCTCAACTTCCTCCAAAGTTAAATCCCTTGTTGCTTCGTAACAAATAAGATTGGCAATCTCGGAAATAAGTGCTCTGAATTCCTTGGAACCTGTATTAACGTCTCTGAGAATTGAAAGCTTATGTTGAATTAAAGGATGGTCCATAATTAAAATCTTGCCCATTTGTAAATCCCCCAATTTATAATTTATATTTTCATTATAAAACCACTAAACTTGCTTGTCAACACTATAAAATCATATAGCTTTAAGCACGTTAGCAGCATCAATAACATCCTTCACGAAATCATCGGTATGAGCTTCTATTGAACAAGTATCACAACCAATTTTCTCTAACGTTCTGATAAATTCACGATAAATATATTTAACCTCTTCGCAATCATTACAAGAAGGAAAAAGTCGTTTTACAGGCTCTGCAATATGAGAATGCTTAACATTACCGCTCAATTCCATCATACCTGCTATTGAATCATCATTACCGTAAACGTGATACAAATCTGCTAAAGAAAAAATATTATCTGCACCGCTGAGCTTTGCCACCTCAACACCATCTGCTACTGTGTGTATCATTGATGTTTCACAAAACCTCAATGGTTCAAGAACAATGATACAATTTGCTTTTTTTGCTTTTGGCGAAGCATATTCTTTTAAAAAAAGAGCAATTTGCTCATATGCTTTTTCTTTTGGATAATCTTCAGAAAAGCTTCTCGCTTTACCTGAACCCAAAACGATTTTCTTAACACCTAACTGAACGGCACGACTAAAACCTCTGTCGAGATAATCTTCAATAGCACAATAATCGACAGACTCACCTACCAAATTCATTTCACCCGGTATAAAACTGTTTGCCGCAACACACGGTAACCCAACTGATTCAAGATAAGCCTTACAATCAAGAAATTTTGATTCTTCATAATTTGCAAGACAGCCAAATCCTGTTTCAAAATAATCAATCCCGGCTTCCTTTGCTGCCTTTATTGCATCAAAATCATCAAGCCCTCTACAAACTCCGAATTTCATATGCTTCCTCCTAAAGAATTATTCAATAATTCTTCTGCATTTTTTAATTGAATATCTGTTATTTCGCCACCACCGATTATACGGGCAATCTCTTCTTTTCTGCCATCTGTATCAAGTAAAGAAACACTTGTATACGTTTTGCCGTCAGAAGCAGCTTTTTTTATAAGATAATGACTATCGGCGTACGCCATTAACTGACTAAGATGAGTTACACACAAAACTTGTTTACCAACAGAAACTTCCTTAAGTTTTGATGCAACCTTCATTGCTGCTCTGCCACTTACACCTGAATCAATTTCGTCAAATATCATAGTTTCAACTTTATCTTTATCAGCCATAATTGTTTTTAAGGCTAACATAATTCTTGACAATTCACCGCCTGATGCAATTTTTGCAAGAGGCTTTGGAACTTCACCCATATTTGCAGAAATAAGAAACTCTGCACTGTCTATGCCGTTTTCGCAAAGTGGAACAGTTGAAAAGCTGACGACAAATTCAATGTGAGGCATATCAAGAAACCTCAATTCATCACATACCTTACAAGAAAACTGCTCTGCAGTTTTTTTACGTGTTTGAGAAAGTTCCAAAGCAAGCTGGGTTGCTTCTTCTTTAGATTTTTTAAACTCCGCTTTAAACTCTTCAAGCTGCTCATCAGAAAAAGAGATATCGTTTAACTCTGATTTTGCATTATCAAGAAAAGCGAGAATATCTTCTTCTGTTTCACCGTATTTTTTACTAAGGTTATGTAATAAACTAAGCCTGGACTCAACTTCTTCAAGTTCTGCCTGCGAAAAGCCGTCATCATTGATATTTGACCTTACAGTATCCGCAATATCCTCTACATCATAATAAAGTTCAGAAAGTTTTGTGGAAAGCTCCTGTAATTCCTGAGAAAAAGCAGAAACAGAATTCAATTCACGCATCGCACCTGATAAAAGTTCAACTGCACCATTAAAGGAATCGCCACCTGATAAAGCCTCGTAAGCGCCATAAAGGCCTCTTTGGATTTTTTCGTAATTCTGCAGTTCTGTTCTGCGATTCTTTAATGATTCCCATTCACCGACAATAATTTCTGCCTTTTCTATTTCATCTATCTGATAATTTAAAATATCTACACGCCGTGCCTTTTCTTCTTTATCCACAGAAATTCGCTTGATTTTTGTTTGTAAATCAAGAAGATAACTAAATTTCTCTTTGTATGCATTTAAAAGTTCTTTATTATCTGCTAAAGCATCAATATAACCAATATGTGTTTCGGGATTAAGAAGCTCCCTGTTATCCTGTTGACCGTGTATACTCATCAACTCTGCACCCAACTCTCTCAGAGCAGTAACAGTTGTTAAGGCATTATTGACCTTACACACGTTTTTGTCAAAACCGATTGTTCTTGAGACAAGTAAGCTTCCATCGTCACTAACAGGTAAAGAAAGTTCGTTGAGCTTAACCTCAACATTTTTATTCACACATGAAAACAACGCAGTAACTTGTGCCTCCGTCTCCCCCGTTCTGATAAGTTCACGTGAGGTGCGAAAGCCCAATACTGCGTTAATTGAATCTAAAATTATTGATTTACCTGCACCCGTTTCACCGCTAAGAACATTAAAGCCCCTTGAAAACTCAATCTCGGCACTTTCAATTATTGCTATGTTCTTGATTTTTAAAACGGAAAGCATAAATCTTATCTCCCTATCATTCTATTAAGTGCTTCTGCAACACCATGTGCTTCATCTGATGTTCTGCAAAGCATAAAAATTGTATCGTCACCTGCAATTGTGCCAACAACCTCATGAACATTCATGGCATCAATAGTTGCACATGCGGCGCCTGCAAGACCCGGTGAACATTTAATAACACATATATTACCGGCATAATCAACCTTAGTCATTGCACTTTGGAAAAGAGCATCAAACATACCTGCATAGCCGTTATCCGCTACTTTTTCAACCGAATATTTATATATACCATTTGAACCAAGAACCTTAAGAAGCCTGAGTTCCTTCACATCTCGGGAAACGGTAGCCTGAGTGACGTCACAGCCCTTATCCCTGAGCATAACAAGAAGCTCATCCTGTGTGCCTATATCGTATTTTTCAATAAGTTCCAATATTAATTTATGTCTTTTCTTTTTCATAATCCAGTCACCTATCCCGAAATTTTTTTGTTAAGAATATCTATAAAAGTATCCCGCTTGATTTTTATAAACGAAGCATAATTTTCGGAACGTTTAACAATAACCTTCGCGTTGGCAGGCACACAAACCGCTGCCTGACCGTCACAGGATAAAATTGCTTCACCACTGTTATCGTGTATAAGTTCAAGACAAGATGCTCCACTTAAAACTATTGAACGTGAAAAAACACTGTGCGAACAAACAGGTGTAAGTAAAATACTTTCAACACAAGGGTCAACAACAGGGCCACCTGCGGATAAGGAATACGCCGTTGAGCCTGTCGGAGTTGAGACAATCACGCCATCTGCCATATATTCAATTAACGGAGCTCCGTTACAAAAAGCAGATACCTTCATTATCCTGATACTGCCGCTACGTGAAACAACTGCATCATTGATGCAATTTGAGTGATATATCATTGTACCATTCTCGTCAACGACAGAAACATCCAACATCATACGTTTTTCTGTTACATACTCACCGGAAACAACCTTAGAAAGCAGATTAATTTCGTTCCCTTCCATACAAGCAAGATAAGCAAGTTTACCTGCATTAATGCACAATATAGGTTTATTATACTCAGTCGCAATTTTTGCGGCGTTTATAAAAGAGCCATCGCCACCAACAGAAATTACCACATCTGCTTTTTCGATACTTTGATAATTCTCATAAGAAACAAATTCCTGAGAACCAAAATCATTTTCTAAATCCACAGACATTATTGCTTTACAATTAAGTTTTTTTATTTCTTGTAAAACTGCAGATGTGACTAAAAAAGCATTTTCTCTTGTCATATTAGGAATTACATAAAACCTCAAATAAACACCTCATTTATCCAACACGTTATGAGAACGCTCAACAAGTTCTTTTGCAGTTGATATCACATCAAATGAATTCTGGGGACAATTGCATTTTTTTAAGTACATAAGATATTCAATATTCCCCTCAGGACCTTTAACAGGAGAATGTTCAAGACCTAAAACGGCAAAACTTTGAGAATTTGCAAACTCTGCTATTGTTTTAATAACATTCTCATGCACAGCAGGGTCCCTGACAACGCCTTTTTTACCAACATTTTCACGCCCTGCCTCAAATTGCGGTTTTATAAGGCAAACCGCTTCACCATCGTTTTTAAGCAAATCATACATTACCGGTAAAATAAGTTTAAGAGAAATAAACGAAACATCCACAGATGCAAAATCTATTTCTTCAGGCACTTGTTCCCTTGTTACATAACGGAAATTTGTTCTTTCAAGATTAACAACTCTTTCATCACTACGAAGTTTCCATGCAAGTTGACCGTAACCTACATCAATAGAGTAAACTTTGTTTGCCCCGTTTTGCAACATACAATCGGTAAAACCACCGGTAGATGCACCAATATCCATACAAACGAAACCATTAAGCTCAATAGGAAAACTTGACATTGCCTTTTCAAGCTTCAAGCCACCACGACTTACATATTTAAGCGTGGCTCCTCTTACCTCGATTGTATCGTCAGGTTTAATGTCTCTACCTGCTTTTATTTCTTTTTGGTCATTAACATAAACTATGCCTGACATTATCAAGGCTTTTGCTTTCTCACGACTCTCAGCATAGCCTTGTTCAAATAAAACTATATCAAGTCTCTTTTTATCACTCATACTTAATCTTTTCTACCATTCCGTCACAATCTAATTTATATTGTTTTAATATAGAATCTGTTTTGCCTTGTTTAACAAAGCAATCAGGAAATGCTGTTAAATTAAACTCAGGTGATAACTTATATTTAAGCATCTCACTGGCAAAACTCTCACCTACACCACCTGTTTTTATGCCTTCTTCAAACATAAAGACCTTTTTTACACCTCTAATATAATCCATTACCTCTTCAGGAATAGGGACAATTATATTGAGTTTGATTAACTTAACTTTTATACCTTCAGCCTCAAGTTTTTTATATGCTTTGTAACCTTCACCGAAAAGTCTGCCATAAGTAACAAGAGCAATTTCTGCATCATCGTCACCAAACACATCAAAACTGTTACCTGAGCATACATACCCTTCAGGCAACTGAGGTTCACTACCTCTTGGATAACGGATTACACATGGCCCATCACAATGGTACAAAGCATTAACAAAGGCATTGTTAAGGTCCGCATAATAAGATGGAGAATAAACGGTGATATTGGGAATACCATTAAAAAATGCTGTATCGTATATACCATTATGAGTTTCACCGTCATCACCAACAATACCTGCACGGTCAACCGCAATTATCATTTTGCTTTGTTGTAGAGCACAATCGTGAAGAAGCTGGTCATAGCAACGTTGAAGGAACGTGGAGTACACAACAAATACGGGAACCATATTACTTTTACTGATACCTAAAGCAAATGGAACTGCGTGCTCTTCAGCAATACCTACATCAAAAAACCTATCAGGATACTCTGACGAAAACCTTTTAAGACCCGTACCCAATGCCATTGCCGCTGTAATTGCACAAATACGCCTATCTTTAGCGGCTTGATTGAATAAAAACTCTCCGAATTTTTCAGAAAAGCTATCTTTAGATTTAGGTAAATCACCTTCAACAACATCAAAAGGAGAAACGCCATGAAAATCCGACGGATTATTCTCAGCAGGCTGATACCCCTTGCCTTTAATGGTGTTAACGTGAACAAGCACAGGACCATTAATTATTTTAGCACCTTCCAGAGCATTACAAAGTTGTGTTACATTATGACCGTCAATAGGTCCCATATATGTAATACCCATATCCTCAAAGAAATTACTTTGATACATAAGGTTTTTGACATCAGTTTTGATTTTAAAAATCTTATCAGACAAGCGTTTTCCAACGAGAGGAATTTTTGAAACCGCCTTTTCTGTTAATGCTTTAAGCTTATAATAGCCTGATCTTGAACGCATTTTTGCAAGTCTTTTTGCTAAATAACCTACATTTTTTGAAATGGACATTCCGTTATCATTAAGAATAATAATAAGACGTGCATTCTTCATTCTACCCGCATTATTAAGTGCCTCATAAACAAGACCACCGGTAAGAGCACCATCACCTATTACAGCTATTGCGTAATCTTTTTTACCGTTAACCTTATTTGCTGCGGCTATACCTAATGCCGTAGAAATAGAAACACTGCTGTGTCCACTATAAACTATATCGTGCTCACTTTCGTTAGGACGAGAAAAGCCTGATATACCCTTCTCTTTACGAAGAGTTTTGAATCCCTCGTATCTTCCAGTAAGCAATTTATGAGTATATACCTGATGACCTACGTCCCATATAATTTTATCGTTAGGTGAATTAAACACCTTATGAATCGCAATAGTAAGCTCAACCACACCCAGATTTGATGCAAGGTGCCCACCATTTTCTGAAACAGTAGAGATAATAGTATCCCTGACCTCCTCTGCAAGCAAAGGAAGCTTCTTTTCATCAAGTTGTTTTAAATCATCAGGTGAATTAATACCCTTTAAAAGTTCATGTTCCATATCAATAATCTCTTTTTGCAAGATATTCCGCGTATTCTTTTAAAGCCTCGTTATTACCAAAGCTTTCAAGTTCTTTCATTGCTTCATCGGTAAGTGAATTTACTAATTCCTGACATTTTTCAACACCGAGAAGCGTTACGTAAGTAGTTTTGCCGTTTTCTGCATCACTGCCTGTTAATTTGCCCATTTTTTCAAGTGAGCTTGTTACATCAAGGATATCATCCTTAATTTGAAAAGCAAGACCTATTTTTGAAGCAAAGCTTTTAGCAGCATGAATTTTTTCCTCATCTGCACCGGCAACAATACAACCTAATGCACAAGCCGCCTCAATAAGTGCCCCGGTTTTTAAATTATCAAGCAATTGAAGTGTTTCGAAGCTTATATCAGGCTTGTTTTCGTTCTGAATATCAATAACCTGTCCGCCTATCATACCACGGCTACCTGCATATACTGAAAGCTCAGAAATTGCCCTTACTGCTACTTCTGCACTATAAAGACCTGCTTGTGACCATACAGCAATTCTCTCAAATGCCGCAGTAAGAAGACCATCACCTGCAAGAAGTGCCATTGCTTCACCATACACCTTGTGATTTGATGGCTTACCGCGACGATAATCATCGTCATCCATACAAGGTAAATCATCATGAATAAGAGAATATGTGTGAATATATTCAACCGCAGTAGCCATTGGAATTGCGGCTTTTACGTCACCACCACACGCATCACAAAATAGAAGCGTCAAAAGAGGTCTGACACGCTTACCGCCATTTTTTACACTATACTGCATTGACTCAAAAAGCACACCATATTCTTCATGATAGCTTTTGAAATATTTATAAAGATTTTCTTCTAAAAGGTTAGAATATTCAGTAATTTTACCGTGCATTAATTATCACCATTATCTAAAAGTTTTGTTACTTTTTGTTCTGCTTCATCAAGATACTTACCGCAAGCAGAAATCAATGACGTGCCTTCGGTAAACAATTCAATTGTTTTATCCAAAGACTGACCGCCTTCTTCTAATATTTTAACTATCTCTTCAAGACGTGTTAAAGATTTTTCGTATGTTTGCTCCATATTTATTCCTCGCTTACTTCTGTAACAGAAGCGGTAACACTACCGCCGGAAATTTTTATGTTAATTGTATCACCTGCATTAAAATCCGATACCTTGGTAAGGATTGAATCCCCTTTACTCACCATTGCATATCCTCTTGCAATAACACCTAAAGGATTTAATGCTTCTAACTTACCAACTGTGGCAGAAAACTTAAGTTTACGTGAATCAAGCTCACTCTGCACAGTTTCGCTTAATTTTTCACTCAAAAACAGTAAATTACGTCTGTTTTCGTTCAATTTAGTTACAGGGTCCTTTAAAGCACCGCTTTTTTCTATTGAAAGTAATTTATTTCTTTCAGAATCAAACCTATTTTTTATAAAATTCAGTAATTGTTGCTTGTAATATAAAAGCTCACCCTTCAATTCCATTACATCAGGAACGGCAAGTTCTGCCGCTGCAGACGGTGTCGGAGCTCTTAAATCCGCTACAAAATCACAGATTGTATAATCTGTTTCATGCCCCACGGCAGAAATAACAGGAATTTCAGACTCATACACAGCACGGGCAACAATCTCCTCATTAAATGCCCATAAATCCTCAATAGAACCGCCGCCTCTACCTACAATAAGAACATCGGCGCCTTTGCAGACATTAAACTCCTTAATGGCATTGGCAATATCTGTTGCTGCACCTTCACCCTGAACCTGTGTCGCTCGTACAACCACCTCTGCAATTGGATAACGACGCTTAAGAACGTTAAAAATATCTTGTATTGCCGCGCCAGTTGACGACGTAATAACACCAACCTTTTGCGGAAATGTGGGGATGTTTTTTTTATGTGCGACATCAAAAAGCCCTTCTGATGATAATTTCTTTTTTAACTGCTCAAAAGCTACACTTAATGTACCGGCTCCGTCAGGTTGCATATCATTTATATAAAGCTGATACGAACCATCACGAGCAAACAAAGAAACCGTACCAAAAATGAGAACCTTCATACCGTTTTCTACAGAAAAACGAAGTCTCGAAGCATTACCTGCGAACATAACTGCTTTTATTGCAGCAGCTTCATCCTTGATAGTCATATAAAGATGCCCACTATAGTGAGCCTTGTAATTTGAAATTTCACCTGTAACAAAAATATGTTTAAGATTATCATCATTATCCAAAACACTTTTAGCATAAGTATTTAATTCGTTTACACTGAATACTTTAGGTGTAGGTGTATACATTCATTCACCTCTTCAGAAATTGATGTGATTCTTCTGCCAAAATTGCAACACCTGCAGCATTATCACATGAAAAATGCGGTTGAGCAAAAAATGAATCATCTATTGCCTGTGCTACCTTTTTTTGAATTATACTGTTTGACATTACTCCACCAGCAAAAACAACAGGCATCTGTTCAAGCCCGGAAAGTGCTTCTTTCGTCATTGCAATAACAACGTCTGCAATATAGCAGAAAAGAAATTTTGCAACATCCTCATTGGATTCACCCTGAGAGAGCATTTTTTCACACTTATTCTGTAAACCTGAAAGCGAACATTTTCCATCAATTAATTTAATTTTGTTTTTATATTCTTTTTGAGAATTAAGTGCCAATTTTTCAAGTTCTTTACCCGCAGGAAATTTAATCCCCATTTGTACACCTATACGGTCTACTGCTTGTCCTGCTTTTAAATCTGAAGAAGATGACACAGGAATTGTTGAAAAAACATTTTTCTCAGACGGATGACATAAAACTAAATCAGTTGTACCGCCTGAAATGTGAAAGGCAAGAAATTTTTGATTTAACAAATGCATTTTACCTGCGGAATACAACGCCGCCGCAATATGCCCCTGCTGATGAGAAAAGTCATAAACAGGTACACCACAACTAAGCGATATCGCTTCTGCAACACCTTTACCTACAATAAAACACGGCATATACGAGCCTTCTTGCGTTGTAGGCTTAACAGAAACCCCGACACCTTCAATATTATTGCCTGTTTCTGATAAAAGTTGCCTTAACAAATCTGGATACGCCTTTGTATGATGGAAAACCGCATCACTCTGACGTATGCCTTTTTCCCCATCCTTTACAGGTAGAAGTTGTTTCACCTGAGTAACTTTACCATTTTCGTAAAAAGCAAAAGAAGTGGTATAGTTACTTGTATCTATGCCTAAAAAACCCATATTATAAAGTCTTTGCTACTGCACCAAGCACACCATTTACAAATGATGCATCTTCTGTTGTGCCGTATTTTTTTGTGAGTTCTACTGCTTCATTAACAGAAACGCCTGCGGGTACTTCATCAATAAACATCATTTCACCTATAGCAAGACGTAAAACTGCAAGAGATACCTTTGGAAGACGAGTGATGCTCCAATCTTTTAAATTCTTTTCTATAGCAGAATCAATTTCATCCATATTTTCTTCTATCTTTGCTAATAAGTTTTTTGCAAAACCATTTATTTTAATAAATTCTGCCTCTTGTGCATTTTCTATTATCTGAGAAAGTGTTGATTCACTATCAAAAATCTTTTCAAAAATAACAATAAATGCCTGTTCTCTAGCTTCTGTTCTTGTCATAAATATCTCCCCAACAAAAGACAATTAAAATCCATATAACTTTAATAATCTTAAATTTCTTCAATTTAAGATTATACCATATTAATATGCAATTATCAAGCAATAAAAAAGCACAAAAGTGTATAAAAATACAAAAATTAAGCAGGATTTTCATCCTGCGGAATTTTTATGTAACTTTAATTAATAAACGAAATCACTATATTTATTAACCTCAGAAACGTTACCTTTCATTGTAAGATAACCATCTTTTACAGAAACTTCATAGTTAATGTTCTGTGTTAATGAATAAATCTCTGCATTTTCTATGTTGTAGTATAATTCTACTGAGCAGTTTTTGTAAGTAACATCAGCACTTGTTGCACCTTTTTGATTGATTGCGCCAAGAACCTGTTCACCTGTTACTACCGGGAAGACAGAAGCTATAAAGCTATCTGTTTTGCCATTTTTACCTATTGGAGCAGGATTAGTTTCGTCATTAAACTCAATATAAACCTTAACTGCAGCCACTTCATATGCTAATGTATAATCATCTGCGTTATAATCGAACTTATAATCAATAGCATCGGCATATTTATCGTAACCGTGAACAATTTCACCTGTTACATTGTTTTTAATGTAGCCCATTTTAACGTTTACTCTGTGAGCAGTTTTAACAGCTGCTTCTACAGTTGCATCATCTGTACCGATAATACATGCTTTAGTAAGGTTTTCAAGGCAAAGTTCATTATTAGATGAACCTCTTGAAACGTCAACTGTTTCACCCGCAAGATAAGCAGAAACATTTTCTTCTGATGTAACACCAGAATACATTGCAGATGCAATACCATTAAGGGATAATGACCTTTGAGTCACTTTGCTGAAGCCAGGCTTTGCAATTGACTTATTCTTAACAAGAACATCGCTATAGCTCTTGAGAGCATTTTTATTAATGTTGAAAATTTGTTCTTCGGTAAGTGGAGCATCATCAGAAGAATCACCACTGCTACCGCCGACACCACCAAGCAATGAACCTAATGTATCAACTATGCCGGACAACATATCACCTGAGCCACTGTCAGATGAACCGCCGTCATCACTACCGGAATCATCAGAATCATCAGAATCACCTGAATCACCTGAATCACCTGAATCACTTGAATCACTTGAATCACTTGAATCATCGGAACTACCATAATCCTCAGATGAATCACCTGAACCATTATCGGATGAACCGCTATCGCCTGAACCAGAGTCATTTGAATCGCCATCGGTTGCATCCTGATTATCGTCATCTTTATTATTGTCATCAGTCTGGTCGCCTGCACCATCATCTGCATTCTGGTCACCTGAGCCATCATCTGCATTCTGGTCATCAGAATCTTCATCTTTTTTGTTTACAGAATCGAGATACAAATCAATAACCTTGTTACCTGAACCACTGTTTCTGCTTGACTGCATTAAGTATGTTGCAGTTACAAGTCTGACTGCTGTACTTGACATCAAACCGATAACAATTACTGTTGCAAGAATAAGAACAATTAAGTTCTTAACCTTTGCAGTTGAACTATTGCCTGCATTTTTCATCAAAGAGTCCCCCTTGATACCATATAACTTCCAATACATTCTACACAAAAGCAACGAAAAAGTCAATACAAATTATGTTATTAGTTTTGCACTTTTTAATAAATGCGTTTTTTTGTGCAAAACATTTAACAATTGCATTATAATTTAGCAATAATGATACTTGAATTTTTTATATTTATATTGTAAAATATGTTATCAAATAATATTGTCGCATTTTGTGGCAATGTAAAGGAGATATCATTTTATGAAAAAGAGCAAATTAACGAAAGTTATCGCTATCGTTCTTGCCCTCACAATGTTATCTGCTTCTTTTGGAGCAGTAACAGCAGGTGCATCCAGTGCTTACCCAGTACTTGGTAGCGATGACCCTATCGGCATGCTTTTTGCCGATATCATTGACACACTTTTGAGAATCGTAACTGATTTCCTCGCATCACTGTTTGGTGATGGACCCAAATTCGTTCCCGCGGATGGGCCTGAAACCGAAGCATTAATTGCCAAAAACTATTACAAAGGTACAGGCAGTGATTTCCAGGAATCAGCACAGGCAGATGCTCAGTGGCACCTTGGTTACGCTAACACAAGCCTTATTCCTGATGATTACGACAATGGTACATACTATATTGGTGGTTACATCGGTATCGAGAACGGTTTCACAAACGTTGTTGAAGGCATTGCAGAAATCCCTGGTATCGGCAAAGACGATATGAAGGCAAGATGTATGGCTATCAGCGATGGTACAGGTAACGGCACAGTTCTTTTCGCAGTAATCGACAGTATCGGTATCACAAACGCAGATATTAAAGATATCCGTGAACTTCTTGCTGACTATGCAAAAGACAACAATATCGTTTCTATCAACGTTTCTTCAACACACTGTCACAGTGGTATTGATACAGAAGGTCTCTGGACAAAGAACCTTGCTAAACTCATCTCAAACGGTGTAATCAGCGGTACAGGTTCTGACGGTGAACTTCAGGAAGGTACTAACCCTGCTTACATGGCATGGATGAAGGAAAAAGTTGCTAACGCACTTATCAACGCTCATCGTGATATGAAGCCAGGTAAGCTTACATATACAACAAAGGATATCGGTCAGGATTATTTCCAGAACAAAAACCGTCCATCCTCAGGTGAAATTGTTGGTCGTGACAGCGAAGGCAACCTTATCACAAACAATGGTGATAAAAACTTCAAAACAGAAATCTCAATGACAAACATTGAAAGATTCATCTTCACTCCTGATGATACAACAGCTAAGCCTACAATGATTCTTAACATGGCTGCTCACCCTGACGTTGCAGGTCTTCCTACAGAATCCAACTCAGGTAGAGAAATCAGTGGTGACTACGTATTCTACTGTGGTTACTATCTCGAAAAAGCCGGATACAACTTCATGTTCTTCCAAGGTGCTATTGCCGGTATCTATATGGCACGTAGCGCTACAGGTGACAACATTGAAACCAAACAAAGAGTTGAAGAATCACAAAGATTCGGTTTTGAAATCGCTCGTATAGCCCTCAGCCTTACAAAGACAGAGGAAGAAGTTTCTGCTGAATACTGGGCAAAAGAAAGCTCAATGTACGCAGAACTTGAAGCAAATGCAAAACAGATTCCTATTTTCGACAAAGATGGTAAACTTGTTGAACAAGTTACAACCCCAGGTAATAACTATACCCTTCTTATTGACGCTCAAGGCAAAACTGTTGACGTTAACGATGAAGCTAAAACAATTAAAATTCTTGACGGCGATAAAACACTTTACGATTTAGCTTATCCTGAAAACGTAGAATTCTCATGGCAGGCAGAAGTTGAAACATATGCTATTCTTCACGATGGTTCAACACTTGCTATCATCGTTTGCGGCGAAAACAAAAAACTTGTATGTCCAAACGACTCCACAGTTGTAATGTACGATAACAACGGCAACATGCTTGCTCAGCTTCCTCTTGGTTCAAGCAGAGCAGTTGCTGCAGAACAAATCGTTAAGGTTGCAGGTGAAGACGGCGTTATTATTGCAGAAGCTCTTGATTCAGCAAACAACTACACTCTTGCAATCGATGCCCAGGGCAAAACTGTTGATGTTGACAATGCTGCTCACACAATCACTATCAAAGACGGCGAAAACACACTTTACACTCTTAAACTTAAAGCAACTGATTACGTTCAGTTCGACCCAACCTCATCAACATACGTTATTGTTGATACAACAACAATGAGTTTCATCGGTGCAATTGCAAACGGCACAAATCAGACTATTGATTACTCTGAAGAAGGTAAGATTATCCTTCGCGATGCTACTGGTGCTTCTCTCGGTGAAATTGCTATTGGTGACCGTAAGGTTATCACTCCTGATACAGAACTCACATTACCTACAATTGAAGGTGCACCAAGCACTTGCCAAGTTAACCCATTATATACTGTATGGTTTGACAACTGGAACAAAGATGAGTATGGTAACGATGTAATTCCTGCAGAAGTTCCTGTAGATGCATTCCTCAACCTTTACATCACACAGGTTGATGTTCCTGTTTCAAATACACTTATCACTGCTATCGGTAAGCTTAATATGGCTAACTACGCAGTTAAGGCACATGAAGACGGTTCATACTCAACTGTAACAGAAATCGGTTATATGGAATTAGGTAATCAGTTCAAGGCAGTATTCCTTCCAGGTGAAATTTGTCAGGACCTTATCACACCTAACGGTGCATCTCTCTTAGCTGAAAACTCAATCACTGGCTTTGCATTCAACAAATACGTTGACAACTCAGCTAGTTGCGCTGCAGATATCTTCGGTGCAGATGTAAGATGCTTCGGCGTTATGAACGATGCTATCGGTTACGTTGTTCCTGATAACGACTACACAATGGGTGACCCTGTAAACCACTACCATGAGCTTATCTCTCTTGGTCAGCACGTTGGTTCATCACTTATTGATGGTCTCTATGAACTCAAGCAAGAAATCCACTAATCTTTTTCATAAATAATATAAGCCCTCGTTTCAACTGAGAAACGAGGGCTTTTTTTGTATACTATTATATATATGTCATTGTGAAATACTTTTCCTGTATTCTGCAGGAGTCATACCAAAATAATCCTTAAAGTTTCGATTGAAGCTACGCAAAGACGTATATCCGCTTTCCATCGCACATTTAATAATAGGCTCATTGGAGTTTTCCATAAGATAACACACGTGACTCAAACGATAATAATTCACATACGAATTAAATGAAACTCCTACCACTTTTTTAAAAAAGCGTGAAACGTAAGAATAATCATACCCTATACTTTCACATAGATTGGCAAGAGAACACTCTCCGTCAAATTCATTTTCAACAAAAGAGAATATTTTTAAAAGCAACTTATCATTATCTTTCTGACGTAATGTATACGATGCACTTTTATCAAACATAGCGCACAGTGAATATAAAACACCCTTCTTTTCAGTTGTAGATGTATCAAGGCTAAGCTTATCCAGTGCATCAATAAAGTAATCATCCACAACAAACTTGTTTGATTCAGGCATTTTACCCTTAACACTAGTTGCATACGCCTGAACAAGACGGGGTGAAAAAATACATAATATATGCTCACTGCTTGTTGATTCAAGTGAATGAATCTGATTAGGGAAAATAATAAGTGCTTCTTTTTCCTTCAGCTCATATTTCTGATTGTCTACAGTGATTTTCATATCACCAGAAAGAATAATAATTATCTCAAAACATTGATGTAAATGCAACGGAAAGCTGAAATTATCACCTTTTTCAATTTTGAGATAATCAGGCGAACCTAAATGCTTGAATTCATAAAACATATAAAACTCCAAAAAGACAAATTTTGTCTACATATTATACCGTCTGTTGCGAGAAAAGTCAAATATATTGCAGTAAAATTAAAACATAAGATTATATACAGAGGTGAAAATATGAACTATTATATAGGTGCCGATTTAGGTACCTCCTCTTTAAAATTGTTACTTGTTAACTCTCACGGTGAGATTGTGAGCACCGTAACACGTGACTACCCACTCTCCTTTCCTCAACCTGCGTGGAGTGAGCAAGAACCCATCCATTGGTGGAACGCATTTTCAGATGGGATTAAAGAACTTTTAATAAACTTTGAGCCTAATGACATTAAAGGTATTGGTATCGGTGGGCAGATGCACGGTTTAGTTTGCCTTGACGAGGATGATAAAGTAATTCGCCCTGCTATCCTATGGAACGATGGCAGAACCCAGAAAGAAACAGATTACCTCAATAACGAAATAGGTAAAGCTAAACTTTCTGAAATGACTGCAAATATTGCATTCGCAGGATTTACTGCACCTAAGCTTTTGTGGATAAAAAACAACGAACCACAAAATTTTGCAAGAATAAAAAAGATAATGCTACCTAAGGATTATCTTAACTATAAGCTTACAGATATACACTGCACAGATTACTCTGATGCTTCAGGCTTCCTGCTTTTAGATGTTAAAAATAAATGTTGGTCTGAAGAAATGCTAAATATTTGTTCTATAACAAAAGAACAGATGCCTTCGTTATACGAAAGCTATGACGTAGTTGGAAAAATATTACCTGACGTTGCAAATGAACTTGGCTTATCCCCTGACACAATAGTTGTTGCAGGTGCAGGTGACAACGCAGCGGCAGCTATCGGTACAGGTACTGTATCGGACGGCAAATGCAATATATCTTTAGGTACATCAGGCACAATTTTTATTTCTTCAGATAATTTCTCTGTTGATAATTCAAATGCACTTCACTCCTTCTGCCATGCAGATGGCGGATACCATCTTATGGGATGCATACTTTCTGCTGCATCCTGCAACAAATGGCTTTGTGAAGACATTTTAAAAACAGATAATTATACCAAAGAACAACTAAAAATTACAGATGATAAATTAGGTACCAACCACGTTTACTTTTTACCTTATTTGATGGGTGAAAGAAGCCCAATAAACGACATTGACGCTCGCGGCACATTTACAGGCTTACGCCTCGATACAAAACGTGAAGATATTGTACAGGCTGTGCTTGAAGGTGTTGCTTTTGCCATTAAGGATAATCTTGAAATCGCAAAAGAACAAGGCATAAACGTTGAAGCTAGTACACTTTGCGGTGGTGGAGCAAAATCACCATTATGGCAAAAAATATTTGCAAACGTGCTTAATTTACCTATCAATATCCCACAAACAGAGCAAGGCCCGGGATATGGTGGTGCTATGCTCTCCATGGTTGGTGCAAAAGAATTCTCTGATGTAAAAAGCTGTGCAAACGAGTTCATAAAAATCAAAAGCACAATTTATCCTGATACTGATATTGCAAAGCGATATGATGAGCAATATAAAAAATTCAAAAAAGTTTATCCATCAATGAAAAATTTATTTAAAGAAATAAAGTGAGGCAATAAAAAATGAGTGAAATTTTTAAAGGTATTCCTAAAATTCAATATGAAGGAAAAGACAGCAAAAATCCACTTTCCTTCAAATATTATGATGAAAACAAGGTTATTCTCGGCAAAACCATGAAAGAACATCTTCCTTTTGCAATGGCTTGGTGGCACAATCTTTGTGCCGCAGGTACAGATATGTTTGGCAGAGATACTGCAGACAAATCCTTTGGTGCAGAAAAAGGCACAATGGAACACGCAAAAGCCAAGGTTGACGCAGGCTTTGAGTTTATGTCAAAACTCGGCATTGAATATTTCTGCTTCCATGACGTTGATATTATCCCTGAAGCAGATGATATCAAAGAAACAAATCGTCGTCTTGATGAAATTTCTGATTACATTCTTGAAAAAATGAATGAAACAGGTATCAAATGTCTCTGGGGTACTGCAAATATGTTCTCTAACCCTCGTTTTATGAATGGTGCAGGCAGCACAAACTCTGCAGACGTATACTGCTTTGCAGCAGCACAAATCAAAAAAGCACTCGACCTTACAGTTAAATTCGGTGGTAAGGGTTACGTTTTTTGGGGCGGCAGAGAAGGATACGAAACTCTTCTTAACACAGATATGAAATTCGAGCAAGAAAACATTGCCCGTCTTATGAAAATGGCAGTTGAATACGGTCGTTCAATCGGCTTTACAGGTGATTTTTATATTGAACCAAAACCAAAGGAACCAATGAAACACCAATACGACTTTGATGCAGCTACTGCAATAGGCTTCTTAAGACAATATGGTCTTGATAAAGACTTTAAGATGAACATTGAGGCAAACCACGCAACGCTTGCAGGTCACACATTCCAACACGACCTTCGCGTTTCTGCAATAAATGGTATGCTTGGTTCAATTGATGCAAACCAAGGCGACTATCTTCTCGGCTGGGATACAGATGAATTCCCTTCAAATGTTTACGAAGCAACAATGTGTATGTACGAGGTTATTAAAGCAGGCGGACTTACAGGTGGCTTCAACTTTGACTCAAAAACACGTCGTCCAAGTTACACATTTGAAGATATGTTCCATGCATACATTCTCGGTATGGATACCTTTGCTCTTGGTCTTATCAAAGCCGCAGAAATCATTGAAGACGGCAGAATCGATGGTTTCATTGCTGACAGATACGCAAGCTATAACGATGGTATCGGCAAAAAGATTATTAATGGTGAAACATCTCTCGAAGAGCTTGCAAAATATGCAGAAGATATGGGTGCACCTGCACTTCCTTCAAGCGGCAGACAAGAATATCTTAACAGTATTGTTAATACTATTTTATTTAAATAAGGAGATTACTTATGGATTTTCAAAAAGCAAGAGAAAGAGCTGCAAAAATCGTTGAACCTATGACAGCTTACGAAAAAATGTCACAATTAGTATACAATTCCCCTGCTATTGAAAGACTCGGCATTAAAGAATATAACTGGTGGAATGAAGCCGCTCACGGTGTTGCAAGAGCCGGCGTTGCTACCGTTTTCCCACAAGCAATCGGTATGGCAGCAACCTTTAACCCTGAACTTAACGAAACTGTTGCAGATGCAGTTTCTACAGAAGCCCGTGCAAAATACAACAAAAGCGTTCAGTTTAACGACTACGATATTTTTAAAGGTCTCACCTACTGGACACCAAACATAAACATATTCAGAGACCCACGTTGGGGCAGAGGTCAGGAAACTTATGGTGAAGACCCATTCCTTACAGCTACAATGGGTGTTGCATACATCAAGGGTTTACAAGGTGATGGCGAATTTTTGAAATCAGGCGCTTGTGCAAAACATTATGCAGTACACTCAGGTCCTGAAAAGCTTCGTCACGGATTTGATGCTATTGCATCAAAAAAAGATATGTTCGAAACATATCTTCCTGCATTTGAACACGCAGTAAAAAATGGCGTTGCAGGTGTTATGGGTGCATATAACCGTACAAACAGTGAACCATGCTGTGCTCACAGTTTCCTTATGGAAGATGTACTTTTTGACAGATGGAATTTTGAAGGCTACTTTGTTTCTGACTGTGGTGCAATCAATGATATTTATGAGCATCATAAATTCAAAGACACAAAAAAGGAAACTGCCGCAATTGCTCTTGAACGCGGTTGTCACCTTAACTGTGGTGAGGCTTACAGTCACCTTATTGAGGCATATGAAGAAGATTTAGTCACCGATGAAGCAATTGATGAAGCAGTATTAAGACTCTTCACAATCCGTGTTCTTTTAGGTGA
Source organism: Acutalibacteraceae bacterium (assembly GCA_045646545.1). GTDB lineage: Bacteria > Bacillota > Clostridia > Oscillospirales > Acutalibacteraceae > DTU089. Next base: position 60,649 of record JAZRKV010000008.1, read on the forward strand.
ATTTGAAGAAGTACGACCATATTCAGACGTTGCTTACGACAAGCTTGACTGCCCTGAACACAGAGCATTAAACTTAGAAGCATCAAAACAAACTATGGTTCTTCTTAAAAACGAAAATAATTTCTTACCAATCAAAGAAAATACATTCAAGAAAATTGCAGTTGTTGGCCCTAATGCAAACTCTACTGTTGTACTTGAGGGTAACTATTTTGGTAATGCATCTGAACACATTACTGTTGCAGAAGGTATGAGAAGAACATTCCCGGAAGCAAGAATCACAGTTGCAACAGGTACCCGTCTTTACATTGAAAAGAAAAATGACTGGGACGGCTTCGGTTATATGAGAAGTGAAGGTCTTGCAGCCGCTTCTGAGGCAGATTTCACACTTGTTTGTCTTGGTATGGACCGAACAATTGAAGGTGAACAAATCGAAGGTCTTGAAGATGATTGCCTTGATAGTGGCGATAAGAAAAACGTTCATCTTCCTAAAGCACAAATACAACTTTGCGAAGAAATTTGTGACGTTTGCGACAACGTTGCAGTTGTTGTAATGTGCGGTAGCCCTGTTGATTTAGGCAAGAAAATCAACAATAAAGCAAAAGCTATTATTCACAGTTGGTATCCAGGTGCACTTGGCGGACTTGCAGTTGCACAGCTCCTTAGAGGTGATTATTCTCCAAGTGGCAAGCTCCCTCTTACATTCTATGATGAAGATAATATAATCCCTGATATTTCCGACTATTCAATGAAGGGAAGAACATACCGTTACGCAGAACAAAATCCTCTTTACCCATTCGGCTATGGTCTTTCATTCACTTCATTTGAATACAAAGATTTCAATGTTATTGAAAACACTGCTGACAAACTTTCTGTACAAGTAACCGTTAAAAACACAGGAGATTTTGACGGCATTGAAAAGACTCAGCTTTATGCTCACTATGATGACAGCAGAACAACAACTCCTGTTTATCAACTTTGTGGTATAAAGGCAATTGAACTCAAAAAAGGTGAAGAAAAAACAATTACTGTTGACGTTGACAAATATTGGCTCAAAGCAGTGCTTGAAGACGGCTCAAGAGTAGAGCCTGACGGCAAAATTACACTTTACATCGGCGGACATCAGCCTGATGAAAGAAGTACCGAGCTCTGCGGTACCAACTGTTTAAAAACAGAAATTAAATAATACAAAAAACCTCGCAAAGCGAAATGCTTTGCGAGGTTACTTTTATGTGTTATCTTCTAAAAACTTCACCAAATCCCCTACTGTTTTAAGCTTTTTAATTACTGAGTTAGGGATTGCAACATCAAACTCATCTTCTATGCCACAGATAATCTGAACAACACCTAAAGATGAAAGCCCAAGTTTTTTATCAATTTTTGTTTTTTCAGTAATAACGATGCTGTTATTACCTGTTATTTCCACAAAAACCTTTTTTATTCTATCTAACATTTTATACCTCTCTGTTCATTAATTCTTTAAAATTAACTTTACCCATAGCAGTTTTAGGCAACGCTTCTTCAAAAATAATTTCTCTCGGAATTGCAAATTCTGCAACACTTGCCTTACATTCAGAAAGAATACGTTTTTTCAAATCCTCAAAGTCAACACTCATAGTTGTTGGTTGAACGTATGCCACAATACGTTGACCCAAGGTTCTGTCGGCAACACCGATAACGCAACAAAGATTAACTCCTGTACATCTTGCAATTGCCTCTTCTATCTGAGTTGGATAAACATTATACCCCGCAGTAATAATCATTCTGCAGTGTCTCTGACGGAAATAAAGGTATCCATCCTCATCAACACAACCTATATCACCTGTATGAAGCCAGAGCTTACCATCATCATGAAGTTGAAGAGCAAGCTTTGTTTCTTCCTCATTATTATAATAACCCTTCATCTGTGTTGGCCCTGTAACGCAGATTTCACCATCTTCACCAACGGGAACCTCATTATGAGTGCCGAACTCTACAATTTTAAGCTCATTATCAGGAAATGGTAAACCTGTACTATCCTCTTTCATTTTAAAGAACGGACTGATGCAAATACCCGACAAACTTTCTGTCAAGCCATACGCCTCTGTCATACGAGCCGAAGAACCGCCTTTTTCAAGATATTTATTCATTCTATCTTTTAGTTTTTTATTACACTTATCACCTGAAAAAGCAATCATTTTAATAAAGGAAAGATTTTCTTTTTCGATTTCTTCTGTACGTGAAAGTGCCTCAAACATAGCGGGAACTGCATAGATAAAATTAATTTTTTTCTTAAAAATAAGTTTAGAAACAGCCTTGAAATCAAAGGTTGGAACAAGTACGGCACAAGTACCAAAGCTTAACATAACGTGCATACACATAGCAAGACCAAAACCATGGAAAGTCGGCATCATTGCAAGGCATTTCATACCCGAAGCATCGTCAACCGGCTTAATTTCGGATGACTGAATTGCCATACAGTTAAATGCACGGTTATGAATCATAACGCCTTTGGGTATACCTGTTGTGCCACCACTGTACAAAACAACTGCAATGTCATCACCTTTACCATCATCCTCCGGAAGAGAATTTCCCTTACCTGATTTCAAAAAAGAATTCCAATAAACAATGTTATGTTCAGGATTCAAGGTGATATCCACTTTATTTTTCAATGCATAAAGATTCTTAAGATAGAATGGTAATGCATCCTTTATACGAGCAAGTATCATTAACGGCTTCTGACTTGTTTGCCATTTTATATCGGCAAATTTTGAATAAAGCATATCAAAGGTCAATACTGCTTTACTATCTACGTGCTCCACGAAATGTTGAATTTCCGAAACAGAAAGAAGAGGATGAATCATATTCGCAATAGCACCAATTCTGTTCACAGCATAAATCATTATAAGTGCCTGCGGTGTATTAGGAGCAATAATTGAAACATAATCGCCCTTTTTGATACCATTGGCAAGCAATGCTTTTGCGACTTTTTCTATCTCTTCAATCATTTGAGAAAAAGTAAGTGTTTTGCTTTGAAAATCAATAGCGTTGCAATCCGGATATTTCTGTGCAGTCTGCTTCAATAAGGAGACCATTGAAAACTCAGGATATTCCTCTATAAAATTATCCTTACCATGATTTTCACTCCAGATATTTCTTTCTCTTTTCATTGCAATTCTCACCTCACATATTCAAAAAAATACAAATTCTCTTCGTAATATTATAACATATCCGTTGTGATAAAACAAGAGTTACGTTGCCTGTATCCCCTTATATCAGAAAGTCAAATTCTTGACAATATACTGTTATATATAATATAATATTTATTAATTGTACACTTGTTTAACTATCCACAAAATGCTCAAGGAGTAGCTGAAATGAAGTTCAATCTTACCCCGTCTCAAATTAACTTTTACAACAAAAAATTCACCCTGGACAGTCAGATATGGAACCAGGGTGTTATGGAGCTTTTCCCCACAGTATACTCTTATGAAGAATTAAATAATGCATATAACAAACTAGTTGAAAACCACGACAGTTTACGTGTTAAACTTGAAGAGACAGAAAATGGTGTTATGGCAATTGTACAAGAACATCATCACACAAACTACCGTTTTTGGAAAGTTGAATCAGAAGCTGAACTCATGCAAAAAGCACAAGATTTTCTTAACGAGCCAACTGACCGTTATGGTCTGTTGGTTGATTGTGCTGTTTTTCAGACACCTGATAAATCAGGTATTATGATTAACGCTCACCACATAGTTGTTGACGGATACAGTGCCTACGTTATGTCAGAACACGTAAACAAATTTTTAAAAGATGAGAATTTTGTACCTATTACTCAAAAATATGCTGAATATGTAGATAAAGAAATTAAATACAAGCAATCAAAACGTTACGAAAAATCTCGTGAATTCTGGTTAAAAGAATTTTCGAGCAAACCCGAATGCACTATTTTCCCAACCAAGGAAACAAGTATTGATTTTAACTCTGATGAGCTGAACCATGCCATTTCACCAGAATTATTTAATAAAATAACAGCAATTTGCAATGAAAACGATATTACTCCGGCATCCTTTTTCAACACAGTTCTTTCCACATATATTTATAAAAAATACGGAACAGAAAACTTCACTATAGGTGTTCCTGTGCTCAATCGTTCAAAACCTGAAGAATTAAACACTATCGGACTATATATGCATTTGGTACCGCTTATTGTTCATTTTCAAACTGACTCATTTATTGAAAATGCAAAAAAAATCGAAGACTCACAGATGAATCTTTTCAGGCACCAAAGTTTTACTCGCCGTGACATCGTCTCATTACTTAATGAAAATAGTGTATCTGTTAACCAACTTTTTGATATAGTTTTTGACTTTCAGGAATTCCCTCAAAACGCAGAGTACCAAATGAAAATACCTTATGCAAATGCTCTTTCCGTCCCTGTTGAGATGCATCTGCAAACTTTTGGCGAAAACAAATATAACCTTAAAATACGATACAGAACTACCTACTTTAATCAACAGGAAATTCAACGTATGTTGAATTCTTTACTCATTATAACCGAAAATGTTATTAACAACCCACAAAAAAATATTGTTGATATAGAAATAATTTCACCTGAAGAAAAACAAATCCTTCTCAAAGATTTCAATAACACATCGCATACATTCAACATCACTGATAACACAACTCTTTACTCAATGTTTGAAAAAGCAAGTGAAGAAAACCCTAAAAAAATATGTCTTAGTATAAATAATAATAAAATCTCATTTGAGGATTTTAAAAAATTCGCAGAAAAAATTGATGTTGAAATAAAGAAACACACAAAAGGCGAAAAAAGCATAATCGCAGTAATCTGTGAACGCTCAATTGAAATGTACGGAGCAATTTACGGTATTATCCGCGGCGGTAATGCATATCTTCCCATCGACCCTGATTATCCACAAGACAGAATCGACTACATTTTAAAAAACGCCAATGCAAAGGCAGTTATCACTCAGGATAAATTCTGTCATCTTACAGGTAACATACCTTTTATTGATGCTACTTCTGTTTTGAATTCCAATGAAATTCATGAAAAAACAGTAAGTGAAGCAAATGAAAATGATACTGCATACGTAATCTACACATCAGGCAGCACGGGCAATCCTAAAGGTGCAAAAATCAGTCACAAGTCTGCAGTAAACAGAATACTTTGGATGCATGATAAATACCCTCTTACAGAAAATAGTGTAATTCTGCAAAAAACGCCATACACCTTCGACGTTAGTGTATGGGAAATTTTCTGGTGGGGTATGCTTGGCGGAAGCCTTGTTGCATCCAAACCGAATGAACATTTTCTTCCTGCTAAAATACTTGAGGAAGTATATTTAAATAAAGTTACACACCTTCACTTTGTACCATCTGTATTTGATTTGTTTTTAACATACCTTGAAACACATAAAGAAGATTGCTATAAATTTTTAAGCGTTAAACATGTTTTCCTTTCGGGTGAAGCATTAAACGCATCACTTGTAACACGCTTCTATCAATTGTTTGACTACAAAAAGGTTAAAATACACAACCTTTACGGACCAACCGAATGTGCCGTTGACGTAACATATTACGACTGCACACCTACTGACTGCGACCCTGTGCCAATCGGCAAACCTATTTATAATACACAAATGTATGTTGTTGACAAAAACACAAAACTGGTACCTATCGGAGTTAAAGGTGAATTATGTATTGGTGGCGTTAACGTAGGTCAGGGATACCTTAACAATACTGAATTAACGAACAATAAATTTATTCCTAACCCATTTGCTGAAGGCAGACTCTATAAAACGGGCGACCTTGCATATTGGCGAGAAGACGGACAAATTATTTTTTGTGGAAGAATCGACAGTCAGATTAAGCTCAACGGTCAAAGAATTGAATTAGGTGAAATCGAAAACGTTATAAACAACGTTAACGGCGTTGATTCTGTTGCAGTTCTGCTTGGAAAACCTAATGGAAAAGACACTCTTGTCGCATTTTGTTGTTGCAGCAGTATGTTGAAAGAAAAGATAAAAGAAGCTTGTCTTGAAAAGCTTCCTTTATACATGGTTCCCCAGGCTTTTGTTTTTATTGACGAAATGCCATTAAATGCCAGTGGTAAACTTGACAGAAAAAAACTGTTATCGCTTCACATCACACTTGAAGAAAAACATATAGTTCCACCGCAAAACACTGAAGAAGAAATTGTATGCAAATTATTCTGCGAAGCCCTTGGACTCAAAGAAATCAGCAGAAACAGTGATTTTTTTGATATAGGCGGTACAAGCCTTTCGATGATTTCTGTATTATCAAACGATATACTTAAGGATATTTCTGCAGCTGAATTCATTGAAAACTCAACACCTGAAAAACTTGCGAAGCTTCTTGGTGCAAAGAAAAACAAAAGTTTTAAGTATATAAAAACTTTATGCAAACACACCTTGTCTGATAAAGCTTTTATATTATTCCCGTATGCAGGCGGTGGTGCACAAGCCTACGCTTCATTTACCAAGGCGTTTGAGAAAAAAGCAGTAGATTATTCCTTATACTTTATTGATTATTTACACTCATATAACGAATGTCAGGAAGCTGCAGCAGAAATTGCAGAGCTTGCAAAGAGTACGAAGCTTTACTTCTACTCTCATTGTGCAGGTTCATCTGTTGCAATGCAGATTCTGAATATCATTGAAAACAACAATATGTGCAATATTCAGCACTATATTGCCGGCGCAAGTCTACCTTTAAAAAATCCTACCAAAAAGAATATATGGAACTATGTACCTAACAGTATTCTCAAAGCTATATTAGCAAATTCAGGAGCCGATTTTAAAGGATTGGAGAAAAAACAACTATCCATTTTACTTCAAGACTTCCGCAAGGATACTGACTTTATGACAAACTATCTCTACAAAAAAGAAGGAACTGCTATAAAATGTCCTGTATCCTTAATAATCAGTAAAACTGACGCATTCACAAAAAATTATGAGAATGCAGAAAAACTTTGGTCACCATATGCAGATAACATTTCCGGTGTTCATTTTATAGAAACAAATTCGCACTATTTCCAATCGACTAACAGTGATGAACTTGTTGATATAATCAAAAACATAATAAAATAAAAAGATGCGTTAAAGTCTTACGACTTTAACGCACTTTTTTAAATAACTTTTCTTTTCGTTTTCTGCTGAAATAAAATGTATTATCAAAATAAAGAGATATTTTATCACCATATTTTTTTACAAGAATATACTCTGCAACACCAATCATAATTCCGATTAAACAGAAAAAATGATAAAGACGGAACGGACCTACAACAAGCAATTCTCCGCGCCAGAACTCTGTTACAAAACGTATTGCACTGTAAAGAATGATATATACAGGGAACACGGTACCAGTTTTTGCTCTTTTTTTGTACCAGAGCAAGAAAATGAACAAGGCAAGAGCAACTCCCGCTTCAACAAGTTGGATAGGAATCTCTTCTCTTCTGTTTGAGTAATTATATGGTCCTCCTGGCCACCAAAGACCATTGCAACAACCTGAAGTAAAACAAGCAATCTTAGTAAATACTAAAGCTAACGGTATACCCGGAACAGAAATGTCGGCTTGTTTAAGAGGATTCAACCACAATGCGAACCCCATTACCATCATAAAAATCGGGAAAGAATACAACAAAGCAAAGTAGTTTGCTCCGGTACCTGTTAAATTACCAAAAGCGAAGTTCAGAGATGCAGGTAAATACGCAAAAACAGTGCATATTATTGTTTCAATTATAACAAATAAAGTACCATTTTTCAGGAAACGGAATTTGGAACCGGAAGCTCCTTCACCTGATATTTTCGAGCAGATATACTTAGATGCCCAACTCATATTTTGCCTTTTTAATTTAATCTGAGTAAAGTTATATATAAAAAATGCAATAATAGCAACAACTGCCGCTAATCCATATATTAATTCTCTGGTTTCCTTATCAGGTAACATAACAAACTCCTTTTTCAAATTATATAATAAATATTATCATATTAATTTGATTTTTTCAAGTGTTAGTGCTATAACGGATATTTGTTGATTTCTCATAACTTTTATGTTATATTATTTCCAAAAATCGGTATAAAGGTTGGTTGAAATGAAGTGGTTTAAATTTAACATTAACAACTTATCTTATAACGAATACCAAAAATGGTACGATTTATTGCATCCGCAGAAAAAGTCACAAGTTGATAAATTTCACTTTGCAGATGATAAAAAAAGGTCTGTTTGTGGTGATATGCTTGCAAAAAACACAATTGCGCAATTAACCAATATACCAGCAGAGGAAATTACGCTTGACGTAAAAGAAAACGGCAAGCCCTACCCTATTAATATAGATTTACATTTCAACGTTAGTCACTGCGAAGATTATGTTGTTTGTGTTGTTGACTCAAAGCCTGTGGGCATTGATATTGAAAAAATCAGACCTATTAATCTGAAAATTGCTAAAAAGTTTTTCAGCGAAGAAGAACAGGAATATATATTCGGTCACATTGCAACGGAAGAAGATTTTGAAAAAGATACAGAAAACGACATACTCGAAAAATTTTTCAGAGTATGGACGTCAAAAGAAGCGTATTTAAAGTATACGGGTGACGGTATATGTGCGGATTTAAAAAATGCAAAAATCAACACACAAAACATTATAACGGAAATAATTGATGGTTACGTTATAACCATTTACCACGAATAAAACTTTCCGGAGGAATTTATGAAAAAAATAGAAAACAAACAATATCTTGTATTTTTAATACTGAGCATAATCGGCGCACCTATGATGATGTCGATGATACCATTCATATCGGTGATAGGCTGCCTTGCCGTTATAATATGTATACCATCATTATCCACATCTGTTTTTACAAGAGAGAAATTTCTCGGTTCAAGATGCGTAATTCTTGATAACGGTGAAAAATATCATTTTTCCGTTGTTAAAGAAAACCACCATCATGCATTTATTTTTTTAATCCCCTTTTTATCATTCTTTTATTTTATTCCTATAAAGAGAAAATATATTCTCATACATAATATGGGTTGTAACACTTTAGACCCTAATACAAAAATACCTTCCGAATATTGTACACCTGACGCTATAATGGACAGTGAATACATATCTAAAAAGCAATATAAATTGTTAATGAAAAATCCGCAGGCATTTAAGGATACATTACAATTCCGTCTTAACAAGCGTAAAACCGATTTTTATGCCTTTTCACCTTTACTTGAAAAAGCACTTGAACCTAAACAAATAGTTGAAAAAAACAACTACGTTATTTATGAGCAAGAAAAATTTGCTGTTGCATTTATTTTTAACGGTGACGCAAAAAGACAAAATGGTATTGTTTTAACACAAACTATTTATAATAAATACAAAGAGAATTTAACCGAAAACTTATTCTCATTAATAATAACCACATCGGCAAATACTATAAATGACCATTATTTAGTTTTCACAGAAGAAAACTTACAAAAAAGTTTATACGTGGAGTATTTTAAAGAACGTGAAAAAGCAAAAGAAAGCTCTGCAAATGATACCGAAAACGTTGAATCAAAAATGCAGACAACCATGCCTGATACACCGTACCTCAATAATACAGACGAGCCAAAAATTGTAATCACCAACGAAAGGATTAGTAATAATTTTGCAAAACCTGCACCTTTCAAATACAGAGCATTAAAATATTTAATGTATTTTTTAATTTTTGAATTTACCGGTGCTTCAATTGTTTCGCTGTTTATGGCAGGACCATTAGTATTAGTATTTTGCATTCCGTTAATCATTGTATTTTATTTAATTTCAAAATTTGCAAAAAAGAAAATCCAAGAACGTACTATTCCCGGTAAAACATCTGATTTTAAAGTAATAAAAACCGTTTGCATTGATATTAATGATATTACCCCAATATCAGATGACCCTGATTATATACCGGCGGCAGTCTACGAATACACCTTCCTCAATAACAGAAAAATAACCGGAGACTATAGACACATTATTGAATTCGGAGTTCCTTACTACATTGTTTATTCCACAGAAACAAATAAGTTTGTTGAAATTATAAATTCAAAACTCGCGACTCTTGCACCGGACGTACAATATGAGGATGAATTGCAGTAATTTTAGTTAGGGTGAAAGGAATTATCCGAACCGTGTTTTATACAGGCGGATTTCCGTTCATCCTGTGTTAAAATACTCGCCAATCCGAAAGAATTAGCTGCGTTTTTGTCTTGACTGACCAAAAATCCGCACTATATAAAATCTTCGACCTAAAAGCGAAAGATTTTTATTGGATTTTTGGTGTTGAGGGCGAAGATAGGCTGACGCCTTTCAAGACCGAAACACCAAAAAGGCTTGAAAATACTTGCTTTTAGGCAGGTTCGGATAACTCATTTCACCCTAAAAGTGATAATCAAAAAAGATTATCACTTTTGTTTTTTATCTTGATTGCCTTTTATTTTTTTGTTATACTACCCTATATTAAATTTAGGAGACAAAATTTCATGGTTGAAAATTCCACGTTAAACAAACGCAAATTATACTTAATTACAGGTGTATTTGCAATGCTATTTTCAGGTGTTTTATACGCCTGGTCTATTCTTAAAATACCTTTTACAGAAAGCTACAATTGGAGCGATGCAATTCTTGCAAACAACTTTACACTCACAATGTGCTTTTTCTGTCTTGGTGCATTCTTTGGTAGCCAGATTTGTAAAAAAATCGGTCCTAAGCTTACACTTATTATTTCAGGTGTGCTTGTTGGTATTGGCTTTTCTGCAACGGGCTTACTTAACATCAATACTCCCCAGCTTATTTACCTTACATACGCTATTTTAGCAGGTACGGGTATCGGTATTTCCTATAACGTAGTTGTTTCTACCGTTACAGCATGGTTCCCTGATAAAAAAGGTTTTTGTTCAGGATGCCTTATGATGGGATTCGGTGTAAGTACGCTTATACTGGGAAAAGCCATCGAATTTTTCTTTGACAATAAAAATATTGGTTGGGGCAAAACTTACATAATTCTCGGATGCGTTATTGCAATTGTTCTTTTCATTACTGCTTTAATTATAAAAAGACCATCTGCAGATACAGTTTTACCTACACCGAAACAGAAAAAAGCTACACAAAAAGAAGATTTTGAAACGAAGGATTTCAAAACTTCAGAAATGCTTAAAAGCTTCACTTTCTGGCGTGCATTCATATTCATGGTACTTATTACTGCAGTTGGTAACTCTGTAATAAGCTTTGCAAGAGACCTTGCCATTTCTGTTGATGCTGCCCCTACATTAGCAACAACTCTTGTTGGTGTGCTTTCTATATTCAATGGCGTTGGCAGAATACTTACAGGTGCAATTTACGATTCTCTCGGCAGACGTAAAACAATGCTTGCATCTAATATACTTACAATTGTTGCAGCAGCCCTTACACTTGTTGCTGTACAAAGCAATTCACTCATTCTTTGTATTATCGGTTTATGCCTTACAGGTATCTCCTACGGCTCCTGCCCTACAATGACCTCTTCTTTCACCGCATCTTTCTACGGTCAAAAATATTTTGCGGTAAACTACAGTATTATGAATTTCAACCTGATTATTGCATCATTCATTGCAAAATTCAGTAACAGTTTACTTCAAAGCACAGGAGCGTACACTGCATCTTTTGTGATGTTACTTATACTTGCAATTGGTGCTTTAGGACTTAACTTTACAATAAAAAAACCATAAAAAAATGTCTGTGGCAAATTACCACAGACATTTTTTTATACCATATGAACGTTAACGTGAGGATAAGAAATTGTTATACCGTGTTTATCAAAGGTTGGTTTGATTGCATCCATAATATCAAAATAAACTGTCCAATAATCTCCGCCCTTACACCACACACGCACGATATAGCTTATATCGTTAGCGTTGTAGCTGTTAACGTGAACCTCAGGAGTAAGCCCCGTTTCATTCAAAACTAAAGGATGCTTGCTTATAAGCTCCATAAGAATAGATTTAACATTTTCAATATCATCATCGTATGAAACGTTAACAGTAATATCCACACGACGATTTAATGCACTTGAATAGTTGGTTATATTTGAGTTTGCAATAACGCTGTTTGGAATCTGAATAAGCTTATGATCGGGAGTATCAAGTTTTGTATAAAACAAGCCAACCTCTCTAACTATACCGGCTTCACCGCCTGCTTCAATATAGTCGCCTATGCGGAAAGGTTTGTTTGAAATTATCTGAATACCGCCAAATGCATTGGATAAAAAGCCTTGAATCGCCAGCGAAAACGCAACGCCGACCACAGATAATGCGGCAACCAATGATGAAACAGAAACCCCAAGACTACCAAGCACAATAATAACAGTAACAAACAACAAAAGTATCTTTACTGCTATACGAAGGATTTTGCAGATAAGAGCATCCAGCTTAACCTTTTTAACAAATTTATCAAAAAGAAACAAAATTATTCTAACTGCCACAAGGCAAACAACTGTAAGTGCCACAACGGAAATAATCTTTGATAATGGTAAGTTTTTTAGAAATTCTACCACAAAAACACCACCTAAAAAATTTTGCTACCGTATTTTATCATAGAATTACAAAAATGTAAACATCCGAAAAATGCCAAAATAATTATAACAAAACATTCTTTTAAACACAAAAAACATTGACAGTTTTCGACAAGTTTTGCATCGCGATACATAATGTGGTGGAGAGATATAGCTTTGATAACCAAATTTGTTGAAGTGGTGGTCTGCCTTCCTTCGAAGGAAGGTGGCGCGAAAAATCAAAGATTTTTCGTGACGAAAGGTTCTTTGTTGCGAAGCAACATTTTCACCGCAGGCGAAACTTTTTCATGTGGTCGCACCTTCGGCACGATTTTAATAGAGTTTTTGCCTTTTGGCAAAACGACGCTTTTCGCGTCGAGAACCACCCACCATCGCAAGCGATGGTCCCCCCGCCTTCGAAGGCAGGCATACACACCACAACATTGACACTTTTTGACAGGTTTTGCATCGCGATACATAGTGTGGTGGAGAGACACTTATCTTGACAAGTAGATGTGATTATAATACAATAATGACAACAAATCACTTGAATAGATAAAAGGTGAAAACATGACAAACGATAACCTTATTTTTGTTTTCGAAAAGGGTACTCTGCGAATTTTGAACATCGGTGAAATTAATCGTTTCAATACCTCTGCGATACGTGAAGAGATTGACGAAAAAATCTGCGAATTCTCTCCGAAACAAGTTGTGCTTGACTTATCACAGACGATTATCAGCAATCCCTTCGGGCTTAAATGTGCGGTTGGACTTATCGTTGGAAGACATCGATTGTTGGAGGAATTACAAGCAGAGCTCGTGATAGAAAATCCCAATCCACATACTTTAAAATGTTTGAAATCCGCCGGGGTGGACAAATTAATAAAAATAGTGAATTCTAAGTAAAGTCGAAAACATTACTTTGCCTTATCAAAAACTAGTATAATAACAGATTTAATTTTGAAATACATAAATAAAGTATAAATCTCCTTGTTTTACAGATACTAACAGTACAAATTTGTAAAACAAGGAGATTGTTATATATTATGAAAGCAACAGGGATTGTGAGAAGGATTGATGATTTAGGCAGGGTTGTTATTCCCAAAGAGATTAGGAGAACTTTAAGAATCCGTGAGGGTGAGCCGTCACAGACAACATTGACAGTTTTCGACAAATTTTGTTTTGGGGTACATAGGTTTGTGAAGAGATATAACTATTACGGCTAACGATAAGGTGTAGTAATGGTCTGCCTTCCTTCGAAGGAAGGTGGCGCGAAAAATCTTTGATTTTTCGTGACGGAAGGTTCTTTGTTGCGTAGCAACATTTTCACCGTAGGTGAAACCTTTTACTGCGATCACACCTTCGCTACGATTTGATCAAGCCTTTCGCCTTCGGCAAAATAATCACTTCGTGATTAAGAACCACCCACCATCGCAAGCGATGGTCCCCCCGCCTTCGAAGGCAGGCATACAAACATCAACATTGACACTTTTCAATAAGTTTTGCTGGGCTATACATAGTGTGATAAATAGATATAAAACCAATGATGCTAATGGATTTTTGCTCATTATACTTGACATTGATGCATAGCCACTATACAATGATAGCGTAAACACGGTATGAGATACAATATTATTTAATAGGAGATAATTATGAAATATATATTTGTTGTACATGGTCGCACAGCAGTTAGCAATGGTGTTTTTGAAGCAAAAGAACCTGATGACGAATACGAAGATGATATAATTGAAGAAATATATTTTGATAGTTTTTCAAAAGTTTTAGATGTTTATGAAAGTTTTGACCAGGCATATTTAAAATTTCAAAGCTATGTGAATGAAGCTTTTGATAATGTTCAAAATGCCCCTCCAAAGGCTCTTGACCCAGTACTTATAAAAGAGTCTTGTTTTGCAGAACTTTTCAAAAGCTATAACCAAAATGCATATAGAGATGGTGATATTCAATGGACATACACCTTCAAGGAAGGTGAAAAAGCATATTGGCAAATGTACGCTGTGGCACCCGATATGAGTATAGGTTGTCCTATTTTGCCTGGTTTATATCTTGAAAAGAAAGCAATAAATGAATAAATAAGATAAGTATAAATCTCCTTGTTTTACAGATACTAACAGTACAAATTTGTAAAGCAAGGAGATTTTATATATTATGAAAGCAACTGGGATTGTGAGAAGGATTGATGATTTAGGGCGTGTGGTTATTCCTAAAGAGATTAGAAGGACTTTAAGGATTCGTGAGGGTGACCCGTTGGAAATATTTACCAAAAGTGATGGTGAGGTTATTTTTAAAAAGTATTCACCTATGGGTGAGCTTTCAGAATTTTCGGGTCAATACTCTGATGTTTTGAACAGAACTGTGGATTTACCTGTTATTATTACAGACAGGGACCATATTGTTTCTGTTTCCGGATTATCTAAAAAAGAGTATCTGGAAAAACGCATTTCTGAGCCTTTAGAGGACATTATGGAAAACAGAGATAAATTTATCAAACGCCGTGATAACGATGTTTTATACCCTATTGAAAACGTTGAAAACAAGGCTCTTATAGTTTACCCCGTTATTTCTTCAGGTGATATTACAGGTTCTGTTATATTTATGGAAAGCGACACAAAGAAAATCGCAACAGAAACAGAAATTAAGCTTTGTCAGGTTGCGGCCGCCTTTCTTGGTAAACAAATGGAAGAATAAAATAATTGATTATGTAAGTGGCTTGTGATAAAATACACTTATATCAAACTTATACATTATAAGGAGTATTTTATGGCATCACGTAAAGAGCGTACAGAAGCACTTGCAAAAAATTTAAATATATATGTCAGTGAAGCACACATTTTTACTTCTGATGCCATTGTTTTGGCAGATTTTTGTGCACCGCGTCATAAAGATAAATGCTGTGACCTTGGTACAGGCAACGGCATTATTCCCCTATTGTGGTTAAGAGATTTTGCTCCTAAAGAAATTACAGGTGTTGAACTTTCAGAAAGTGCAGTTAATCTTTTTAATAAAACTCTTACAGAAAATGGTTTAAACCATAAAATAAATATTGTTCACAACGATTTAAGAAAGCTCAAAGGCGTTTTACCTAATGAATATTATGACCTTGTCAGCATCAATCCGCCATATAAGAAATTAGGTACAGGTATCGTGAATGAACAAACCGATTACCAGAATGCCCGTCACGAATTCACTTGTACGCTTGATGACTGTGCAAAGGCGGCATCCCAACTTTTGAAATTCGGCGGTAGATTTTGCATTTGCCAACGACCCGAAAGGTTACCTGATATTTTTGAAGCTATGCGAAAATACAAAATCGAGCCCAAAACTATGAAGGAAGTAATTCAACGACCGGGAAAAGAACCGAGTCTTGTTTTAGTTGAAGGAAAAAAAGGCTCTTCGCCCGGTTTTAGAATCAGTGCTCCTCTTATTCTTGAAGATGCAAACGGTGAATATACGGAAAAAGCAAAAGAATTATTTTTATCTTACAAATACAAAGAATTGGCAAAAGATGGTGAGTAAAACTCATCATCTTTACTATTTTCTTTGAACAATTGTGCAACTATATTGACAAAACCCACAAATTAAAGTAAAATGAATTGGTTTGTGATGTAAACTAAAAATTAATTTATCTTAAAGGATGAACATTAATGAAATACGATGTTGTTATTGTTGGGGCAGGTCCTGCAGGTATATTTACTGCACTTGAAATGAGGCGTAAAGGCAGCACCAAATCTATTCTTATAGTTGAAAAAGGTCAACCTGTAGAAAAGCGTAGTTGCCCTAAATCAAAAACAAAACAATGTGTTAACTGTAAACCTTATTGCCATATTACAACAGGCTTTTCCGGTGCAGGTGCATTCTCTGACGGTAAGCTTTCCTTAAGCTATGAAGTTGGTGGCGATTTACCAACACTTATCGGTGAAGATTTTGCTCAGGAGTTAATTGACTATACTGATAAAATCTATCTTGAATTTGGTGCAGATGAGCATATTGAAGGTATAAGTAATGATGAAGAAGTTAGAGAAATACGCAAAAATGCCATTCAGGCAGGTTTAAAACTTGTTGATTGCCCTATCCGTCACCTTGGTACAGAAAAGGCTCAGACTCTTTACCTTGAAATTGAAAATCATCTCAGAGCAAACAACGTTGATATGATGTTTGGTTACGAGTGCAACGATATTATTATTGAAAACGGTGTTTGCAAAGGTGTATACATTTCTAAAGGCGATGACCATCAACAGATTGATGCACAAAAAGTTGTTGTTGCTACAGGCAGACGTGGTGCAGACTGGCTCGAAAAACTTTGTAATGAGCACGGTATTGAACACCAGGCAGGTACTGTTGATATTGGTGTACGTGTTGAGGTACGAAACGAAGTAATGGAAAAGGTAAACAGAGTTTTATATGAATCAAAACTTATTGGTTATCCGAAGCCATTTAAAAACAAGGTGCGTACCTTCTGCCAGAATCCCGGCGGATTTGTTAGCCAGGAAAATTACGATAACGACCTTGCTGTTGTTAACGGACACTCTTACAAAGAGAAAAAGTCAAACAACACAAACGTTGCTATACTTTGCTCACACAATTTCAGTTATCCCTTTAACCAACCTATTGAATATGCTCAAAAAGTTGGCGAACTTACAAATATGCTTGGTGCAGGTCACATACTTGTACAACGTTACGGCGATATACTTGACGGTAAACGCACATGGGAAAAAGAACTTGCACAATCCAACCTCCGACCATCTTTGCCTGATGCCGTTGCAGGTGATATTACTGCGGCTATGCCTTACAGAGCAATGACTAATATCATTAACTTTATTCAGGCTGTTGACCACGTTGTGCCCGGCTTTGCATCAACAGAAACACTACTATACTCACCTGAACTCAAATTTTACTCTAATAAAATAAAAATGGATACAAATCTTAACACAAGCGTAAAAGGATTACACTGTTTAGGTGACTCTTCAGGATGGACAAGAGGTCTTATGATGGCATCTGTTATGGGTGTACTTATGGGAAGATTTATTGCCAACGAAGAATAAACATTATAAAAGAATGAACCGATTGACAAAAAAGTCAATCGGTTTTTATTTTGTATACATTTTTTACATTATGGAAAAATATAATAAAACACAAACTTTTTTATCAGGCGGTGTAATATGGTACTAAAATTAGATTATAAAATGCTACTTAAAAATTTAAGCATTCCACTTATTACAGGTATAATATCTGCTTTTCTGACTCGTGGCGGAGTAAGAAATTTTACCGAGACTGTCAACAAGCCTGCATATTCCCCACCAGACTGGCTATTTCCCATTGTATGGACAATTCTTTATATCTTAATGGGTATTGCCGCTTATGTTGTTGAAAGCAACACCGAAGCAAAAAACAACAAGGGTTTTGTATTTTATTACTTACAACTGTTTTTTAATTTTTTATGGAGTTTCATTTTTTTCAACTCACAAAACTATCTTGTAAGCTTTATATGGATAATCATTTTACTTGCACTTATTATTTTAACAGCCACAGAATTTTACAAGATAAACAAGATTGCGGCATATCTGCTTGTGCCATATATTATATGGGTTGCATTTGCAAGTGTTTTGAATTTCAGTATATATCTGTTAAATTAAAATACCGACAACACCAATTGTGTTGTCGGTATTTACTTATTCATTAACAGCGGTTGACTTATTAAGCCTTTCACGTACATCAACATGTTCATTAAACCAGAACAAATCAGTTCCGTTTTTATAATCTGTTGCCCATACAGAAACACCGAATTCTTCAAAAAATTCTTTTACTGTAAATTGACCCTCTTTATTCATTGCTTTAAGAAGCTGTGATAAAGTATACGCATCAAGCTTACAACGAATCATATAAAGCTTATCGCAATCCGTTGTGATATACGAGCCCTGATAAAGCTTACCGCCGTATTCATAGCCAAGCTTTATAAACTGTGATTTATAGTTAAGGTAGGTTGCTTCATCCTTGAAATAAATATCTACCCACATAAACTCATCACAAGCTGTTGTTTCTATAAGTTTAATATCCTCGTTTTTATCAACAATATCCGCAGGAGTTGGAATATGAAGCTTATTAAACTCCTCAACAGTCTGACTATAGGTACCGAGAACCGTTCTTCCCACACCGTCCTTTGACTTATGCTGAAGATAAATATTAAAATCCCTGCTCATTATATTATTGACGTTAACCGTAACATTTTCAGACAAAGCAACAACATTAACAAAATCTTCTGTTTCAGAAAGATAATAAACTATACTTTTGCTATCGTTTAACAAACGGTAATCGCCCGGAATCTTTACTTGCAGACCATTATCAAGATAGAAACAAAAAACAGGAACAATCTCTATAGAAAATGCATTCTGAGCGTAATGTGTTTCAAGAAGAGCTTCTTCATCCTTAAAGGTTACAGTTACGGTAGCTGTTCCGCCCTCTTTAATAACACGAACATCTTCAATTGTATCTGCATATTTTTTTATTGTACCGGTTTTAAGTATATTTTGCGGTGCAACTGTTTCAGTTAACGCCTCCGTTTGCGCAACAGTCGAAGCAGTTGTTTTTTGTGATTCAAGATTTGAAATTTTCTGATTAACCGCACCCGATAATATATATATAACAAATACGGCAACACCTACAACTACTATGGCAAGACAAGCTCCAAAAGGATTATTTTTTATTTTTTCAAAAAAACTGTTTTTCTGAGTTTCCACCATAAATCATTCCTTTGAGTTTTTTGCCTTTTCCGCTGCTTCACGCTCTTCTTTTTCTGCCTTTTCAGCTTCTTTACCAGCTTTATTGGCTGCTTTTTCTATTTCACGAATCGCCTTCTTCTCTTCACGGATTTCTTTCCTTGTTGGTTGAGGTGCCGGTGGAGTATCCGTAAGTTTCATAAAGTCGATTTTAGCCATTTTGGTTTTAGGAAGAGAATCAAGAATTGTAACTGTTGTTGGTCTTGAGAATTTTTCAAGTTTAGAGTTACAATATTCTTTTATGCATTTACATGTTTCTTCTGAATTTTTTGTTGGTTGAGTTAAAGAAACAAAAAGTTTAATTACCGGCTTAGTATCTATATACCCCTGAACTGCACAAGCCTCGTTGATGTAATCAAGCTTAAGAACTTCTTGTTCAATATCATTAGGATAAACATTGTAACCTGAAATAATTATCATACGTTTCTTTCTTCCTGTAAAGAAGAAGAAACCATCTTCATCCATATAACCTAAGTCACCCGAAAGAACCCATCGTCTGCCCTCTTCATCTATATAGACGCCGCTTTCTTCACTATCGAAATAACCTTGCATAACAGTCGAACCGGTTATTACAATTTCACCGATTGTGTTTGGTGGAAGTTTGTTCTTATTTTCATCCCATATTTCTATTGTTAACTCATCAAGAGGCTTACCGATGGAATTTTCTTTACTTGCACCTCTGATGTTTGCAGTACATACTGATGAAACCTCTGTAAGGCCATAACCTCTATAAAGTCTGCCTTTTGCACCCCATTTTGCAAGTTTTGAGTTAAATGAATTTATGAATGTGTCGCTAACAATATCTCCACCTGCCCAAAGCAGACGAAGTTTTTTAAGATGCTCACCATCAAAATTGGATGCTTCATACATTTTTTTGTACATTGCAGGTACACCAACAATATATGTTACGTTGTATTTTTTAATATACTTATTTGCTTTATCTGCAGAGAATGAAGGCATACCAATGCAAGTGAAGCCTGCACACATACTAAAGTGCATTGCAACACCAAGACCAAATGCATGGAAAAGCGGAAGAACAATAAGTGAAAACTCTTCACCCGGTGCATGTGGTTCATCAAGAAAACTGAGTTTATATGCAAGAGCGTTAAGGTTATTGTTTGAAAGGCGTATTGTTTTACTTTTACCTGTTGTACCGCCACCGTGAAGATAAACCGCATCATCTTCGCCATTACCTATCACCTTTGGTGCACGGAAATTAAGATTGCTGATTGTACGGAAATTCGCAGTATTTGATGAAGGCTTTGTTGACTTAACCTTAATTTTTTCAAATACTTTTAACGCAGGTCTTGTAATTGTTGGTGCGTAATCAGATGAAGAGCACACAACTACAAGTCTGTTGAGTTTACGTAAAACCTCAACATATGGTTCCATTATTAAGTCAAAAACAAAAATCGCTTTTGTGTGCGTTTTTTTCACAGTTTCTTCAAGACCTTCTGCAGGTGTAAGAGGATGAACAATATTAGCAATTGCACCTATACGATTAACTGCATAAAACGCAATAAAACATTGAACGATGTTAGGCATAAAGATTGTTACAACATCGCCTCTTTTGATGTTTTGACTATCAAGATACCCTGCTACTGCTTCTACATCATGCACAAATTTTTTTCGACTTATTAAATTGCCAAAACTTTCAGCAACGTCATAAACACCAAAATCCTTTGTACACTCGGAAAAGTATTCAAAGCAATTACGATTTTCAGGTTTTATCATAAAAAATAATTCCTTTCAAAAATAAACATATCCTATTTATTTTAATATAATACAATTATATTGTCAAGTTTAAGGCTCTTTACTCTACCACTTACGATTCCCAGCATCAGGACAACTCTGACCTTTAAATGCCGCACGAAATTCAACGTAACAACCGCACTTAAAGCAAGTACCTGAAACAAGATATTCACATTTCATACAATGAGCTAACCTTGTTTTGTACTCTTCCTCGGAAACTTTCTCTTCAGGAGATATTTTTTTTATTTTATCCTTGATTAAATCAAGCATATCTTCTTGTGAACTTTCAAGAAGAAGACATCTTTTACAATCTTTTGCCATTATTTAATAATGAATTTAACAACACTGCATGGCGGAATTTGAGCAATAAAACCGTCTTCAGTTAACGTAAAATCTGTAAACTCTTCTGTTTTAACTGTATCTTTTTTATCAAAGGAGTTATAATCTCTTGCATTACCTGTAAGAATTTCTGCAGTAACAGAAGAAACCTTGAAATCAGCTATCTGACACTTAATTTCTTCACAAGCTGTTAATGAAACATTTGAAATTGTTGAAACAATTGTTCCATCTTCTTTTACAGATGCACTTTCTGTTAAAACAGGAGTTACTTTATCATCGAGATAGTCTGTTGTAATAAAACTACCCAACAAAGTGTTTTCTGCATGTGATTTGTACATTTTAAAAATATGATATGTTGGTGTAAGCAACATTTTTTCACCATCGGTGAGAATAACTGACTGAAGCACATTAACTGTCTGTGCAATATTTGCCATACGTACTCTATCACTGTGTTTATTAAAGATATTCAAAGTAAGAGCAGCAACCAATGCATCACGTATTGTGCTTTGTTGATACAAAAATCCAGGATTGGTACCTTCTTCTACATCGTACCATGTACCCCATTCATCAACAATTAAATCAACACGTTTTTCAGGGTCATGACGATTCATTACCTCTGTATGACGACGTACTAACTCTTCCATTTTATATGCTTTGGAGATTGTTGAATAATATTCATCATCAGTGTAAGTAAGAGCTGCACCTTTGTGACCCCAGTCACCTGTCGGAAGTGTATAATAGTGAAGTGATATGCCATTCATTTTGTTACCTGCATAATGCATTACTTCATCTGTCCACTCAAAATCAAAGGCATTTGGACCGCAACCGATTTTATATATTCTATTTTTGCTATCGTAATCACGCACATAAACGTGATAACGGCGATACTCATCGGCATAGTAATGAGGCATCATATTACCACCGCAACCCCATGACTCGTTACCTACACCAAAATATTTTAACTTCCATGGTTTTTCGCGTCCGTTCTGTTTACGAAGTTCACTCATAGGAGAAAGACCATCAAAAGTTATGTACTCTATCCATTCACTCATTTCCTGCACAGTACCGCTACCTAAGTTGCCATTAACATAAGCATCGCAACCGATTTGTTCGCAAAGTTCGAAGAATTCGTGCGTACCGAAGGAGTTATCCTCAACAAGACCGCCCCAATGAGTGTTAATCATCTTTTTACGACTCTCTTTAGGACCTATACCATCCTTCCAATGGTATTCATCCGCAAAGCAACCACCCGGCCAACGAAGAACAGGAAGACCCATTTCTTTAAGAGCCTCAACAACGTCTGTTCGCATTCCGTTTTTATTAGGAATCGGAGAATCTTCACCAACATAGGTACCCTCGTAAATACATCTACCAAGATGTTCGGAAAAGGTTCCATATATATCCTTGTTTATTTTTGATATTTTCTGATTCGGATTTATAAGATACTTTTGCATAATACATTAACCACCTTTTGGTTTAAATAGTTAATAATATAATAACATATAGCAAACATCTTTTGCAATATAAATCATCAAGGTTAAACCACTCAAAAACAAAAATAAACACCCGGAAAAATCCGAGTGTTTATACATAACATCTAAATATCAGAATTATAAATTACCAAGAAGTAAACCAAACAAAACAAATACAACGAGAGAAATACCCACACTAATCAAGGTAATAAGTAAGCAAGCCTTAAAGTAGTTAGCTTTACTTGGTTTTGCACCACCAAATGCCCATACAAAAAGAAGGATAAGACCAACAATCGGGATGCACATAAGGAGCATTGAACCAACCCAATCACCTACTGAAACTGTTTCTGAATAACCCTCAGGGATTACTTGTTGAACAGGCTGCTGATATACAGGCTGCTGATATACAGGTTGCTGATATGCAGGTTGTTGATATGCAGGTTGCTGATATACAGGCTGAGACGGTGCCTGATATACAGGTTGAGACGGTGCCTGATATGTAGGTTGCTCATCAACAACAGGTTGTTCCAAAGATACATCTGCTAAGAATTCACCACAGTTATTGCAAACTACTGCATTTTCTGCATTTTCGAAACCACATTTACCACAAAACATAATAAAACCTCCAAAAAATATGTATATTTCGATGTTTAATATTCTAAAACACCTTGATAAAAAAGTCAATATTTTTAATTAAAATCTATCGTCAAACCGCAGTGAATAGCCATTCACCGCACTTCTCACAATTTGATATATTGCTATTTGCAAAAAAAATTTTTTTCATAAATATACATTTTTGTTAAAAGATACAATATTTTGACAGGATATTACAAATTTATTGCAATTTACATTATTTGGGTATAAAATAATTGACGTATTTTAAATCAGTTCATATAATAAACCAACAAGAATTGTTGATTTACAACAAAAGGAGTCCTTAATATGAGTTACATTGAAAGCGTTATTGATAGCGTTGCAAAAAAACACGCAAGCGAACCTGAATTTGTTCAGACAGTAACTGAAGTTTTAACTTCTCTTGCACCTGTTATCGAACAACATCCAGAATACGAAAAATATTCTTTACTCGAAAGAATCGTTGAACCTGAAAGACAAATTACCTTCCGTGTTACATGGACTGATGACCAAGGTAAAGTACACGTTAACACCGGCTACAGAGTTCAGTTCAACGGTGCTATCGGTCCTTACAAAGGTGGTTTACGTTTCCATCCTTCTGTTTACTCAGGTATTATGAAATTCCTTGCTTTTGAACAAACATTCAAAAACAGTCTTACCGGTCTCCCAATTGGTGGCGGTAAAGGCGGCTCCGACTTTGACCCACGTGGTAAAAGCGATATGGAAATTCTCCGTTTCTGCCAGAGTTTCATGACAGAACTTTACAGACATATTGGTCCTGACGTTGACGTTCCTGCTGGTGATATCGGTGTTGGCGGTAGAGAAATCGGTTACCTTTACGGTCAATACAGAAGAATCAAAGGTGCATTTAAAAACGGTGTTCTTACAGGTAAGGGTCTTTCTTACGGTGGCTCACTTGTTCGTCCAGAGGCAACAGGTTTTGGTGCAACATACTACGCTTGTGAAGTATTTAAGCACTTTGGTGAAGATATCAAGGGCAAAACATTCGCTCTTTCAGGCTTCGGTAACGTTGCATGGGGTGCAGCAAAGAAAATTGCTGAACTCGGCGGTAAGGTTCTTACAATTTCAGGTCCTGACGGTTACGTTTATGATAAAGACGGTATCTGTACAGATGAAAAGATTGAATATATGCTTGAAATGAGAGCATCTGGCCGTGATAAAGTTCAAGATTATGCAGATAAATTCGGTGCAGAATTCTTCCCAGGTCAAAAGCCTTGGGGCGTAAAGGTTGACGTTGCTATGCCTTGCGCTACACAGAACGAAATCAATATGGATGAAGCAAAAAAACTCGTTGAAAACGGTGTTCAATACTACATCGAGGTTGCAAATATGCCAACAACAAACGATGCCCTTGAATACCTCAAAGAAAACGTTAAAGTTGTTGCTCCATCAAAGGCAGTTAACGCTGGTGGTGTTGCAGTTTCTGCTCTTGAAATGGGTCAGAACTCTATGAGATACAGCTGGTCTGCAGAAGAAGTTGACGCAAGACTTCAACAGATTATGAAGGAAATCCACGACAACTCTGCAGATGCTGCAGAAAAATATGGTCTCGGCTATGACCTTGTTGCAGGTGCAAACATTGCAGGTTTTGTTAAAGTTGCAGACGCTATGATGGCTCAGGGTATTATCTAAATATATTTTAAAAGGATGGTAAATGCCATCCTTTTATTTTTAGTCTATTTACAATTATGAAAATATATGCTATATTGAACTTGGAATTTATTCACACCATAAAGAAAGGTGATTACAATGTATAAGTTTTTAAACTCAAAAAAAGGCTTCACTTTAATAGAGCTTTTGGTGGTTGTTGCTATTTTAGGTATACTAGTTGCAATTGCTATTCCTCTTTATGGCGGAATTCAGAAGCACAACAGAATAAAAATATGCAGAGTAAAAACAGATAAAATAGCTCACGATATAAGCGTATGGGCTATGGAGTTTCCATTCAATGAGCCTTTCACCTTTAAAATCTATTCTGATGGAGAAAAAGGTACTATAGGAGAATGGAACAACGGTATGATTCCTTCAACTCAAGAGCTTATTGAAACACAGATTTTTGAAAATGATATTCCGTTCTGTCCAGGTGACGGCACAATTTATGTAACGCTTACACCTAACCCAGATAAAACTTACTGTACTGTTACAGTATTCTGCGATGGCGGTAGTGACGGTGACTGTCACAAGCGTCCTCAATAAAATAAAACAAAAAAATCGTAGGTTCGCCGGAACCTACGATTTTTTATTTTGTAATTAAAGAATTTCTACTGTACCGTCTTCGTAAACTTTAATCTTATCACCTGTTTTAACTGTGTTAAGGAATTCCTCACCAAGACAGTCAACTGTTGGCATTGGTGTATCTGTCCAAACAGAGCCAAGAATACAACCTGCAGCAGCAAGTGAATCTATATGCTCTGAGAAAAGCATACACGCAGGGCTCTTACCCATAACCTTTGCACAGTAAAGAACCATACCACCTGTTGTTGAACCAATTGTTTGTGGAAGACAAAGAGCTGAACCACCCATTGGTTTTTCGAAAATATCAGCATTATTCTGGTCACCGCATTTTGCAGTTTTATCTTCAGGTTTATCAAACTGAAGTGCAGTCTGGAAAGATGCAAGTGTATTGAAACCACCATGTGAAACGAGAGCAGTTGCTTCTGCTGTGCCCGGCACTACAGGACGACCTTTAAATGTTTTCATCTTATTTTGCCCCCTTTGTGATTATGTCAAGAATCTCTTCACTTGTATAGTAACGAGATGTTGTGTATGTACGAAGTTTGTTTGAGTTTGTAATAACTCTACCCTTTTTTGCCAAAGGATTGTTCATATACATAAGAGGACAGATGTAACTGAGTGTTACGCCTGTTGCAGCAAGTTTTGCTGCGTACTCTGTTTTATTGAACTCATCACAAACTGCAGGAGCTGCAGTAAATACTGTAGGAATTGTAACCTTCTTCTTGCCGCTCTTTTTAAGACCTTCACAAACGTTATCTGTCCATTCCTTAAGCTGCTGAAGTGAAAGATGAGGACAACCAACAAAGCAAAGCTGAGGAGCTTTATTAGGTTTCTTCCACATTACAGGATAAGAATTTTTAACTCTTTCGAGCTCAGCATCATCAATTACGTATACCTGAGCATTTTCTGCAATAAGGCTATCACCCATTTCAACTGCTTCAGGTGTAAGACCATCAATATGATAAAGACCAACAGCACCGTTAGATGCAGTTGCCGCACCAAAGTCTTTAAGGTATGCTTTTGCAGCATCGTCAAGTTCTGTACCAATCCAGTCTGTGAGACCCTTTACGTATGGAACATCTTCCATAACCTTCATACCAATAGCAGAACCAAGAACCTGTGCTTCAGGTTTCTTTTTACATTTAACTTCAACAACCCAAGTTGCTTTTCTTCCTTCATCAGTAACAAGACCGAAATAAGGAACAAATCCTGCAATTGAACCAAAAAGTTCAATAATACCTGAGTTACGATTACAACGTGCACCAAGAACAGAGTTTGCGTATACAACTGCACTTGATTCTGCCCATGAAAGAATATCACCTTTCTTAGGAAGGTTACCAACCTCATCCATATAGCAAGTACATGTGTATGCTTTATCGCTTACAAGACCCAACTTTCTTAATTGCTCATCATAACTATCTTGCATTGTATACATAAACTTGTTAAAAACAAGGTTCTTTGCAAAATTTGAAGGAACCTTTGGGTCAACCGGTTTAGGGTCAACAGAGAACTTCTGTTTTGAAGAAAGACCCGCATCAATAAGTTGTTGCATAAGGTCATACACAGGTGTCATAACCTTAAGACCAAAGCTTGTAACAAGGTGACCTTTTTCGCTTGTAACAGGTATCATTTTTGTTGCACCGAAAGCTTCACCATACATAACAAGGGTCTTCACGACCTTTGCCATTACTTCTCCATCCCTACCATTAAGCATGGCTTGCTGTTCAGGAGTTAATTCCATTTTGTAGTCCATTGAATTCATCCTTTCTTGAATTACATTATTCCTATTGTAGCACAAATTAACAGAATTGCAAATACTTTTTTGTTAAAAAGATAACAAATTTCCGCGAAAAAAATACTCCGGTTTTTTAACCGGAGCATTTAATTTTATATAGCAACAAAATCTTTCGCAGAAATCATTATTCCGTTAATCTCAACAAGCGAAGGATTATAGTTCACATAAAACACCTTTGAATAATCATAGGTTATTTTATAAACGCCCTCCGTTACTCTCTCATGAGAAGTTATACGCATATTCATAACAGGAAGAAGCTGCTTTGCTTTTGAATACATTTTTGCAGTTTGTGTAGCATAAGCATTATAGCTTATACCTGTTTCATCATGTGTGAAAAGGAATGATGGAACACAACCATATTCAATACACTTAAGAATGGAATCTTCATAAGACAAATTAGACACATTTATAGGTTGACTGCCATACACAACACTACCATGCAAAACCATTTGCAATACCGGCACACTCGTTACACAAGAATAATTACTACAAGATGCTTCATAAGGTGTAGTGAAAACGGCATCAGCATTTCTTGTAAGGTAAATTGCAGGATAATCAAGCATAAGATTACCACAGGCACTTAAGGAATTTGTATTATCCTTTAAATTACACATAAAGCTCTGCCTATCTGTATGACCTTTTAAATCTGTGTACAACACATTTGAAGCATCATTAATACACGTACCAGCAATGCCATATTGTGAAATAAACGTATATGCTTCGGAAATATTATTATTTATTGAAGATATTTTTGAAAGTGTAAATTCTGCAGGTTTTGCACCTACAAATTTAGATTCCTCGCCATAAATTGTAACTTTTTTACCAGAAGCCTTATCTGAAATCAAAATATTTGCATCGAGATAAAGTCCGTTACCCTGCTCGGAAATCTCTTCACATAAGGTGTTGAAATCTTCCTTACTGCCAAGTTCCTTTGATAATCTGATATCTCCTGCAGGTGAACAAAGACCTTTGGAGTTATATCCTGAAAAACGTAAAGCAATATTTCTTACACCACGTGATTTTAAAAGTGCGGTTATTTCGGTAGCATCCTCATATGTGGTAAGTTGATTTTCACCATCCGAGCTACCAACAACATTAATAAAGAACGGCAAATCTGTATAATTACCATTCAATGTTGAACTGATATAACCTCGTGCTACCAAATTATCTCTAAGTTGTGCAGCAATAGTGTTATAATCCATTTCATTTTCATCTACTGTATAAGACTGAGATATAACGCCTTCATACATTTCACCAAATTCAAACCGCTCGTTAACAACACCGCAAGCAGTTACCGTAAACGTATTGTAAAGATATCCACCACCGTCTTTATACTTTTTACAGGTGATTTGTGAAAGAGCATCCCCCTCATTAATTATGGTATTAATACCAAAGCCCTGTGAATTAATTATGGCAAAGAAAGGCAATACCGCACCTTCGGAATAATCATAAAATGAAACGTCTTCGCCATACATTCCCATATTCAACGTAAGCGCTTTTTGAGTAACGGCACCAACATCTATCACTGCTCCACATCCATCAGGAACAACATAGCTTACCCCGTTATCCCCTTCCTCAACAGAATAAAGACCAGGTAAAATACTAAGCTTTTCAAGTAAAAAGCCTTTAGGTAATACAACCTTTCTTGTATCTACAGAAACGCGTAAATTGTTGTTTTCAAAAGATATGTCAAGAGGAATACTTGCATACACAGAGCAGTTACCGATACCTACATCCGCAGATTCTTTATCAGGAAAAAAATCAAACTCCAGAGAAATTGAATTTTTCTTTTTTTCTACAACCTCAAAAGAATTGAACGCTACACTGTTTGAAGCCGTATTCATAGTGTACGAATTACCCTTTTTATCTCTTAGCCTGATATTTAAAAACGTGGCATTGTCACTATCAGCAGCGCTTTTGCCGTGAGAAAAAAACAAGTTCTGGATGCCTTCTGAATAAACGGCAAAGCTTGCATTTTTGCTATTGAACAAAAACTCAGATTTGTCGCCAAAAGAAACATCAAAAGCTTCAACATTGAAGTTCTCTGCTTTTGAACCATCTGCATACATATGGTTTTGGATTTGCGTATTTCTCAACACAGGAATTACGGCACCACAAATAACGGCAATGACAAGAATCACCGCCGTAATCAAAAAAATTACCTTATTACTTTTAGTTTTGGATTGTTTTTTCATACCGAACCACTTTTATCTAAATTTTATCTGAAAACATAATACAGAAATAATACCACGATTTACTGTCCGATGTCAAACAAACTCTATTATTTTAACCTAAAATTAATAAAAACTTAAATTAATTACAAAATGCATCACTACGAGTTCAATTAAATATAGAAAAACTCTTGTAAAATTCAAAATAATAGTATAAAATAGTAGGGTATATTTGCACATGATATTTTATGTGCCACAAATGATAGCAAAGGATGAAAAATTTTATGGCAAACAACGAAATCAAAACAAATGCCGAAATTTATCGCGAGCAACGCAAGGCACGTCTTGCTAAAGCCGCAAAAAAGAAAAAATCAGGCAAAGGAGATAAAGTTGCAAGAGTACTTATAAAAACTCTTTGCATTATTCTTGTTATTGGTTTAATCGGATACTTTGCAGCAAATCTCACAATCGAGGTTTTCCACGCACCACAAAAATTACTTACTGCTGCAACCTATAATAATGAAGAAGAAAGCATTACAGTTGCTGAATACAACTATTATTATATGGCACTTTACAACCAGGCAGCATCTGTTTCACAACAGTACGACTCACAATATGGTGCAGGCGCAGGTGCTATGTATTATTTCGACACAACAGTTGACCCTGCAGAGCAGGAGT
>JAZRKV010000009.1:0-23264 GCA_045646545.1 Acutalibacteraceae bacterium
GGGCTCGGTTGCGAAATGGGTATTTCTACCCAGAAGCTTCACGCAAGAGGACCAATGGGTCTTAAGGAGTTAACTACATATAAATTCATTATAAAAGGCGACGGACAAATTCGCTGAAGAGGTTAAAATATGAAAAAAATCGGTTTCTTAGGATGCGGTAATATGGGCGGTGCTCTCGCAAAAGCCGCAATAAAATCCGTAGGTGCGGAAAATATATTTGTTTTTGATGTGGATACCAAAAAAATCAGGGATTTTGCAGATGAAACAGATGTCAATATAGCAGACACAGAGTATATTGTACTTAACTGCGACTACATTTTTTTAGGTGTAAAGCCTCAGATGTTAAGTGCACTTTTTGAGAAAATTGCACCTGTTATTGAGGAAAGAACAACTGATTTTACCCTCGTCAGTATGGCGGCAGGGGTAAGTACTCAGTCAATAGTTGAAATGGCGGGTGTGGATTGCCCTGTTATAAGAATTATGCCCAATATGCCCGTAAGCGTCGGAGCAGGTATGATTCTTTACACCGCAAACGAATTTGTTTCAAAAGAGGAAGTTGATGACTTCTGCGACGTTATGAAGCACGCAGGTGTTCTTGACGAAATTTCCGAGGACAAAATAGACGCGGCAAGCTGTGTTTCAGGTTGCGGTCCAGCATTTGTGTTTATGTTCTGCGAAGCCCTTGCAGACGGTGCGGTGGAATGTGGACTGCCGAGGGATAAGGCAATGCTTTATGCGGCACAGACCCTTACAGGTGCGGCACAGATGCTTATTGAAACCGGCGAACACCCCGGAAAACTCAAAGACGCGGTTTGCTCACCTGCAGGAAGCACCATTGAGGGCGTAAAAGCCCTTGAAGAAGGCGCATTCAGGGCAAGCGCAATGAACGCAGTAAAAAGCGCGTATAAGAGAACCCTTGAACTTGGAAAGAAATAAAAAAACTAATCCCTGTCGGTATTCCGACAGGGATTTTTCTTATTCTGTAACCGGTGCTTTTAAGATACCTGTTTTTCTTAATACATATTCGTAGCTCCAGTTAATCTTTGAACTGCGCCAAGCGCCGGGGCCGTGCCAACTTTCTTTTTCGTTAACAAGGTGAACAGGACCAAAAGTATTATATCTGTGGCCGAATAATGTTAATTCAAGCAGATGGTTTCCATTTTCAACATTTTCGCCCTTTGCAAAGTATGGCGGATATGCCATTTTGCCGATTTCTTTGCCGTCGAGTTTTGCATCCATAAGTGTGCCGTAAAAGTCGGAAGCCACAACGGAAATGGAGTTGTTTGTTACATTAACAGGGATTTTGTATGTGATATTACCGCCGTAGAATGGGAAGCCTTGTGATGTGATATCACCAAAACCGATTTTCTTAGGTAATTCAACAATTGTTTTTTCGTGACCTGATACTTTTACACCGAATTTGCCGAGTATAAAGATATTTTCAAGGTTTGTGCTTTCACCGTATTTGTAGGTTACAATAAGTTCATTTTTACCCTTGATGATTTTAGGCAGATTGATTTTGAATATTGAAATATCAACGTAATTACCTGTAACTGTTGTATCTGCTTTTACACCATTTAAGGTAACGTCTGCCAATTCGACATCTTCAAGAGCGAGAAGAGCGTTTTCGTATTCAATTTCACTATCAAAAGTATAACGTAAAGTTACTTCGGAAACAGGAGCTTTTTCACCATATACCCAAGGTTGTACGTCTGCACCGCCTCGTTCTATAAGCGAAAGCTTTCTTCTGCAGATATTGTCAAGGCGCAGAATTTCTTCCATTGGAGAGAATTCGTCTTCACCTTTGAGCTTGTGCTCGGCAATATCAAGAAGTAAAACATTATTTTCAGAAAGCTCATAATCAACAAGACCTATTATGCTCTTTGGCTCACAATTAAAATTAACGTCTTGCTTTTGAGAAATTACGCTACATTTATCAACGAGCTTATATAATACGGAATCATAACTATAAAGATGTTGTGATATGATTGTGTTGCCGTTTTTGAAGGTGAATTCGGCTGGGTAAATATTGCCGTTCTGAGTGTCGTAAATAAGGACGCCATATTCACCTTTAACTGTAATTCTTATATCGTTGCCACGGTCAATATGACTGTTGTTTGGTTCTTCGCTGTGACAGATAAAGAGCCACTTTGCGTCTTCATCTTCGCGGAGTTGATAAATAAGGTTATCTGTTAAAATGCCGTTTTTGTTACGAAGATTAACAACCTTATCTTTTTCTAATGCAGTAATAATTGCTGAGCGCGTAAAATCGCAATTTTCACTGATATCAAATAACTCTTTACCTCGTGATGATTCAACTGCATCGCAAAGTTTTGGTGCCTCACCTAAGAAGATAAGTCTTCCGCCTGCTTTTCTGAAGTTTTCAAGGCGTTCAAGTGTGGAACTTCTTAAAGTTTCGCAACCCGGTACAATAATTGTATCGTATGCCATTTTGCCAACTTTAAGAGGAGCACCGGCTTGTGTGCATTGTGACGGAAGAAGTGATTCACTGATAAAGTTAAAGTCTACGCTACCTGTAAGGAGCCATTCTGTAAGGGAAAGGAATTTTTCGTCAAGACCATCACGGAATATAGCAGATTTATCGTTTGGACCCCAGTGGAGCCAAAAGCTTTCAACAGGGTGAATAACTGCAACATTAATAACAGGCTTACCTCTTGTGAGAGCGGTATTGACTCTTGCAAAGTGGTCTTCAATTAATTTATATTCTGCATACCATGGTGATTGGTAAGATATGGAGGCAGGATAGTCACGTTTTGCTTCACCGGCCATTGCATACCAGGAAAGGTGAGGTACACGTACTGTAATACCTAAAGCTGCTTGCCAATCGCCTTGATGCTTATATGTTTTGAAATTACAATCCCAACCTGTAACACCATAAAGTTCAGAAAGCACACCTTCGTAGCCATACTGATGTGTTGCGGATTGTGCTTGTTTTGCGGTTGTAAACTCGTGAGAGTTGCAAAGTAAATCTATACCCGGAAGCTGGAAGCTGCGATAAGAACGCATTGCTTCGCCTAAAGCGGCAGTCTGACTGTGAAGAGTGGGCTCCTCCATCATATGGCCTGTAAGGGCAATGTTGTTTTTTGCACACCAGTTACCAACAGTATCTGCAAAGGACTGTGCAAAAAGCTCTGCTATAAAATCGTGGTAACGATAGCGGTGAATTGACGGAGCACTGTCTTTAAGGTCCCAGAAAATTTCGGGAAGAGTATCAAGAATATCTTCGCCATACGCTTCTTTATATAATTCAGGGACGCTATCTGTCCATGGCATTGCAACGTCTTCTGTATCGAAAGAGTTTTTGAAGGTTTGTTTTCTTGTGAACTGTGGTTCGTCTGTGAAAATAGCAGGAACTGTTTTATCAAATTCATCTCCCACTTTTTCTTTATAGCGTTTGTGTGTTATTTCAATAAATTTCTCAATTGCTTTTTTATTGAGCGTGTCTGCATATGCCTGATTATTGTACCATGAACTATTAGAACAAACTTCTAAAATAGCAAACCATTTTGTGCCTTTTGTGGCATCATCTTTTTCAATTCGTTTATAACTTTCGAGATAGCCTTCGTTATCAAGAACTACGTCGTAAACTGCAATAAGAGTACCGTTGCCTGTTCTTGTGGCTTCCGCACGTGATTCACCGTTGCGTGTGTAAATTTCACCTTCGAGAGAAGAAGTGAAAATAAGGCTACGCGACCTGTATTCAGGGTCCTTTGTAAGAAGTCCGCCTGCAGTGCCTGATGGCCATCTGTCTTCATCATAAAGCCAGGCAAGCATATTTTCTTCTTTTGCTTTGTCAACACAATTTTTAACTAATTCCATATAGGCATCGTCGAGATAAGTGTTTTTTAGACCTGTTCTTACGTGCATATGGAATCCGCCAAGACCCATTTCTTTGAAAATGTCTATCTGACGGCAAAGCTCATCTTTTGTAAGATAATTATTCCATGCCCAGAAAGGAGTGCCACGGTATTCTGAGGTTGGATTTTTAAATAATTCTTCTTCTAATTTTGTTGAAGTATTTTTTTTGTAAAGCATATGCTTCCTCCCGAAGTGAATATATTAAATAAAAAATTGCGATTATTATATCCACCATAATTGATAAAGTAATTTTATCATAGGAGTTAATAAAATATAAGTGTCGTATGTTACAAAAAAAGCAATCATTTTACCATAAATATGCCAAAAATAAGGTTGTTTGGTTAAAAGTCTTGAAATGGTTTTTTTACTATGTTATCATATTAAATGGTATAAATTGATTTTAAATTCTGGAGGTAAGATATGAAACACGCTGACCTTATTAACCAAATGACTTTGGAAGAAAAAGCTAGTCTTTGTGACGGTCTCAGTTATTGGGAAACTCAACCAATTCCGAGGCTTGGTATATCTTCAATTAATCTTAACGACGGACCTCACGGTATCCGTAAAAAAGGTGACCCTAATGATACACCAAAGGGTGAAAAGAATCTTCTTAAGGGTGTACCTGCAGTATGCTTCCCGACTGCATCTGCAACTGCTTGTTCCTGGGACCCTGAACTTTTAAGGGAAATGGGTGTTGCCCTTGGTGAAGAAGCGTTAAAAGAAAAGGTATCTGTTCTTCTTGGACCTGGTACAAATATAAAGCGTTCTCCTCTTTGCGGAAGAAACTTTGAATATTTCTCAGAAGATGGTTTACTTGCCGGTGAAATGGCCGCTGCATTTATTGATGGTGTTCAGTCAAAAGGCGTAGGTACTTCACTTAAGCATTTTGCTGCAAATAACCAGGAAACACGCAGAATGACAGTTAACTCAGTTGTTGACGAAAGAACTCTTCGTGAAACATATCTTCTTCCTTTTGAAATTGCTGTTAAAAAATCACAACCATGGACTGTTATGAACTCATATAACAGACTTAACGGCACTTATGCTGCAGAAAACAAATGGCTTCTTACAGATGTTCTTCGTAAGGATTGGGGCTTTGAGGGTATTGTTGTTACTGACTGGGGTGCAGAAAACGACAGAGTTGCAGGTCTTAAAGCAGGTCAGGAACTTGAAATGCCAACATCATCAGGGGACGGTACACGCCGTATTGTTGAAGCAGTAAGAAACGGCACTCTTGATGAAGCAGTTCTTAATGAAGCGGCAGACAATCTTATTGATTTAATTAAACGTGGCGAAAGTGTACGTGGACAATATACATACGATGCAGATGCTCATCATCAGCTTGCTCGTAAGATAGCATCACAGTGTATGGTTCTTATGAAAAACGATGGCAATGTGCTTCCTATTAAAAAGGATGCAAAGATTGCTCTTATCGGTGAAATGGCACGCACACCTCGTTATCAGGGTGCAGGTTCATCCCTTATTAACCCTATCAGACTTGTGAGTGCTCTTCAGACAATGCAGGGTATGGGCGCAAATGTAAACTTTGCACCAGGATATACTCTTAAATCAAAAAATAAGGGTGAAGACCAACTTATTTTAGATGCTAAGTTTGCTGCAAAACAAGCAGACGTTGCAGTTGTTTTTGTTGGTCTTACAGACGAATACGAAACAGAAGGTAACGACAGAAAGCATATCAACATTCCACCTGTTCACAATAGACTTGTGGAAGAGGTTGTTAAAGCAAATCCCAATACAGTTGTCGTTCTTTCAGGCGGTGCATCTGTTGCAATGCCTTGGGCAGATAAGGTTCCTGCAATCCTTAATATGTTCCTTACAGGTCAGGCAGGCGGTAGTGCAGTATGTGACGTTTTATTTGGTGATGTTAATCCAAGCGGTAAATTGAGCGAAACTTATCCTCTTGCACTTGAAGATAACTCAAGCTTCAATTATTTCCCGGGTACTCCTGTTTCTGTTGAATACAGAGAAGGCATATATGTAGGTTATAAATACTATGATACTGCTAACAAAGCAGTTGCATTCCCATTTGGTCATGGTCTTTCTTACACAACTTTTGAATACAGTGATATAAAATTAAGTGCAGATAGCATTAAAGATACTGACTCTCTTACAGTTTCTTTCAAAATTAAAAATACAGGTGCGGTTGACGGTGCAGAAGTTGCTCAGGTATATGTAAACGACGTAGAAAGCACAATTTACCGTCCTATAAAAGAACTTCGTGGCTTTAAGAAAGTTTTCCTTAAAGCAGGTGAAGAAAAAGAAATTGAGATTACATTAGATAAACGTGCATTTGCATACTATAATGTAAATATCGGAGACTGGCATGTTGAAAGTGGTGAGTTCAAAATCTTTGTTGGTGCATCCAGCCGTGATATCAAACTCGTGGCATCAGTTAATGTTGAATCAACAGTTGATGCAGTAGTTCCTGATTATAGAACAACTGCACCATCATATTATGGAGCAAATATTACAAACGTACCGGCGAATGAATTTGAGGCAGTTTATGGCAAGGCTCTTCCACCAACACAAAGAGATAAGAGTCAGCCTCTTACAATTCTCAATACTCTTGAGGATGCTGAGGATGGTAAATGGGGCGGCAGGCTTGTAAGACTTCTTCGAAAACTTCTTGGTACAGAGTCAATGGCAGGTGCAATCGCTCTTCAGACACCTATTAAAAACTTTATATCAATGAGCTTTAGTATTTTCAGTCCTGCAATGGCAGACGGACTCCTTGTTATTCTTAACGAGGATAAAATGGCTAAGGGATTGGGAATGATTTTCAAGGGTCTTCCGAATGCTCTTAAAAACCTCGGCAAATTAAAACAAATATAATAGGGTAAAAGAAAAGCGGTCAACTTTCGTTCTGAAAGTTGACCGCTTGAATTTTTAATAAATCAAACAAATACTTTTCTTGAAAGCCAAGCACGTACTTTTTTGCTTTTGTTGGCATATAACCAGAAAAATAAAAGTGCAAGGCAACAAATATCTATAATTAAGCAAACCTCTGATGCGCTGATATAGTTATTGAAATATAGGCAACTGCTTGTAACAGAGAGAGTTATAACTAAATCCACAAAGATGTGTAAAACCTTTGATGTCCAATGATGTTTACGTCGTTTATCCCAATTAATGAAAGCAAGAACACAAGCGGAAGTTATAAGAATTATGGGAAGAGCAATATAAAAATACCATTTATCTCCTCCGAAATTTTTGCTTTGGAACACTAAAACGTAAAGTGCAACGGCAACAGTGTCAAATGCCCACATTATATATGGATGTAATTTACGGGTCAGAAACGGGAAAACAAAAATTACCCAAAGCAATGCACTTGTAGCCATAAGGTAAATGAACCATAAATCATCAGGCGTAGTGAAAATATTGATTAACGTACAAACGATATTCGGAATAAGAAAAATATAGGTTACAATTAATGCAATAAATTTTCTTTTGATGTTTTGCGGAATAACAGGTGTCTGGGCAAAAGGTGTAGTTGCATCTTTTTCTATTTTTTTCATCGGATGGTAAACAGGCGTATCGCACAGAACGCATTTTTTTGCGGTTGCATCAAGCTCAACACCACAGTTAACACAATATGACATATTTATTCTCCGTAATTTTTATTTTCTGTTACTTTCGATTTTAATGTGAACACCCATTTTAACAAGACGGGTGAAAAATTCTCTTTCGATATCGGCTTCTTCAAGAATATTTGCAAATGTAAATGTGAGATTATCGCCACAGGTTGCTATTCCGCAACGGGCGGCATGGTGAATACCGGGACCCGGGGTGAAAAGGATTTTTTCAACGTGAGGCAGCATTTCTTCGGGAAGATTCACGGGACCTAAGTTAGAAAGGTATGAACTTGCCGTTTTTTCTGCAGCAACAATTGTAGCAACACCGAGGCCTAAATTTTTGAGGGGAAGAGGAAGATATTTTAAAAATGGATTCTTCTCTAATTTCACGTGTTGTGAAATCATCGCGTTAAGCTTTTTTTCGTCTCTCTCGAGGCGGAGTTGAAGTGCAACTTGTTGCAAAAGCTCGTCAAAGGAGTATTCACCTAGTCTAGGGTCAACTTTAACGAGTAAGCAGACCGAAAAGTTTCGCATTGTTTCAGATGGATATATGTTTCTTAAGTTAATAGGAATCTGAACGGAAACCTCTCTTTGTTTTTTGCTTTCACGCAATTGCTTCTGGCAATGAATATCCATAAGCAAAGCGGCAAAAAATTCGGTTACGGTTACACCTTTGCTTTTAGAGAGCTTACGTACCTCTTCAAAGCTCATAACTCCTGTTGTGAAGTTAACAAAATGCTTTGGTACAGGTGTACCCTTTGGATGATAAACTCGTTTACCTGTAATGGCGTGACCCGCCGTTGAATGAGCATTTTTGTGGAATGAATCCTCAAGCTCCTTTTTTGTTGCATCTTGTGTTAAATCCTTTACGAAACCACCTATAGGAATTTCGTGACCTTTTAATCGAAGATATTCTGCAACAAGGGTGCAAGTGAAGTTTGCACTGCCGTATCCGTCTGAAATCGCGTGGAAAAGGTCAACGGCAATTCTTTTGCCGTGGTAATAAACTCTGAAAAGAAAACGGTCGCCTTCTTTGAATTTAATACGGTAACATGGGTTTAGAATATCCTTGTTAACACTTGGTGACGATATAGGATTTTTTTCAAGATAGTACCAAAAAAGTCCTTTTCGCATTCTTACGTCGAATCCGGGGAAACGAGGCATAACATTTTCAAGAGCTTTTTTAAGAATATCGGGGTCAATATCCTCTTTCAATTCAATAGCAAAGCGGAAAATATTAGACCATTTAGACGTGTTCTGACCAGGGAAAAGGATACCTGCGTTATCAAGCCTGAACCAGTCAGGGGACTGACGCAAACGATTTTCTGCCATTCAAAACACCTCTCTAAAAAATGCATATACAGTAATTATACATAAAAGCATATACATTTGCAACTAAAAGATTCTGGAAAAGAAACTTTGGGTGCTTAATTTATACGGTCTGTTGAAACGTCCCAATTCATAAAGAGAAGAGCCCACATTCAGAATATTTACACATTCTCTGCAGGTTAAGGTTATGCTATAGCCGTTTTCCTTTAATATTTCCTGTAAAGTATCGTTCCGTATACCGTAGGGATAAGCAAATATTTCGGTATTGTCAGATGTAATATCATAGTAAAATGTTTTGAATTTTTTCAGGTCATTCTCTATGGTCTTGCGGTAATCGGTAACGCCTTCTTCTTTGAGCTTACCTGCACCACGACGGGATGTTAAGGAATGAAAATTGTAAGTGTGGCAACCAATTTCCACGAGTGGATTGTTGTTGAGATTTTTTATATCTTCTGTATTAAGATAGGCATAGCTGTCGTTGTTGTCGTTATTTTCTGTATATAAAAGTGTAAGTGAACCAATAATGTTTACATTTGCAGGAAAGTTGTATTTTTCAAGAAGAGGCAGAACCTGAGTCAGAAAGGTTTTTTGTCCGTCATCAAATGTGATACAAACAGGATTTTCGGGAAGCGGAATACCGTTTTGCGTGAAATCTGTCAATTGCTTGAATGATACAGGTGTGATATTGTTATTTTTCATATATAAAAAATCTTCTTCAAGCATCTGCAACGGAATGGCGTAGTCACCGATAACGCTTTTGTTTGCGGATATCTGATGGTACATAATTATCGGTACTTTTACACCTGCCTCTGAAGATGCGAAAACAACGGGTTGTACGTAGCTTAAAGCAGTACCAAGAATCATAATTGTGCAAAGGATAATAGTAAAAATTGATAATTGTCTGAACGTAAAAATTCTGAACATAAAATCACCCGAAAATAATATATGAAAAAATTTTTTCATTTTTGCAAACAAATGTTTGCTTTTTCGAAAAAGATGTGATATTATGTACATTGGAAAAAGAATATTTGTTCGGAAGGTGATTTTTTGGAACCTATTAATGAAACCCAAAAAAGAATATATGAATTTCTTGTGGAGCGCTCTCAGGATGGTGTTCCGCCGTCTGTACGTGAAATCGGTGCGGCAGTAGGGCTTAAATCAACCTCATCTGTTCAGGCTAACCTTGATGCACTTGAAAAAGCAGGTTACATTGAGCGTGA
This sequence comes from Acutalibacteraceae bacterium, assembly GCA_045646545.1. Lineage (GTDB taxonomy): Bacteria > Bacillota > Clostridia > Oscillospirales > Acutalibacteraceae > DTU089. Next base: position 10,022 of record JAZRKV010000009.1, read on the forward strand.
CCCACTTTTAAAAAGGTCTATACGCATTTTAGGTCAGGCTGAGAATGTTACTCACGTGCCTCTTCTTGGTACTGTTACTGCGGGTTTGCCTATTCTTGCAGTTGAGCAGATTGAAGGCTACATTCCTTATACAGGCAGAGTTTCCAGAGATAAGCCTCTTTTTGCATTAAAAGTAAGAGGTGAAAGTATGCTTTGGGCAGGTATACTTAACGGTGATATTGTTATTGCAGAAAAAACGCCGTATGCATCAAACGGTGAAATTGTTGTTGCTATGCTTGAGGATGAAGCAACAGTTAAACGCTTTTATAAAGAAAATGGTCATTTTCGTCTTCAACCTGAAAATGATGAGTTCGAGCCTATTATTACAAACGAGGTTGTTATTTTAGGTAAGGTTGTGGCGTTGGTTCGCTATTATTAAGCGGTTTGTATGATTATATTTATTTTAATTCTGGTAGCTATAATGTGCTTCGGACTTACAGTTGCTAAAAAGAACGAGTTTTTTGAGGATTATATGTCTCCAAAAAACACGGCAACCGTAAACGCAATTTTTTCGGTTCTTATTTTTCTAAGTCACGCAACCAACTATATCGGTAACGAAAATTTAACATCGGTACTTGATAAGCCGTATGTTTCTTTAAAGGGTTTTCTTCATCAGTTAGTTGTTGTTACATATTTGTTCTTTTCAGGCTTCGGCATTATGGAATCTATTAAAAAGAAAGGTACGGCTTATGTCAAGACCATGCCTTTTCACCGTCTTTTTAAACTTTGGTATCATTTTGCCATCGTTATTTTAATGTATACTGTACTCAGAGTGGGTATACAAGGCATTAAGTACGATATTGTTGATTATCTTCTTGCTTACACCGGTTATACAACTATCGGTAACAGTAACTGGTACTTGTTTGCAACTTTTGCACTTTATATAATTGTAATTGTATCATTCCTTATATTTAAAAAGAATAAAGTTCTTGCAACAGCTCTTGTTTGTGTGCTTTCTGTATTATTTATTGCTTTCGAGAGACAAATGGGACTTCCAACACGGTATTACAATACAGTGATTTGTTTCCCACTTGGTATGATTTTCTCTCTCGTTAAACCATATGTAGATAAGACTCTTATGAAAAATGACTTGGTATGGTGCACAGGGTTTCTGGGAAGTGTGGCAGTTTTCTCTTACTGTTCAATTAACAGATTCGATTTGATTTCAGTAGAGGGCGACGAATCTGTTAAGGAAATAGCATCCTTAGTAAGTTATCAACTGTTTATTTGCTTTGCACTTGTAATGCTTGTAATCGGTATGATGAAAATCAACATCAAGAGTACAGTTCTTGACTGGTTTGGTGAACATATCTTTAGTTTCTTTATTTTACAAAGAATACCTATGCTTTTTCTCATGCACTTTGGTTTTGCAGATAATAATTATGCATTTATTATCTTTAGCTTCTTTGGCACGGTTGTTATGTGTATGTTTTATGACGAGGCAATGGCAAGGCTTGATAAAATAATTTTTAAAAAACGCCAGAAAAAGCAAGTTCAAAAAGCGAATTAAAAAAGTAAAAAACGGAGTCGCAGGACTCCGTTTTTTTGTTGTGAAAATTCTTCTTTTTTCTATATACCAAGTATACCACAAAAAAATTAATATTACAAGACTTGTATATATACTACACTTGTAGTAAAATGCAAAAAGTAAATTATTTAAAAAGGAGACTATGCCTTGTTTTCAAAAGATATGATTGCTGAAGAGCAAAAATTCAATGAAGTCAAAGAGTTTCTTGATAGTGAAATTGTTCGTCTCGGTGCCCTTGTGGAAGAGTATAAAAAGGAAATTAAAACACAGGGTGAAGATTTTAATATGGATAATCCCAACGGCGGTATGTATTCCAAAATGGAGCTTACCGAGGTTCATTATGAGATGGAAAAAAAGATGATCTATTCTCAGGAAGCATTGAATGATATTGCTTTTTATAAAAAATTGAAGGATTCTCCGTACTTTGCACGTGTAGATTTTAAAATTGACGGTGCCTTGAAGGAGAAGACTGTTTATATCGGTATCAAAACGCTTCAGGACCCTGAAACTTTTCAAATGTACGTATGTGACTGGCGTGCGCCAATAGCTTCACTTTTTTACGAGGATTTTGAGGATAAGGCGTATTTTGATGCACCAAAGGGCAGAATATATGGTGATTTGATTCTTAAACGTCAATATAAGTTTCAGGACGGTTGCCTGTATTATTATGTGGATAGCGACGTTAAAATTGACGACGATATCTTGCGTGATGTTCTGTCATCATCTTCAGGTGAGCACCTTAAGGTTATTGTTAACAGTATTCAGCGTGAGCAGAATAAGGCAGTCAGGTATACAGATAACGAGAATCTTCTTGTTACAGGTCCTGCGGGAAGCGGCAAAACTTCTGTCGGCTTCCACAGACTTGCGTACCTTCTTTACAGAAACAGAAATGAATTGTCCTCTGCGGAAATCGTTATGTTTTCAAATAACGATATTTTTTCCAGCTACGTGGCAGATATCATTCCTGAATTGGGTGAAATGCCCATTAACTATGCTTCGTTCTACAGTGTTTTTTCTGCAGAAATTCCAACCCTTAATATTAACGACTACTATTTATTAGCAGATGAAATTATGAAGGGTAACAAAATCCGTGAAAAAGCTGCGTCTGTAAAAATGAGCAGAGAGTTTATGAATTATCTTGAGTGTGAGGGTAATTGTATTGAGCCTGATTTCCAGGATATTGTGTACAGACACGATGTTATTATTTCCGCACAGGAGCTTCTTGACAGATTTATTCAGGATGATGAAAATACAATAAAATCTAAGGGCGAAAGACTCTTTAATTACGTGCAGAATATTATCGATGAGTATTTTGAAGAAAATAAAGAGGCTATTTATAAAGAACTTGATGAGGAATCTTCAATAGATGAAGATACTTCTAAATTGTTTAAACGTGCAAAGAGGGAAGTAAAACAAAAATCAACTGATATGATAAGGAGTGCAACGCTTGTTGACCCTGTTGTGATTTACTTTAAACTTTTGAGTGACTTTGCAAAAGAAAAAAATGACGAAACACTTCTGGATACTGCTTCCTCACTTCATAAAGGTTACATTGAATTTGAAGATGCACTGGGTATTGTATACCTTAAAACGGTGCTTGGTATATCTGCGGTACTTTCGGGGGTTAAGCATCTTCTTATTGACGAAGCACAGGATTTATCATTGATTCAGCACGAGATTATTAAAAGGATGTTCCCAAGGGCAAGAGTTACTCTTCTTGCAGACAGTAACCAGGCAATTCTTAATTCGGTGAATACCGTAAGTGAAAAGGCTCTTGCAGAAATTTACGATGCAAAAATAATGCGACTTAATAAGAGTTACCGTTCAACAGAGCAGATTAACGAATTTGCATCAAAGCTTCTGCCTGAAGAAAATCGTTATGAAATCTTCAGACGAAGCGGTGAAGATGTTAAAACTGTTAAAGGCTGTGTAGAGGAGCTTTGTAGTTATGTAAAAGAACAGGCAGAAAATTCAAAAACTCTTGCCGTAATTACAAAAACTGCAGAAGAAGCACGTGAACTTCATAAACAATTAATTAAGGCTATACCAGGTGTAAGGCTTTGCGATAATAAATCCTGCCAGGTGTCAAATGCCCCTGTTGTTATGCCTCTTGCTCTTACAAAAGGTCTTGAGTTTGATTGCGTTGTGATTGCAGATAATAATGGTGATTTTACAAGCGACGGCAACGAAAGTTTCTTGTACCTTGCATCTACCAGAGCACTTCATAAGTTAACAATATTTTCAATATAATCAGTAATCAAAAAATTAGCCGATGCAGAAAACTGCATCGGCTTTTTGTTTATATTATGTGTTTTTTAAGGCAACGTTGATTTTTTCTCTTGTTTCGAGGAGCCACTGTATTTCGTGAGGATAGGTTGAGAATGAAAGCGGAACATCCAAGCCTTCTTCAAGTAAAAGTAAAGTAGCTTTTCTGCCAATTTTTTCTTCGAGAAGTTTCAATGCTCTTAAATCCTGCATAGCATCTGCAAACACTTTGTGTCTGAGAGAGTTAAGGGGCTCGCCGTTTTTGCCGGGATACACAACAAAGGAGTCGCCCGAAGGGAAACCGCCACCTGCATCTGTTACCTTGAAAGGGTTGATAGGATGTTTGGAGTATTGTGCATACCAGAAGTTGTGACCCCAATGCAAAAAGCCTTTTGCATCGTATTTATACAAAAGTAACCCTAAAACCCTGTTTCTTACAGACGGTTGTGAGAAAAGTCTGTTGGGTAAAAAGTTGTGTACTTGTGTGCAACAATAATATGTCCAGAAATTTTCAACCTCAGCTCTGAATATATCTGCTTCACCTTCACCACAAACAGGAGTTTTGATAAGACCATTTTTGAAATATTCAATGTCGGAAAGAGCGTCAAGAGAATTAAATCCCGGGAAAAGTCTGTGGAGAATATCTGCGGCTTTTTTGTAGCCTGCAATTTGCTTTTCGTTGGGCTCGTCTGAAACGTGAAGCCAACAAAGTTTTTTGATTCCCAGTTTGTTAACTTCTTTTTTGAATTCTTTTGCAAAGGCTTCAAGGAATTCTGTATATGCTTTTCCGGTTGCTTTTGTGTCCCAACCGAAAATTCGTTTTTCTTTACCGTTGACAGTTGCAACTATCTTAGGTGCAGAGGTTGCACCCCATTGGGTAAAGAAATGAGAAATTTCAAAGGCTTTTACGCCACAGTCAAGGCAAATTTTTACGTACCTTTCAAAATTTTCAAAATCAAAGGAATATTTGCCTTTTGATTTTGTAACTTTAACAAGCTGAACTGTTGGCCTTTCGCCACCGACTGCAGTATCAAGAGGAGGAGTAAAAACAGGGGTAAGTAACATTGTTACACCGTGTGCAACTGCATTTCTGATGTAGTTTTCAACAATTCTCCAATATTCATCGGAAAAAACTTCAACGCCGTAATATGTGCAAAGGCAGTCGTTGTGAAACCAGTTAGTGAATAAAAGCTGCTGCTCAGGAAGAGTTTGGTCAATAATATTCAAATTAAACACTTTTTCCGTTTCACTTGCTGATGTTTTAAGGGAAACGGTGATTTTTTTGTTACCTGTAAATTCTGCTTGTGGGCAAAGCTCTACCCAAACAGAATACCATAAGCCTTTTTTTACCTTTATTTTGTTTTCAATAGGCATAAGCAAATCGGGGAATTCTGTTCTTTTTAAATCATAGTGGAAAGTGTCAGAATTATCATATCCGTTTCTGCCGGCAGGAATGTTCTCAACAAAATAGAGTTTTATGTATTTGGCAATTGCTGAAGAAACAGAAACGTTGATTTCTGTTTCTTCTTTAGTTTCTGCCATAAAAGCTACCTGAAAAGAAAATCTCTCGTTTTTTAAAGCAGAGTAGCTTGTGAATTCTTTGAAATTTGGCTCAGTATCTTTAAATACTTTGTTAAGAGATGAAAGGAGCAATGTTTTCATATATTAGTCCTCAAGCTTTTTATCTAAATTTCTTTTGCGTAAGAAGAAAAGAGGTATAAATACAAGTATAGCGACAACTGCACTATAAAGGAACATCATGGCATCCGGAACAGTTGTTTCAACACGGACAATTTCGCCACCAACAATGTTTTCGGTTATATAGGTTGCGCCGACTCTTAAGCAAGCAATGTCGCCGATTTTAGGGCCAACAACCATAGGAATAAGCACAAAGAATATCATTCTTATACCCTGGAAAAGACCTACCTTATCCAATGGTGTAAAGTCTCGGATAGTTGCACCGAACTGGATTGTGAGCACAATGTAGCCGATAAATGTTGGTGCAATACCTGCAAGCATTACGTAAAGGTTTGTTGATGTTGAAAGTATAAGTAAGCCAACAACAAGGCAAATAACACCGGGAACAAAAGCAAGGAATTTATTTTTTGCACCAAGCTTCATAAGAGTTACGATACCTGCAATAAGCACAGAAATTGCTATGACGGCAACAATAATAAGCGGAGCCTTAATGTCAGCGAGAAGTGCTTTGTTCACAGGGGCCTCAAGCACAACGTACTGGAGGTATACAATGAGATACGGGAAAAATACCTGGAATGCACAGTTGAAAAGGCACATTGCAGAAAGAATGAGATAAAGTGTAGAGTTTTCTTTAACAACGCTTGGTCTGAAGCCGTAGAATAAGTCTGACCAATAATTTGAGTTCTTTTCAGGACGTGTAATGTGTTTAGGCTCTTTAAGAGTGAAAAGACCAATAATACCGGCACAAGCAACCAGTAAACCAAGAAGTCCGAAAAAGAGCTTGTATGAAACTGCTCCTGACTGTGCAGCGGTACCTACGCCCATAACAATGCCCATAGCAATAAAGCCAACGAAGGTGAATGCAGTTTCAACCTTTGGTCTTGTGGTTGGCGTTGTGATATCCGTAACCCAGGCGTTAAATGCAGAGTCGTTACTTGTAGAACCCATAAAGGTCATAATCATATCCATTATGATAACTGCCCATACTGTAGCAGTAAGGATTTGTGCGGCGTCAGAAAAGTTAAAGATTTCTGCTATATTTTCTTTAGTTATAAAGCCGAAAAGTGCAGTTATACCACCCCAAAGGATATAACCGATGGAGATGAAAATTTTGCGGTTTTTCATTCTGTCGCTGAATGTACCCATAATAAAGGTGGTAACAACGGCAGTAACAGCAGAAAGAGCAACCATTCTGCTGATGGCAGTAGTTGGTTCCATTGTACCTGCAATTGCTTCACGGGAAGCGTTTGCATATACCTCATTGTAAAGGAACGTATTGAAATACATATTTTCAAGGTTCCATGCAATACCGCCTATAAGACAAAACAAACAAACGTTAAACCAATTAAGTAAAGAAAGTTTGTCACCTGTCGGCTTTTTGATTTTGTTATTAGCCAAACAAAACACTCCTTAATTTTTAAATATAAACAATTATAATATTAATAATATTTTATGTCAAGAAACTCCATGTTGCATAAAAGATAAAATTTAACCAATAATTTACAAAGAAAATAAAATGAATTATTTACAAAAGGGAATAGTGTGGTATAATAAATAAGTTAATTTGTTTTTATGGAGGTGTTTTTTGTGGAGCATTTATTGGTTCATACTGCGGCAAATGTTGCTTTGGGCGGAATTTTAAAATATATTGATAAGGCTCCTGAAAAGAACCTTCTTAAAATACTTAATATTGCCGAAAGGCATTTTAAAATGTTTCCTGAGAAAAATTTTAAAAAAATGCGAAATGCATTGAACGATAAGGATAATTGTTTTGTTCAACTTGCAAAGAATATTCTTAACGATGTTGACAGAGATTTGGTTAAATCTTTATTTGTTTCAATGGGTGTCCATGCCGGATATTACGGCACAAAAACAGTTCGTGCAAACAGGGATAAATATAATTGCAACATACCTTTTACTATTCTTTTTGACCCGACCTCTGCTTGCAATCTTAAGTGCAAAGGCTGTTGGGCGGCAGAATATGGCCACAGCATGCAACTTTCTTTAGATGAAATGCGCAGTATTGTAAAACAAGGCAAAGATCTGGGTACACATTTCTATATGCTTACAGGTGGAGAGCCACTTATTCGTAAGAAGGATATTTTGACTCTTGCATCAGAATACCCTGAATGCGTTTTTCTTATTTATACAAATGCAACTCTTATAGATAAAAAGCTTTGTGATGATATTAAAAAATGTGGTAACATAACTCTTGCACTTTCAATAGAAGGTGATGAGTGCTCTAATGATAGTCGTCGTGGTGACGGTGCATATAAAACAACACTTCAGGCAATGGAGCTTCTTAAAAAAGAGAAGATTTTGTTTGGTATTTCCGTTTGTTACACAAGTAAAAATGTTAATCAGGTAACAAGTGATGAATTCCTTGATAAAATGGTTGATTACGGTGCAAAATACGCATTTTATTTTAACTATATGCCTGTGGGTAAAGATGCGGATAAGAGCCTTATACCAACGCCGTCACAACGAAAGTATATGTATTTCTGGATGAAGAAAATGCGTAATGGCAAAACAGGTAAACCATTGTTTGCTTTTGATTTCCAGGATGATGGTGAGTATGTTGGTGGTTGTATTGCCGGTGGCAGAAACTATTTCCACATTAATTCCAACGGTGATATTGAGCCTTGTGTGTTTGTTCATTTTTCTGATTCAAATATCAAAACAGATACACTTTTTGAAGCATTGCAAAAACCATTGTTTATGGCGTACAGAAAAGGTCAACCATTTAACGACAATCATCTTATGCCTTGCCCAATGCTTGAAAATCCACATATTCTCAGAAAAATCATAAACGAAACAGGGGCAAAAAGTACTGATTTTGTTTACAAAGAAAGTGTTGAAGAGCTTTGTGCAAAGTGTGATGAATTCAGTCTTGAATGGGCACCTGTGGCAAAGGATTTGTGGGATAACAATCCTCATCCCGTAACCCATACACAATATTACAGGGATAGAAAAAATGTATAAAAATACAACAAATATTCATATATGAATCTACACGCAGAAATTGATGTAAATCAATTTCTGCATTTTTAGTTTGACTGGATGTGGTTGTTTGACAATTTAACGGTGTTTTTATTGGTAATATTTACAATAATGTTGCAATAAATTGAACGGAATGTTAACTTTTGACGAAATTGTTTGTGCATTATTGACTAGATGCATATATAATGGTATAATTTACAATGAATTTTAATATATAATAATATATGCTGACCGTCAATTCAGGTCAAGAAAGGTGGAAACATGAAAAGTACAAAACGTTTGTTATCAGTTGTTCTTTCTGTACTTGTTGTGCTTGCAAGTATGCCAATGATGTATACTGCAACTGTAGCTGCAGGTACAAATACAGGAACAGTTGATAATCCTACACTTCCCGTGAGTGAAAGTGGTAGTTACTCTCAGAGCGAGACTAACAGTCTTTCATATTCACAAAAAAGTTTGAATTTTACATTCTATCAGACAAAGGATGATGAGTATTTCAAACTTAATCAGACAGTTACAACAGAAAAATTCTGTGGCTTGTCAAATGCCAATAAAACTGTAACTGTTATGCTCGACTTAGCATTAAATAATGATGATGCAACAACATCATTCATTAATAATGGTGCAACATTTACATGGACAGGTAACAATAGCGATTCCTCTGCTACTGCATTCCCATCTGCCTTTTCTATGGAAGGTACTTATTGGGGCGGTTGTACAGACTATTCATGGACATCATCTGTTATCTTTAAGGGTATGTCTGCTGCACAAAAGGGTCAACAGGTTGTGTATAGCTATACTCAACTTTTAAATCATTCAGTTGATATTGATGGTACAGCAAGTGGTCCTTTCCAGACACCTATTACAACAAAAATGACAATTATTGATGCTCGTGATTTTGTTGCAGAACTTACAAAAGCAGAGAATGCTATTGCAAATCCTGGCAGCTATTCTTCTGCGTATGTTTCTGCGGTGCAGGCAATGCTTAACGATATGCCTGAAACTCTTAAGAATCTTTCTGTTGTGTATAGCCAAAGCATTATAAACAGCTATACAGAAGCTCTTGCAAGCATTCCGGAAAATGCAGCAGACTATTCAGAATACAACAGTGTTTATGCAGAGTATAAGTCATTTACAAACAGTGATGGCACTTATTCAAAGCAGAGCTACAACGAATATCTTGCTACTATTGAATCAGTAAATTCAAATCTTCCTAAAAACCTTACTGCTGCACAACAATCAACTGTTGATACTGCAGTATTGGAAATTAAAAATGCTGTGGAACTTCTTGTAATTGAGTTCCCGGGAACAGGTTCTACTACTCAATCAGATATTGAAGACGTAACACCTGTAGTAGGAAACGAATTTAACTTTATTCAGATTGAAGATGACCAGATTCTTGCATTTTCACAGCCTTGGACAATTCATCGTGGTAGTAAGTCATCAAACAGAATGTTCTACATAACATTGGATACTACTGATGCAAATACTGCTGCTTTTGCACCAAAATTCACAGATGGTTGTGTTGAAACAGTTTCTTCAATTACATCCGGCGCTTTTGACGGTACGTTGACAAATCAGACTATCTTTACAAACTGGTATGAGGTAGATGAAAACGGAAATGATAAAGCTGAAGTTGATGCAATTAAGGATGGTTGTATTGACACTGAATATACAGGTTTCAAGGGCGAAGTTAAATATTATTTCAGAAACGGACTTTCTTTCAGAGGTTTATCTGCTAGTGAATCCGGCTCCAGAACTTACACATATGTGCAAAGATTTTATGTTAACTGGACCAGTTGGTCTTTTGGTACTGTAAATCACTATAACAGCACAACATATACAACAACACTTAATATTACTGACGCTCGTGCACTTGTTAAAGAATATAACGATGCGAAAAGTTCACTTGCAAATCCAGGCGCTCATAGTGCCGGTTATCTTGCAGCTCTTCAGGAAATAGTTGATTCTGTTCCTCAGGATATGGTTAACGGTACAAAATACTACACTCAGGCTGAGGTAGACGCTTTGTATCAGGACTTTGCAGTTTTATCAGAATCAAAAGCAGATTACTCTGCATTTGACGCTGCATACCAACGTATTGAAAATATTCTTGCAAATCCAGGTGCATATTCAGGTGCAACTATTGCCGCAGCACAGAATGTAAAGGCTCAGGCAGATGCATTTGATAAAGGTCTTTTTGACAGTGTTGCGAACCGTAAGCTTATTGCTGATATGGCAGCTGCACTTAACAAGGTTGCAGATGAAGCTGAAGCAAAAGCAAATTATGATACATATAATCAATATATTGGTATCTGCCATTCAATGAATCCGGCTCAGTTTACGGGCGATGCTTACACAGAATTTATGGCAGTGGTTAAGTCTGTTGAGTCTTCACTTCCTCTTGACCTTGGTACAAGTCAACAAGGTCAGATTGATGAAGCATGTAATACACTTCTTAACGCTTACCTTAAACTTACAGGTGGCTCTATCACAGAACCTGACAGTGTTGGTGCTCCTTTCACACAAGATGCTATTACAGGTGAATATACAAACGGTGTAATTAAGTTTACTATTAATTCCCCTGAGTATAATTTTGTTCAGACATTAAACGACGAAAAACTTTCAATTACAACTGACTTTACAATCAGCAGTGCTGATTCAAGCAAGGATGTTAAGTTAACATCTTTAAAGATTTCTTCTCTTGATAGCAGTGAGCTTGCAAATCTTGATACAACAGGTAACTGCTATAACAGCGACAGTGTTACAATAAATAATGCTGAAAACTTATTTATCGTTCCTAACGTTCAGTACAACGTTGTTCAGGGTGTTGATCTTCTTCTTCGTGATAATGGTGAACAGTATGCTGATACAAACGGTGACCTTGCATGGTTCAATACATGGCAGAATACAGCAGGTGTACCTCTCTCAACTGACGGTCGTATTAATAGTTCAACAACACTTACTACAGAAGCATCTTCTGCATCTGCAGAATTCATTTTTGCATCTGCAGGCGGTGGCGACACAGAAACAAAAATGAGAAGTTATACTTATGTGCTCAGACTTGCATGGACTGAAGATGGTGTTGAACATCACGCACATATCCCTGTAACATTCAATATTTCTGACGCAAGATACTTGCATTCAACTTACTATGCTTATATGGATTTCATTAATGCAGGTAACGACGGTACATATACAGATGCTTCTTTCCAAGCGGCTGCAGATGTTATGGCTTCTGTTAACAAAGATATAGTTAATGCAAACGGTTTCTATACACAAGAACAGATTGATGCAGAAACTGCAAAACTTGGTCAGGCACTTGTATCACTTAAGCCAAAGGCAAATTATAATGCTTTTGATGAAGCAAAGGCAAAAGTTGAGGCACTTCTTGATGCACCGGCAGGTACTTATACAGATGCAACTATTACTGCTGCACAAAATGTACTTGCTGAAGTTTCAACTCTTAGTAAAGATTTGGAATCTTCTCAGCAGGGTGTAGTTGATGAGGCAACTGCAAAGCTTAATACAGTACTTTCTGGTGTACAGAAAAAAGCAGACTACACAGAATTTGATAAAGTAGTTGACAAACTTGAAGATATTGTAAATAATCCTGATAACTACACAGACGAAACAGTAGATAATGCACAGGAAGCTCTTGATAACATCGTTGCAGGTACAGATAAAGACCTTCCTGAATCAGAGCAAGATACACTTGATGAAATCACATCAAATCTTCAGGATGTAGTTGATTCTGCAAAAGAAAAAGCAGATTACACAGATTACAACGATGCAAAAGCAGAAGCAGATTCTATCGTAAACGATGACGGCAACGGTAATCCAATTTATGATGAAGATGCATATGATGCGTACAAGGATGCAGTTAACAATGTTGACTCTGCACTCAATAAAGACCTTTCAAAAGATGACCAGGCGATTGTTGATGATGCAACATCTGACCTTGCTGATTTGAAAGAAACACTTGAAGAAAACAAGTTTGCAGATTATGAAGAGTTTAATCAATTAAAGGATATTCTTGAACAAATCGTTAATGCTCCTGACGGAACATATACAGAAGAAACAGTTAAGAATGCACAAGATGCTCTCGACGAAGCAAACAAAGTTCCTGCAGATATGGTTGTTGGTGAAAACAACGTAAATCAGGATTTAATTGATTCTGTAACACAGAACATGAAAGACGTTATTGATAACGCTGAAGAAAGAGCAGACTACACAGAATTTGATAAAGTTGTAGATGCTCTTGAAGATATCGTAAATAATCCTGATAACTACACAGAAGAAACAGTAGATAAGGCACAAGATGCTCTTGATAACATCGTTGCAGGTACTGACAAAGACCTTCCTGAATCAGAGCAAGATACACTTGATGAAATCACATCAAATCTTCAGGATGTAATTGATTCTGCAAAAGAAAAAGCAGATTACACAGATTACAACGATGCAAAGGCAGAAGCAGATTCTATCGTAAACGATGACGGTAACGGTAATCCAATTTATGATGAAGATGCATTTGATGCATACAAAGATGCAGTTAACAATGTTGATTCTGCGCTTGATAAAGACCTTTCAAAAGATGATCAGGCAATTGTTGATGATGCAACATCTGACCTTGCTGATTTGAAAGAAACACTTGAAGAAAACAAGCTTGCAGATTATACAGATTTCGATGCAGCAAAAGATGCACTTGAAGAA
>JAZRKV010000010.1:0-21499 GCA_045646545.1 Acutalibacteraceae bacterium
TTACTACGATAGTTACGGCAATCTTTGTGCTTTTTATCATCATAGAAACGGCACAAAAACGGCTTACCACGTTGTAACCAATTTCCAAGGCGATGTTATTGCTATATACAACTGGTCAGGCTCAACCAAGGTTGCCGAATACAAGTACGATGCTTGGGGCAACTGCATAATAGTTTCCGATACATCATCAACCGGTATTGCAACACTTAATCCATTCAGGTACAGAAGTTATTACTATGATGCAGACCTTGGTTTGTATTACTTACAAAGCAGGTACTACGATTCTCAAACCGGTAGGTTTGTTAATGCGGATGGAATATTAAATGCAAACAAGGATATTACAGGTTACAATTTATTTGCATATTGCAGTAACAATCCTGTTATGTATAGTGACCCGAGTGGAAAATTTTTAATATCTGTTTTGATAGTTATCACAGGTGTATCAATATATCATGCATGTAAAGGTGATTATGTAAAATCCAAAGCGGGAGAAACGGTTTGTAATATAACTGCCCAAACCGCGAAAAGCCCTGCTATTTCTAAAACTGCTAATATTGGAGGAAGCATAATAAGTATAGTGAGTATGGGTGTCTCATTATATAAAGCGGTTGATTCTAAAAATCAAAAAATGAAGTTAATAGAACAATTAACAAAAGACTGTTATAATGCAGCATATTATGCTAATAACAACGCTTCATATTCCGTAGAATATACTAATTATGATGCATTCACAAATGAACAATATAATAAAATAATACAAGATAGTATCGGCTTATATACTAATGAGATTATTGCTTATCAAGGTGTTTATTCGGATTTAGGAAATTATGAATGGGACTCTCTTTCCAGCCATACTCAAGATTTTATGAAGGGACGATTTGCCGATGCAAACCCTAAAGCGTATGTTTCACTTACTGCCTATTATATGGAGAATGGAGCTGTTATACCATAATGAAAGTCATATTTAAAAATTTTATTTTGATTCTTGTGTCAATAGCTATTGTTTTATCTTTATGTAGTTGTAGTTTTCCGGATAATAATTCTCAAACAACTTTTTCGGAAAAGGCTGCAAAAGAATACGAAAAAAATAAATCAACCGAAAATCTTGTAAAAGTAATTGTTTATTCAATAAATGAAGTGAATCTTAAATATATTAACCAATATTCAAATGGTTTTTTATTTATTGAAGAAAGTCAAAAAGCAACTGCATACGAGTATTTCTCTTCTACCTGGTTTGAAATAGACGAAACATTTACAGAAGAATCAGTAGAGGTTTTATACGAAAGCTTAATCTGGATGTATATGTATTCTTTTTTATACGATTCGGAGGGCTTGCAACCCTGCTATTATGATGATAATAAGAATAGTATAGATGAATTGTATCCCGAGTTGGTTTTGTTGTTAAAAGAAAATGAAGCAACTTCCGATACCGGAGTTCTGATAGCAAATGAACTGGCAGATACAACGCTTTTAGAAAGATTTATTGGTGCTATTAATTTAAGCGTTTTTGATGATTCAAAAGCCGTAAAGGACTATTCTTATAAGCTTGCATGGGAAATTTCATACTGTACAGAAGAACAAGAAAACGGACAATTTTTTTCTGCTATTTATGGAAACAATGCATATTATGAAGCTCCTAAACTTAAAAATAGTGGTAAAGGTTTACTGAAAAAGCAGTTTAATATAAATGAATTGGAAACATTTATTAACAGATTGACAGAAAAAGAAGTTGATATATACAACGAAGCCGTTAATTATTTTAATGTTTATCCGAAAGAATTTGCAGACGAAAAATATTACATTTTCAATTTTTATTCAGATGAATATGTAATTAGTTTTTATGGGTCAACTGTCTTTTGTATCAGTATCTCCGATGCAAAAACCGGTGAGATTCTTCACATGAAATATAAGCTTCCAACACTTAACGGATTGGAGTGGCATGTTGAGTAAAATGACAATCAAGGGACAGTATTCCTTCTCTTGATTAAAAAGTCTCATTCAAAGGGCGATTTGTTTCATCTCGCCCTTTTGGGGAATAACTGCAACCACAATGACCTACGATGCTGACGGTCTCAGAAGCACTAAAACCGTTAACGGTGTTAAAACCGAGGTAAGACGGGAGACGGTTCTATGATTGATTATCCCGAAACCTGCAAAACAAAATAAGTAATTATTCCACAAAAAAGCCGATGCAGAAATGCATCGGCTTTTGTCTGTTTATTCTAATTCAAACTGTCCTGTATAAAGCTTGTAGTATTTACCTTTTTCGTTAAGAAGAGTTTCGTGGTCGCCCTTTTCTATAATTTCACCGTTTTCAAGTACCATTATAGCGTTTGAGTTTCTTACGGTAGAAAGTCTGTGAGCAATAACAAAAACTGTTCTGCCTTCCATTAATTTGTCGGTACCTTTTTCTATAAGGCGTTCTGTACGTGTATCAATGGAGCTTGTTGCTTCGTCAAGGATAAGAACCGGTGGGTTTGCAACTGCGGCACGTGCAATTGCAAGGAGCTGTCTTTGTCCTTGTGAAAGGTTTGAGCCGTCACCTGTAAGCATTGTGTTGTAGCCTTCAGGCAAACGTGAAATAAAGCTATGAGCGTTGGCAACCTTTGCTGCTTCAACAATTTCTTCGTGAGTCGCATCAAGCTTACCGTAACGGATATTATCCTCAACTGTTCCTGTGAAAAGGTGAGTGTCCTGAAGAACCATAGCAAGTGAACGGCGTAAATCGTCCTTTTTGATTTTCTTGATGTTTATGCCATCATAAGTGATTTTGCCTTCCTGAATGTCGTAGAAGCGGTTGATTAAGTTTGTGATTGTTGTTTTACCTGCACCGGTGGAACCAACAAAGGCAATTTTCTGACCGGGCTTTGCATAAAGGGAAACGTTTTTAAGAACAGTCTTTTTGCCATCGTATGAGAAGGTTACATCGTGGAAACGTACATCGCCTTTAAGAAGCGTATAGGTTATTGAGCCGTCTGCAGAGTGAGGATGCTTCCAAGCCCAGATACCGGTACGGCTTTCTGATTCGTGAATATTACCATCTTCATCAATTGTTGCGTTTACAAGTGTAACGTAGCCATTATCTTCCTCAGGTTCAGTATCAATTACATCAAAAATTCTTTCTGCACCTGCAAGAGCGGCAAGAATACTGTTCATCTGTTGTGAAACCTGTGCTATAGGGTTGGAGAATTGACGTGTGTACTGAAGGAATGAAGCCAGTGAACCGATGGTAAGTATACCCTTGAAGCCACCTGTGAAATAACCGAAAGCACTTGAAGCTTCGGCAGTACCGCTGATAATAATAAAAGCACCAACAGCCGCAGTAAGTGTAAAGTTAAGGTAAGAAATGTTACCCATAATCGGCATAAGGATACTTGCGAATGTATGGGCATTTGTGCCGGTTTTTCTGAAGTGTTCGTTTATTTTTGAGAATTCTTCTTCAGTTTTATTTTCTCTGCAGAAAACCTTAACAACCTTTGATCCTTCAATAAGCTCTTCAATATAGCCGTTAAGGGAACCAACTGCTTCTTGCTGTTTACGGAAATAGTTTGAACTGCGCTTACCTATGAATTTTATTATGAAGAGCATAATAAAAAGCATACCGATGATAAGAAGTGTTAATGCTGGGCTTATAGAAAGCATCATAACAAATATTCCCACTACCGTAATAAGTGAAGATATTGTTTGTATAAGACCCTGGCTTATTGCTTCGCGGACAGTATCAACGTCGTTTGTGAAGCGGCTCATAAGCTCACCGTGAGTATGGGTATCAAAATATTTAATTGGTAAATCCTGCAAATGGTCAAACAAATCTTTTCTGAGAAGATTAAGTGTTTTCTGAGAAACATTAAGCATAATTCGTGATTGACCGTATTGTGCACCTACGCCCAATAAATAAATCAATCCTAAGGGTATAAGGTAAAAAATAATAGGACTTAAGTCTTTAGAGCCTTTTTGTAAAATAGAGCTTAATTCATCAACGATAGGTGATAAAAGTGCCGTACCTGCAACGTTTGCTCCTGCAGAAAGGAGTACCATAAATATAACAAGAACAAGAAGTCCTTTGCTTTTCGCAACGTAAGATAGGAGTCTTTTTATGGTTTGACCGGCGTTTTTAGGTTTAGCAAAATTCATTTTATTGCCGGGTCCTTTAGGACCGGCTTGTTTTTTTACGTTTGGTGCCATAAATATCTCCTTTCTTTATTGTTCCATTTTACTTTCTTGTTGTGAAATATATACTTCTTTATATATCTCGTTACGGGAAAGCAATTCATCATGTGTACCGATATCGTCAATTTTTCCGTCATCAAGTACTACTATTTTGTCTGCGTGCTGAATAGAATTTATACGTTGAGCGATTATGATTTTTGTGGTTTCAGGAAGAAGATTTTTCATACCCTCACGAATTTTGCCGTCGGTTGCAGTGTCAACTGCACTTGTGGAGTCATCAAGAATAAGAACCTTTGGTTTTTTAAGTATTGCTCTTGCAATGCAAAGGCGTTGCTTTTGTCCGCCTGAAACGTTTACGCCGCCCTGACCTAAATCTGTGTTGTAGCCGTCAGGGAAATTCATAACAAAGTCGTCAGCCTGAGCAATTTTTGCAGCAGCACGAATTTCTTCCATGGAAGCGTTTTCGTCACCCCAACGAAGATTTTCTTCTATTGTGCCGGTGAAAAGAAGGTTTGTTTGAAGCACCATTGAAACACTGTTTCTTAAATGCTCCAAGGTGTAGTCTTTTACATTTCTGCCACTAACAAGCACTTCACCTTCGGATACGTCGTAAAGACGAGGAATAAGTTGAACAAGTGATGTTTTTGCAGAGCCTGTACCACCAAGGATACCAATTGTTTCACCTGATTTTATTGAGAGATTTATATCTTTGAGAACATTGTTTTCTGCGTCCTTACTGTATTTAAATGAAACATTTCTGAATTCAATGCTACCATCTTTTACAACGGCATTTTTGTCTGCATTCTCGTCTGTGATGTGTGATTTTTCGTCAAGAAGCTCACATATACGAGTCATTGAAGCCTTTGCCATAACGGATAAAACAAAAATCATTGAAATAATCATAAGAGACATAAAGATTTGTTGTATATAGGTTATGAAGCTCATAAGGTCGCCGATTTGCATAGCATTATTAACAATAAGATTTGAGCCGAGCCACAAAACAAGAATAATACAGGTGTAAATGGAAACAGTCATTATCGGACCGTTGAGGATAATAAGCTTTTCTGCAAAAATTGATGCATCTCGTAATTCATCATTTGAAACCTTAAATTTATCTTTTTCGTATTTTGCACGTACAAACGCCTTAACAACTCTTGCAGCAATAAGGTTTTCTTGAATAGAGTTGTTGAATTGGTCGTATTTTTTGAACATTTTAGTGAATCTTTTATGGGCAAAAGAGCCGATTAAAAGAATAAGGACAAACATAATCGGAGCAATGGCAATAAAAACAAAAGAAAGCTTTTGGTTAATATCAAATGCCATTGTAATTGCCATAGCAAACATAAGTGGTGAGCGTATCAACATACGCAACGCCATCATAAATGCCATTTGTATCATACCGACGTCTGTTGTTGTTCGTGTAATGATTGATGCGGTAGAGAATTTATCTATATTTGAAAAAGAAAAGCCTTGTACTTTTTTAAATATTGCTCCGCGTAATTCTGCACCGAAGCCCATACCCGCTTTTGCTGCAAAATATGCTGCACTTGCACCACATAAAAGAGAAATAAGGGCAAGGCCTAACATAAGGGCACCTGTGGAAAGTATAAGGTCGGTGCCGTGAAGTTTATCGAAGCCCATATTAATAAGTATATTTGCAACAAAGCTACCTTTTGTGGAAATTGGTTCCCCTGATATACCACAGTCAACAATTATTGACATCATAAGAGGAATTGTAACCTCAATAAGCACCTCAAAAACGATGCAAAGAGGTGACATGATGGCAGGTAATCTGTATTTTTTTGCGTAGGGCAAAAGCTTTTTTATCATTAGTCATCTTCTCCTTTCGGTTCTGCTTTTGAAAGCAACTCGCAAATTTCTTCCTTTGAAAGATTACGCGAATCAAGATTCTGGTGTAGTCGTTGTAGAAGTTTGTGCAGAGTTTCTTTTTCTTCAGTGGAAAAATCTTTGAACATATCGGCATCTGTTGAGTCGCATATCTTTCTGAATTCACACAAAGCATTTTTGCCTTTGTCTGTAACTGAAATATGTTTTTTTCTTGGGTCTTTTTCGTCTGAAGAGCGGGTTATAAGCTCCGCTTTTTCCATTCGCTTGAGAGATATAGCGGCACTGGCAGGTGTAATATGTACTGCCGCTGCAATTTCTTTTTGAGAACAGGCATCGTGCTCAATTATATATTCAAGTATATTCGGTTGACCAAAATATAAACCAACTGATAAAGCTGCTTTTGTTATGTGGTAACGGTGAATTATTGATATGGAAATAAGTTCGTGTACCAGTTCGCGCAGTTCCATTTTTCCACTTCCTTTCCAAAAATAGTTAAACGTTTAATTTTGACACAAGATATACTACCATAATTTTCTGTTTTATTTTTACAAAAAAGAAAAATAATTAAAATATTTTAAAGTTTACAATTTATTAATTTTGTAAAATATAAATGTATAGCAAATTATTGTGACGTATTATTGTTGTTCTTGTCATTTTTGTTGTGCAAATGTAACAAAGGATAGCAATAAAATTTAACTCTGCTTTGAACAAAATATATCAAATACTCTTGAAAACAGTATATTTTTTTGTTATTATTACATTGATATAATATATGCTTGGTGGTGATGGGACGTGGAAAAAGAAGTTAATAAAGGCGAAAAATACAGCGATTTTCCTTTATTTGTTTTTCACCAAGGTCGCAATTTTAAGGCTCAGGAATTTTTAGGAGCACATAAAATCAGTGAAAATAAATATGTTTTTAGAGTTTGGGCACCTCACGCAAAAGGAGTTTGTGTTGTAGGTGATTTTAACGGATGGAACGAGTCAGCAAACGAAATGTATCTTCTCAATGATAATGGTGTTTGGGAATGTTATGTTGAGGGCGTAAAAAACTTTGACTCTTACAAGTTTCTTGTTTATGGCTCTGATGGCTTCAAGCATTACAAGGCGGACCCTTATGCAATTCATGCAGAAACAAGACCGGGTACTGCATCAAAGATTTTTGAGGGTAATTATAAATGGCGTGACGGTGCGTGGTTAAAAAAGAGAAAAGCATCTTCTGTTTATAAATTGCCTGTAAATATTTACGAGGTTCATCTTGGCTCATGGCGTTTGTATGAGGATGGCAACACTCTCAGCTACAGAGCGTTGGCAAAGGAGCTTGTGGAGTATGTAAAGAAAATGGGCTATACTCATATTGAGGTTATGCCTATTGCGGAGCATCCTTTTGACGGTTCATGGGGATATCAGGTTACGGGTTATTTTGCAGTAACATCTCGTTACGGTACACCTGATGATTTCAAGTATTTTGTAGATGAATGTCACAAGGCAGGTATTGGTGTTATTGTGGATTGGGTACCTGCACACTTCCCAAAGGATGCACATGGACTTGCAGAATTTGATGGTGAGCCTTGCTATGAATATGCGGATGTTCGCAAGGGCGAGCATCTTCAGTGGGGTACCAAGGTTTTTGATTACGGCAGGAATGAGGTTCAATCTTTCCTTATTTCCAATGCTCTTTTTTGGTTTGATGAATACCATATAGACGGTCTTCGTGTTGATGCGGTTGCTTCAATGCTCTATCTTGATTATTGCAGAGAAGAGGGTCAATGGATACCTAATGAAAACGGCGGTAAGGAAAATCTTGAGGCAATTGCCTTTATGAAAAATCTTAACGAAGAAGTTTTTAAAGAGCATAGCGACATTATGATGATTGCCGAGGAAAGTACGGCGTGGCCGATGGTTTCCAAGCCTGTATTTATGGGCGGTCTTGGTTACAACTTTAAGTGGAATATGGGTTGGATGAACGATATTCTTCGTTACTTCTCTCTTGACGGAATCCACAAAAAGTATAACCACGATTTAATAACATTTTCATTTTTCTATGCTTTTTCAGAGAATTTTGTTTTGCCGATTTCTCACGACGAGGTTGTTCATGGTAAATGTTCTCTTATAAATAAAATTCCGGGTAATTATAATCAGAAGTTTGCAGGTGTCAGAGCATTTTTAGGTTATATGTATGCTCATCCCGGTAAAAAACTTCTCTTTATGGGTACTGAGTTTGGCCAGTTCATTGAATGGGATTACAAAAAAGGTCTTGACTGGATTCTTCTTGATTATGAAATGCACGTGCTTTTGCAGGATTATGTAAAAGAGTTGAATAAGTTTTATAAAAACAATTCTCCTATGTGGCAGATAGATTACAGTTGGGAAGGCTTTAATTGGATAGTAAGTGATGACAGAGATAATTCTGTTATTGCATTTTTACGTAATAACGAAAAGGAAGAAAAAATCATTGCTATATGTAATTTTACTCCTGTTATGCGTGATAATTATAAAATAGGTGTGCCTGAAGCCGATGCTTATGAAATTGTGTTCAACACAGACGCAAAAAGATTCGGCGGTAGCGGTGAACGTATTAAAAAGACTTATAATGTTAAAGAAGGTTCTATGCACGGCTACGAGCATTTTATTGAAATGAAGTTGCCGCCAATGACCACAATTTATCTTAAACAAAAAAACAAGTCGGAAAAATAATTGATTTAGTTTTAAATTCAAATTTATATAGAAAAGGATAGTGACAAACATGGCAAAAAAGACAGAGTGTATTGCAATGCTTCTTGCAGGCGGTCAGGGTTCACGTCTTGGTGTTCTCACAAAAAATATTGCCAAACCTGCAGTGCCTTACGGTGGTAAGTACAGAATTATTGATTTCCCACTTTCAAACTGTGTAAACTCAGGTATTTACACGGTAGGTGTTCTTACACAGTATCAACCACTTGAATTGAACGATTATATCGGCAATGGTGGTCCTTGGGACCTTGACCGTGCAAACGGTGGTGTGCACATTCTTTCACCATACCAACAAATTGAAGGTACAGAATGGTACAAAGGCACAGCCAATGCTATTTATCAGAATATTCAATTTATTGACAGATATAATCCTGAATATGTTGCAATTTTGTCAGGTGACCATATCTATAAAATGGTCTATGCAAAAATGCTTCAGTATCATAAAGAAAAGGATGCGGCTTGCACAATAGCAATGCTTGAAGTTCCGTGGGAAGAAGCATCACGTTTCGGACTTATGTTTGTAGATGATGACGGCAAAATCACCGCATTTGAAGAAAAGCCAAAGAATCCAAAGAGCAACAAAGCGTCTATGGGCGTTTATATGTTTACTTGGGAAAAGCTTCGTCAGTATCTTATTGATGACGAAAATGACCCTCAATCTTCAAACGACTTCGGTAAAAACGTTATTCCTGCTATGCACGAAGCAGGTGAAAGACTTTTCGCATACGGTTTTGACGGTTATTGGAAGGATGTTGGTACAATTGATTCCCTTTGGGAAGCAAATCTTGACCTTCTTAATCCTAAGGTGAATATTGACCTCAGCGATACAAGGTGGAAAATTTACGGCAGAGGTACAAATAGTGCTCCTCAGTATATTTCTGAAACTGCAAAGGTAGAAAACTCTATTGTTACTGCAGGTAGTGAAATTGAAGGTAAAATAGATTACTCCGTGCTTTTCAACGATGTACAGGTTGAAGAAGGTGCATATGTAGATTATTCTATTATTATGCCGGGTGCAGTTATAAAAAAAGGTGCAGTTGTTCAATATGCTATGGTTGCTGAAAATGCTGTTATTGAAGAGGGTGCCGTTGTGGGTGAAAACCCTGAAAAATGTGCGGACCTTGATTCATGGGGTGTAAGTGTTGTTGGCCCTAATGTAACAGTAGGTAAAAACGCAAAAGTTAAAGCACAGTCAATGATTTCAGAAGATGTTAAGGAGGGCGAAACAGTATGAGACCAAAAAATGTTCTTGGAATAGTTTATTCTAACTCTTATGATGCCTGTCTTGGTGCACTTACTGCAAGACGTACAATGGGCTCAGTGCCTTTTGGCGGCAGATATCGTCTTATAGATTTTCCTCTTTCCAATATGGTAAATTGCGGAATAACAAAGGTTGGCGTTATTGCAAACAGTAATTTCCATTCTCTTATGGACCATATCGGAAGTGGTAGACCTTGGGACCTTTCAAGAAAGGTTGACGGTCTTACATTGCTTCCGCCGTTCACACCAAATGCAGCGGAGTCAACAAATAGAATCGATACACTTGCAAGAATAATGGATTTTATTTCTCATTCAAAGCAAGAGTATGTACTTCTTATGGATTCTAATTTTATATGCAACATTGACCTATCAAAGCTTTTCGATTTCCATTCACAGAAGAATGCAGATATCACAATTGCATATTGCAACGGTCAGGCACCAAAGTTGCAGAATACAGCAATTATTGATGTGGACGCAAACGCCAAAATCACCAGTGTGGGTATTGACGTAAAAACTTCTTCAGACGTAAATTACGTTGCTAACATTATTCTTATCAGAAAAGCTCTTCTTGAAAGACTTATAGGTGATGCAGAAAGCTATGCTTATACATGCTTTGAGAAGGACATTATTCAGAAAAACGTTGCAACTCTTAATATGTATGGTTATAAAATTGAAGAGTGGAATTGTACAATTGACAGTATGAACAGTTATTTTGCTGCAAATATGGAGCTTCTTGACAAGGCGTCAAGAAAAGAGCTCTTTAAAACAGATAGTCCTGTTTATACAAAGGTTCGTGATGATATGCCTGTTGTTTACGGCATTTCTTCAAATTGTCAGAATTCTCTTATTGCAGACGGTTGCCAGATTGAAGGTACAGTTAAAAACAGTATTCTTTTCCGTGGTGCAAGAGTTGCAAAAGGTGCAGTGGTTGAAAACTCAATTCTTATGCAGGATGCATTTGTTTCTGAGGATGCAAAGCTTAACTGTGTAGTTATGGATAAAAACACAGTTATTACACCTAAAAAGGTTCTTTCAGGTGATAAGAGCTATCCGTTATTTGTGGGTAAAGAAATTGTTATCTGATTTAAATGTTTTATTAAAAGGGGGTGCAGAGTATGGCAATTTGTCAGTTTTGTGGATGCAAGACAGATGAGCTTGATTTTGTAAAAAGCTCTGTAAATGGTCTTGAAGCAGATGCGTGTTCGTTTTGTCACAGGCAATTGAGTGCTTTTTCTGTGGGTGGTGTATCCGATGCACATATAAAATGGCTCAAAACTATTGCAGGTAAAGATGTAGAAACACGCAAAAAAGAGGTTTCTGTTGCAATTGCAGATTTACTTGAAAAATATAGTGAAGTGCCCGACACACCTGCACCACCAGTAGTAAAGGCAAACGAAACGTCTCAAAACGTTGAAAATAAAATTAAACAAGAAAATAACGTGAACGTGAGCAATCAACTTGTTGCTGACCTGATTAAGCGTGTAGAAGACCTTGAATTGCAATTGAATATATTAAAAATCAAGCAGATTCGCAGGACTATTATAGAGCTTTTTGCAAGTATAATAATTGCAATACTCATATTGATTGTCTTTGCAAAATCAGGCGTTGTTATTTCTATGTATTAAAAAGGAGAAGTGACTCATGAAAGTTTTGTATGCAGCCAGTGAAGCGTTACCTTTTATTGCAAGTGGCGGTTTAGGTGACGTTGCAGGTTCTTTGCCGCAAGCACTCAGAAAGAGGCTTGTTGGTTGCCGTGTTGTAATGCCTCTTTACGATAATATCAAGCAAGAGCTTAAAGACACAATGAAGTTTATCACAAATATCTGTGTGCCTGTTGCATGGCGTAGACAGTATTGTGGTATTTTTGAGGCACGTAGTGGCGGCGTTATTTATTACCTTCTTGATAATCAGTATTATTTCAAGAGGGATTCACTTTATGGATTTTACGATGATGCAGAAAGATTTGCTTTCTTTTCAAGGGCAATTCTTGAAATTATTCCTCATATAGATTTTAAACCTGATATTATTCATTGTAACGACTGGCAAACGGCTCTTACACCTGTTTATTACAGTACAATGTACGCAGATAAGCCGGGTTACGAAAATATCAAAACAGTATTTACAATTCATAATATTCAGTATCAGGGCGTTTACGGTGAAGAACTTCTTGATAACGTTGTTGGTATCGACCACGCACATAAGAATCTTCTTGAATATGATGGTGCTGTGAATCTTATGAAGGGCGGTATTGAGTGTGCAAATGCAGTTACTACCGTTAGCCCATCTTACGCAAAAGAGATTCTTGACCCTTGGTTCTCTCACGGTCTTGACCCTATTCTTAAAGAGCGTTCATTTAAATTACGTGGTATCCTTAATGGTATCGACGTTATTAACTATGACCCTGAAACAGATAAGGATATCTTTAAAAACTATACTGCAGATAACGTTCGTGGAAAGTATATAAATAAAAGAGAACTCCAGAAGCTTCTTGGGCTTCCGGAGAAAAGTGATACGCCTGTTATGGGTATGGTTACAAGACTTGTTTCACATAAGGGTCTTGACCTTTGCAAGGCAGTACTTGACGAGCTTCTTGCAACAACAGATATTCAGCTTGTAGTTCTTGGTTCGGGTGACTATCAGTACGAAGAGTTTTTCCGTAACCTTGCGGCACGTTATCCTGAACAGGTTGGCTTGTGCCTTGGTTTTGTGCCTGACCTTGCAAGAAAAATTTATGCAGGTGCCGACCTTTTCCTTATGCCTTCAAAAAGTGAGCCTTGCGGACTTTCACAAATGGTGGCGTTGCGTTACGGCACAATACCGATTGTACGTGAAACAGGTGGTCTCAGAGATTCTGTTACCGATAGCGGTGATAATAAGGGTAATGGTTTTGTATTTTCTTCATACAATGCCCACGATATGCTTCATACAATCCGTCGTGCAGTTGAGGGATACGGTGATAAAAAAGGTTGGTCCATTCTTGTTAAACGCGCAATGGAAAGCGATAACAGTTGGGGCAAATCCGCAAACGAATATATAAGAATGTATAAAGAAGTATTAAAAGGTTAAAGCAAATCAGAACACGCTTTTCGCATAATGCTTTCAATTCCTTTAATGACGGCCTCGATGCTTTTTGGTTCGGGGCCGCCGTATCGTCTTGCGGTTACGGTTTTTTCAGGGAAATCGTTTAAGATTGATTCCGTGATTGCTAATGCAAAGCCCTGTGCGTGACGAGGTGGAATTGTAAACCATCTTTTTGGTATATATCCTTTTTGTGCAGCTGCAAAAAGAGTGCGGTATATTGTAATTGCATATAAAATATCTGCATTTTCACCGGCAACAGATGAACCGGCATTCATTCGCTCGTGGGACATTATGGCGGCACGGTAAATTGTTTTTGTGTTGAAAATAGTATCTTCTTCTTTATCCTCCAGCACAGAAGAATCAAGACCTGTTCTGCTATCTGTTCTGCCTAAAACGTAGTCTGTTGTAACGTTATAATATTCTGCAATACGGCACAAAAAATCAAGGTTGAATTCTCGTATGCCTTTTTCGTAGTGAGATAAAAGAGCCTGAGATATGCCTAAATCAACGGCAGCGGCCTTCTGGCTTAAGCCTTTTTCTGTTCTGAGCTCAACTATTCTTTCCGAATATGTTGCCATATAATCACATCCAACTTTA
This sequence comes from Acutalibacteraceae bacterium, assembly GCA_045646545.1. GTDB lineage: Bacteria > Bacillota > Clostridia > Oscillospirales > Acutalibacteraceae > DTU089. The sequence continues at coordinate 13,690 of JAZRKV010000010.1, forward strand.
AAATTATACATATTGTATAATATATTACACTATTCTACAGGAGAATGCAATGAAAACTTATACAGTTTATTTAATACGTCACGCTCTGACTCAGGGTAACCTTGAAGGAAGGTATATTGGTCAGACCGATGAGGAACTTTGTAAAGAGGGTATAGCACAGCTGGAAAAAATGAAAAATGACTACGGCTATCCTTATCCTGACGTTGTTTTTACAAGTGGCTTGAAGCGTTGTAAACAAACGGCGGCTATACTTTATCCCGATAAAACACCAATAGAAATGCGTGGCTTTGAAGAGTGCGATTTTGGTGAGTTTGAAGGCCATACCGCAGAAGAATTGGAAAAATATGAGGAGTTTTCACAGTGGCTTTCAGGCGGTGAAGATGCAACACCTCTTAACGGTGAAAGTAACAAGGATTTTGCAACAAGAGTTTGCAATTGTTTTGATAAAACTGTTGACGGTCTTATTAAAACAGGTACACAAAGTGCGGCAATAATTACCCATGGTGGTGTAATTATGTCTATTCTTGCGGCTTACGGTGTACCTGAATTACCAATGACAGAATGGCTTTGTCCGTCTGCCTGTGGTTATACAATCCGTATAACGCCATCACTCTGGTCAAAAATCAGAAAAGTAGAAGTTATTAATGAAGTGCCGTCAGAGCCACTTACCGCATCACAAGAAGAGATGCTTTGGGACTATTATCCTGACCTTCCTGACGACGACAACTGGCTTGATGAGGATTTTGGCGAATAACTTATTATAGATGCCAGATGCCAGAGCTTTGCAAACAATTAATTTATTAAATAACTTTACAATCAACGCGTAGCGTTCCGAAATTTTAAATTTTGAATTTTGAATTTTCAATTTACAGTCGCCAGTGCTTCGCAGAATTTTTAAAATTTGGTTTTAATATGGGGTGAATTTATGTCAGAATATAAAATCTATGCTAATCATGCTCATTTATTTCCCAAAAACACAAAGCCAGAGGCAGATAAAGATTATTTGAAGGCCTTACTTTGTGAATGTGAAATAGAAAAGGCGGTTTGTTTTGCTCCTTTTCAAAATCAAATGGACATGTATGATGTTTCTACAGGGCAAAATCCTAACGAATGGATTGCAAAGGAAATAAAAAATGAACCGCAGCTTGTGGGTTTTGGCTCTATTGATTTTACTAAAAACAATCTTGAAGACCAGGTGAAGCATATATCTGGCCTGGGGCTTTTGGGTATAAAAATTCATCCTGCATATCAAGAGGTGAAAATAGATTCCCCTGAACTTTTCAGGGTTTATGAAACTGCGGAGAAAGAAAATTTGTTCCTTTCTTTTCATACGGGACTCCATTGGCACAGAATCGCAGATTACAGTATGCTCCTTTTTGACGAAGTTGCATATAATTTTCCAAAGTTGCGTTTCAGTATGGAGCATATGGGCGGATACAGTTTCTTTAAAGAAGCACTTCTTATTATGAATAATAATTCAAGAGGGGAAATTCACAATACCTTTGCCGGATGGACAAGTATTGGTATGCAAACAGATGCCTTAGGTAACGAAAGGCAGGGCGCATGGTCTTTAACAGATGATGACCTTTGCACGCTTATTCACCAGACAGGAATTGAAAGAAGCATTTTCGGTCTTGATTTTCCGTACAATAAGACAGATAAAACAAAAAAAGCAATTGAAAGAATTAAAAATCTTCAAATCACCGAAGAGGCAAAACACGCAATTCTCGGTGGAAACCTAAAAAGAGAATTGAATCTTTAATGATTCAATGATAAAAAACACTTCGCAGGAATCAAATCCTACGGAGTGTTTTTGGTTTTGTTCAAGAATTTTTACTTTGGTTCATTTTCGTCACTTTCAATATACATTTCTTCTGTTTGTAATTGACCTTGTTTTAAGATTTCTTTAATTTCGTCAATATTGTTTTTGTCAAGAGCATCGGTGATTACATTAAATAATCGATAATACATTTTTTTGTAAATTTTCATTTGTTTCCCCTAAAAACAAAAAGTGCGCCAACCGAAGTCAACGCACCGAAAAAGTGTTTGTCCTCAGTCGTTGCTACACGAAAACCCCACGCGGAAGTAGAGGAAAACACCTTTTACCAAGGTATTTTCCCACGTGGGTCAAATTAAATTCGTGTAGCATATATAGTTTAGCACAAAAGAATTTCTTTATCAATATATTTAAGATTTGTTTTATGTTTTAAGTATTTAAATATCTTGAATTTTTTCGGAAATAGTATTATTATACATAATCATAAAAAAGAGGGCAAAAAAATGATAATAGATTTTCATACTCACGCTTTTCCTGAAAAAATCGCAAAAAATGCAATGGAAAAGTTAAGCTTTGCATCCGGTGGACTCATACCTCAGACCGATGGTACAATCCAAGGTCTAAAAAACAGAATGCAAACAGATGGCGTTGATAAAAGCGTTGTACTTGCAATTGCAACTAACGCAAAACAACAAAAGTCTGTTAATGATTATATAAAATCATGTGAAAGCGAAGATATTATTCCTTTTGGTTCCGTTTACCCTTGGGCAGATGATGCTCTTGAAGAGCTTGAAAGAATTAAGGAAATGGGCATCAAGGGTATTAAATTTCATCCTGAATACCAACAATTTTTTGTGGATGATGAAAAAATGAAGCCATTGTATAAAAAGGCTTCGCAATTAGGTCTTATAATCCTTTTTCATGCAGGAGAAGATATGGGCTACCCTGCACCGTATCACGCAACGCCCGAAAGGTTAAGAAAAGCGGCAAAATGGATAGATTCTCCTGTTGTGTGTGCACATTGGGGCAGTGCAAATATGGGTGAGGATGTTTTAAAATATCTTTGCGATATACCTGTTTATTTTGATACCGCCTTCGGTTACGCCGCAATGCCTAAAGACAGAGCACAACGTATTTTGGAAAAGAAAGGTGCAGAGTGGATTCTTTTTGGCTCCGATTGTCCGTGGCACGCACCCTCCTGGGATTTGCGAATGATAGAAACTCTTGATATTTCAGAATCCGATAAAGAAAAAATATATCATCTTAATGCAGAAAAGCTTCTTCAGATTTGAAGAGGCTTTTTTTATGAACATGTGATTAAGAAGAGATGTTGGTTTAATAAATAAATTGTGATGCAGGTACAACAAAAAGCAGGAGATATATATTAATGGGTAAAATTATAGTGAGGTAACCTTTAAAGGTTACCTCACTAGTTTTATATCACACTATAAATCAAAGGTGATTCTGTTATTTTCTTATCGGTTATTTCAATTGCTTCAAGGAATAATCTTTGTGCAGATGGGATAGAAATTTCTTTGTTGGTGTAAAGGGTGGCAATTATGTCACCAATTTTAATTTCATCTCCTGTTTTTTTGTTAAGAATAATACCCGCACTCATATCAATTGTGTCGTCCTTTGTTTCTCGACCTGCCCCTAAAATAACTGCACTTACACCGATTTTTTCTGCATCCATTGAAGATATGTGGCCATCTTTTTCTGCAACGATGCTGTAAGAATATTCTGCTTGCGGGAAAAGTGCAGGGTTATCTATCCACTCTGCGTTTCCGCCTTGTGCCGTAATCCATTCTTTGAATTTTAAAAATGCTTTTCCTGAAGAAAGTGCATCTTTTACAAGTGCGTTTGCAGAGTCTTTTTCAATTTCTTTTGAAAGGGATACAATTTGTGTTGCAAGGGCAATGCAAACCTCTTTTAAATCTTTGGGACCATTTCCGTGTAAAACCTCAATGGCTTCCTTGACCTCTAAAGAATTGCCGATATTGTTACCCAAAGGTCTATTCATATTTGTAATTACTGCCGAGGTGTTTCTGCCACAGTTTTTGCCTATTTTAACCATCTCTTTTGCAAGAGTTTCGGCGTCTTCAGGTGTTTTCATAAAAGCACCTGAGCCATATTTTACGTCAAGCACAATGGTGTGTGCACCTGCCGCAAGTTTTTTTGACATGATACTTGATGCAATGAGGGGAATACTGTCAACTGTTGCGGTTACATCCCTCAAAGCATACAACTTTTTGTCTGCAGGTGTCAGGTTGCCTGTTTGACCTACAACTGCAAGACCTGTTTTTTCTACGGTGTTGAAAAAATCTTCCGGAGAAAGTTGGGTGTTAAAGCCTTCAATTGACTCTAGTTTATCTACGGTGCCACCTGTGTGACCCAAACCTCTGCCACTCATTTTTGCCATGATACAACCGATAGCGGCACAAATAGGAGCAACAATAAGTGTAGTTTTGTCACCAACACCGCCTGTACTGTGTTTATCTGCAGTCATATTACCAAAACGTGATAAATCAACAGTATCACCACTGTGTGCCATACTCATAGTAAGGTTTGCGGTTTCTTCTTCTGTCATTCCTTTGTAAAAAATTGCCATGCACAAAGCGGATGCCTGGTAGTCGGGAATTGAGCCGTCAACGTAACCGTTAATGAAGAAGTCTATCTCTTCTTTTGAAAGTGTACCGCCATCACGTTTTTTCTTAATTATATCGTACATTCTCACTTTATTTCACATCCTTTGGAGAAAATGAAAGAGGCAAAAGCTCTTTGAGGGTTGTAGCCTTAAAGGTGTCTTTGCTTTCACCGAGAATAATTTGAAAATCATCGTTGCAAAATTCTCTCATAACTTGTCGGCAAACGCCACAAGGAGCAAAAATGCCGTTTATTACACCATTTTTACCGCCCACAACTGCAATTTTCAAAAAATCCTTTTCGCCTTCTGAAATTGCTTTGAAAAGTGCAACTCTTTCTGCACAAACCGTAGGGGAAAAGGCTGCGTTTTCAATATTTGTTCCTGTGTAAACCTTGCCGTTTTCACACAAAAGAGCGGCACCGACTTTGCAGTTTGAATAAGGGGAATATGAGTGCTCCATCGCATTAATCGCTAAAGAAAGAAGTTCTTTATTTTCCATAAAATCAACCTTTCAAAAGATTTACAACAGTTTTACTAATAAAGTCAAAGCCTTTGATTGTGCCCAGGTTTTCGGGCTTGATAGCTTTGCCGTAAAGCACAAAAGGTACATATTCTCTTGTGTGGTCGGTACCCAAAAATGAAGGGTCGCAACCATGGTCGGCAGTTATAATTACTGCGTCGTCATCCCCAAGCTTTGTAATAAAAGTATTTAACCATTTATCAAATTCACTAAGGGCTTTTGCATAACCGTCCACATCTCTGCGGTGACCATAAACCATATCAAAATCTACAAGATTGACAAAACAAAGACCGCAGAAATCTTTTTTCAGATATTCGGATGCTTTGTTCATACCGTCTGTATTATTTTGAGTGTAAACAAATTCTGTAATACCTTGCCAAGCAAAAATATCATTTATTTTGCCCACTCCGATAACGTCAAAACCATTGTTTTTCAATGTGTCAAGCATAGTTTCTTTTGGTGGTTTAAGTGAAAAATCGTGGCGTCGTGCGGTTCTTTTAAAAGGATATTCACCTTCAAAAGGTCTTGCAATTACTCTGCCGATACCAAGGTCACCTGTTAACATTTTACGGGCAATTCTGCAGTATTCGTATAATTTTTCGACAGGCACAACATCTTCGTGAGCGGCAATCTGAAAAACACTGTCTGCAGATGTGTAAACAATAGGTTTACCGGTTTTTACGTGTTCTTCACCATATACTTTTAAAACCTCTGTGCCTGAATACGTTTTGTTACATAAAACAGGAGTGCCGATTGCCTCTTCAAATTTTTTTATAAAGCTTTCAGGAAAGCCCTTTGGAAAAGTAGGTAACGGCTTTTCGGATATAACACCTGCAATTTCCCAGTGGCCGATTGTTGTGTCTTTGCCTTGTGATATTTCTTCAAGACGGGCAACCTTGCTTTTTAAATCGCCTTCACCTAAAAAGGAAACACCGTCAATGCTTGTGAAGCCAATGCTTTTTAATGTATCTATATTAAAAAATGGTGATTTTGAAATTGAAGCTATTGTGCTGACGCCTTTATCACCAAAGCTTTCAGAGTCGGGGCATTCACCGATACCGAAGCTATCGAGCACAATAAGAAAAATTCTTTTGGTTTTTGCCATTATAAATTAACCGCCGTTTCAAGAGAAAGTTTCATCATATCTGTAAATGTGTTTTGTCTGTCGTCAGAAGAAAGGCTTTCGCCTGTTAAAAGATGGTCTGAAACTGTGAGAATTGCCAAAGCAGATTTTCCGCTTCTTGCCGCATTCATATAAAGTGCCGCCGCTTCCATCTCTACACCTAAAACACCCATTTTATTCCAAAGGGCGGTAGCGTTGAGTTCACCTGAAATTCCTTCTAAATCGTTGTAAAAAGTATCAGAAGAAAGAATATTTCCCACTTTGTAAGAAAGGTTAAGGCTTTCGGCAGTTTCAACAGTTTTACGTAAAAGATTAAAATCCGCAATAGGTGCAAATGTGCCCGGTAAATTAAAATTGTGAGCATAGCTTGAATTGGTGCAAGCACCTTGAGCAAGTATGATATCCCTTACTTTAACATCTTTGTTCATACCGCCTGCAGAGCCTACTCTTATTATATTTTCAACGTTAAAAAAGTTAAAAAGTTCATAACTGTATATACCGATAGAGGGCATACCCATACCTGATGCCATAACGGAAACAGGCACACCTTTATATGTTCCCGTATATCCTTGTATACCGCGAACATTGTTAATAAGACGTGGTTGACTTAAAAAGTTTTCTGCAATAAATTTTGCTCTTAACGGGTCGCCCGGCATAAGCACGGTTTTTGCGAAATCTTCGGGAGCTGCATTAATGTGAGGGGTGGGGTAATTGGACATAAGTCTTTCTCCTTTTACGTTGAAATTAGGAATTGTGGGAAAGCTTCGTATAAATTCGAAATTCGGAATGCGAAATTCGAATTTAAGCGTCGCAAGATTTAAAATTATGCGAAGCTCTGGTAACTGGTCAGGTGAATTTTTTGGCGTTGCCAAAAGTGAAGTTGTGATAAATCACAGTGAAGTTTTACACTTACGGTGTAAAGTGAAGTTAAGTTTGCTAATATCACTTGCGAAGCAAACTTAACTACGAAGTAACTTCACTCACTTTAGTGAACTTCACTTGCCGTCAGGCAAACTTAGTTGGCGAAGTTCCTTCGCCTTACGGCTGGTACGGAATAGGTCTATCCTGGGATTCTGTTTCTACTGTAATAAAATCGTTTCTTTCATAGTAGAAACAATGCATCCTGAGGTTTTTGCCGAAATCGTCCATAGGAACAAAAAGCTGATTCTGGTTAAGTCTGAGGCAAGGCTTTGCCATTTCATAAGAACCGCTGTTTGTAATAACAGTAGTTGAATTCTCGGTAAATTCAGCTGTTCTTCCGTAGATACCTACTTTGATTTTGCCTGCAGTTCTTTCTACATCGCCACCAACGAAATTGATGAGCTGACCTATAGCAATATAAAATGTGCCGTCAACATTTTGTGGCATTGTAGCCTCTGAGCAAAGACCTAAATCATAGCCCTTGAATTTGATTCTTGTTCTGTTGTAAACAGGTGCAGGGTCGTATGGGAGAATGGTGTCATTGCCTTTGTCTATAATGCACTTGTCAACAATTCTGCCATCCTCAACATATGCTGTAAGGGTGCATTTATCACCATCTATATCGATTATGGAGAACATTGAAAGCTCTTCCTCGTGGCAGTAGGTTTTTGCATTCCATACCTTAGGAACAACTCTGCATCCGGGAGGGTTTCTGTGGCTTGAGCCTAAGTTGTAGTGAACAGTTCCCTGTGAAGGCTTGTCGAAAAGACCTTCTTTTCTTCGAGGGTATGAACGGGCAAAGGAATGCTCGTGGCCTGAAAGCAC
>JAZRKV010000011.1:0-59240 GCA_045646545.1 Acutalibacteraceae bacterium
CAAACTTTTATCGGATTAAAGTTTGATTTCAAAATCAACACCAGCTGGGAGCTCAAGACCTGTAAGAGCTTCAACAGTTTTGTTTGAAGGTCTGAGAATGTCGATGAGTCTCTTGTGTGTGTGCTGCTCGAACTGCTCACGAGAATCTTTGTACTTGTGAACTGCACGAAGCACTGTGATTACCTCTTTTTCTGTTGGAAGAGGGATTGGACCTGAAACCTGAGCGCCTGTACGCTTTGCTGTTTCAACGATCTTTTCTGCTGCTTTGTCAACAAGGTTGTGATCGTAACCTTTAAGTCTGATTCTGATTTTTTCCTTAACTGCCATTTGTAACGCCTCCTGTTTTTTTTGGCGGGCTTCTCGCATTTTTCTTCAACGGTTCCGGGCTTATCACCCTCACCATTTAAAAACCGGAACATATATTCCGGGATATAATGCGCTCCGAGACAAGCCGACACCGGAGTTAAGGACGGTAGACGGATTGTTATTCGGTATTGGTTCGCCCGGTTTTAAATCGGACATACTCCGCGGAAATTCCCTGCCTCAGAATGGGCAGCCACCTCCCGCATCATCGCATATCTGCTTGCGTCAGGGCATAAAAATAGTAGGACACGCCCTTCGCATGCCCTACCATATTATCACAACTCGTTCAATAATGCAAGTGTTTTTTAGTATTTTTTTAAGAATTTTTAAAACTTTTTTTGTTAGATAGTTACAAGTGATTTTTAACAGTAAAAATCAACAATATTTGTTACTTTATACAAATTTAATATTTTCAGTTTACTCCGCTAAAATAATCAGGATGTTGTTTCATAACAGTATTCCTTACCATCGCTACAATCATTACACTTTCAGGATATGAAACTCCAACGTTACCTGTAGGTTTACCTGTTGCTATTTTAATGTTTTGCTCTTTATCTATCTGATAAACCTTAACTAACGTATCCGGACTTTTTACATACTCGCCGTCTAATTTTGTTTTACCCGAAAATTCAAGAACAAAGTTTGTGCCTGTATCCGGAACACTGTATATAGCAACGAGCAAATCAGAATCAACATCATAATTATCAGCAATAAGCTTGATATACTGATTATTATAATGGTCAGACAACTTATTCTCACCGTTAACAGGTAAGTTCTCGTAACTTTCAACAAGGTCATTCTCAGTTGTACCAGATATCACAGGCGATTTGCTTTCACCATTTGGCTTTACAGCTGAGCCGTTGTTACCATCCCCTGCTCCCTCTGTAGCCGAACCATCTGAACCAAGCCACTCATCCATATTCAGTTCATCAGCTGTAGTAGTTAAAGGCGAACCTTCAGTTGTTTCATAAATATCCGATTCATCTTTACCACCTGCAGAAGCAAGTGCAGCAATAAGAATTACTGTCAAAGTAATTGCCACAATTACAATTGCAATTCCCAAAACAAAAACAACCTTCTTTTGCTTACTACCCTGTTGACTTTCGTCAACCTTAAAAACGTCATTTTTATTCTCCATAAAAACCTCTCACATTAGCACTATATATAATAGGTATACAAAACCTTAACAAAATCAAAGATAAAAGAGTGTGGTGTAACCACACTCTTTTTGTGAAAACTATTGCAATAATTCACACTTTTTATAAGTGTAGGTTCGCTCAAACTTAAGCGATTGTTTCAAGTGTTGTTTCAACGATTTCTTCTGTGTTAGGTGCGAAGCCGCCGAAAGCTGCAAGAATACCACCGATAAGTGGGAAGTTAGCTATTGGTTCAAGTAAACCACCAACTATGTTACCTGACTCATCAACTTCAACAAGAGATTTGATAGAAGTGCTGATTTCTTCAACATTAAGGCCATAGTTTTTAAGAAGCTGCCAAATAGAATCTAACATTTTTGTATCCTCCTTTCCCAATTATTCAAGAGTATGATATCACACCATTTCTTTTTTATTTTTCCAAAAAAGAAAAAAGTGTATTTTTTTTATAATTCTTTTATATATTTTTTACGTGAAGGTGTATATTTTAAGTCGTTTATAATAAACGATGGATTATCAACTGCTATTTTTTGAATATCCTCATGTTTAACAAAATACGGATACTCATCAAAAGCAGAGAACATATCTGTATTACGGACATCTATTCTGTGTGCATCAGATCCTACAAAATCCACATACCCTGCTTCAAGCATTTTACAAGATATATTCATAGCATCTTCACCAAACCAGCCCGCAGGTGACCCGGCATTAATTTGAAAAAGAATCCCCGAATCAGAAAGCTCATCAAGACAATCAATATTATCTGACACAAAACCATAACGTTCAGGATGAGCAATTACAGGAACAAGACCAAAAGATTTAAGATACCTGCACCATGATTTCACGTCATCAAGCTTAGTTTTAAAAAAGTCAAACTCTATAAGAATATACCTTGATTCACACAATGTGTACGGCTTGAAATACTTAACATCAAATATTTCGTCATCACAAAGAATTTCAAAGCCTTTTTTTATCTGCAAGCCGAAGTTGTTCTCATACAATGCATCTTCGAGCCTTTCAACCTTTTCATCTCTTTCATCAAACAACATTTCCGCTTGTGACCAATACATAAGATGTGGTGTCAAAAACAAGGTTGAAGTTTTGTTTTCTTCTGCGCAATCGCACATCGCCATTGTTTCTTTAAAACTCTGGGAGCCATCATCTATTCCCCACAACGCATGGGAATGAATATCAATATAACCATTACTCATTTACTTCACCTGACTTCAATTCGACAGTATGACTCTTCGCTCCTATAACACCCTCATCAAGCATAAGCTTAACAACAATAACAGTAAGCGGAAGTAAGATAATACCAAATGCTCCAAAAATCCTTGCACCCAAGAACATCGCCATAATTGTCACAATCGACGGAAGACCCGCCTGATGTGCCACAAGTTTAGGCTCAATAACCTGTCTGAGAACAGAGATTACTACATAAAGCACCAATAAGCCGATACCCATTCCTATTCTTCCGGAAATAAAGGAATACAGTGCCCATGGGATAAGTATTGTACCGGTACCAAGAACAGGTACTATATCAACAACACAGATGACAAGAGAGATTATAACCATATAGGAGCCGCCATAAACTCCAAGCATTTTCATAAGACTCAGGCCAAGAAATACTTCTGTAAACGTAATGAGCATAATGGTCACATACGCTTTAACAAGCTTACCTACGCCTTGTGTTACGGTCTTTTTTGCTTTAACAAGCTTTCTGCCTTTTTCCTCAGGAAGCAGACCTAAAATCATATCACGAATAAAATCATATTCAGACGTCATAAAAAAGCAAGAAATAATTGTAACAACAATACTTATAAGAAAAGACGGTAAACCAAGCACAACATCTAATGCTCCGCTGATAGGCGCAGAAAGCATACTGAAATCAATTTTAGTTTCGCCTGTTGAAAGATTTTCAACAAGACCATTAACTTTTAGTGCAACTGTATCCCCTACACCTTTAGGCAATGATGCGGTCATATCGATTACCCAGTTTTTTATAGCGTCAACTAAATCGTCTACTGATTTTATTTCAGAAAAGAAATGACCTACAAGATTTTTAATTTCTTCAAATACAGCTGTACTTATCCAGACAATAACACCAACTGAAGCCACAACGATAAGTAATACAAGCACCATAGAGACGAAGCCGTGGGCTTTCAGATTTAACTTTTGGCTTATTCTTCGAACAGCAGGTTGAAGGAAAACAGCCAATGCTGCTGCAAATACAAAGGGAAAAACGTAAGCCAATGCATACTTTACAATAAAATAATACAAACCAATAACAATACCGAAATAAACGAAATTAACTATAAAAGATTTCCTATCCGCAATCGCCTTTTCCAAATCGGTTACACCATCCTTAAATTTAAAAATCCTATAACTTACTTTATATTTTAAACTAATTTTTTAAATAATACAATGTAATTAACAAATTTTATGCGAAATATTTACTAATTTTTTCATTTTACTCTTTATTATCCTGAAAAAATGTGGTAAAATAATCAGGACTATTTCTACCATGGAGGTATAATTATGCAAATTGCTATAATGGGCTTCGGTACAATTGGCTCCGGTGTAGCTGAACTTCTTATGAAAAACCAAAAGAGCATCGTTGCTAAAAGCACTCAGAATGCCCTTGATATTAAATACATATTAGATATCCGTGATTTTTCCAATCATGAATTAGGTCAATACTTTACAAGGGATTTCAACGATATTCTTAATGATGCATCAGTTGGCATTGTTGTTGAATGTATGGGTGGTACAAGCCCTGCATACGAATATGTTTCAAGTTGTCTTAAAGCAGGTAAAAGTGTTGTTTCTTCAAACAAAGAGCTTGTTGCTGCTAAAGGCTACGAGCTTCTTGAACTCGCTAAAGAAAATAACGTAAACTTCCTTTTTGAAGCAAGTGTTGGTGGCGGTATCCCGATTATCAGACCAATCAGCCAATGCCTTGCTGCAAACGAAATCGGAGAAATTGCAGGTATCCTTAACGGTACAACAAACTTCATTCTCACAAAAATGATTGAAGATGGTATGGCATTCCAGGATGCACTTAAGCTTGCACAAGATAATGGTTACGCAGAGCGTGACCCATCTGCAGATATTCTCGGCCACGACGCTGCGAGAAAAATATGTATACTTGCCTCACTTTGCTTTGGCAAACACGTATACCCTGACTTTGTTGAAACATCAGGCATTACAGAAATCACTCCAGAAGACGTTGCTTACGCAAAAAATTGGGGCGGCGTTATTAAACTTATTGGCAGAGCGATACAGAATGACAACGGTAAAATCATTATAACTGTTGGTCCTTCTCTTATCCAGAATCATAGTCAGTTAGCATCTGTGGATGACGTGTTTAATGCAATCCTTGTTCGTGGTGATGCAATCGGTGATGTTGTTTTCTACGGAAAAGGTGCCGGTAAATTACCAACTGCAAGTGCAGTTGTTGCAGACGTTATTGACTGTGCTAAACACACCACAAAAAGAAAAGCCTTTGGTTGGGGACCTGCAGAAGATAACTACGTTATTGCACCTAACCTTAACAACGGTTCTCTTTACGTTAGAGCACAGACAGATGATTATGTAAGTGCTTTTAACGCAATAAACAAATCATTTGAATCACCTTGTATCCTTCACAGAGAAAACGAAGAGAAAAACGAAATTGCTTTCATCACACCAGTCATGAGAGAAAAGGAAGCAAGAGAAGTAATCGAATCTCTTCCTATTGATGTAAAGTCTGTTCTCAGAGTTCTTGATTATTAAGAAGAAAGGTTGATTCTTATGGCATTGTGCCCTAATTGTCACGAAATACTTAACTTTTGGAATGTTAAAGCAGAATGTCCGTATTGCGGTGCAAACATCCCAAACTTTGATTGGGAAGGCAGACTTGACGAGGACGCCCGTAACGCTGAAGTTGCATGGGTAAAATTCAGAAGATTTACAGGTAACTTCAAGAGTGCTTTATTCGGTAACAAATTAAGAGTTGTACGTTTTATATGTACATTTTTACCGTTAATTGCCCTCGTTCTACCATTAGCAAATTACACAATCAATAACTTGCCTTTTGTTGATTCATCCCAGAAATCCTTCACCTTATTGGATTTTACGTTAAACACCCTTTTAACGCTTAACTGGGGCTCATTGGCAAACCTTTGTGCAAGTGATGTTGTTGGTCTCCCATTCACTTTAATTTTAATCTCTGTGTTGCTTTTATACCTTGCAGTTGTGTTTGGTATTTTAAACTTTATATTTATTCTTATAAAAGCACCTTCATTAAAAGCAACGGCAAATATCGTACTTTGTATTTTATCTGACCTTTGTTTTATTTTACCTGCAATATTCTTTACTATTGCAACAAGCAAAATCGGTGAAACATCTGCTGCATTTATCAGCGGAAACATCCAGTTCGGTATATTTGTAGGAATCGGTCTTTTCTCCCTCAATGTTATACTTAACATAATAGTTAATAAAACATTTAAAAAACAAAGAAAAGAACAACAAGCAGAAGAAAAATAACAAAAAAATAAAAGCGTTGTGTTTTTACACAACGCTTTCTTTTTATTCAAATACAATATCTCTTTTAAATTCGGCTACTCTAACTTCATAAGCCTTCATAATTTCTTCTTCAAACGCAAGTTTTGGATTATCAACACCAAGAAGTGCCATAAGTTTTTTTGTAAACAATGGATTCTGAATAAGGAAAGGACCTAAAAGATACGTTCCGAACAAGTTTTTGTATTTAATCCCTTCAAGCTTAGAATCAGTAGAAGAGCCAAAACCTTTAGTTACGTTAATGAATGAATCATTTTCGCTTATACCGTAGCTATGAGAAAAACGGCTTGTATAACCAACAATTTCAATATCATCAAATGTTCCTAAAAACAAAGAATTATTTCTCTTTGGTATAGTTCTTTCAGAATGGAATTTAAGAATATTCAAGCCTTCTATAAACTCATTATCAGGGGCACTGATGTATTCACCCATAATCTCAAATGAGTTACCTGTCATAAGGAAAATAACGCCTTTATCAAGAAGTTCCTTTATTCTGTCTTCCTTACCTCTTAATCTTGAAAGAATTTTCTCCTGATTAGATTCACTGCAAGAGCCAAAATAAACCATATCCACATCTTCCGTTAAAAAGCGTGGCATTTCACTTAAAGGTGTTTTTATAAATTCTGCTTCAGGTAAGCACATTTCAAAATAGCGCATATTTGCTTTGTCACCGAACAAGCAACAAATTTCAGGATACAAAACCTCTATTTTCATTGCTGTTCACCGCCTTTTGCATTATGTGCCGCAGTAAATACGGTAACTATTTTTTCTTCTACCTTACAAGCCAAATCATATGTAGAAGTATCATGAAGAAGATACAGCTTATCAATATCCTTTTCCATAATATCTACTGCTTTGAATTCATCTTCTTCGCAAAGGATGATGCTTTCATCCACACCTGCAATAAGTAACCTTAATTTATAGTCAAAGCAACGTGGACCTGCAACAACTATCTGCTTAATATCCGGTGTGTTAAGAAATTCAAAGTCTGCATCATAAATCCAACCGATAAATTCTGATGAATCTCTACGCTCAAATAAATCATCTATCATTATAAATACGGTACGAGCACCGCTATCATGACCAACAAAATCAAGCGTACGTGAACATGAAACAGAGTTCTGACCTTTAGCCATTGTTCTGATAACCTCAGTTTTACCCGCTTTAAGCTCCTTATAACGAGTCTGGGTTACACTTATGTTGCTCATATGAGCCATTACCTTTTCTTTATCTGCACCAAACTCAGATAAAACAGTAATTGCAGCAAGCTCATTATAAATGTTATAAATCGCTCTGTTCACCATTGGATAAACATCTTCGTTTTCTCCATAACGCACAGTGATGGTTTTATTATCAAAATCAATATTTGTTAAACGATATTGAGCATCAAATGATTTAAAACCGCACTTTTCACAATAAGCATTACCGATATGATGATAACGGAGATAGTTGAACTTTAACTTTTCATTACATACAGGACAAAATGAAAAATCATTAATAAGGTTAACGCACTCTGTAACATCTGTTTCCAATTCATCTATACCAAAATACACTCTTTCGTTTTCCGGAAGAAGCTGAGAAGATTGCAAACAATCGGCATTCAAAACAAGCTTAGTTGTTTTCGGAACATAAGTGTTAAGAATACTAAAAATGTATTCAGGATGAGCGTTGCGCTTAAGTGAATCCCTGAACAAGTTAGTTACCACAAGATAGTCCGGCTTGATAAACGGAAGAATGAGTCTTGAAAAGCGTTCATCCACCTCAAGCACAACAGCATCACATTTTGGTTTGCCGAATACGCTTACACTATGTGTAAGTGCTGTTGCAACACCGGTATTAATATTTGAACCGTATCTGTTAGATACAATATTCATACCACATTCAGAAAGAATGTCTGCCACCATATTGGTAGTTGTTGTTTTACCGTTCGTACCTGTTACACATATTAAATGTGGTGACTTTTTAGTTCTTTTTAAATAATCCGGACAAATTTTGAGTGCGATAAAGCCGGGATACATTGTTGCATTCTTACCTAAAAGGCGAAGCAATCTGTACACAAGCTTAGCCGCCCACAAAGCAATTAAATACCTTAACTTACCCATTATACTTATTCAACCTCTGAAGTACAGTTAGGACAACGAGTTGCATCAATAGCAATTTCACTCTTACAGAAAGGACAAAGCTTTGTTGTTGGTGCTTCTTCTACTGCTTCTTCTTTCTTGCCTGCTGTTCTGATTTTATTAATGCTCTTAACAAGAAGGAAAATAACAAATGCAGTGATAAGGAAGTCAATTACACCTTGAACAAACACACCATAGCTAAGTACTGCAACACCTGCTTCTGTTACTTCTGCAAGGGTAGCTTCTGCATATTCTTCTCTTTTTGTACTATCAAGTATGTAGAACATTTCTGTAAAAGATATATTCTTTGTGATTAATGAAATGAGTGGTGTAATAATATTTTCTACGAGGCTTTTTACAATATTAGAAAAAGCACCACCGATAATAACACCGACTGCCAAGTCAATAACGTTACCCTTTGCAATAAAATCTCTGAATTCGCCAAAAAACTTTTTCATTAGAGAACACTCCTTAATTAAATTTTCACCAAAAAATTATATCACATATATTTCTCTTTTTAAAGTATTTTATTGTATGTTTTAAAAATTTATTGCATAATAATAAAGTTTGTAGTATAATCCTTGTGAAAAAATGCAAAGGAGACGTTTCATATGATTTTAGTTGCTGATATCGGTAATACAAATATTACACTCGGAATATATAACGATGATAAGCCTATTTGCATTTCTCGTCTTGCAACACAAAGGCACAGAACCTGTGAACAATATGCCATTGAGTTAGACGCAGTTTTCAAGTTAGAGAAAATCGGCAGCGATATTGATGGTGCAATTATCAGCTCCGTTGTTCCTGAACTCACAAGAATCTTTAAAGATGCCATTGAAAAAGTTACGGGTTGCAATGCATTGGTTGTTGCTGCAGGTCTAAAAAATGGTTTAAAAATAGCAACCGATAATCCAAAAGAGCTTGGTGCAGATTTAGTTGCAGGTGCCGTTGGTGCCATAAGCCAATACGAATTACCTTGCCTTGTAATGGATTTGGGTACCGCCACAAAAATTTCTGTTATAGATGAAGGCGGAGTATTTGCAGGTTGCACAATCGCTCCGGGTATAGGAATTTCTCTTGATGCGTTATCATTACGCACCTCACAACTTCCTGCTATTGAGCTTTCCGCACCTAATCACGCTATAGGAACAAACACTATTGAGTGTATACGCTCCGGAACAGTTTTGGGTAACGCCGCTATGCTTGACGGTATGGCAGACCGTTTAGAAAAAGAATTGGGTAAGCCCATAAAAACACTTGTTGCCACAGGTGGTCTTGCAAAGGAAATTGTTGCTTGTTGCGAAAAAAATATAATATTCAACAAAAACCTTGTTTTAGAGGGTTTGCTTGCAATATACAATAAAAATAAATAATTTACGATTAATAAGTCAAGTTTACTTGATTTAATAATAAAAAAACGCATTGTACCTTTTAAGGACAGTAGCAAAGGAGTTTTATTATGAAAAAAAAGCAAAAACTTGTTCGTCTCGTAATGTTTGCCTTGTTCACGGCATTGATAGTCGTTCTGACATTCACACCTAATCTTGGATACATTACAATCATCCCCGACCTAATTTCTATTACAACACTTCACATTGTTGTAATTTTAGGTGCAACTATCCTTGGTCCTTTATACGGAGCCGGTTTAGGCGGTGTCTGGGGTATACTTTGTTTAATCAAAGCATTTATGGAACCAATTCTGGGCAACATTCCTTTCCAAAACCCATTAGTTTCTGTTTTACCCAGAATCATGGTAGGACTGGTTGCCGGTATAATAGTAAAGGCTTTGTTGAAAACAAAATTACCTAAAGCAATTACAATAGCTATCGGTTCTGCAGTAGGCACACTTACAAATACCAGTCTTGTTATTTTAACCTTATGGTTAACAAATTCACTTGAAACTTATCTTGGAAAATTACCACTTACAATAAAAAATGTATACAGCGTTCTTATCGGTATTAACGGAATTGCCGAATTAGTTGTTGCAGTTATAATCATACCTGCTGTTTATATAGCAACTGAAAAAATATTTTCCAAACAACTCAAAAAGTAATATAAAACAAGAACAACAAAAACCTTCTATGGAATTCCATAGAAGGTTTTTTGTTTTGATAATTTAAATTATTCTGCAACTGTTATAGTAGTTGATGAATCTACTGTTGTTGTAGTTGATGATTCTGCAACAGTTGTTGATGTAGCAGTAGTAGTTTCTGCTTCTGTTGTATAATCGCTTCCGCCATTGGTAAGATAAACATCTGTAACTTTTTGACCTTTTGCATCTGTTACTGCCGGGTAATAAGAATAAGGTTTGTAAGTGATATACTGTAAGAAATCAAGAGTTTCTGTTTTAGCAGTATTCATATCTTTTTTTGTTTCAAAAAGTATTTTGTACATATTTCCGCTATGCTTAAAAAGATAAAGAACGTTAGTTTGTTCACCTTTATTCAAAGCAAAACGAACCGTACCCATACACTCATCGGCAATTGTAATGCCTTCTTCCCAAGTAACTTTAATACCTTCTTTTTCATATTCATCTGCAAGCAATGATTCATATGTTTCATAGTTAGAAAGGTAAGCATCCTGGTAAGCATAGTTATCATCATAAAGTGTAATATAAACAGTATCACCCGTTTTGGAATTTATAAATGAGTTTCTTTTTGACTCATCAATTTCCCAATCCTTAGGAAGTGTTATCTTATAATAATAATCCTCAACAGAATCCTTATCTGAAATAGGTTCAAAAGGTTGGTTGACTGTCATTCTGTCACCTTGTTCATCCTTTTTATATTTACCGTTTTCGTCTGTTGCAAAAACAATAAACTCACCGTTTTCATCAAGAACTCTTTCACCGTTTTCATCGGTAAGGAATGGATACTTATCACTATCTATATATAATATTTCCGAATCATCTTCTTTGTTACAGGCGGCAAACACACCCATAAAAACAAGAGTTGCAACCATCATAATTGCTATAAGTTTTTTACTCACGTTTGTTCCTCCATAGAATAACTAAATTGATTTTTTTTATTCTTCTGTAGTAGTTTCGAGAGGACTTACCGGAAGTTCACTTTCCCAATTAATATCGAAATTAGCTTTATCCTCTAATGTAAAAATAACGCTTACATCGCCACAATCTTTATATGTGCCTGCACCTGTCATATGTGCAACAACATTTGCTGATTTGTAGTAATTAAGATTTGTGATTTCATCTGTATGTCTGTTAACTACTGCTGTGATTTTACAGCCGCTGTATGCTACGTCAAAATCATTAAGCTTAAGATATGCAGATGTTTTTGCCAATTCTTCTGATGCAAGTAAATCTTCTTTATCACGAAGGTTAAATGCTTTTTCTAAAGATGAAACATCACCGTTGGATTCTATATCTTTGAATGCAATTGTAATGTAATAATTGTCGCCAACTTCTTTAACTGTCGCATATTCAATATCTGAAATTGTGAGCTTAGAAGTCCATGATTCACCTTTAACAAAAAGATACTCTGTATTATCTGCGCCCATTACAATGTCGCCTGATGTTTCTTTAATATCTGCAAGCATTAAATCTTTGATGCCTTTTGCCGCACTATTAATAGGAACAAGTGATTCGTCAATTTCTTCTGCCTCTTCTTCACCTGCTTTTGTGATTTTAATGCTATCGTCCGGAACGTTTATTTCGTATCTGTATGACATTGCAGGCTTTGAAATCTTAAGCTCATTAACGATTCCATTGAAATAATTCAAAACCTCTTCACTTGTATTGCCAACAGGAGTTATACTTTCTGTATGTGTAGCTTCCTCTGTTGTAAACTCTTTAACCTCTTCGTTTTTAGAGGAGCCGCATGATGCAAAACAAGTTACCATTGCAACAACAAGCATAAGTGACATAAATATTGTTAAATTACGTTTCATTAAGGTTTTACCCCTTTCAGTATTGTGGAAAAGCCGATACAAACCGACATTACCTATATATTTACCAAACGATTATATCACAAAAATCACTATAACAAAAGAGGAAAAATACATTTTTTAATATTTGTAAAAAAAGCACAAAACAACCCTCTGTCTTTTGTATCTAACAACCAATTAATTCAATATATTACATTTGACTTTTGAAATATATTTTAATATAATTAACACAGAAATGAGGTTCTTGAATGATAGATTTAAAAAAGCAGACCGATAGCAGATTTAACAAAAACAAAAAAACTGCTACAGCCACAAACACGGAAAGGAGCGCAAGGAAATTTCTTTGCGTTGTGTTGTCGTTAATAATTATTTTTATCTGTATTACCTGTATCGGTATTTCACGAAAAAACAAAAGTATTTCTGAAACATCTCAAGCTTCGAAAACGACCACAAAACTCCCTACACAAGAGCCGTCAAAGGTTACCACTACAACTCCAGAAAACAAAAACAACACCAACACATATCCACCAAAAGACATAATACTCCCTCAACAAGGAACAATTGATAACCCTGCTATAATTACCGCAAACAAAAACAAACCGCATTTAATTTTTATAAATTCCCGTTACAGGTTATCCGAAGAGTATTCCCCTGACCTTATTTATATTTGTGATTCTACAGAAAGACTTGAAAAAGAAGCGGCACAAAAATATGAGGATATGTATAATGCTGCTCTTAAAGATGGCTTTACACTCACACCTTACTCAGGCTACCGTTCCCACGAGGAACAGGAAATCAAACATAATAAAAAAACAGACTTTTTCAAAAGTCAGGGCTACACACAGGATGAAGCAGAACAAGAAGCAACAAAAACCGTTATGCCCGCAGGTTCATCAGAGCACAATACCGGTTATGCCATAGATATAATTTGCGAAGAAGAAAGCTTTGCAACAACCGAAGAATTCAAATGGCTTGAAAGCAACGCAACAGATTACGGCTTTATTATGCGTTACCCGAAGGACAAGCAGAATATTACAAACTTCCGTTACGAGCCATATCACTGGCGTTACGTAGGCGTTGAAGCGGCACAACAAATCAAAGCAGATAATATAACACTTGAAGAATATTTGGGGGTATCACAATGATAGGAATAAACGTAGAAAAGGCACACGGCGAATATGACCCGGGAACAAGCAAGTTTTTCGGTTCACCAACTATGCCTGAAGAATGGCTCAACGATGGAACAATAAAGGATGAAGATTTTTTCTTTTGTCAATTAAAAGTCTCTGAATTCAAGCAACACGATAAAAACGGTTTGGCTCCTCAAAAAGGCTTTATTTATTTTTTCCTTACCTTTGAAGATGGTATTTTTGTTCCCAATGTCCATTATTCTGCCACTGAACCCGACACACTTATTGACGACTTCAATGCAGGATTCGACTTTTTAGGTGATACAGAAACAGAATATTCTATTGATTACTGCTCCTGCGACAATCAAAATGACGGAACAAAAATCCTTGTTGAAGAAAACGATGAATTGATTCTTTTACAATACGACCCACTAGATAACAATATGCCTTCTTTCCTTGCAGATACTGAAAAAATCGCATATTTCACAATGAAAAAAGAAGATTTCAAAAAACTCGATTTTTCAAAGGTCAACTTTACAATCAAATAATTAAACTTAACAAACAAAAGCACCGCAAACAAAGTTTTGCGGTGCTTTTATCTTATGTTTTTATTTTATTTCAGCAATTGTTACGCCGTTTTCCCCCTCACCGAAGGTACCAAGACGGAAGGTACGTATACGAGGGTCGGACTTAAGGTATTGTGTAATACCTGCACGAAGAGCACCTGTACCCTTACCATGAATTATTGTACATTCAGTAAGACCTGAAAGAAGCAAATCATCAAGGAAACGGTCAAGAACGAGTATCGCCTCATCAACCATAAGTCCCCTCAAATCACAACGATTGCTCACCTGCATTGAAGAACGGCTTTCCCCTGACACTCTGCCCGTAGCAACTTTCTTTTTTGGTGTTTCTTTCTTAGGTTTATCAACAAGACGCAACGTACTTTCTTTAACTCGCATTTTCAGCATACCTGCGGCAATCTCAACCGTCCCCTTTTTATCCTTAAGGGCTGTAACGGTTGCGTTTTTACCAATAGTTTTACTGTAAACCGTATCACCTATCTGAAGTTCACGCGGAAGAATATAATCATCATCGTCATCCATAGAATCAAAAACAGGATTCACAGCACTATTAATGGAATTCAGATGTGCATTAACTGTGCTTTTTGTTTTACGTGCAAGTTCAGCGGCATTTTGTGTTTTCTTCGCTTCTTTCTTGAGCTTTTCAACTTCATTTAAAAGAGCATTGGCTTCACGTTTTGCATGCTCAACAATTCTGAGTGCTTCGCCTCTTGCATTTTCTATTTCTTTTTCTCTGCGATGCTCTGCATCTTTTAAAATCTGCATCGCTTTATCTCTTTGCGCTTTTGCAGTTTCTGTTACTTCTAAAGCTTCTGAACGTTGTTTTTCCATTTCCAGACGGCTTTTTTCAAGACTGTCTACAACGTCTTCAAAACGGATATTTTCTGAAGAAACAAGCTCGGTTGCCCTTTCAATAATGCTTTTTTCTATACCCAATCTTTCAGATATGGCAAAAGCATTTGACCTGCCCGGAATACCTATAAGAAGTCTGTAAGTCGGCTTAAGACTATTAACATCAAATTCACAAGAGCCGTTTTCCACACGAGGAGTATCAAGAGCGTATGCTTTCAATTCAGCATAATGTGTTGTTGCAGCTATTTTAGCACCTTGCACATGTAATTGTTCAAGAATTGCCATAGCAAGTGCAGCACCTTCAACAGGGTCGGTACCTGCACCTAATTCGTCTATAAGTACAAGAGAATTTTCGTCTGCATATTTAAGTATATTAACAATATTAACCATATGAGATGAAAATGTTGATAAAGATTGTTCTATACTCTGCTCATCACCTATATCCACGAGAATATTGTTATATATAGACAACTTACTTTCATCCAAAGCCGGTACAAAAAGACCTACTGAGGCCATTGCGGAAAGAAGACCTATTGTTTTAATCGCAACTGTTTTACCGCCTGTATTAGGTCCTGTTATTACAAGAGTATCAAAATCTGAACCAAGACGTATATCTGTTGGCACAACCTTCTGAGGGTCAATAAGCGGATGACGCGCTTTTTTTAAATCAGTAACACCTTTATCATTCAAAATAGGTAGACTTGCCCTCTGTTGATATGCAAGATGAGCCTTTGCAAAAATCACATTAATTTCTATTGCATTTTCATAACTACCTTTTATTTCATGGTAAAAATTACCTGCTTCAACTGAAAGTTCAAATAAAATACGTTCAATTTCCTGTGCCTCTTTACCTTTAAGAACTCGAATGTCGTTATTGGCCTCAACAACACCTGCAGGCTCAACAAAAACCGTAGCACCTGTAGAAGAAGTATCGTGCACAAGACCTGAAACAGAATTACGATGTTCACTTTTTACAGGTACAACATACCTTCCGTTTCTTTGGGTTACAATAGCATCCTGCAACACTGCACGAAGAGACTGGGAACGAATCAACTTTTCCAACTGCTCTCTTACGCTATTTTCTTTATTTTTGATTTTACGACGTATATCTGCAAGTTCAGGTGACGCATTATCACTCATTTCATCCTCTGAGAGTATTGCAGAAAAAATCTTTTCTTCAAGATATTTATTCGGCATAAGAGAATTAAAATAAATATCTATACTGCGCTCCTCATGTCCTGAATTCTGACGCCACTCATGAATGGAACGCACGGCTCTGACTGTTGAACCAATATCAAGAAGCTCCTTCATAGAAAGAACGCCACCTGCATTAGCTCTGGATAAAGCATTGTTCACATTTTTAAGTCCACCGAATGATGGCCCGCCGTGCTTTGCAAGAAGTATGTAAGCATCCTCTGTCATAGTCAAAAGGCGTTGTGCCTCAGATAATTCCGAAACAGGACGCAAAGCAAGAATACTCTCCTTAGCATCATCATTACAACCTCTTGCAGAGAGCATTGAAAGTACTTTATCAAATTCAAGTGCTTTTAAATGTCTGTTTAATTCTACCATTTTTTATCCTTTTAAAACTTTATAAAAATCAAGTGTTGAAAATTTTCGTTCTGTTTTATGTAATAAATACATTTCGGCTATTTCACAAAAACGATTAAGTGCATCATCCGATAAAGCAAACGAAAAAATCTTTTCAAAGTCAGACAAAGACACGTACCGCATTGCCTGAATTACAGATGCATTAAGGCAATACCCTTGACCGCTTGAAACACAATTCTGACAATAGATTTTACCGTCTTCAAATGAAAAATACATATATTCGGATTCATATTCACCGCATTTATCACAAGCTAAAAGTGCAGGCATATATCCGCTGAGTGACATCAATCTGAATTCAACTACGGCTTTTATAAAACCTGTTGATTTTTTATCATTTTTCAATAACCACAGTGCATTGAGAAAAAGTCGGAGAATTTCCTCCGACTCGTAGTCCTCTTCACAAAATTCATTGGCAAGTTGACAAAAATATTGAGCAAGTGCCATTTTTTCTATATCCTGCCTTAATTCAAAAAAAACCTCTTTTACCTGTGCATCCTCAACTGTATACGCGTCCTTTGTTTTAACAAAGGTGTAATCACCATACGAGAGCAAAGAGGTTGCGGCAAGCTTTTTACTTTTTGTTTTTTTGGCGCCTTTTGAAAAAGCACGTACAATACCGTGCTTAGCAGTAAGCACGGTAATTAACTTATCGGACTCACCAATACTCTGTTCTTTTATCACAAGCCCCGATGCCGTTATCTTTATCAATTGGCTCCAACTCCGTTTTTTCTATAGAATTCACACAGTTACGATATTCTAAATAATCTGCAACCCTACCGTTTTTACAAAACTTTTCCCACAATTTATTCTCGTCCACAAAACCACTCCTACAGAAACTCTTACTATTATTCTATTCAGTGGAAATGGCTTTATACGACAAGTGAAAAGTTAAATTAATCCAAACCGAAATTATGGATTAAGCCTTCTCTGTTACGCCAATCTTCTTTCACCTTTACCCAGCATTGAAGATTAACTTTACATTCAAAGAAATTCTCTAACTCATGGCGGGCATTTGTAGAAATCTCTTTAAGCATAGCACCTTTTTTACCGATAACTATACCCTTGTGACTTTCTCTTTCACAATAAATTGTAGCCTCAATATCAAGAATAGGCTTATCTTCACGTTCACGCATTTTTTCAATAGAAACAGCTATACCGTGAGGAATTTCTTCATTAAGACGATGAAGGAGCTTTTCCCTAATCATTTCAGCAGCAAGCACACGCTCCGGTTGGTCTGTTAACGTATCCTCCGGAAAGAAAAATTCCGATGGTGCAGCAAGCTTAATCAATTCATCCTTAAGCTCGTCCATGCCGTCTGAATCCTTTGCAGACACAGGCACAACTGCAGTAAAATCAAGGAGCTTCGTTAAGTCAAGAATACGTGACATAAGCTCCTGCTTATCTGAAATCATATCGATTTTATTGATTGCAAGAACCACAGGAATTTTTTCACTACGAAGTTTTTCAAGAAGCTCGATTTCAGTAGGTCTGATTTCGCCTCGTGCTTCTGTTACAAAAAGGCAAGAATCAACGCCGCCGATACTGTCATCAACGGCTTTTATCATTTTTTCACCTAATTTTGTTTTTGGCTTATGAAAACCAGGTGTATCCGTAAACACAAGTTGAACGTTATCCTCTGTTAAAACACCCATAATCTTTGTGCGTGTTGTTTGTGGTCTTGAAGATACAATTGCAACCTTCTGACCTAAAAGTCTATTAAGAATTGATGATTTGCCCACATTGGGTCTGCCAACTATGGCAATAAATGCCGTTTTCTTTTCTGTCATTATTTATTTCCTTTTTTTCTTTCAATTTTGTTTTTGATTTTTCTGATGTATTTATTATTGCACTTAAATATAAATAAAGTTGAAAAAATCAGACTTATAAGAAGCAATACAAAAGAATCAATATGCTGCATATAATAGTTAAAAAGTTGGCGGAATGCTTCAGGCTGACCCAAAAGCAACACACCTATAAATACCGCTGCTACTGCAAACACAAGCACTGCGCCTGCGGCAACGTCTTTGGAGATTTTTATTGTATGAATATTTTCTCTTGTAACTGAGTCATCTGCTTTTTCAATACCACTGTTAATCATTTCACCACCTATAACTAAAGCGGCAGCAAGGAACAAAATGGCATATTCAACTTTGCTCAGTACAAAAAAATCGTACCTGAATAAGAAATATATCATATAACCACAGCATGTAAGATGTATACGGAAATTACGCTCGTTAAACACCATCCAACCGAAGCCTTTGAAAGCATATATGAAACTTCTGAGGAGACTATCTATTTCATTCATAAGATTATTCCTCCTTTACCCCCATATAGTAAGACTCATTACGTTTAAGACCTAATTCTGTAAGCACGTGCTCTTCTTTTTCTCTCATATGAACGGCTTCAATGCCACCATTCACGTGGTCGTAGCCAAGAAGATGAAGCATAGAATGAACAGTAAGGAAGCCGATTTCTCTCTGAAGAGAGTGACCGTATGTATATGCCTGCCTTACTGCTGTAGGAACAGAAATAACAATATCACCTAAAAGGCAGGCACCCGTTTCCATATTCCTATCATAAACGCCGTTTTCACCTAGCGGAAATGACAAAACGTCTGTACTTTTATCAACATCACGATGCATTTTATTAAGCTCGTGAATCTGCTCGTCATCTACGAAGGTAACGCTTATTTCTGCAGGTTCGGAAAAGTTTTCAAAGGTTAATACCGCATTACAGCAACGTCTTACAAGAAGACGTACCCCTGTAGGGATTTTAACCTCCTTTTGATTGTTAGAAATAATTACTTTAATTTTTTCTTTCATTTCTTTTCTTTGCCTCCTCATATTTTTCGTATGCACGTATGATATCTTGTACTAATTTATGCCTTACGACATCTTTACCTGTAAATCTGACAATATCAATCTGTTCCATATTTTTAAGAATTTTTGTAATCTCAACAAGACCTGAACGTTTACCATCAGGTAAGTCTATCTGTGTAATATCACCTGTAACAACAACCTTGGAATTAAAGCCCATTCTTGTTAAAAACATCTTCATTTGTTCAGGTGTAGTGTTCTGTGCTTCATCAAGAATAATAAAACTGTCATCAAGTGTTCTGCCTCGCATATATGCAAGCGGAGCAACCTCTATATTGCCACGTTCAAGATATTTATTGAAATTTTCTGCACCTAACATATCAAAAAGTGCATCATACAACGGTCTTAAATAAGGGTCAACCTTACTCTGAAGGTCACCGGGCAGAAAACCTAACTTTTCACCCGCCTCAACTGCAGGACGCGTAAGAATAATTCTGTTAATCTCTTTTGCTCTAAAAGCATTAACCGCCATAGCAACGGCAAGATACGTTTTACCTGTACCCGCCGGACCTACACCAATGACAATTGTATTGTTTTTTATTGATTCAACATACTTTTTCTGACCAAGAGTTTTTGGCTTAACAGGTTTACCTTTACTGGTAATACAAATACAATCCCCGGACATTGAAACAATTTTATCTTCATTGCCTTCACCAACGAGAGAAATAACATATCTGACATTCTGCTCGTTAAGAGTTTCACCTCTGTTAATAAGCATAAGAAGACCGTTTATTGCTTTAACTGCTTTAGAAACGTCCTCTGCCTCACCATTTATTTTTATATCTGAACCGCGGCTTATAACATCTACATTAAACGCCTTTTTTATAAGCATAATATTCTCGTCAAAACTGCCGAAAAGACTAACCGCCTGTTCCATTCTGTCTACATTAATTATCTGTTCCGATTTAATTACCTTCTTCATATATTACTTATAATTTAGTATATCATAAATTTTGTAAATGTCTACTAAAATTTTTAAAATATTTTGTGAAAAGGTGTTAGTTTTTTTTAACTTCTGCAGGGATTTCAACGGCTATATTTTCAACACACACAATACTGACTGACACATAAACTTTATTTGAAGAATTTTTTTGTTCATAAACCACTTTTTCTAATTCACAGGATGAAAAATCATCACGTTTCTCAGACACGCACTTCAGAAGACAATTATATTTTGCAAAATCATCTGTATATGTGCAAGACGTATTACCACAAAACAAATAATCCTCCCGTAAAATACCAACAGGCAAAACAATGTCATTACCACGAAGGAAAATTTCTGTTACACTCTGATAAGTGCCTTCACAGCTTTTACTTAAAGGAATCTGCAAACCAAAAAAGTTTATTTTAAAATTTTGTTTTATGGAATTTACTACATTATTGGATTGAATCTTTTCACACTCATTATTAATCTCATTCTGTGTGCGTGCAAAAACCTTACCTTTAGCATGAACAAAACTTTCTGTTTTATCGCCATTTTTCACAACGCCAGAAATCAACAAACTTCCCTTTGCTACATTTGCCCCTGATTTAATCATATTTGTACCGTTATACCCTTCCACCAACGTAATTTTGCCATTTTTTGCAGCAATAATATTGGTAAACTTTTCTTTTTCAATAATAGGTTTTTGAGCAACTGCATAAGTATACTCAATCTCCGCTTTACTGCCGAAAATATTCAAAGATACCCAGGAAAGTTGAGAAAACTCATTTAGCAGTTCTTGTTGAACCTCCTGAATATCAATCCTGCTTTTTCTTGCACCAATTTTTACTCCATTCTTTTCCAGACACTCCGCTAATCCCTCTATTTTAGGATTACCGTCAGATACTACCTCTACCTCCCAAATAAAGCCACTCATAAACCAGATAAAAAAACACATAAAAAAACATCCCAGAACCACACCGCAACGCCACTTGTGTTTTTTCACAAAAACCGGTAAACCGGCTTTTTTTATTATTTTAATATCCATACCTGATTTTTGTGCCGGCTCACTCAACCTTTGAGAATCTCTGAGATTCATATATGCAGTTACCTTTGAGCCCTCTTTTTTTACATTCCACATATCCATACCGCTGAATTTACATAAATTAAGAAACCTTTCGGTAAAACCACCACAACACTCAAAAGCAACGTACCCTTGTAACCAACGAAAGAAACTAATCATATCAACAAAACTCCAAACTTATTATTTCACCCTTTATATCCGTCTGACCAAAAACAAAAGAGTCTATATTCAGGCTTCTTCCTATAATTTTTAATTTGACCGTATTCAAATCAAGGACAACTGTTTCATCAGAGTAATCTATTACACTTTTACAATCAAAAACAATTATTCTCCTGTTTGAGTGCAGTTCAATCAAGGAATCATTTAAATTATTCTTTAACTCAGATATTCGTTTTACGCCCATATATACCTCACCTTATACTGATTAGTGTTATATTTTTATGATTAAGTTTCATAAATTATAATTGGGTGAGAAAAATGGCAAAAACAAAATATTCCTATATAATCCGTAACCTACCCGGATTTATTTTAACAATATTACTTACTATCTTTCTGATTGCTCATCCAACAGATGCGTCAACAGGAATAAAAAATGGGTTATTTCTTTTAGGAGAAAAAATAATACCCGCATTGTTTCCTTTTATGATTCTTGCATCATACATTGCTTCAAGCCCTGTAACAACCAAATCAGCATTATTACTTGATAAAATATCCTTAAGAGCTTTTGGCGTGAACGGAAACGGAATAGTTGTTGTTTTTCTTGGTCTGCTTGGCGGATACCCAATCGGTGCAAAAACGCTCTGCAAATACTATGACGAAAACAAACTGACAATAAATGAAGTTTTCAAATTATTCCCTTGGTGTGTAAATCCCGGCCCCGCTTTCACTATTACTGCAGTCGGTACATTTATGATTGGAAGCACCAAGGCAGGAATCATTATGTATTTATCCGCAATTTTATCATCTTTTTCTATAGGTTTATTTTCAAAATTCTTCGTTAAAACAAGTTATGAAAGTAACACCCAAAAAACATGCAATGACAGTAAATGCAGTTTTGTAGAATGTGTGGCTTCAGCTACAAGTGCTATGCTTTCCATATGCAGCTGGGTTTTAATTTTTTCTGCAATCAACAATTGTCTGCATATTTTTATAAAAAATGAAACTGCCATCAGATTTCTGAGCTGTATATCCGAAGTAACAACAGGATGCAACACCTTATTAGAAAGTAATTTTCCGATTCCTGTTATTTGTGCCATAATCCAATTCGGTGGTCTGGCAGTTATTTTTCAGATTGCACCATATCTTGAAAAATGCGGCTACAAACTCAGACATTTCTTCTGTTGGAGAATCCTTAACAGTGCTCTCAGTTCCTTTTATTGTTCTCAACTTATAAAAATATTCCCTATAACAACTGAGGTTTGCAAAACAATACACATGGGCTCAGTAGAATTGAATCTTTCTCACAATATTGCAGTGACCATAATTTTGATTATTACGTGTATTGTTTTTGTTTTAGAGGTTGATTACAAAAAGAAAATATGTTAAAATGTTTACAAATGAAGGGATGTGATAATAATGGCGCTTAAATTATTCAAAAGCAATATTGAACCACAGTGTGCTTATTGTGAACACGCACAGATTGCTCAGGGCAGTAATGTTGCAATCTGCAGAAAAATCGGCGGCATTATGCAATTACATTCGAAATGTAAAAAATACAAATATGACCCTTTGAAAAGAGAACCGAAAAACCTTTCTTTTTCCGGCAATTATTCAAAGGAAGATTTTGAAATCTGACCCTTAAAACGAAAGGGATATAGCAACCTTTCGTTTTAAGGACTTTATTTTTTGTGAAAAGTTACAAAATGACGTTAATTTATTGCAATAATTTTTAAACTCTAATTTTGTCGTTTTTACTTGAAATAAAGTTCAAATATTAGTACAATATTATAGAACGAATAATTTGACGGAGGTTTTGGTCGTGGCAGATGCATTTGGTATTCCAAACACAATTCCGGTAGGTCCTTTAGGTATTATTGCAACTCCTGGTTGCGAGGAACTTGCTGTAAAAATCAACGATTATCTTACATCATGGAGAAATGAAAGAGAAAGCGAACATAAAGACACAATTGCTTTCTACGGTTATCAAAGAGATTCTTTTATCATTGATGTCGACTTTACAAGATTTGGTTCAGGTGAAGGTAAATGTGTTCTTCACGAAACTGTTAGTGGTTTCGATATTTACATTATCTGCGACTGCTTTAACCACGGTATAACATACAACATGTACGGTTACGAGTGCCACTACTCACCGGACGAGCATTACGCTAACCTTAAAAGAGCAATTTCTGCTATTGAAGGTAAAGCAAGAAGAATTAACGTTATTATGCCTATGCTTTACGAAGGCAGACAACACAAACGTTCAAGAAGAGAATCACTTGACTGTGCGATTGCACTTCAAGAACTTTGTGCTGATATGGGCGTAGAGAACATCATCACTTTTGATGCTCACGACCCTCGTGTACAGAACGCAATCCCACTTAAAGGCTTTGAAAATGTTGCTCCTACATACCAGATGGTAAAGGCGCTTACCAAAAACTTCAAAGACCTTAAAATTGACCATGACCATCTTATGGTTATTTCCCCTGACGAAGGCGGTATGGGTCGCTGCATTTACTATTCAACCGTTCTTGGCATTGACCTTGGTATGTTCTACAAACGTCGTGACTACTCAACAGTTGTTAACGGCAGAAACCCAATCCTCGCACACGAATTCCTTGGTGATGACGTTGAAGGCAAGGACTGCCTTATCATAGATGATATGATTTCTTCAGGTGATTCTATGATTGAGGTTGCTACAAAACTTAAAGAGCTTAAAGCAAACAGAATTTTCATTTGCACAAGCTTCGGTCTTTTCTGCAATGGCTTACAGGAATTCGACAAAGCTTACGAAAACAAAGTTATTGATGGTGTGTTCACAACAAATCTTGTTTACAGAACACCTGAATTGCTTGAAAAGCCATGGTATTTTGAGGTTGATATGAGTAAATATTGCTCACTTATTATCGACACTCTTAACCACGATTGCTCTGTTTCAAGCCTTCTTAACCCTGCTGATAAAATTAAAGCAAGACTTGAAAAATACAAAGAAGACCAAAAGAAAAACGAGCTTTCGTTTTTTAACAACTAAAAATTCAAACCGACGAGTTAAAAATTAAACTCGTCGGTTATTTTTTGAGAATAATACACAAATAATATTGACATTCAATTTCAAATATAGTATTATTTATTAGAAAATAAACGAGTATTATACTCGTCATTAATTTATTGGAGGCAATTATTATGCTTAAAAAAGGTAACATTGCATTATATCTCGTTCTCAGTGTATTTACATTTGGTATCTACAGTTTCTTTTTCTGGTACAAATGGACAGAAAAAGTCAACACAATTTGCGAAGGCGACGACAAAGACAGTGCTAACTACATACTCGTTCTTATCCTTAGCATCATGACATTCGGTATTTACACTTTTGTTTGGAACTACCAGATGGGTGAAAGAATGTATCAAAAAGCTGTTAAAACAGGTGTTCAAGTCAAACATGGCGGTATGTTCATCATGATTATGAGATTCTTCCCTATCGTTTGCAGCGTTCTTAAGATTTCTTATCTTAATAAGCTTATTGAACAATACAACGCTAATCCTGCAGCATTCAACGCAGAAGCAGAAGTTGTAGCAGAATAATTTAAATCCACAAAAACGGCCGTCCTGTTGGGCGGCTATTTTTATGAATACACATATCAAGGTGATTTTTATGAACAAGACTTTAAAGTTTAATAATGGAAAATTTACTATAATGACATTGGGTGATATACACGAGCGATTAGTTATAAACGATAAAAACAAACGAAAAAGAAGAGAGGATATGCACAACCTTGTTAAAACGGGTATACTCGCATTCAAACCTGACCTCATTGTTCTTTTGGGCGACACTTGCGGAGAAAAAGATGAATCCGAAGGCTTCAAGATTTACAGAGAGGCTCTTAAAGACATTCTTAAGCCAATCCTTGATTCAGGCATCCCCTTCTGTTACGTATTAGGTAATCATGAACACGACCATCTTCAAGAAGAAGAAATAGTCAAAGCATACGAACAATTTAAAACAATGATTGGTGAAAATGATTTAACTGCACCGCGCGGAAATTTCAACTGCAACATTCTTGTTAAAAACTCTGCTGGCACTGAAGATATCCTCAACTTATGGTTCATAGATTCAAACAACTGCTGCGATGACCCTGAGGTTTCAACCTACGATTGGGTACACCAGGACCAGATTGATTGGTACGAAAACAAAGTTCGTGAAATAAAAGATGCTCATAATGGTAAAACTATTCCAGCAATCCTTTTCCAACACATCCCTGTTTATGAAGAGAATTATGTTATGAGAGAAGCAAAGTTCTACGAACGTCCATTTGCAGCAAAGGGTCACCACAAATTCTCAGATAAATATTATATGAAGAAGCCCGGTGTTGAAGGTTACCTTGGCGAAGGTCCTTGCTCACCGATGTATAATGGTGGTCAATTTGAAAGTTGGAAAAAAATGGGTGACGTTAAAGCAGCTTTCTTCGGCCATGACCATTTAAATGATTTTACAGGATACGTTGACGGAATTATGTTAGGTCAAAACAAAACAAGTGGCTTCTGTTGTTATACAGACGGTGCAAGGTCTCTTGTCAGAATCATTACCGTTAAAGAAGAAAATCCTGAAAAAATCGAATCCAAGGTTTATCATTTCCGTGATTTAGGCTTAAAACCAACCTGCCTCGGTCCTATTGAAGGCAGAATCACAGACAGACAAAGTATGGCCGCACATAAAATCGGCTACGCAGCAGCCGGTATTGCAGGTGCTGTAGTAATAGGTAAAATCATTCACCATTTCACAAAAAAATAATTCGGAGGCAACAAACATGGATAAAAAGAAGTTCATTGCAATTGCAACAGGCTTCGGTGCAGGTGTAGCTATTGGTAAATTCATAAAAAAGAAAAACATCTGCCCTACTTGTGTTGCTAAAAAAGCACTTGCTGCAACACAGGTTCACATCAGTGAAAAAGATAAATACTCTAATGGTGTTGCCCTCACACCACCTATGGGTTGGAGCAGTTGGAATACATTCAGAAATACAATTGATGAAAATCTTATAAAAGATACCGCTGAAGCCATTTGCAAAACAGGTCTCAAGGACGCAGGCTACACATACATTAACCTTGACGACTGTTGGCAAAGTTCCTTAAGAACAAAAGACGGTAAGCTTCAGGGTGACCTTACACGCTTCCCCAGAGGTATAAAACCACTTATTGAAGACGTTAATAAGCTTGGTCTTAAGGTAGGCTTATACACCTCAAACGGCACACTTACTTGCGAAGATTTACCTGCAAGCCTCTATAATGAAGCAACTGATGCAGACACTTTGGCAGAATGGGGCGCAGAATACTTCAAATATGATTTTTGTCATAATGAAACAATCCCCACAATTGCACCCCAACTTATAAAAATACACCTCGGCAAACCCGGCGAAACCGATTTCATTGAATTAATG
The DNA here is from genome assembly GCA_045646545.1 of Acutalibacteraceae bacterium. Lineage (GTDB taxonomy): Bacteria > Bacillota > Clostridia > Oscillospirales > Acutalibacteraceae > DTU089. The sequence goes on from JAZRKV010000011.1 coordinate 26,757, forward strand.
GCAAACCACGGCACAATAAAAGATGGTGCAAAAGTTTTTGCAGATAAGCGTGTAGAAGGCGGTTACGTTGTAGGTAACCTTTGTGGTGGCTTAGGTAATCTTACATTTGAAGAAATTGATGTGCCTGAAGACGGTGAATACAGTCTTACAATAGTTTTCAGAAAGGGCGGACAGATACGCAAATTCCTTGTTTGTCTTGTAAATGATGAAACAGAATATGACTGCTACTTCCCTTCTTCAAAAGGCTTCACTGCAGATGGACGCTTACAGATAAAAATCCAACTCAAAAAAGGCTTAAACAAGCTTAAATTCTTTAATCCTATTGCATCAAAAATGGATTCTGCCCAACGCCAATACATTAAAATGGGAGCAGAATTACGCCGTGCTACAAAGGAATATGCCGAAAAAACAGGCACACAAGAAAAGCCTATCGTTTTTTCTATCTGCGAATGGGGTTGGAACAAGCCTTGGAAATGGGGCTCAAAAGCAGGTAATATGTGGAGAACAACCCCCGATATTAGACCCAACTGGCTTTCTATGATTGGTATATACGAATTCAATGTGCGACTTTACAAACACGCAGGAATCGGCTATTGGAACGACCCTGATATGCTTGAAGTTGGCGTTGGTGAGCTTACTATGGAAGAAAACCGCACACATTTTTCACTCTGGTGTATGATGGCGGCTCCACTTATACTTGGTAACGACATTAGAAAATTCGTTAACGAAGACGGCACAGTTGACACAGATAACAAAATCCTTAATATTTTAAAGAACAAAGAACTTATTAAAATCAATCAGGATAAACGCGGTATACAATGTAAACGTATTTTTTCAAACGGCATAACAGATATTCTTGTAAAACCGTTAGAAAACAAAGAGTTAGCTGTATGCTTCTTAAATAAATCAGACAAAGAAAAGGATTTTGATTTTTCTTTAGTAAAAATTCATAACGAGGCTTACGTTGATTTACCTATCGCTAAACAATATGAAGTAACTGATTTATGGGAAAACGAAACAAAAATTCTGAAAAAAGATTTTTCTGCGAAAGTTAATCCTCATGGTGTTAAGGTATACAGAATAAAAGCAAAAACATTTTAATTAAAAACGGAGTGATATTTTTGAATAGAATTAAAATAAAGGAAAATTCCAAGTTATTACTCAAGAAAAAACAAGGTGCCTGTATTATTGCAGCATTGCTTGTTATACTTTCAAATGTATTAAATTCAATAATATCCTCCTTAAAATTTTTAAATACCGGGGAAGAAACCGCCCCGGTTGATGATTTAATAAGCCTTTATAATGAAATTTCTTTAAAAAACGATCTTATTGAATTATTCTCATCTTCGACATCCTTAATATTAGGTTTTGCATTTTCTGCCCTGGTGTGTAACCAGATTAAAGTTGGTAGCTGCAGATTCTTTTTAAAACTCAGAAATAATCATGATATTGAAATTAATGAGATTTTTAAAAGCTATTCAGACAAAACATTTTTAAACATTGCAAAAGCAACCTTAATTGCAGACATAAAAATCACATTATCTACCTTTCTTCTTTTGATACCCGGAATTGTAAAAAAATACGAGTATGCAGCACTACCCTATATTTTATCTGTTAACCCTGAAATGGACCACCAACAAGCACTTAACCTAAGCACGAAAATTATGAAAGGACACAAAATGGAGCTTTTTAAACTCCAACTATCATTTATTGGATGGTTCCTTTTGTCAATCCTTACCTGCGGTATTCTTGCTGTGGTTTACGTTATACCTTACTATTTAATTGCAGAAGCAGAGTTTTTTACATACGTAAAAGAAGAAGCTATTCGCAACAAGATTATTTCATCTAAGGTTTTACCTAAAGGTGAAAAATAATAAACAGAAGTTAAAACAAGCCGTTATCCTGAGATAACGGCTTGTTTTTTATTTGTATAAAATTATTTAATCCTTCTGGGGCACTTGATACTGAACATCCTCGAACTGCATTGTAACCTCTTCCTTCTCAAAGTCACAATCCGAATATCTGTCTGAATAATAATTGTATTTGTTTATTTCAAACGTGCCGTCAGGCTTACAAATAATCATGGAGCAACCGCGTTGCGAACCCTCTTTGTTTATCCCGATATATGCAAGATAATCAATACTGTTACCATAACTGAAAATTATGCCATCCCTTGAGAACTCCGCATTATTATAGTGGTCATGACCATTGTGAATTGCCTTTGTTGAACCTAACTCAACCATAGTCTCAAACAAATTATCCTCACCCTTACCAGGGAAAACACGTATGCCTGTTTCACCGATAATGCCATCGATATATTTTACACTATCTGTATCCTTGAAGTTGTTTTCTTCTAATTCATACCATGCTTCCTGCATTTCTACAAGAGGAATATGGAAGAAGCACTGTGTTTTAACAACGCCAAAATTTTTGTTAAGTTCATCATTTTCATCAGTCTGAAGTTGATTTATAACATCCTTGTTTTCTGCATTCATTCGTTGAATTTCGCTTTTATACCAATCAACCTGATTCTGATGAATATTATCGTAATCACCCTTGATACTTGATAAAATGGTATCATCTTTATACGCTTGTGAATCAAGCATTACAAAAGCCTGCGTAATAATGCCTTTTGTATTTTTAATCTCTATAGTGTGATTACCAAAGCCATCAACATCCTGCGGACCTGCCTGATACAGGCAATATTTAAGATCCGTATTGGAATAAAAGCCTGAAACGGCTTCACGGTCAAAATAACTGTACGCCTCAGCATCGTGGTTACCAAAGGTAACTGTCCAATAAACGCCGAGTGATTCCATAAGTGCAATAAATTCATTCGCACCGCTCTCATTGTTAAACGTACCTGCCTGGAAAGGAACCGGATAAGCAATGTCACCTGTAGCAATAACCAAATCAGGCTTTTCTGCCTCAATCATATTGGCAACTGCACGCATAGCATACTCATCCTTTTGCTTACACATAAAGCCACCACCGAGATGAATATCCGTAAGGTGCATTACTTTGAAATCGCCATCTGTTGTAAAAACCCAATTACCGTTTTCATCTTTTTGAGGGACAAGCTGCTCACCATTATAGTCAACCTTTTTAAAATTCTGAGCAAGTTTCACGTTAGATTTAACCACACAAACGTTGGCAAGAGCAATTACAATACTTATACAAAAAACAACAATAAAAAACACAAGAAAAAACTTTTTGATTTTTTTCTTTTTGGAAGAAGTATTTTTCTCTTTTTTCTCTTTCATAAATAAACGCTCCTTTTATTTTATGCTTTCAAAAACTGCCGTACCATCTACACGAAGTGCCATTTTAAAAACCCCATTTACTTCAAACAATGAGCCTTTTTGAGGATTCTGATAAATAACAATCATTTTATCCTCTCTCGCCTTCGCTGCTTCCTCAAGCTTCGCTACAAATTGCTCAACCACATCACGTGGAAATGGATTATACATATAAATATAATTATATTCTGATAACTTTGAAAAATCTAAAGCGTTCACACAAAACACATTATATTTTCCGTTATCATCAGGGAAAAGTTTATTAAGATTCGCTTCTGCCGTTTTTGCAAGATTCTTGTTAATTTCAACACCGTCAATTTGTGAAAAAGGAAATTCAGAAAAAAGGTACATTGCATAACCTTTGCCGCAACCTACGTCTAAAATCTTATCCCCATCTTTTATATTAAGAAGTTTAAAGATATTAGGCATAGGATAAGATGCTTCATAACCATTGCATTGAGATGCTTCTTGAAGTGCATCGTTAACATTGGGAATATAACCGCCGAAATCAACGCCATACTTCTTTTCGATTTCATTGATAATCTCTCTGTTTTGTTCCCGCTTTTTTTCAATCTCCTTCTTTTTGGAAAAATGCCTTTTAATTTTCAAAGGAAGCTGCCTGATAGGTGTACCTTTGATTTTTTTAATTGTTGTCAAAAAGCTCATATATTCACCTTAAAAATATGCCATTGAAAGCCTCCGCTTTCAATGGCCATTATTTTTTATTCTATATATTTATTCCCGGGTTCTTCGATCACGGTAACCTCAGCATTGTGTATTGCAGAGTAATTGGTTGCGATGCTACCATTACCAACAACACCTGTAACCTTTACCCATGCACCATCTTCAGGTATTTCGGCATCTTCATCAAGGAAAATAACCTCAATCGGCACCATATCCGCAGTAGAAACATCTGTAGATTCTTCGTGCTCGTGAGAGTCCTCACCATGATTGTGAACTTCGTCATCATGCTGATGAAGCCTGTACACAAGATACTCTACCGTACCACCTTTATATACACGTTTTAAAAACAACCCTTCTAATTCAACAGTAGCTCCATCAAATACAGCATAGCCATCGTCATCCTTAGGCACGTTATACGAAGAATCAAGAGCTAATACCCAATCATAAAAGTTCTCATCAGTTACCTTGATTTTAACCTTAGCTCTGTTTTCAGCAGACTCGCCCGCTGCATCAATCGCTTCCAACTCTTTTATTATATTTTCTTTTTCTTCTTTAAATCGTTGTTGTTGTTCTTCAAACGCTTTATTATGCTTCTGGGTATCTGCCCAACCGCCAACAAGAATTACTGAAACACCAATAATAAATACAAGCAAAATGCTACCCATTATTATTGTCACTTTCTTTTTAAAAGCGGCGTCGGCATAATCCTCTCTACGCATACCCTCGGGAATACGTTCTTTTACATCTTTTTTTGATTGTTTTTTTGCTTTTTGATTTTTTGCCATAAAATTACACAACCTTTTCGGGATAAACGCTTAAAAACGTTTTCTCAAAAATAATTTATCAGTCTTTAAAAAACTGTGGTAAATAGTTTTTATGTGCCGCTTTCATTTCTTCAAAGCAAGCCTTTGACTGTGCAAAATCCCCGCAAAGAGGATGAAGCATAAGAGCGTTAAGTGCTGCTTCATCAGAACCGTTTATACCTGCTTCAACAGTGTATTTTTCATAAGCCTTAACAGTTCTCATAAGAGCTTTTACATGACGATTTTCGAATGGCTCAACCTCAACAGGAGTTGCACCATCTGCACCGATAACTGCTGCAATTTCAACAATATCGTCGTCATCCATAAAGTCAAGAGTACCATTGTTTTTAATATTAACAACGTGAACGTCTTTTTTGTCATTAGCAATAGAATCAATAAGTGAAACTGCTGCAAGTGAATATTTATAACCACCACGTTCTTCAAGAAGAGCAGGTTTAATTACAAGTTCATTATCACTATACAATTCAAGAAGTTGTTCTTCAATTTCCATACATACTTGAGCACGGCTCTTTGAACCTGCTTTAAGATGCTGGAGTTTAGCCTGACGGCTATAATAGTATTGAAGATATGATGATGGGAAACCTTTGCAAGCGTTAAGACATTCCATATCAAAGCCGTCGTCATGAATATTTTTCATAACTGTTGGTGCAAAATCATCATCAAACAAATCAAATAATTTTTCTTCACCATTTACTTTAACAGAAGTAATCCAGCTAAGATGATTAAGACCAAGATATGTAATTTTTGCATCTTCGCCTACTGCAGCTTTAACATCATCAATCATTGCAATAGGAACATTGCAAAGACCCATTGTTTTAACATTTGTGTGGTTGATAAGGAATTCTGAAATAATACCTGATGGATTTGTAAAGTTAATAAGCCATGCATCAGGACAAATAGCTTCTATACGCTCTGCGATATGTGCCATTACAGGAATTGTACGGAGTGCTTTAAAGAAGCCGCCGATGCCTGTTGTTTCCTGACCGATAAGGTCATGTTTAAGCGGAATGCTTTCGTCAATATGACGGCAAGGAAGCTTACCAACACGAATCTGTGTAACAACAAAGTCTGCACCTTGTAATGCAAGGTCAAGGTCATCTGTCATAACAACTTCACAGTCTATACCTGCACTTTTAAGCATACGAATACAAAGACCGCCAACAATTTCTCTTTTTCTTTCATCAATATCCATAAAAGCAACTCTCTTAAGTTTAAGAGAATCCTTAGCTTCTATAAAACCATAAATAAGTTCAGGACAATATGTTGAACCTGAGCCGATGACTGTAACACTGATTTCTTTCATTATTCTTCATTTCCTTCCATAAGCCAATTTATGCAACCCATAACAGGAGCGCAATCTAATTTAATAAAATTGAATTTTCTACCTGTTCTTTCCTCAACAAGTTGAGCCATTCTGTCTGTATACTTGTATGAAGGAAGTTTAGTATGAACAGAACCTGAAAGTACAACGTTGATTACGTCGCAATCGAATGTCATATTGTTAACATGACCACAGATATAATCCGCACCGCGTTGTGCCATTTCTTCAATAACCTTAAGGGCTTCTTCATCGTTATTATTTGCTGCATCAAAGAATGAAACGATTAACTTTCTTAAAAATGCTTCGCCCTCATCTTCACTTTCAAGAACTGCAATTGAATCAAGAAGAGTTGTTCTATCGCAAATCCCTGCTTTTTCATTCATAAGGTCTGTGATAAGTGATTTTGATTTACCAAGGCAAAGCTGGTCATACATAATTCTGAATGCCTGATTACCAACCCAGTGTCCGTTACCCTTATCACCTGAAAGAACGTCAAATCCGCCTATTTGAAGCATATTGCCGTTTGTATCAAGGCTATTACAACAAGTACCTGTACCACAGTTGTAACCGATACCTGCACCGGCACCTACGCCTGCTTTTATAACAATAAAGCCATCGTTATAAATACGTGCGCCTGTGATACCTAATTTACCTAATTCCTCTTGCATTGCATCATGCTGATATGGATGGTCGATACCTGCAAGACCCATCAACATACCTTTTACATCATCAAGAGTTTTACCACCGTTCGCAAGAAGATTTTTGATTCCGTCTGCAATAATACCTGCAGCCTCAGGGAAAGAACCCTCCATATTTTCGTGGTTTGATGCAGGACCTTCATATTCTGCAACAATATTTTTATTATTATCAAATAAAGCGTATGCGGTTTTTGTACCGCCGCCGTCAACACCTATGTAAAAACTCATCATTATTCTCCTTGCTCTTCAAAAAACTCTTCACAAACCTCTTCAAGGCAATACATACCGCGTCTGATTGGTTCACGGTCTATCCATGCACCGTTTGTAAAATCCGGAACAGGAACAGGTGCACCGCCCATCGCAACAGACTGTTCTGAAAGACAGGTAATTGCCATCCAAGTTGCTGTATCGTATACGTCAATATTAGCCTTTTCACCTTCAAGAACGCTATCTACAAAGGAAGAAAGGATAAGGAAATCCATACCGCCGTGACCTGCTTTGATACCGCCTTTTTCATATGCAACCCAAAGAGGATGCTCGTACTTATCACGCCATGGACCAAAATCATCCCAGCTATGAGTCCAGCTTTCATCATCCGGATGCATACCGTCAATGTAAATTCTGCCCTTACCGTCTTCAGGCTCTGAGTAAATACCCTTTGTGCCCTGAACCTCGTAATCGCGAGTATATGGTCTTGGAAGTGAACAGTCGTGAGTAAGCTTAATTGTTTCACCGTTTGCACACTTAATTATTGTTGTAACTATATCACCACAGTTAAAAGTAGTGTTAAACAAGTCATATTCTTCACCTTTATTATCTTTAATCCATTGGTGAAGGCCACGTGACTTACTAGCAACAGAATTAACTGTAAGGAAACGGTTACCTCTATTAATATTCAAAGCTTTTGCAATCGGGCCTAACTGGTGTGTAGGATAAACCTCACCATTTCTGTGGATAAAGTTATAAAGTCTGCCGTGAATATTTTCTCTGCCGAGGCAAATTTCATCACGAAGGTCATGACGATATCCGCCTTCCATATGAACAATTTCACCGAAGATACCTTTACGAATCATATTGAAAACTGCCATTTCATTTCTGCAGTAACAACAGTTTTCAAGAAGCATACAAATTTTGCCTGAGCGTTTGCTTGCACGAACCATTTCCCAACATTCTTCAACAGAAGCAGCACCGCCAACTTCCATACCAACGTGAAGACCTGCATTCATAGCATCAATAGCAATCATAGCATGAGTAATCCATGTAGTTGCAATAACAACTGCATCAAGCTCTTCGTTTGCAAACATCTCTTTATAATCAAGATAAGCATGAACCGGATATTCGCCATTATTTGCTTCTTCAACAATTTCAATACCTCTTTCCGCTCTTTCAGGTATCAAATCACATACTGCAGGAACAGTTACGCCATCAACCTGTAAAAGCAATCCAAGCATACCTGAGCCTCTGCCGCTAATACCGATAAAACCTATTCTTGCTGATTCTTTTCGCATAAAAACACATCCTATAAAAACATAATTATACATTATTAATTTTATAACATTTATATGGTAAAATCAAGAAAAAAATAGAAAAAGCGTTGCAAAAACTATGTTTTTGCTCCACTTTGTGTGTATTCTAAAATTATTTCTTAAAAAGACCGAGAATATCAACAATATCTTCATCGTCTGACTCTTCAACTGATGAGAAGCTATCTGATGAAAGAGCAGCACCTGACTTATTTGCAATGCCGTTTGAATCTGTACCGAAACCTGTTGCGATAACAGTAACAACCATCTCATCTTCAAGTTTTTCATCAAATGCAACACCGAAGATGATGTTTGCATCTGCATCTGCAGATTCTGCAATAATGCTTGCTGCAACGTCAACGTCATCAAGAGTGATATCTGCAGAAGATGTAATGCTGATGATAACACCTTTTGCTCCCTGAATTGTTGTTTCAAGAAGAGGACTTGAAACTGCAGCATTTGCAGCTGCCTCTGCCTTTTCTTTACCTGTTGCACGGCCAACACCCATATGAGCATGACCTGCATCCTTCATAACTGCAGTAACGTCTGCAAAGTCAAGGTTAATGAGACCTGGAACCTTAATAAGTTCAGATATACTCTTAACACCCTGACGAAGAACATCGTCTGCAACATCGAATGCATTAGCAAAAGTAATTTTCTGGTCTGATACGAGTTTAAGTCTTTCGTTAGGGATAACGATAAGGCTATCTACATGTTGAGCAAGCTCTGCAATACCTGCTTCTGCCTGCTGCATTCTTCTTTTACCTTCGAACGCAAATGGTTTTGTAACAATACCAACTGTAAGGATACCATTGCTCTTTGCAATTTCTGCAATAGCAGGAGCAGCACCTGTACCTGTACCACCGCCCATACCAGCAGTAATAAATACCATATTAGCACCATTAAGAGCATCTACGATTGCTTCTCTGCTTTCTTCAGCAGCCTTAAGACCCATTTCAGGACGTGCACCTGCACCACGACCACCAGTAACTTTTTCACCAATCTGGATTTTGTGTGTAGCTTTTGAGAAAGTAAGTACTTGTTTATCCGTATTAACAGCAACAAACTCAACACCCTGAACACCTGAACTTACCATACGGTTAATAGCGTTGCCGCCGCCACCGCCGACACCTATAACTTTAATTTGAGTAACTTCTTCAAAATCGTTTGAAATTTCAAAGTTCATTTTAATTCCTCCAAATTTTAACTTTATATACAATCATAGCTATACATACTATATCCATTAAAGTTTAACATAGTATTTAAACAATAGCAAGTATTTTTTTCTATTTTTTGCGTATTTTCCCCATTATTTTGATACGTATACTATTATTCATCAACTTGTTCATCATCTTCTCCACCAGCAGTATCTGTTGATTGAGGATGTGTAACAAAATCACCGTCCAAATCAGTAACTACATTACCATTACCGTCTGTTACAAAATCAGGTGATATAGTCAACTCTTCTTCCTGACCAGGCTCAAAATGAAATTTGTTGCCTGAGTCAAATTCAATAACACCTTCTCTGTACGGGTCTATAATATTCTCCTGCTCAATAGCCGCTTTTGCACGTTGGATTTTTTTGTCGAAATCACCCATTAACCCAAATTTGATTGTTATGCGATTATCGTAAACAATTTTGAATTCCTTGTTGCCTGCTAAAATAATTTCTGTAACAGAATCAAAATCGTTTTTCTTTATTTCACTGATAAGAGTAAGAAAGTCTTCTGTCAATTGCTTATTACCAAGAATGATTTTTCCGCCTTCTTCTGCCGTTGCAAATTTAATATTGCTCACAATAGCAACACCATCTTTAACCTGTGTTGCATCCTTATCCAATACTTTTCCTGTTTCATCTATAAGCACGTAATTATTGCCTATAGGAAACGCTGCAACTTCACTTGTTGCAAAAACTTCTATATTGATAGTATCAGGAAGCTTCCTCGTTAACTTGACTCTTTTTATATACGGAAGCCTACGAGTAAGAACATCGTTCACCTCTTCTTCACTTACACTGAATAAACTAGAACCTAATTCTATATTACTTTGCTCTATGATTGTTTTATTATCATATACCTTTGAGCCTGAAACTTTAATTGCATTTGTTTTAAAAAACACCGTTAAAACAAGTACAACACTCAGACAAATTATAGACATCGCAAGACAAAGCAGGGAAACAATTCTTTTTATTTTTCGCTTCTTTTTCAATTTTTGTTTATTGATAGAGCGCACTTCGTCCTTAGAAAGATTCTCACCTTTTTTATTTTTAGGCGCAATTATTTTCGTTGAGGAACCATTTGTTTTTTTGCGTTTTTTTCGTTCCATTTCACTTTACCTTTCTATAAACGTCTGCATTAAGAGAACACAGATTATTTTCAAAATCTGCATATCCTCTATCTATAAACTCAATATTAGATACGCTTGTCGTACCCTCAGCACACAAGCCTGCCACAACAAGTGCAGCACCACCGCGAAGGTCACCCGATTGAACATCTGCACCATACAACCGATTAACACCATCAACAACCGCGACTCTTCCTTCTGTTCTGATTTTTGCACCCATCCGAAGAAGTTCGGGAATATGCTTAAATCGATTTTCAAATATATTTTCAACTACTACACTTGTGCCTTCAGCAACTGAAACGAGTACAGTAAAAAGTGCCTGAGCATCTGTAGGAAAACCGGGATACGGTTGAGTAACAATTTTATCAATTCGCTTTAATCGACCAAAAGATTTAAGACGTATTGATTTGCATCTGATTCTTATATCGCATCCTGCCTCCTCCAACAAAGGAAGAACAGAATTAAGATGCACAGGGTTAGTGTTAAGAAGCTCCACATCTCCACAAGTTACTGCGCCCGCGACAAGATATGTAGCTGCAACTATTCTGTCGCAGATTACAGTATGCTCTGTGCTTCGGAGTTCATTAACACCATCTATTGTTATAATACTTTCTCCTGCACCGGTAATTTGCGCACCGCATTTATTAAGAAAATCACACAAATCAATTATTTCAGGCTCGCGTGCGGCATTAACAATAATGGTTCTGCCTTTAGCCGTAACTGATGCCAACACCGCGTTTTCAGTTGCACCAACACTGGGAAAGGAAAATGTAATCTTGTTCCCTCTGAGACCATTCTGAGCAACGCACAAAAGTCTACCATAGTATTCATCTACTTTTGTTCCCAGTTTTCTCAAGGCGTACAAATGCAAATCTATAGGTCTAAGACCTATTTCGCACCCTCCGGGTGCAGACAGTGTTGCCTGACCGCATCTACCAACGAGAGCACCCAAAAAAATTATTGATGAACGCATTTCACGCATAAGCTCTTCGGGAATTTCAGAACCGAAGGCATACGTACTGTCAACAATAACCGTTGAATCTTCACGTTGTATTACACAGCCCAGTTTCTTTAAAATCTCCAACGCACATCTTACATCGGAAAGATTCGGAATATTATGTATAATACTTTTTCCTTTTATAAGAAGTGTTGCGGCAAGTATCGGCAACGCACTATTTTTAGAGCCTTGAACATTTATGCTCCCACTTAATCGTCTGCCGCCATTAATAACAAAACCTTGCATATAGCGTTACCCCTTTCAACAGATAAAAGAACCTGACGCTATATACTATGCACTATATTTTATTTGGTTAATTTATTATTTTAAACATTCTTCATTATTTTATAAGACCAACAACAATATCACAAATACGGCTTGTTGCATCAACAACAGCCATACTACGTACATTTTTGCCGATTTCTTCCAGACGAGTTTTATTCTGGAGTAAATTTTCTATTGCATTATTCAATGATGAGCCGGTTAAATCCTTTTCTTCAATAATAACAGCTGCATTTTTATTCACCAGTGCCATAGCATTATGATACTGATGATTTTCCGTTACGTTTGGAGACGGAATAAGAATCGAAGGCTTACCTAATGCCTGAATTTCCGAAAGTGAAGATGCACCTGCACGACAAATAACAACGTCTGCCGCAGAAAGACACCTTGCCATATCATTAATATATGGTCTTATCTGGAGATTAGATGAGCTATCTATATTAACTCCTCTGTCTCTCAATTTATCAGGTACCCAAACACCATTCTGACCTGTAGATACAATAAAGTTGTAATTATCATCGTGCAAATGTGATGCAATTACATCAACAATTGCCTTGTTTATTTCTCTTGAACCTAGTGAACCGCCCATAGAAAGAATAATCGGCTTATCGTTAAAACCAAGTTCCTTACGTGATTTTACAGGGTCTGCTTCAAGAATTTCGCCTCGAATAGGAAGACCTGTAACAATAGGTTCATTTTTACATTTCAAATGTTTTTTAGCTTCTTCTGCAGTAAGCATAACAACATCTACCTGCTCCGCAAGTGCCTTATTGGTTATGCCGGGATAAGCATTCTGCTCGTGAATTGCGGTAGGTATGCCCATTTTTGCCGCCATTCTGATTACAGGACCACTTACGTATCCACCAAAACCTATGGCAACATCAGGATTAAACTCAGATATAATCTTTTTTACCGCTTTACTGCTTTTGGCAAGTTTTATGACAGTCTTGATATTAGCCTTGATTTCCGCAGGAGAAAAACCTCTTTTAAAACCACTTATTTCAATAGTTTTCAACGGGTAACCTGCCGCAGGAACAATTTTTGCTTCAATTCTGTCATTAGTGCCTACAAAGCATATTTCTGCCTCGGGATATTTTTTCCTGATTTCACCTGCAACTGCAAGTGCAGGGTTAACGTGACCGCCTGTGCCACCTGTAGCAATCAAAACCTTCATAAATCACACCATCCTTTTATTTATTATCTGCTTTTTTCTTTCTGAATGAGTATACACGTTTAAGGTCTGCCTGACGAGAAACAGAAAGTATAACACCCATTTCAATAAGAGTTATCATAAGCGCTGTACCACCATAACTGAAGAAAGGAAGAGGAATACCTGTATTAGGCACTGTATCGGTAATTACCGCAATATTGAACACAACCTGTAAAGCAAGTTGAGCTGTCATACCAAATGCTAAAAGAGCACCAAATCTGTCTTTTGCCTTCATGCCGATATAAATACCTCTGCAAACTAAAAGCACAAAAAGAGCCAATATCAGAACGCAACCTACAAAGCCCAATTCCTCACCTATTATGGAGAAAATGAAGTCTGTATGGCACTCTGAAACATAAAGATATTTTTGTTTTGAGTTACCGATACCGGAACCCAAAAGCCCGCCTGAACCCAAAGCAAACAGCGAGTGATTGATTTGCCAACGTGCATCGTCAGGCTGATAATCTTTAATACGCCAGGCACGTATACGCTCTATCATATATTCTTTCAGAGGTAAATCCTCATAATTGAATATAACGTAAACTAAAACAACTGCAGCAATAATGCCACCAATAGCGAACCATCTGGCTTTGCCTTCACCTATCCAGAGCATTGTAACTCCAATAAGCAATATAAGAATTGTACCTGAAAGATGGCTACCGATTAAAACCATACCTGCAGTAATTCCAATAATCATAGCATAATAGAAAAACGCAGTTGTTGATGCTTTAATTTTTATTGCACCATTGGTAATTTCATTAAGCTTCACTGCCCAGAATGCTTTTGAGGGCGCATCACTAATCATTTTTTTGTGGTCTTTATCAAGACCGCAAGCACAATAAATAATCAAGAAAAACTTGGCTAACTCTGATGGCTGAAAGCCAATTGGTCCGATATAAATCCAACGGTTAATATCTCCGCCGCCTTTTAAAACCGTAATACCCAACAAGCCCAAAGAACAAAACCAACCAAGCAAAGCAAATATTTTTAAATATTTGTAATTGAATCGTGATGCCAAAGCAATAAAAACGACAAACACAACTGCTATTATTGCCTGCCTTTTAAAATAATACAGACTATCGCCATCTTCTGTGAAGTGAAATGAATATATATAGCTTGCAGAAAGGAGCATTACCAATCCAACTGAGAGAACAACAAGCATTATTATAAAAAACGGAATATCCATACCATTTTTAACAAATAAGTCTTTGATTGTTTTTTTTGTTGGCATAAAAGCACACCTTTCTTTAAGATTTTTGTTTCTGTTTATTTAGGATTGCCGAAGTACACAAGAAGAATTGCTGCAATACCGCCCAGAAGATTTATTGCACTGAATATTTTAACAATTTTAACTTCTTTCCAACCGCACATCTCAAAATGGTGATGAATAGGCGCCATCTTAAAAATGCGTTTACCGTGAGTTAATTTGAAATACCCAATCTGAAGAACATCCGAACCAAACTCGGCTACATAAATAATGCCTATAAGAAGAATAATAATTGGACAATCTATCGCATAAGCAAATGCAACTACAAGACCACCGAGGAACATTGAACCGAGGTCACCCATCATAACCTTTGCAGGATGCCAGTTCCAGATAAGATAACCAACAAGAGCACCTGCAAGTGCAGAAGCCATAAGACTTATACCAAGACAGTTACGAAGTGCGGCAACTGCAATAAAGCTTATTGCAGCCGTAAGTGTAACAGAGCCGCAAAGTCCATCTACGCCATCTGTAAAGTTAACTGCATTTGTTGTGGCATAAATAACTGCAAAACCTATAAGCCAGAAGAAAAATTTAGTTTCAACAAAACCCAAAAACGGTATAAACATTGAACCTGTGGGGTCATTAAGGAAAAGTGCAAGTAAATATGCAACCATAAGTATTACCTGCAAAAGAGTTTTTTGCTTTATGGTAAGGCCGAGATTACGTTTTTTTACGACCTTTATGTAGTCATCAAGGAAGCCGATAAAAGCGAAGCCAAGTGCCATAATCAAACCTGCCCACACCTTTATTCTTTGCGACACTACCTCAGGAGTATCAACACCATCCAAAAGCTTCGAAACCTCTGCTGAACCTGCAACGGAAGCGATAATATCACCACCCGTTAATCTGTCTATTATTACAACTGCAACAAAGGAAACCACTGTACCAACGATAAATAGAATTCCGCCCATGGTCGGTGTGCCTTGTTTGTTTTTGTGCCATTTGGGACCTATATCAAGAATAGTCTGACCAAACTTCAATTTATGCAAAAATGGTATAACAACGTAACCTGATGCAAATGAAATACCGAATGCGATTACTGCTGATAAAATGCAAGCAAAAACAATGTTCATTTTATGTACTCCTTAAATCCAGAATTTAAGCACATCGACTTATTTTACACCGATACACTTATAAACTTCTTCTACCTTTATCCTACCTTGAAATCATGAAAAAATCAAGTTTCAAGCCATATTTTCGTATATATAATTAAAGATTTCTTCCATTTTCATACCACGACTGCCTTTAAACAAAACAGTATCATTTTTTTGCAGTATTGAAATGAGATAATCTGTTAATTCCCGCTTATTTTCAAAGTTCTTTGAAAAGCCATTTTTTGCACACACGGCATAAGTTGTATTAAGTGTTGCCGTACCATAAGTAAGAACAATATCGCACTCTGTGCTTACTGCCTTTTCGCCCACTTCTTTGTGTGCATCATCGCTATAATCACCAAGTTCAAGCATATCGCCTAAAACAGCTATACTCCTTGTTTTTTTCAAGGTTTTCAGTGTTTCAAGGGCGGCACACATACTGTCAAGATTCGCATTATAGCAATCTTCAATAAAAGTCATACCATTAAAGTCGGTTATTTTCTGGCGCATACCCTCCGACTCAAAATATCTGACGCCTTCTGCGGCACTTTCAAGCGAATATCCAAGCTCAACGCCCACGCATATAGCACAAAGAGCATTGTAAACATTGTGAATACCTACCTCGTTAACACAAACCATTTTACTTTCACCTTTATAGTTGATTGTAAACGTACTGCCATAAGGTGTCTGAGAAATATTTTGTGCTACAGCATCAAGATTATTACCATCAATACCAAATCTTATGATTTTATAATCATCATTATTATATGATGCAAGTAAATCATTATCCCCGTTAACAATAAGAGTTGAACCTTTTTTCATTCCGTGAAGAATTTCTGTTTTTGCCTTGAGTATACCTTCACGTGAACCGAGATTCTCGATATGTGCCGTTCCTACATTAGTAATACAAGCAATGTCAGGTTCAACAGTTTTTGAAAGTCTGGAAATTTCACCGAAATGATTCATACCCATTTCAATAATTGCCGCTTCATGCTCTTGTTCAAGACAGAAAAGCGTTTTGGGTACACCAATCTCATTATTCAGGTTACCCGCAGTTCTTAAGGTATTGAACTTTTGTTTAACTACGGCGTAAACCATACCTTTTGTAGTTGTTTTGCCAACACTACCCGTTAATGCAACAAAGGGAATATCAAAGGTTTTTCTGTAGCCGTGAGCAATTTCGAGAAGAGCTTTGCCTGTATCTTCAACAAGAATCAATCTTTCATCATCACATACTTTTTTACTGCAGATAACGGCTTTAACACCTTTTGAAAGCACATCCTCAATAAAATTGTGAGCGTCAAATCTTTCACCTATAAGAGCAACAAAAAGTGTAGTTGCATCCACGTCTCTGCTATCGGTTGATATTTTTTCAACATAGCCATCAAGACTTGTTTGTGAACCGCAAAAGTTTGCTATATCTTTAATTGAAACCTTTTTCATTCCCATCACCACCGTGAGATTATCTCAGAATTTCGTTTACTATTTCTCTCTCATCATAATGGACACGCTCTTTACCAATCACCTGATAAGTTTCGTGGCCTTTTCCTGCAAGAAGAATTGTATCCCCTGCCTGAGCAATGCTCAATGCATATTTTATAGCATCAGTTCTGTCGGTAATTGTTACTACCTCTGCTTTTGAGCCTACTGTACCGATAAGGATTTCTTTTATAATTTCATCCGGGTCCTCAGTACGAGGATTATCAGTTGTAACAATTACAATATCTGACAAATCAGTTGCCATTCTGCCCATTTTAGGACGTTTTGTTTTATCTCTGTCGCCGCCACAACCAAAAAGCGTAATTACTCTACCCTTTGTAAAGCCTTTAACTGCATTCAACGCTTTTTCAAGTCCGTCAGGTGTATGAGCATAATCTATTATCACACCATAAGGTGTGTTTGTTTTCAACAATTCCAATCTTCCCTTAACGCTTGTTGCTTTTGAAACCGCAGTCACTACGTCCTCAAGGCTATACCCCAAAGAGCAAACCGCACCAATTGCCGACAAGGAATTATATACAGAAAAATCACCGGGAATATTAAAAACAACAGCTTTGCCGTTCAATTCATATTCAACTCTGTCTGCGTACAATTCAACGTCTGATGCCTTAAAGTCGGCACCGTTATTCACACCGTATGATTTAACACAAGCACTTACTCCATCAACCATAAACAACGTTGCTTCATCATCTGCATTAACAACTGCATTTGCAGAATTTAAAAACAAATTCTTTTTACACGCCTTATATTCTTCTATAGTACCATGATAATCAAGATGGTCCTGAGTAAGATTTGTAAATACGCCTGTATGGAAATTGATTCCTGCAAGCCTCATCTGATGAAAAGCCTGAGAGGACGTTTCCATAACGCAATATTTAATTCCGTCATCAACCATTGCTTTAAAAAGCCTGTGCATATCATAAGGGTCAGGAGTTGTAAGCTCTGTATGGAATTCCTTGGAGCCAACCATATTTTTTACAGTACCTATAAGACCGCTTTCTTCGCCCAAAGCTTTTAAAATATCTTTAATAACAAAAGCTGTTGTTGTTTTGCCGTTTGTACCTGTAATACCGATAATTGTAAGCTTATCGGAAGAATTATCATAATAATTTTTGCACATCAAAGCATATGCTTCTCGTGAATTATTAACTACAATCTGTTCTTTAAGACCTAAGTCCCTTGTAACAATTACTGCTTTTGCGCCTGCTTCAATTGCACTTTCTGCAAAAGAGTGTCCGTCAAATCTGGCACCTGTAACACAAACAAAAGCACAACCGCTACTCACCTGATTTGTTTTATCAGTAACGTCTGAGATTTCTCTATCTTCATAATCTGATAAAATGTTCACACCTTTTAAAAGCTGTGATAAAAGCATCCTGAACTCTCCTTTTCATTTGACTGCCGAGGCTAATGATTGTTTTAATCATCTACACCTGTAGTCGTCTTGAAGTAAACTGTTATTGTTGAGCCAAGTGAAGTTTCTGTCCCTTCATCTATACTCTGACGATAGGAAACAACCTCACTATCAAGTGTTGCACCTGAAACTCTGATATTGAAGCCCGAATTTATTGCCATCTGGTTAGCCTCACTTATGCTAAGACCAACAAGATTCGGCACAACTGCAGATGTCTGTGTACTACCTGCTTCAGTATAAAGCACAACCACACCGTTCATTGGTATACTTTGACCGCTTACTGGATACTGTGAAACTACCGTATCACCTGTACCTACAACACGAGCAGTAAAATTCTGATTTTCAAGAATCGACTTTGCACCACTTACAGTAAGACCTGTAACCTTTGGTGTTGTTGCATTAATTTTTGCAAGTTCCTCTTCTGTATAAACAGGCTCAACGTTCATATATTCAAGCGTCTGCTCAATAATTGAACCTGCAACAGGCGCAGCAATTGCACCACCGCCATGAACGTCACCTTGTGGTTCATCAATAATTATAAGAACCGCTATCTGCGGGTCATCTGCCGGTGCACAGCCCACAAATGATGCTATGTATTCACCATCAACGGTAAGCTTTTCAGAAGTACCTGTTTTACCTGCTACACGGTATCCCGGAACATAAGCATTTCTACCTGTACCGTTTGAAACAACTTCTTCCATCATAGAAAGAACCGTTTTACTTGTGCTTTCTGAAATTACCTGCCTTTTAACCTGTGGAATGGTTTCATAAACTGTGTTACCGTCCTGGTCAAGTTTTTTTGAAACAACATACGGCTCCATAAGTTTACCACCGTTTGCAATTGCAGAAACTGCAGTAATCATCTGTATTGCACTGACCTGGAAAGTCTGGCCGAACGCACTGGAAGAAAGCTGAGAAATACCCATATTTTCTTTCGAGTGATACGTAACATCTGCAACAGGTTCTGCTTCTGCAGGAAGGTCAATATTAGTTTTATCTGTAAAACCAAACGCCTCAAAATATTTATAAAAGCGTTCTGTCCCTAACTGTTGACCCACTGTTATAAAGAATGGGTTACATGAATTTTTAAGACCTGCTGTTAAATCCTGTGTACCGTGACCATCATGATTATGGCAATTAATAAGGTTATCTGCAACCTGAATTGAGCCTACGCAATTATAAGTTGAATTTTCATTAACTACGCCTTCTTCAATTCCTGCCGATGCAGTAAAAAGCTTAAAAACAGAACCCGGCTCATAAGTATCACTTATCGCTCTGTTACGCCAGGATAAGAAAACAGCATTATTATATGCAACGTCGTACTCATCCTCATCAGTAATCTTATCCAACTCTGCGAGCACTTCTTTATCTGTAATAACAGATGGTGCATTAAGATTGTAATCAGGCATAGTTGCCATTGCGAGAATCGCACCTGAATTAACATCCATCACAATTCCATATGCAGATTCCGCATCATTATCCTTAACCGCTTGAGTCAAGCCTTTTTCAAGATAATATTGAATTGATTTATCTATGGTAAGAACAAGACTTGTGCCCTGCTCCGCATCATACTTTGTTTCATAATTTGATTGCATAAGACCGCTGTTTGCATCTTTTGCGGTGATAATTCGTCCTGGCGTACCTGTTAAAGTATCGTTATACTTAAGTTCAATACCTGCCCTGCCGTTATTATCACTATTTGTCATACCGATAACTGTCGAAGCAAAATTACCGAAAGGATAATAGCGTTTCGTATCAGGGTCAATGCCTATTACCTCTGTAAGCTTATTTGCTTTGATAAACTCAGAAACCTCACTTTTGACGTTATAGGCGATTTTATCCTTAATTTTTACATAACTGTAATTTCTGTTACTGATTTTATTGAGTATAGTGTCTGCTTCTACATCACCAAAAATTGCAGAAAGACCTTCCGCAACTAAATTTGCCTGAGCATCATCTTTAATTTTTGATGGATTGATATACACAAGCCACGCCGCAGCACTTTCTGCAAGAACATTCATATTTGCATCATAAATAACACCACGGTCTGCAGAAATAATTGTATCACTTAACTGTTGTGCTTCTGCTTGTGCTTTGTACTCTTCTGCTTTAATTACCTGAAAATAGAACAATCTTAATATATCAATACCAAAACCAAAAACAAGTATTACCGCAATCGCACTCAGACAACGTTTTTTTAAATTTGTTGTTACTCTTGCCATAGCGCACCTCTCCGCAAATCCATACTAAACAAAGTCTTTTTTTGTCAGAATTACACCTTATCAGCGGTGTATTTTTCTGATTTAGAATTTTAAACAATGGTCCATATTATGCAAAAAAGAGAGTCGAGCATTCTCAACTCTCATATAATTTATCAGCACATTAGAATATATATGCAAACAATTCTTTAATCTTGCTTTCTGTTTCAGATTCCTCTTCCACTGTTTTTTCACCCGAAAGAACAATTTCATCCTCTTCTGAAAGGTCCACGTAATATATCTGGTAATTTTCAGCCTTGACCATACCTAAAACGTCAACCGCATAATTTTCTATTTTATCCGTTGAAATTTTACTATTGATTTCCGCATTCAGCCTGACATTTTCGCCTTCTGCGATTTCGATATCGTTTTCAACCTGTGTGATTTCATTGAGAAGTTCATCACACTGTGTATTCATAACAAGTAGAACAGCCATAAGACATACACAAACAATAGCAAAGCAGATAAACCTTTTAACAGATGTGGGAACAGCAATAGTTTGAGAATCCCTTTCAATCTCAGTTCTGTAATTATCTATAACTTTTACAACTGATTTACGATTCGGTTCTGACTTTTGAGGTGACGCCTTTTTAACAGCAGTCTTCTTCTGAGGTTCAACATTTTTCTTGGCAGGAGTTGAAGTGCGAGGCTGCTGCTTTTTAGGTTGTTCAATTACTTGTGGTTCAAAAAGAGAAAAATCATATGCTTCAGAGCCTCTGTATGCCATGTTGACCTCCTTTCCGACTGATTTATTAGTCTGTTTAATAATCTAATTTTGTTGCCGTGCGTAATTTTGCGCTACGGCTTCTGTTATTTTCGTCAAGTTCTTTGCTTGAAGCTTTTACTCCACCTGATTTTACAACTGCCTTTGGTTTGTTACCACAAACACAAACAGGAAAATCCTTAGGACAAGTACAGCCTTCCTTTAAAGTACGGAAATAATCCTTAACAATTCTATCTTCTAAAGAGTGGAAGGTAATAATTGACATTACTCCGCCCACATTCAATTTACTGAAAATTACGGGAAGCGTATTTTTTAACACATCAAGCTCACCGTTAACCTCTATACGTATTGCCTGAAAAGTTTTACGTGCAGGATGACCGTTTCTGCGGAATTTTGCAGGAATAGCATTTGACACGATATCAGACAACTGAATAGTTGTTTCTATAGGTTGCTTGTCCCTTGCTCTGACAATAGCATTTGCAACTCTGTCTGCAAACTTTTCTTCACCGTAACGTGATATTACATTATAAAGCTCGTTAACAGAATACGTATTAACAATGTCTTTTGCACTTTTTCCACTTTGACTCATACGCATATCAAGCGGTGCATCATTATGGAAAGAGAAGCCTCTTTCTGCTTTATCAAGCTGATGACTGCTCACGCCTAAATCTGCAACAACGCCATCAACGTACTCAACGCCGATATTACTTAAAATATCAGCAAAGTTACAAAAATTATTGTGCACTATAGTTACCCTGCTATCACCCTTGAAACGCTCTGTAACCGTTTCAATAGCATCAGGGTCCTGGTCTATTAAAATCATTCTGCCTTTTTCGTTAAGTTCAGAAAGTATTGCAGCAGAATGACCGCCACCGCCTGCTGTACAATCCACATAGATACCATCAGGCTTAATATTTAATGAGTTAACCGATTCTTGCAAAAGAACGGATATATGATTAAAATCCATACGCTATATCAGAAGTTAATATTGAAAGTATCGGTAGATTCACTTTCAAATATCTCAGTTTCTTTAGCCCACTCTTCAGGTGACCAAAGCTCTATATGATTATTGTTGCCGACTATCTGAACAGAATCAGATATACCTGCATAATCTTTCAGGTTCAGATTAAGGGTAAGTCTGCCGCCTTTATCGACCTCACCGCAAATAACGCCTGAGAGAATTTTTCTTGCAAGACGACGTCTTTGCTGATTATGCTCAGCACCTTGATTAAACTCTTTATAAAGCTCGTTCCAGCCTTCTTCAGAATAAAGGAAAATACACCTTGTATCAGAATCGGGTGATTTTATAAGATAGGTCTTTACACCTAATTCATCACGCAAGGATGCCGGAACCTTAAAACGGTTTTTTTCATCAAGGTTATGTAAAAACTGACTACAAAACATCTCCGACACTCCTTTCTGATTTTTTAGGTAAAAACGAGACACTTTGACCCATTTCGATACACTATGTGACACTATTATAAAATTATAAAATAAAATTGTCAATAGATTTACAAAAAAATAATGACCCAAGGAAAGAAATTCTTTCCTCGAATCATTCATATTTCCAAATATTCAATTCAAAAGTTTTCTATTTGCTCTATAGCGGTTGAAAAAGCCCTTTGGGCAACATCTTCGCTTATTTTTTTGTTATCAAAACGAAGCTCAACCACACTATGTTCTGCCCCTTCAACGAAGCTTACAGAAAAAGCAGAACGATTATATTTAAAGGGTTCACGGAGCATAATATCACTGAAGCTTCGGAGAGCACGCCAATAAACCTGAGTCAGGTTACAATAAAAGCATTCACAAAGCTCTTTATTCATACAACCGTACGTTTGTGCAAGATTTTTTGCAGACTTAAGCTTATTACCCTTCATCATATAAATATACGAGCTGTCACAATACTCAGGTTGAACGCTTGCAAGAAGCATTTCATCAGAAAAAACTCTGAACGGTGATGTTAACGCTCTGTACACATCAAGATGGAACGCCTTCAGTTGTTCAAGTTCAGGTTTGCGTAATTCTTTTTTTGATAAAGAAACGCAAACTGTACCGTTATACGCACCAACACCAAAAACGTCATCTTTACCGTGAAAAAATCTTCTGTCGGCACTTATGCGCATCTTTGAAGATTTTTGAGGAACATCTATGTTTCCAAGCAGAGCTTTATAAAAAGAAAAATATACCAACGAAGAAAAATCCACACCTTCTTCAGTACAACGTGATTTTGCTTTTGACAAAACTTGTGCAGAAATCTTTTTTCTGATAAAAAGAGGCACAGAAGTTTTTTGCAGATATTCATCACTATATTTTTGAAAATCCTCTAAGGTATAGCTTCTGCGTTCCTTTCGCCATTCATCATCAAGCTCAGATGAAAGCTTATTCGTCAATGGTGAAACTATATCAATAGGCAATGTACCCTTTTGAGAAAATGTACGTATAACACTCGGCTCAATATTCAAGTCTGTTTTTTCATAAAACTGAGTAATATATACCGCAAGACGCAACAATGATTTTGAATCACAAACGCACGTATGACCTGCAATAACCAAAAAGCCATCAGAAGAAAGAGTAAACTCAAAAAGCTTCTCGTTGAATTTCAAAGGCTTTTGACAATAAGAATTCATAACGCATTCACAGTCATCAGAAGACAAAACAACCTCTTGTTGAACATTTCCGGTATGAATATATGCACCATCATCGGCAAAATCTATAACCGACGTTATAACCGGCTCCTTATTACAAAGCATTTTAAGTGTTTTATTCAATTCCACTGAAGAAATTTCTTGTTTGTATTTTCCGCAAAAAACGACTGTACTGTCCGGTTCAAAAAGTCTGTTGCGAGAAAGCCCCAATTTAATTTTTTCGCACATAAATTATTCTCCCGAATTACCGTTCTGATGCATTATTTTTTCAATCAAAGATTGCTTAATACCCCAGAGCTTACCTGAAAAGTCGACGTAATACCTATGCGGATTTTCAAATCTTGCAACCTCTTCCCAGAGTGTAGCAACCTGTTCACTGCAATACGCCTTAATATCATCAAGCGACGGATTTTCATACACAAGCTTACCACCCTTGAAAATTGTAACAAGCATTTCTCGTGCAACAAAATTATCCACGGTTTTTCTTTTCCACGTAAAATCAGGGTCAAAAAGAGAATACGTCTTTTCTTCACCTATACTTTCACTATCAAGAGTTAAAACGTCAGCAATTGCTTTGCCTGTTTCCATATCAAAAAGTCGCCATACTCTTTTTGAACATGGTGTAGTAATTTTATTAACATTATTACTAAGCATAATTGCAGGAATTTTTTCACCATTCTTTTCTGTTTCGCAAAGTTTATATACGCCGTCAAGAACAGGAGAAGAGGATGACGTCAAAAGTTTTTCGCCAACAATAAAGCCATCAATTTTTGCACCTTGATTAAGCATATCCTTTATAAGAATTTCATCAAGAGAATTGGAAGCATATATGCAACAGTCTGGGAAACCCGCTTCATCAAGCATACGCCTTGCACGTTTGGAAAGATACGTCATATCACCACTATCAATAATTATACCCGCCGGACGCAAACCCTTCGGCACAAGCACCTGATTGAATGCGTTAATAGCGTTTTTGACACCACTCTCCAGAGTATCGTAAGTATCAACAAGCAATGCACCGTCATCACCATGCTCTTCAAGGTAAACAACAAATGCCTCCAACTCAGAGTCAAACAACTGAACCCAACCGTGACTCATCATAGTTGAAGCAGGAATATTATATTTTTTAGAGGCGGTCAACAACGAGGTTGCATCCACACCTCCGATATACGCCGCCCTTGCACCTTCAATTGCGGCATCCTCACCGTGAGCACGACGTGCACCCATTTCTATAACGCGCTTACCTGCAGATGCTCTGACTACCCTATTTGCTTTTGTTGCAACAAGCGTCTGATAATTGATTGTATTGAGTAAAATCGTTTCAATAAGTTGTGCCTGAAGTGCAGGACCACAAACCTTTACAATAGGCTCATTTGGGAAAACAGGCGTACCCTCAGGCATAGCATATACATCACACGAAAACTTAAAATCTCGTAAATATTCAATAAGCTTTACAGAAAAGCCCTGCTCCGCAAGACAAGAAAGATACTCTTCATCAAATGACAAATCTCTCAGCTTACGGCAAAGTGACTCAACACCTGCCATAACAGCAAAGCCGCCTTTATCCGGTATTTCACGAAAAAACATATCGAAGGTTACAATATCATTCTCTTTCCCTGCGGAAAGCAAACCTTCGGCAGTGGTAAGGCAATTGTAATCTGCAAATAATTCTTTACGGAAGTTCATAGGACACCTCGTAGTGAAAATTTTATAGAAATATTCTACCATATAAAACAACTTATATCAAATGTTTTTGTTAAAATATTTTACCTGTATACAATGTATATACAAAAAAACACTTGCAACACCATTACCAATATGATACTATTAGTTTAGTTCAATACCTTAAATTCAACAAAAGGGGTTGCTATAGATGAGAATCAGAAAACAGCCAATCGGCTCTAAGAACATCTGCGGAACCAGAGTTGAAGAAAGAAGAAAAACCATAGGGATGAAACAAAAGGACCTTCTTACCCAGCTTCAAATCCGCGGTGTAGACCTTAATGCTTCCGGTCTTTCCAAACTGGAAGGGCAAGTCCGCTCTGTGTGTGACACTGAGCTTATTGCATTATCTGAAGTTCTTGGAGTTTCTGTAAACTGGTTACTTGGTCTTGAGGACTAATCAAAGTAAACTTTTGGTGAGTACAATTAATGTACTCACCTTTTTTATAAAAAGAATAGAAAGGCACATAATTATAACATGGAAAAAATTTTTATTATAGGCTTAATTATTGTTCTTGTGCTTGTTATTTTTACAGGCTGCAACAAAAAGCAGACGACCCAAAACGAACAAAATTCCGAAAGCTCAAAGGTTAACACCTACGAGCAGATTACCCCTGCACAAGCTAAAGAAATAATGGATACCGAAACAAACTACATTATCCTTGACGTGCGCACACAAGAGGAGTTTGACGAAGGCCATATTGAAGACGCAATACTTATACCCGACTACGAAATAGAACAAAAAGCGGAAGGCACACTGACCGACAAAGAACAACTTATCCTTGTTTATTGCAGAAGTGGCAGAAGAAGCAAGCTTGCCGCCGAAGGATTAGCAAACCTCGGCTACACAAACGTTAAAGAATTTGGTGGAATAATCGATTGGGAATACGGAATAGTGATTGAGTAACATTAAAACGGAGTATATTCAGTAAATATAAACCCGTGATTTATCAAATCAAATTAAATTTTTCAATCCTTTATAAAACAGACTCGTAATACACAAAGTATTACGAGTCTGTTGTTATTTCGTTTAAACGAAACTAATTTAATTTAAATTGCGAACACCTTGAATTCCTATTTTACATTCCCTAAAAATTGTTTTTTATAAAAAGAATATGATAATCAGGTGCTATACGATAAACTTCTCTTATTCGCCTTCTAAAACCGCAAGCATCAACACGCCCACAATAATAATTGTAATAAACAAATACTGCTTC
Source organism: Acutalibacteraceae bacterium (assembly GCA_045646545.1). Taxonomy (GTDB): domain Bacteria; phylum Bacillota; class Clostridia; order Oscillospirales; family Acutalibacteraceae; genus DTU089. The sequence goes on from JAZRKV010000011.1 coordinate 53,782, forward strand.
GCCGTTAATTTTTCTTTCAAGAAAATTCTTGATAACAACAATGATACAACACAAACGCTTGAAAGGATTGGTGCGGCAATAGCGCCGTTACCACTCATAGCATACACGTAAGTAAGCTGACCACCTGTTTCGCACACTGCAGCTAAAGCCTTGTCCTTCTGCTTAGGCAATTCAAATTTAACTTTTTTAATCTTCATAAAGATAAATAAAATTAAACCGACAATTGCAAATGTCAATTCATAAGACACGTTTGCTACCAATTCAATGTTTTCTTCTGTAATACCAACCAGCGGACTTGTTTCCATTTCAAGAAAAATAATGTCCAAAAAGCTACCAAGAGCATCAATAATAGCATAACAGAACGGCATTGCGAATGCGACAATTGCCAATCTTTTACCCAACTTCTTTTTTCTATTGACCTCAGCACTACGCTCTGTGTGTGTAACACCGATAATACCAACCAACATTATACCAATTGCAATCCATACAGGAACCGAAATTTTATCACCTAAAAAGATAACGCAAAGAAGCGAACACATTGCTCCGGCAGTATTTTCAATAGGGTCCGCCAAAGATTCCTCGATAAACCTGATTCCAAAAAATGAACAAGCCATTGACAATATGTAGCACAATGAAACAGGCAAATACATAATAAGATTCATTGGATTGTACGTAAAATCAGATGTAAGCAGCGTAAAAACTGCATGTATGCCCATTACTGCACCGACCATAACGCACACTCTTAAATGGTCATACTTATTTTCCTGATGAGAGCCTTTTTTATAAAAGAGCTCCGCTAAACCCCACAACAAAGTTGTTGCAAGTGTAAAAACCAACCACATAAAATAGCCTCCGTTTACATAACAAATTTCGTTCAACACAAAATTTAAAAATCATATGTGTTTTTTAAATTTTATAGCACAAAAAAATAACTTTTTCAAGAAAATTTTCGCAATTTTTATAATAAAATTTACATTTTTTTACACCGTTCGCCAAAGCACATAAAAAACTTAACTGTACAAAAAAAGAAAAGGAACTGGCTAGAAATGTCAGTTCCTTTTAATTCAACAATTTGTTTATTTTACAATTGATTATTCACCTTAAAATAATTATTCAAACAGCAGACTTTTTTTACTTTCATTTATTTTTATTACTTGTTAAACTCTGTGTGTTTGTAATTTTTCATTTTCAAAGAACCATTCTTTGAAATATCCGTTATGTTAACACCATAATGCCAGGTACTTTCATCCGAATTCATAATTTCACTATCATATAATCTATAGCAATTATAGCCACCTGTCTGATTGTAAACAAGGTAAACACCTTCATATTTAGCACAAAAATCGTTACAGTGGTCGTGACCACAAAACATAGCCTCGGTGCCATTTCTTTTCATTGCCTCAAAAAGACCTGAGTTGAACCATGAGCCACCCATTGGCTCACGCATTTTGCCGTAAAGCACCTCTACGTTTTCGTTAGGGGTAAATGTACCATCTTCATTTTTTGTGAACAAATCACGATATTCAGGTATCGGTATATGCAAATAAATCATAGATTTTAAATCTTCGCCATATTGTTTTTTGAGTGAAGCAATTTCGTTTTCATACCATTGGATTTGTGAGAACTTAACATAATCCGCACCCGTCAACTCAGCCGGAACACCATCATTGGTTCGATAAGGTTCATGCAAATATCTGCCCGAATCAAAAAACGCCAAAGTTTTTCTTATTGTATTTTCATCGCTCATGATATTTATAGTAAAATTACCATAGCCATAAAGTGACGGGTCACCAAATTTACAAAGGCAATAAGGTGAGTCAATGAAGCTTTTATACAGCTGGTATTTAAAGGAGCCTTTTTCTTCTCTTGCTTCATGATTACCGAAAACATATGTCCAATAAACACCAATATTTTCCATCATTTTTGCAAACTGAATTGCATCAATCTGTTGGTATTTTGAGAGAATGCAATCTCCGGTAAGCACAACAAGGTCGGGTTTTAAATCTGCAATTCGGTCTGCAAGTTGTTGAAGAGTTCTGTTGTTTAATTCGTAATCTTCATCAATATGCAAATCGGTAGTGCAAAGGATTCTGAAATCTTCGTCTGAAAAGCTTCCGTCAGAATTCATTTTTGCAATATATGTAGAACTTTCTGTTGACTTTAAAATTTTTATGTTGTTACCAACATTTTGGGTTTTAACTATGGATAAAAATCTGTTTTTGCCAAGCTTACCATTTGTTAATTTATAAATCGGTTTTTCTAAAGCAATGATAGCTTTCATTAAATTTTGTAACACAAAACATTTTAATCCGTACATAATCATACCTCATAAATACAATATTCCCGTATTGATTATATCACAAATATATATCCATAGCAATAAAAGAAAACTCAAACAAACGGGATGTGTAATATTTTTTTCATGCACGTAAACGACTCCCAAAAACTACCAAACGGAAAATAAATTTCAAAGAATGTTTACGCCAAAACAAGAGCAGAGTATGTAAAAAATTGACTGCATAATACAAAGAAAGGAGTTGACTAAAAAAAGTCAGCTCCTTGTGTTTTTAGTTCAATAAATTATACTTCCCACATTTAATTACTATATTATCTGATTATAAAAATTTATATAATCGTTGATGGCTTCTTCGAAGCACCCATTCAGATAAATATCAAAATGACGGCAATCGTATTTTTTACAAATTGAGTTTTTGGCTTTCTTGGCAAGCTGTATGCTCTTTTCACCCGGTACTATGGAATCCCTTGCACAAACCGCAACGAAAATGGGAATAGATATTTCACCGAAATATTTACCCGGTGAATACTTGAGGAATTCAAGTAATGACCTTGCAGGTGCTTTGTTTATAAATTTTGTATCCCCTACCATCAGCTTTGTCGTTTTTTCATCGGCTTCCATAAATGCGTTTTCGCCTTTATACGTTCCGAGCTTCAGCATAACGGGATGATAGCCTGTTATACACGTGAACAAGTCTGCAATAACAAATGGTAGTTTCTTAAGAATATAAACTCCACCAACTGCCTTTAATGTCGCCATAGTATCGGTATACGGACATTGAGCTACAGTTGCGATAATATCTTTTCTGTGTGCTGAAAGCCATATAACATGACCACCTGCGAAACAAGTACCAAAAAGCAATATCTTATCCACGTCAACGCGACCGTCTTTTTTTATATGGTCTATTGCACTATTCCAATCCTTTAGTTGCATTTTGGCATTTATAAGCTGTCTTTTATTGCCGTCGCTATCACCATAATTCCGATAATCGAATAAAAAACACGCATATCCTGCTTTGGAAAAATTCTCGGCATATTCATACAAACGATTCTTCCGAGTACCGCCAAAGCCATTCGCCATTACGATTATTGGACATTTATCTTCTGTTTCGGGAAGATAAAGCCATGCACTGCACCTTGTTCCATCAGAATAAAAATCAACATCTTCTCGTTTAAATTGGTAATCCATTTTGTAACCCTCCATATATTTTAATATTATGCACTCTTTTGGCACTACTTATGTAACATCCATTACGGTGATTTTTATAGTTAGATTCTGCTTCATACAAAGATATACAACAAAAACGGCTTTCAAGGAACATTTACGCTAAAACAAGAGCAGAGCATGTAAAAAATTAAACTGCATAAATCAAAGAAAAACGAGCAGACCGAAATCTGCTCGTTTTTTAACTTAATATACTTGAATGTATTAATATTCAAACAAAAAATCCAAGAAATAAAAATATACTTGATTCTATTTCCTTTTGAAAAAACTTTTAACTCTATCAGTAAAGTTCTCTGTACACGGAAATGGCTCTTCTAAAATCCAAGGCAAATGAACTCCTGTAACAGAAACGAAGAAACACGGTTCTTTTTGTTCGTTTGGAAACCAATCACCTGGAGTATCACCTTTAGATATCTTTATATGAAAATCTTCAACATCTGTTTCAAAAACTCCTTCAGTTTCAATTCTACCAACCACTGTATACCCAACAAACAAATAATCAATATAAGTGTTCATTTCAACATTTGCAGATTCATCAGGACGGCAAATATCGATACCAAATTCTGAAAGAAAATCAACAAGTTTCTCTGAAATCGTTCCAATTTGGAGATAGAGATTCCGACATCCCGAGCAATCACAAAGAGTGTTAGATAAATAATATTCTCTTGTTTTTTCAACATCTACATAAAAGATAAAATTCTCCTTTTTGATTGGTTGCATATATTTCACCTCACCAAAAACCATTTCTATGCAATATAAACTCACTGAAAATAAAGGTAATAGTCACCGTTCGCCTTTTTATCGATATCTTCTTTAGTAGTGAAAGAAACCATAGCTTTTCTATTTGTAAGAGAAAACAAGATTCTTTCCTTATCTTCCTCTGTACCACCTTGAAAGGTTATTTTGTCAGTAGGCACATCCACTTTCGTAAGCGCAAACGCTTCTTTGGGGTAACCCAAAGAAATCAAGTTATCTATAGTCATTTTCTCAAGTTCATCACAATATCCAGTTTCTTTTGCATCTTGAAGTTCAATATCAGTTTCAAACAAATACCAAACAACAAGATTCTGTGGTGCAATGTCAAATGCACCATAAAAAAAATGCTCATATATTTTGGGTGTTTTTTCCGCAACTTCTTTCACAGTCTTTTCAATAGCCTTTTTTATGATACGATTGCGTTTTGAAAATAAAAACATACCAGCACCACCTTCTTTACTATTGTATCATAAATAGAAAGCAACCGCAACTTTTGCTAAAGTTACGGTTATTTTTGTCTAACTACTACACCTTTAATACAAAATTGGAGCAAGTTGCAATTTGAGTATTCAGATTGCAAATCGGTAGTCAAGTTATAAGCAAAAAACCCCACCACCTAAATGATGTTTTTGCACAAGTCCAGTAAAAACAGGCAATAGAAAAAAGAGACCTCCTATGGTAGAATTAAACTATCATAGGAGGAAAATTTATGTCCAGAAGTTACAGAAACATACAACAATACCACTGGTTTAGTTGGGAAGAAATCAACCGTTAGTAGAGTAAAAAGCAAACGCTAAATTCTTATTTATCGTAATTCTCGCTGAGTTTCTTTACTTTCTTGTTATCAAAATATATATGAATACGTTCCCAATGAAAAACACGCCTTTTGAACCAAACGGAAGAAAAATGTTTATAAATAAATGATGGATTTGCCTTATTCAAAGGTGCGTATCTCACTTCGTAAGCATCCAACAGTTTGCAATAATCTTTTACCTTATCCATAAAACTCGATGAATTCTTTGGTGACCAGGCATTATCAGCAATTGCTCCAAGTCTTGGGAAGGTCATAAATTCAAGTTTCTTCATATCAGGCACATATTCTGTCCACATACAAGCTTCAACGCCGTAGGTGTCTTCATCTTTTTCGGTCAATGCACCATCACTGTTGCAAACATCCGAGAGA
>JAZRKV010000012.1:0-28964 GCA_045646545.1 Acutalibacteraceae bacterium
CGAAGGCCACGGCACAGATAAAGTTTTAAGAGAAACCATTTCTGCACCCAATGAACTTGTACTTGACACAGAAACAAAAGATTTACCTCATCCTAATACTCTTGATTTTATTGTTTATGATAAAGACAAAAACGAAATCGCCAATGTAAGAGCTATGAGTATCGGTGGCGGTGAAATTCGCATAGAGGGTGTTCCCGCAGTTACAGCTCCTGAGGTTTATCCTCAGAAAAACTTTGATGAAATCAAAGAATACTGCCTTATGCACCACCTTCGTTTAAGCGATTATGTTGCAAAATATGAAGGGGAAGGAATTTTCGTGTTCCTTAAATCCGTATGGGAACAAATGAAGATGACAGTCCGTGAGGGTCTTTCAATTGAGGGCATTCTCCCCGGCGGGCTTGAAGTTGAGAGAAAAGCAAAATATCTCTACGCTCAGCGCCACATGGACGAAACTCCCGAAACCCGTGAAAACAGACTTGTTTGCGCTTATGCCTATGCGGCAAGCGAACAGAATGCGGGTGGCGGAACAATTACAACTGCTCCCACTTGCGGTGCATCAGGTGTCCTTCCTGCAGTTCTTTTTTATATGCAGGAGAAAAAGGGCTTTACTGATTTTGAAATTGCAAAAGCACTTGCAGCAGCAGGTATTGTAGGTAATGTTGTTAAACAAAATGCTTCCATCAGCGGTGCAGAAGCAGGTTGTCAGGCAGAAATCGGCACAGCCTGTTCAATGGCGGCAGCAGCCCTTGCAGAGCTTCATTTTATGGACCTTGACCAGATAGAATATGCCGCAGAAAATGCTATGGAGCATTATTTAGGTCTTACATGCGACCCTGTTTGTGGTCTTGTTCAGATTCCTTGTATAGAACGTAATGCAGTTGCCGCTATGAGAGCAATCAATGCTCTTTCTCTTGCAAACTTCCTTACTTCTACAAGAAAAGTTAAATTCGACACTGTTGTTCACACAATGTACCAGACAGGTAAGGACTTAATGCATAAATACAGAGAAACAAGTGAAGGCGGTCTTGCCCTTCACTATGAAGCATAACTAGAGAGGAGCTGATTTTTTTGGCTAAAGAAAAAGTTAAAAAACAACCTGAAGTAAACGAACATCCTAATAAAATAGGTGCAAAAGATATTGCAGGCTACACCATTGCTGAAGCCGGTAATATGTTTAACCTGACTTACATAACAAGTTACCTTAAGGTTTTTATGACCGACATTTTAAAAATTGCTCCGAAGCTTGTCGGTTATATGTTTATTATCACTCGTCTTTGGGACGTTGTTAATGACCCTCTCTGGGGTGCAGTCGTTTCAAAACGCAAAGCAGGTAAAGACGGTAAATACCGCCAATACTTAAGACTTGTTGCAGTACCTCTCGGTATTTCCACAATTATTTGCTTTATTCCTTTTGGTGACCCTAATTCAATTTTTTATAACGAAACTCTTGCAGGCAAGCCAATGCTCCTTTTTGCACTTGCTATTGTGCTGTACCTTGTTTATTGTACAATGTATACTGCCATGAACATTCCTTTCGGCTCACTTGCTTCTGTTATTACAGATGACCCTAAGGGCAGAACACTTCTTTCAACTGCTCGTTCTGTTGGTAGCGGTGTTGGTGGTGCAGTTGTTCTTCTTATTGCTCCAATGTTCATTTTCGTAGGCACAGGCGAACTTGACGCTCAGACAGGCAAAGAAATTGAAGTTGCCGATGGTACAAGAATGCTTACATACGCACTTTTAATGGGCGTGTTCTCTATTATCGCGTACCTCGTTGGCCACAGAATGATTAAAGAGCGTGTTCCTTCCATTGAAGAAGAAAGCGTTAACCTTAAATCTGTTTACAAGGGACTCTTTAAATCAAGACCGTTTGTTATGCTCACTCTTTCAGGTGTGCTTATTTCAGGTCAGCTTCAGTTCGGCTCATATAACACATACCTTTACAAAAACTATTTTACAGACACAGGCTTGGGTATTATCGGTACAATTTGCACATACCTTCCTATGGCGGCACTTATTCTTTTCACTCCAAAGCTTGCAGCTAAATTTGGTAAAAAAGAGCTTTGTGGCAGAATGTCTATAATCTCCGCTATTACGTCTGTTTTCCTTTTTGTTACCGCAAACAACGAAAGCTTTATACAATGGATTAATCCTGAACAAGGTATTTATCCTGCTTGGCTTTATATGCTCTGCCTTCTTCTTATCGGCTTTGGCTACACATTTGTAAGCCTTACTTGTTGGGCAGTTGTTATGGACGTTATTGACTACCAGGAATATAAAACAGGTATCCGTAACGAAAGTGCAGTTTACTCTGCATACACCTTCGGCAGACAGCTTGGTCAAGCCGTTGCAGATGCAGGCGGTCTTTTCCTTCTTCAATGGGCAAAATACGATAGCCTCAGTGCAGGTAACGGATTTATTACAGAAAACGATACAAGTAAAAAGATTATGTTTATTTGTACAGTTATTCCTGCTATTGTTTATACAAGCGTATGGCTTATTTTCAAGTTCGGTTATCCGCTTACAAAAGAAAAAATGGAACCGATTTATGAAGCTTTACGAGAAAAACACGAAAAAGAAGCAAAATAAATTTTTTAAAAAATCAACACGAGGTTTTCTTCATTGAAAACCTCGTGTTTTTTTCTACATTGGTAAAGGAAAATGTTCAGTAATTCTCTTGTGCAAAATCATCTGTTCTGCTATACTATATTATGTATAATCAGGTGAACTATGAGGTGAAAAAATGTCTTACATTTTTAAAGACTTCTCAAAGAAAATAATTGCTTTTATTTTAGTTGCAACTTGTGTTTTTTCACTTGCGACTCTTTCGGGCTGTGCAGAAAAAGAGCCTGAATATATTGCTACATTGAACAACGTAAAAATCAACAACGACGTTTTTGTTTATTTTCTTGATTTAGCAATAGTTGAATTAGGCACAGAGGCTTCACCAAATGCACTTAAGGATAAAGCAATTGAATTACTTTCCACTTATTTTAAAACTAATTCTCTTGCCCACGCACACAACATCAATCTCTCTATTGCAGAAAAAGCAATGGTTTCAGAAAAAGTAAACGGCCATTGGTCAACTTACAAAAGCTATTACGAAAAAATCGGTATAAAAAAAGAAACTCTCACAAAGGTTTTTACTGCCGAAGTTTACAGAGAAAGACTTACGCTTATATACTTCGGTGAAAATGGTACTGAAGAAATTCCCATATCACGTATTTATGCATATTTCCGCTCAAACTACGTGCTTTTCCAATCAATTACAGGCTATTTTACAGAAACCGATGAAGCAGGTCAGTCAACCCGACTTCCTCAAAATGAAATTGAAGCATTAATTATTCGTTTTCAGAATATGGCGGACGTTATAAACTCCGGTGAAAAAACAATGGATGATGCTTCAGATTACCTTGCTGAATCAGGACTCCAAAGCTCCGTGCAAACAGTTATTCTGCACAAGGACGATACCTCCTATCCCGATGGCTTTTTTGATAAAATACAATCTATTGATTCACGATATGCAGCAATCATTGCTTCAAATGACTATATTTTCCTCGTAGTAAAAGCAGAGGTTGACATCACAAGCCAACATTTTACAGATAAAAAGACGGAGATTATTAAAATTCTCGCAGGAGATGGCATTGACCCCATAATTGAAGGTGCCTACAAAGTAGAAAGCTCTATTTCTTCTGTTCCGTTCAACGATTATCTTCAGCTTATTTTAAATGCAAAAGGAGAAGCAAAATGAATCCTGTAATAAATAACATTTTAACGAGGCAGACCATTCGTGAATATACAGATGAACAAGTGCCCGACGAGTTACTTAATACCATTCTTGATTGTGCTATCCGTGCACCAAGCGGAAGAAACTCGCAACCCTGCCATTTAAGAATTGTGCAAAATAAAAATTTGCTTGACGAAATGAACACAGATTTCAAAAACATCGTCGGTTGGGATACCCCTGCTTACACAGGATGGGACAAGCGTCCTGTTTACCACAATGCCCCAACATTTATTTTCATTTTTGCAGAAAATAAAGACGGTATGTCAGGCGGTCTTATGGCAGAAAATATTGCACTTGCTGCACATGGTCTTGAACTTGGCTCCTGTATGGTTGCTTCTCTCGGTGCTCTTTTTGAAAATAAAGATGGAGCAAAAAAATGGAAAGAAATTTTAGATATTCCTCAACATTGGAATTTTATTCTGGGTATGTCCCTTGGTTACCCTAACGAAAAACCGCCCTTTAAAGATAGAGAAGACGGTCACATTAAATTTATAAAATAACGCAGGTTTTTAAGTATGAAATTTTTAGCAGATAATTATGATGTTGCCGTTATCGGCGCAGGTCACGCAGGTATAGAGGCGGCTCTTGCTTCCGCAAGGCTTGGTGCCTCAACCGTTGTTTTTACAGTCAATCTTGATTGGATTGGTAATATGGCTTGTAACCCCTCAATCGGTGGTACATCAAAAGGTCACCTTGTACGCGAAATAGATGCACTCGGTGGTGAAATGGGAAAAGCGGCAGATAAAACTCTTATCCAAAGCCGTATTCTTAATTTAGGCAAAGGTCCTGCTGTGCATTCTCTCAGAGCACAGATAGATAGGCGAGATTACACCCAATATATGAAACATTGCCTCGAATGTACCGATAACCTTGATATGAAACAGGCAGAAATTGTTTCTTTAAAAATAAACGATGACGGTCTTTGGGAAATGGAAACTCAACTTGAGGCAGTTTACACTGCAAAGTGTGTAATTATTGCCACAGGTACTTTCCTTAAAGGCAAGGTTTTTGTTGGTGATGTTTCTTACGAAAGCGGTCCTGACGGTATGTTCCCATCTAATGACCTTTCCCAATCCCTTCTTAACTTGGGCGTACCCCTTCGCAGATTTAAAACAGGTACACCGCCTCGAGTAAACAAAAGAACTGTTGATTTTTCACAACTGGAAGAACAAGTTGGCGATGAAGAAATCACACCATTTTCTTTTGAAACTCCCGAAGGTACACTTGAAAACAAAGCAATCTGCCACATTACATATACAAATGCAGATACAAAACAAGTTATTCTTGATAACCTTCACCGCTCACCTCTTTATTCAAAGAAAATTGAAGGTGTAGGTCCTCGTTATTGCCCAAGTATTGAAGATAAAATTGTACGTTTTGCAGAAAAAGGCAGACATCAGGTATTTATTGAACCCTGCGGTTTAAATACAGAAGAGATGTATCTTCAGGGTCTTTCCTCTTCCTTGCCCGAGGATATTCAGTTAAAAATCCTTCATAGCATAAAAGGTCTTGAAAACGCTAAGGTTATGCGTACTGCTTACGCAATTGAATATGATTGTGTTGACCCGCTTGCCCTTAAATCTACACTTGAATTTACAGACCTTCCGGGTCTTTACGGTGCAGGTCAGTTTAATGGCTCATCCGGTTATGAAGAAGCGGCGGCACAAGGACTTATTGCCGGAATAAATGCCGCAAGACGCGTTCAAGGTAAAGAGCCATTTACTCTTGACAGAAGTACAAGCTATATCGGCACACTTATTGATGACCTTGTAACAAAAGGTTGCCGTGACCCATACAGAATGATGACCTCAAGAAGTGAATACCGACTCATTTTAAGAGAGGATAACGCAGATTTAAGGCTTACAGAAATGGGTTACGAAATCGGTCTTATAAGTGAAGAGCGTTATAATAAACTTCAGGAAAAGAAACGCCTTATTCAAGAAGAAACCGAGAGAATTGAAAAAGTCAGCATTGCTCCGTCAGAGGAACTTAATAAAATCCTTGAAGACGCAGGTACTGCACCTCTTGTTACAGGATGCCGTATGTCTGAACTTTTAAAACGTCCTCAACTTTCTTACAAGTTACTCTCTGCGTTTGACAAAAACAGACCTTCCCTTTCAAAAGAGATTTTTGAACAAGTAGAAATCAACTTGAAATACGCAGGTTACATTAAACGTCAATTGGCTCAGGTTCAGGAACTTAAACGACTTGAGGTTAAAAAGATTCCCGAAGATATTGATTACGATAAAATTACAAATCTTCGCCTTGAAGCTATTGAAAAACTTAAAAAAATCAAACCTGAAACTATAGGTCAAGCATCAAGAATAAGTGGTGTTTCCCCTGCAGATATTGCAGTTTTGTTAATATATTTACGATAATTTAAGGAGATTTATTTATGATACCAAGAAATGAACATCCAAATCCGAATTTTTACAGAAACGAATATATAATCCTTAACGGTGAGTGGGATTTCGATTTTGATTTTGGTAATAGTGGCATTGACCGCAAACTTTATAAATCAGATACTGTTTTTAATAAAAAAATCAATGTGCCATTCTGCCCCGAAAGTGAACTTTCAGGCATTGGCTACAAAGATTTTATTCCTGCAGTATGGTACCAGAGAAAAGTTAATGTTTCTGCTGAACAGGTTGCTTTAGGTAAAACATTCATTGTTTTTGGTGCAGTTGATTTTCACACAAGAGTTTACGTGAACGGTGAATTTGCAGGTGAGCATTTTGGCGGTTACACATCTTTCAGAATTGACGCTACTCCTTATATTAAACAAGGCGAAAACGTAATTACCGTTTATGCAGAAGACGATACACGTAATCCTCTTCAGGCAAGAGGCAAACAGAGTGAGCTCTTCTATTCACATAGCTGTGACTATACCCGTACAACAGGTATCTGGCAAACTGTATATATGGAGTTCTGCCCTGTAAACTACATTAAAAGCTTCAAGGTTTTCCCAAACATTGATGCAGGTACATTTACAATTACTGCAGATATTGAGGGCAACGGCGCATTATGTGCAAAGGCTTTCTGGGATGAAAAGGAAGTTGGTGAAGCTTCTTGCGAAGTTTACGGCAACACTGCAACACTTACTATCAACCTTTCAGAAAAGCATCTCTGGGAAGTTGGCAAGGGCGGACTTTATAATCTCACACTTTGTTTTGATAAAGACGTTGTTACTTCCTTTGCAGGTTTAAGAGAAGTTAAGCTTTGCGATGGCGGTATAAGAATCAACGGCAAAATGATTTTCCAACGACTTATTCTTGACCAAGGCTTCTATCCTGATGGTATTTACACTGCACCTTCAAAAGAAGCTCTTAAAAAAGACATTCTTCTTTCTATGGAGGCAGGCTTCAACGGTGCCCGTCTTCACCAAAAGATATTTGAGCCTTTATTCCTTCACTACTGTGACGAATTGGGCTACATTGTATGGGGCGAGCATGGTAACTGGGGCCTTGATTGGTCACAATTTGAGTCCATACGCTATTTCCTTCTTGAATTAGAGGAAGAAATTGAAAGAGACTTTAACCATCCTGCACTTATCGGCTGGTGTCCTTACAACGAAACTTGGGACAGAAACGGACGTCAACAGGATGACGATACACTTCGCATTATATACCGTACAATCAAAAATCTTGATAAAACACGTCCTTGTATTGACACAAGCGGTAACTATCACGTAGAAACAGATATCTTTGACGTGCACGATTATGAGCAGGATTATAAATTATTTAAAGAGCATTATGATGCCCTTATAACAGAAAACACACTCTTTGATAACCACAAGCACCGCCAAACATGGAAAGGTGAGCCTGTATTTATGAGCGAATATGGCGGAATAAGAGTTGAACTCAGAGAATTTGATGAAAATGACAGAGAAAAAGCATGGGGCTACGGCAACGCCGCAACATCTCTCGAAGAATTCTATGAAAGATACGATGGTCTTACCACCGCTCTTCTTGATAATCCCAAGATGCTCGGCTTCTGCTATACTCAGCTTACAGACGTTGAACAGGAATTAAACGGCATTTATAATTACGACCGTTCATCAAAGTTTGACTCTGCAATTCTCTATAAAATCAACACTAAAAAAGCCGCTATTGAGGATTAAGGTATGAAAAAAGAAGGTAACAACAGTTTACCGGAAGCAAATTCCGACGTAGGTGAACAAAACCAATCTGCTACTCGTGAACAGAATAAAAACGATGTAACAGAAAGCTCTTCTTCTCCTGAGCGAACCAATTCACCAACACAGCCACAATATGATGCCATACCGCAAACATCATATACCCAAAAGCCAAAGAAAAAGCTTAAAAAATGGCAAATCGCACTTATTTGTGTTCCTGTAATTCTTGTTTTTGCAATTTTAATTTTAGTAATTTCATATTTTGTTGACCTTAAAAATACGGATGACTATGTTTACACTACCCTTGTTGAAAATCAAACCTTTTTTTATGAACAAGGCGAAGACCCGTATGTTGAGGGTGAAATAAAAAGCACACCTGTTTCATTATCCGATAAATCTTTAAAGGAATTTGAAGATTATCTGAAAACAGTTTCACCTGAATATGAATTTAGCGACCTTTATGCTATTGAAGAAAATCTCTCCTTATACGAGAAAAACGTAGCACCTGTAAAAAAACACGCTCATGATGTGCGTAAAAACGGCAAGCTTGATTCAGAAAAGCTTTATAACCTTGTGCTTAAAAACAACAAAGCCTTTCTTGAGGATGAAAATACCGTAGCTGCTATGTACGATGAGCCTTCAGATAGGGATATAAAAAAATATTGCGATGCAATATGCAAGGCTCTTACACTTTACCATAAAACATATCCCGAAATAGACTTTGACCAAGTTTGTTGCAACTTGTACGATTTAAAAATTATTTATCCCGTTTCCAACTTTTCCCTTGCATCAATTGATGCTGATAATATCTTCAATTTTAGTGCTGAGCAAATTGAAAATGCAGAGCTTCTTCTTGAAACAGATGACCCTTTCAAAACAACCTTTTATCACGAAATGTCTCATTTGTGCCAGATTTCATGTGACTGCTACAACACGGACGGTTTGTTCTGGCGTCAAGGTATGAATGCCGACTATGACGTAACCGATCAACCTGATGCATTATGTTGGTACTGGTTTATAGAAGCATCTGCAGAAATGATTATGGCTAATTCCCTTAACGTGTCATACACCACCTATACATCTTATGTAGGCTACGCAAACTCCATTGCTTATGTTACTCAATTACAAAATAACGTTGAATACCGTGATATTTTAACGCTTTCCTTCACTAATGATATTAATGAATTATATAAAATCTTTGATGCTCAAACAGAAGAAGAAAAGCTTGAAATCATAAAAATGATGTATTCTATTGAAATTTTACAGACACAGCCTTCAGAGTTTGATTACGCTTATGAGAAAAAATATGGTAAACCGATTAATCATGACGATGACCTTATCGATAGACAGTTTGCAATTGATGTGAAGGATGATGCACTTTTAACACTAACTAAGGTATTCTACAGAAATCTTGCTCGTCAGATAAACAAAGGCAACGTTACATTAGAGGATGCACTTTATCTTATAAGAATCTGGGAAGCAAAGCTTGGTTACCACACCTCTTGTGACACTTACGGCTTTGTTGCACAATTCAAGGACTTCTATGTCGATTACCTTGAAATTCAGGATGAATTCTTTAAGCTGTTTGGTACAGAAAATGATGCGACTACCGAAGAATTACACGCAATGCTTGAAGATTACTCAATTAATATTCAACAAGACGGTGTAAAAAAATCTCCTAACTGCGACCTTAAATTCCTTACAAAAGCAGAAAAAACCTTTATAAAGGATGCCACAACCATTTATTACTCAACAGGCTTGCCAAGTATAAAGGATTGTCTCAACTGGTCACAGGAAGCACAAGCGGTAATTGATTCCCACTATAACAAAACCCCTGAAACTCAGATGGCAGTTTCCTCTACACAAGAGGCTTTATCAACAGATGAAGTAAGTATACCGATTGACGGGGAACAATAAAAAAAGGCTGTAAAAAACGAAAGTTTTTTACAGCCTTTTTTGTTAAATAAATTTTAAAATATACACTTGCTCCGATGCAGTTTTAAAATGCGACGCTGTACAAAGGTACTGCGAACAGATTAAAACAAGTTATTCGCCAAATATCAAAATTTATTTTATTATCTTTTCACCATCAAATATTATTATACCGTGTCCATGACCTGTTTTGTTACCATCAAGAACAAATTTCTTGAATGCACGACGCATAGATGTATCTTCAGGCCATTTCTTTGGATTGCGGTAACCCCATTTTGCAAAAATACGCCAAGCGTCGTTGAACTTTGCACGAGGTTCACTGCTTACAATTTCAAAGTCGTTAATAAATTTAACTGTATTAGAATTTTCAGGAAGGAAAGTTTTATATTCATCATAAATGAGCCATGAGCCACATTCAAAAACCATCAAGCCGTCTTCTCTTCTCTGATCTTTAAAGAATTCGTATGCTTTTTTGTAAGCATCAAGACGAACCTCATCTGTAAGCGGCACACCTGATGAAGGAATATGGAAGCCTACAGTTTTGTCGCCTTTTTTAACGGTAACACCTGAAGATGATGTATAATCATCTCCGCCCCAAGTTGTGTATTCAAACTGGAATCTGCCGAGAGCAAAACGATTAAGGCAAATGAAACCTGAGTTCCAACCTGCAACGAATGTACCGAAGCATTCCTTACATTCTACACATTCCTTGAACTTATACTTTAAGTCCATAACACTATCCCAATAAATATCCTCAGAAATGCCCTTTTCTCTGTAACGAGCAAGCACATCCTCTGTGAGGCTTAAAAGTAATACCATATGAAGAGAGTAGTTTTTTATGCCATAAAGAAGAGCCATTTTGTTCATTTTTTTGAGAGCCTCATCAAGTCTGCCATGCTCGTGATTGAGAACAAGATTTTTTGCTTCTGCAAATTTTGCAGAGAAAAATTCGCTTTTTTCTATCTTTATTGCAATTTTCTCAAAAAGCTCAACTGCCTCTTTTGGAAAACCTAATCTTTTTTCTGCTTCTTTAAAATGTTCTGTTAAAACTTTCATTTTCATACCCCTTAGTTTTTAAGACTGTTAAGCGGTGCAGGAATTCTGCCTCCGCGATTAATAAAATCAACACTGCCTTCGTTATGAACAGGCATTACAGGTGCAGTACCTAAAAGACCGCCCATTTCGATTGAATCACCTACTGTTTTACCCGGAGCAGGAATAATTCTTACTGCAGTTGTTTTGTTGTTAATCATACCGATTGCAGCTTCATCGGCAATAATTGCAGAGATTGTTTCTGCAGATGTATCACCGGGCACGGCAATCATATCAAGACCAACAGAGCAAACACAAGTCATTGCCTCAAGCTTATCAAGAGTAAGCACTCCTTTTTCCGCTGCGGCAATCATTCCCTCATCTTCTGATACAGGAATAAATGCACCTGAAAGGCCACCAACGTGTGAAGATGCCATAACGCCACCTTTTTTAACGGCATCGTTAAGCATAGCAAGAGCAGCAGTTGTACCGTGTGTGCCACAAACTTCTACACCAATTTCCTCAAGAATACGTGCAACAGAGTCGCCTGTTGCCGGAGTCGGAGCCAAGCTCAAATCTACAATACCAAACTCGGCACCTAATCTTTTTGAAGCTTCACTTGCCATAAGCTGACCCATTCTTGTGATTTTAAATGCAGTCTTTTTAATTGTTTCTGCCACAACATCAAAGGATTGACCTTTAACATCTTTAAGTGCATTGTACACAACGCCAGGACCTGAAACACCAACGTTAATTGCACATTCAGGCTCACCAACACCATGGAAAGCACCTGCCATAAACGGATTATCTTCAACTGCGTTGCAGAAAACAACAAGCTTTGCACAACCGAAGCCGTCATTATCACGAGTGATATGAGCAGTCTTTTTAATAATCTGACCCATAAGCTTAACGGCATCCATATTGATACCTGCACGTGTTGAGCCGACATTTACAGATGAGCAAACAAAATCAGTTGTTGCAAGTGCTTCGGGAATAGAGTTAATAAGTCTCCTGTCACCAATAGTGAATCCTTTTTGCACAAGAGCAGAAAAACCGCCTATAAAGTTTACACCGCAGGTTTTTGCCGCTTTATCCATAGCACGGGCAAAAATAGAATAATCTTCTGTTTCGCAACTTTCTGCCGCAATAGCAATTGGTGTAACAGATATTCTTTTATTAATAATCGGTATGCCCATTTCTTTTTCTAAATCTTCACCTGTTTTCACAAGATTCTGAGCATATTTTGTTATTTTATCATACATCTTCTGTGCACAAATCTCTGCATCAGGATGAGCACAATCTCTTAAAGAAATACCCATAGTAATAGTTCGGATATCAAGATGCTGATTATCTATCATATTAAGGGTTTCTAAAATTTCTCTCTGATTTAACATAGTTCACCTCAAAAAATACGTTGTTTAAATTTTGTGCATAGCATCAAAAATTTCTTCTCTTTGAATTCTGATGCTTACACCCAAATTATCACCGCAAAGAGAAAGTGCATCAACGATTTTATCGTATTCTACGTTTGCTTTAGAGATATCAACAAGCATATTCATTGTAAAAATATCGTTGTGAAGAACCGTCTGGCTTATATCAAGAATATTCACGTTAAGCTTTTGCAATTCAACGCAAACTCCTGCCATAATACCAACCTTATCCTTACCGACAACAGTTATAATTGCATTCATAAAATTACCTCTTTAAATAATTTATCGATTTATTTTAACATACATACTTTTATAATACAATATATTAAAAAGAAAAAGTGACTTGCCCCCAAAAGAACAAGTCACGCAAATTTATTGATTATTTGATATTACAAGATTTTCAATTGGTGGCATAAGCTTTTGCTTACCTTCGATTTTAACAAATTGTGCTGCTGCAGGGCAAACGCCAAACTTGATATCGTCCATATCATATGTATATGGATTTGTATAGAGAGTATCTGCAGGAGTACCCATAACAACATTAATTCCTGCTGTTCTGAAAAAACCGATTACTGTTGCAGCATATTTTTCCTTTATACCTTCGCCAACGATTTCTGTACCGTTAACAAGAACTATTTTAAAGTTTACCTTTTTCTTTACAGGCGAAGAGAAAACAACACTATATATATCGTTTGTATTGATATAACCAAGCTTAACCTTTATCAAAACATCACCGATTAAGTCTAAGATAATACCAATCAACGCACCAAATAAATAATAGAAGCTTGTTTCGATAAGGAGTCTGATAGCAGATTTACCACCATTGATTACAAGAAAATTCTTAAACAAACTCATTGTAACAACAGATGTTTTGCCCTCCGGTGTTTTTATCTTACAGTTAAATGAGCCAACCTCAACGCCACAATTAGGGCATGGTTGATTCTTTGCTAATTTTTGTTTACATGAACCACATTTTGCCATATTTATCCACTCCTAAAAAGTTTTTGTGATTTCCACAACAAACATATTATACCAATTATTTTTTCTGTTTTCAATATCTTATAATATATAAAACCGCTTGAAGATTTTCTTCAAGCGGTTAAATGATTTTATTTAATTATGCAAGGAATTCAAAGAGATATTTGAAAATTGAAAGCTCTGCAAGGAATCTTACAATTGTATCAGGAATGAAACTTGCAAAGAGCCAGAAATCAGGAGCATCTGATTTGTTTTCTGCTTCAGGAGCACCGTCATATTCTAAAAGGAATGCCTGAGTATATGTAATACCGCCTTCACCGAAAACCTCTGCTCTTACATAACTACCGATATCGTCACTGTAATCATCAAGATTGATTTCATTACCCCAAGCAACTGTTTCGCCATTAGCAATCCAACGCACGCACCATTCACCTGAAACATCAAGCTTAATAGAATCTGCATCCTGGTCAACAGTAACACCGTTAATAAACGGAGCTTCTGTTACATAATCTGCTTCGTATTTTGCATTATAATCTTCTGCCTGTCTTCTGAGCACATCATCCATTGCAGTTTTTGCAGATGCAGAACCGTTTTCCATAAGATAATCTGCATAAGTTACAAGCTCATCATGGTTACCAAGACAACGGCTTGCCGCAAAGAACTGACCATTTGCCATACAATCCTTAAGGTTAGCAGATGTATTTTCGGGCATAAGCATTCTTGTGTAACCTGTATATGCTGCTTCTGTGCTATGAGCATCACTTGTTGCAATAGCATAAACATTTCTGCCTGCAGGAGCAAGGTCCATAAGCATAATATCCCAAAGTTTTCTGTCAAAACGTGTTCTTGAGTCGCCCTTTGAGTTAATGTCAATACCTATGCAAGAAGGATACTTCATAAGAAGATTTTCGAACTTATCGATATAATAACTGTAGCTTTCATCATAAGCATCTGCTGTACATTCTTCATCTCTTGCGTTTGTATATTCGCCCGGATGGTTAATAACAGAAAGACCGCCTAATTCATCTACCTTTGCAATCGGTGTTTCGTAATCACTTGTACCACCAACAACGCCATGACCATAATCTACAAACCATGAGTTAACGTGAGCGTTGTTAAGTGATGTTGGGTTGTTTTCAATACCATAAGGAACACGAAGCATTTTCTGACCTTGAGAACCATCTGCGTATGTCTGATAATAATAATCATCACCATTGATTGTTTCAACTGCGTAATTATCGCCATCAAAAGTTACACCTGTTGGGTCAAGAGCCTTAATTTCTGTGCCCGGAGTTCTCATATCAACAAAAACCTTAAGAGCGTAAATAACATCCTGGTCATTTGTCCAGCTGTAGCTTGAAAGACCGTGGTCAGTAACTGAATAAATATCAAAACCATAATCGTAGTTTATCTCAATCATATCCTTGAGAGTATCTCTACCATCGGATGCAGTTGTATGTGAGTGAAGGTCTGCCTTATATTGCTCCCAACCCCAGTCAACATTTTCATAAGGGTTAATTATTGTGTAATCAACATCGTTAGCCGCAATAACACTTGTTGAAAAAAGACCTATAAGCATAGTAATTACACAAAGCAAAGAAACTATTTTTCTTGTCTTTTTCATAAAAACAATCCTTTCGTTTTTAGGGTACGAAAAGAATTACCCTTTCGGATAATTCTTTTCATTTCAAGTAAAATTATGCTGCTGTGTCTGTTTCTATCTGCTCAAGAAGGCTGATAAATGCATTTACAAATGTTGAACCTGCAGATGAACTAATAACGTTAACTTCTTCATTTTCTGAAAGAAGTGAATGATATTCGTTATCACGAAGAACGTAACCGCTTTGGTCGTTGCAAAGACCAAATACCATTATGTTATCGCAATCTGTAATATCTTTAAGAGCTGGTAATTTCCAGTCGCCACCTGTCCAAGCAGCATCACCAGATTCAGGACCGCCATAAATAAGAGCTGGATCAAATTCACCAGGGCAAAGGAATACTGCAACTTCATTGCCGAGTTCCATATAACCGATTTCTGTAACAAGTTGATAATTGTTGCCGTTCTTAACAATAACTGAATTAAGAACATCTTCACGTGCTGCAAGTGTAAGAATTTCGTTTGTAACGTTAAGTCTTACTTCTTTCATTGCAATGTTAAGAACAGGAGCAACCTCTGTTTCGTCTGTAGGATTGATAGCCATAAGAATTCTTGCAAGAGTCTTACCATATGATAATGCTGTTTCGTTATCAAGACCTGATTCGCTAAGCATATTCCAGTTATCAACAGTTTTAACGTAATCTTTTGCATCTTCTGTTGTATATGTGCTGTCTTCAGCATCTGAAGCAACAGTTTCAAGGCAACCATCAGGACAAGCAATTTTGTATGTACCGTCTTCAGTTGCAGGTTTTGTGATTTCAGGAACTTCACCACAAGTTGCGCAAAGGTCAACAGTTCTCATACCGATAGCAAGTTCTGCACCCTGAACATATACAAGGTTAGCACCTAATTCTTCTCTGAGAGTTCTTTCAAGATAAATTGGGAAGTCGCCTGAAAGAACGTCGCCGCCTGCACCATAGCTCATAAGATGAATACCTGCTTCAACAATCCATGTTTCAGCAGTACCGTCTTCAGGAACGAAACGAAGTCTGTGAATATTACCGTCAAATGCCTGTGGGTCACGTTTATCTCTGATGTAATCAGAAATATCTGCTGTACCGTAGTAGAGTGAACCCTCTTTCATTGTTGCAACAGCTTTTTTCATACAGAAAACAGTTTTTGTGAAAAGATTTTCCATAAACTGTTGGTTAAGTTCAACTTTCTGACCGTCAAGAAGTCCACCTGTTACTGCATTACCTGTGTTAAAGATAAGTGCCTGTGCAAGAGGAACGTTCATACCGAGAGTATCGATACATGAGTGCTGGTGAAGAACAGAAACCTGAACGTTTGTAACATTGTTTGCAAGAGCGTACTCTTCAAATCTTTCACGAATTGTCTGAACGTCGCCACGAGCAAGACCGAAACCGTCGATAACCGCATGAACCATTGTACCGTCTGTACCATCAGAAATTGCATAAACGCGAACTCTCTGGTCATCTTCAACCTTTGAAGGAACACGACCTGCAATTGGTTCAAGAGAACCTGCAAGATAGAAATCACCATTCATAGGTGAAATGCCTTCAAGAAGTGAAGCACTTGCGTAACCAACGCTCCATTTTGCGTTAGGGTCTACAGTTTCATCAAAATCAGTATCGCCTGCATAGAAGTTTTCGGGCACATAATCTTCCGAAGTGTCCCAAGAGCCTTCATAACCCGGCCAATACATATTGAGATATTTAAGAATGAATGAAATAAATTTGTCAATAATCAAGTTGAAAATGTTTTCAACGTTGAAACCTGATGTTTCTGCAGCGCCAACAGGAACAACAATTACTGACATAGCAATGATAAGTGACAATAAAATTGCCAATACCTTTTTGGACATAGGATACTCCTCCTTTTAATTATACAGCCTAATTATAGTTCATAATTTCGTAATAATCAATACATATTTATATATAGAAAAATTATTTGGTGTTTTTGCCCAATTCTTCTTCTATCGTTTTGTTGATATTGTTTGCACCTTTGTGCCTATAAGGCCTGATTTTTAAAACAATATACATAATCGCTGCACCAATAGCATTGAGAATTGTATCCGCCATGGTATCCATCAATGCAAAGCGTGCTTCAAATCTTTCTGCATCAAGAGGAATAAACATAAACACATCTTCTACGTTACCGCCTGCTTCTTCAATGGCAATTTCAAGACTCCAGTGTTGTGCATCACCGCCAAACCATTGGTCAAAAACAAATTCAAAAAGTTCCCAACCTGTTGAAAACACAAACGCAAGACCCAGAGCACATAATACGGCAATGTTTGCAGGGCAGGTTGCTTTATCACGTAACTGTATTGCACACACGAGCTCATAGCAAACTACCACTGCTACCATACACCCAAGCATGTGTAAAATTTTATCGTATGCAGGTAATGAATAGTAAAGATTCAAAAATGCACCACCGAAAGACGCCAGAAAAAACGACATAATAGTCATATTTTGAAAACCTGAGGAAAATTTACGGAAAAAAGTTTTTTCAGGGAAAAGTTGAAAAATTTCAAAAGCAAACATACCTAAAAGATTTGCCGCCATTTGCAATGGCTGATATAGCCCCAATTTATCTGACTCAAATAGTCTTAATATTATACCGCCTATCATCAAAAGACGAAGCGTCCACCAATATACAAGTTGCCACTTTTTACACATTCCTGACACTCTTTTAAAATACGCTTTCATGATAATTCTCCTTGTGCTTGTTATGATGTTAGTTATATGTTATGTTATCATACAAAAACATCTTTATTTTTCTTTTTTAGAACTTATGTGTCTTAAACAAGTATTTAATCTCTTCCCGGTTTATTTTATAATATATATTGAAAAATTTGTTCTTTGAATGTATAATGGTTATGATTGCAAAAGCAAACAGATTTATTTTTATTACCTGTTCATAAAAAAGAGGTGTACATATATGGCAAAAAGAAGCGACTACATTTCCTGGGATGAGTTTTTTATGGGTGCAGCAATGCTTTGTGCTAAAAGAAGCAAAGACCCTAACACACAGGTTGGTGCTTGCATTGTAAATAACGAAAACAGAATTCTTTCTGTTGGATACAATGGTTTCCCTGCAGGTTGTGACGATGATGTTTTTCCTTGGGAAAGAAGCGGCGACGATTCTTACGATACAAAATATCCTTACGTTTGCCATGCAGAATTGAATGCAATTCTCAACTACCGTGGCGGTAACCTTACAGGCAGCCGCATTTACGTTGCTCTTTTCCCTTGCAACGAATGTGCAAAAGCAATTATACAAAGCGGTATTTCTGAGGTTGTATACCTTTCCGATAAATATGCAGATACGTCTTCAACTCGTGCTTCAAAGCGTATGCTTGAAGCGGCAGGCGTTAAGCTTACACACCTTAAATCTGCAAAGGACGAAATTGTTCTTGATTTGAGAGAAGAAAATGTTTAAAATCGCTTTGGGATTTTAAAAATATAAAATTTAAAATTCAAAATGCAAAATTACGGTGAAGCTTCGCTTCCGAATATAAATTGCGTTGCAGACCCAAAATTTTGAATTTTCAATTTTCAAATAAAAAATTTTTATATAGGAGTGTTTAAAATGCCTTTAGTTAATGCAAAAGACATGCTCACAAAAGCAAAAGCAGGCCACTATGCAGTTGGTCAGTTCAACATCAACAACCTTGAATGGACAAAGTCTATTCTTCTCACTGCACAGGAAATGAACTCACCTGTTATCCTCGGTGTTTCCGAAGGTGCAGGTAAATATATGTGCGGTTTCAAAACTGTTGCTAACATGGTTAAAGCAATGATTGATGACCTTAAAATCACAGTTCCTGTTGCTCTTCACCTTGACCACGGTTCATATGAAGGTGCAAAGGCTTGTATCGAAGCAGGCTTCTCTTCAATCATGTTCGACGGTTCACACTACCCAATCGACGAAAACATTGCAAAAACAAAAGAACTTGTTGCAATCTGTGAAGAACTCGGCCTCTCACTTGAAGCTGAAGTTGGCTCAATCGGTGGCGAAGAAGACGGCGTTATCGGCGCAGGCGAATGTGCAGACCCAGACGAATGCAAAATGATTGCAGACCTTGGTGTTACAATGCTTGCAGCAGGTATCGGTAATATTCACGGTAAATATCCTGAAAACTGGGCAGGTCTTTCATTTGAAACTCTTGCAGCAGTTCAGGAAAAAACAGGTACAATGCCTCTCGTTCTCCACGGTGGTACAGGTATCCCTGCAGAAATGGTTAAAAAAGCAATCACTCTTGGCGTTTCAAAAATCAACGTTAACACAGAGTGCCAGCTTGCATTCCAGGAAGCAACAAGAAAATATATTGAAGCAGGTAAAGACCTTGAAGGTAAAGGCTTTGACCCAAGAAAGCTTCTTGCTCCAGGTTGCGAAGCAATTAAAGAAACTGTTCGCGAAAAAATCGAATTATTCGGTTCAAAAGACAAAGCATAATAACGCAAAAGAGCCGCATACTAACGTATGCGGTTCATTTTTTGAGAATTATTTTTACGGGCAATATGAAAAAAGAAGCTATGAAAAAATTTAAAATAAACAAACAGACTGCTCACGTCATTTCAGGCGTTGTAGCGGTCCTTTCGTGCGTTGTTGCATTATTTTTTATTTTAAATGGCTCCTCTTTTTTCAAAGACGACAACACTATTCAGACTACCGACAGATACAAAAACGAAAACATCTCTTCCCGAAAGCGTTTCACAATGTTTATTGATGAAAAAACATTTACATCTGTAAAGGAAGAGGATTGCGTAACCGTTACCGCAATAAAGGATAAGTCCGTTGTTCTTACTGCAAACGCACTTCACGGCACAAGCTACTCTGCATTATGTGAAAAATACAGAAATGATTATACTCAAATATATTCTTATGCCGAGCTGAATGTTGAATTGCCATATAACGTTTACCAAAAAGAAACAGACGGATTGATAACAACCGTCTATTGCATCGACGATGGTCTGGGCTCAAGTGTAGAAATAAAATACACTATGCCGTCAGATAATGGAGATTACAAAGAAAGCTTTGATATTCTTCTCTCAACCTTCAAGTTTCTGCCGTATGAGAAATAAAGACATCTTACACAAATATAAATAATATCTTTTGTTGTATACCATAGTTTATTGTGACATAACATTTCCAACATAGCACAAAAACAATGTATTTTTATTTTAAATGTTTTAGTAATCCAATGGGAGTAATTGTATAAATAAAAAATGGGAATATACCTGTGTAAAATTGACATTTGTATGGGGTGTTGAAGAGCAATTAAATAAATTGGGTGACGAAGGCTGGGAATTAATAACTGTATCTAATGGTTTCGCATTTTTTAAGCGCCAAAAGAACGATTAACATCTTGAATAAAAAAACAAAAGCCGTCTGCATAAACAGACGGCTTTTAACAAGTTTAACAAAACGTTGATTCTTCTCTTTCTTTAAAATTACAATCCCAAAAGCATTCTCTTTTTTATATTAAACTCTTCCTCGGTAATAATACCCATATCCAATAGTTGTTTAAGCTGCTGTAATTCTTGTATATACGCGGGTTGTTGAGCGGAGGTGGGTTGTCGTACATAGGCAGGTTGTTGTGCAGGGAAGGGATATTGTGCAGGAGTAGTCCGTTGCACATTGACCGGCTGCTGTATGGGCGTATCAACTTTATCGTATTGGTTGATAGCTTCTTTTATTTTTTGAACCCATTCATTTCCGTGATATACTACAAACTTATGTAATTTTCCATTGGCAGTTATAAGTATTTGCTGAGAAATAACGAGATTTCCTACAACTTTAACATCAGTGATTTGCTTTAAATCTATTTTAGTTTCTTTTCTTCCCACATTAAAATTATGGGCACTAAAAGAAAGACTTTTGTTTGTAAGAAGCAACTTGCCTCCGGCAGAAAACAGTCCTGTAAAATAATTTGCTGCACCCAAAGTTATGGGTCTTTCACCTTTCCCGAGGAGTCTACCAAAAATATAAACGCCCGGATGCTTTCCTGTTTCATTTGTAGGTTTTTGAGGAAGATTGATTTTTACATTACTAAAATCAGCATAATTTTGATTAGATATAAATACATAACTACCACAATATTCACATTGATATTGTGCAGGGTTATATTTTGCACCGCAATTCGGACAGGAAAAAACCTTAAGATTCATAATTATTCTCCTTTGTCAAATTCAAAGCAATTAAAATAATTGTACCCTATAAAACCTTCACTATATTACTATAATATTCCATTTTTTGTCAATCAGTATGTATTTTCCGTAGGCGTATGGCATCACCAAAGGTGTATTATGCAATTCCTCATGTTAATTAAATACATAACCTTGTTATGATTACGTTCACGACTTCGCCGTGATTAATCAATACTCCCCCTCCTCCAAACCTTCGGTTTGCAAAAGGGATAGACTATCGCATCATTCCGCATTTTCACAATGCACTGGCATCTGGCAACTAAAAAAGAAGGTTCTTACGAACCTTCTTTTTTTATTAATCTTCACTTGGATATTGGAAACATGTATCGTATGTGCCATCCTGGAATTCGTACTCTTCATTATCAAGGTACAATGTTGCGTGGCATCCTTTCGGAATTGTGAATGAGAATTTACACTCGTTTCCGTTACCTGTATATTCCCATCCTGAAACAATTTCACCGTAAGGTGTTAAAATGCGAGCCTTTGCGTAGCCTAATTCTTTAATTGGAAGCGGACGGAAAACAATATGCTTATAGCCCGGCTCATTTTCATCACTATCAATACCTGCAATTGTTGTATAGAACCAGTCACCAACAGAGCCGTAAGCATAGTGGTTAAAGGAGTTCATATCAGGAGTTGCAAAGGAGCCATCCTTTTTAGCACCGTCCCAACGTTCCCACATTGTGGTTGCACCTTTTGTAACAGGGAAAAGCCATGACGGAAAATCTTTTTTAAGAAGAAGTTTATATGCAACATCAACTCTTCCGATTTTTGTAAGAGCATGAAGAAGATATGGTGTACCTACAAATCCTGTTTTAAGGTGACCACATTCTTCAATATCTTTTACGAGCTTTGCTCCTTCACGTTGAATATCATCTGTAAGGTCAAAGTAAATTGCAAGAACGTTTGAGGTCTGTGTTTCGTGTTCAGGTTTGCCTGTATTAAGATATGTTTTTCTGTATTGCTCAACTGTAAGCTTATAAAGTTCTTCAAAGTAAGACATATCTTCGCCGATTACCTTACCCATTTTAATAAACAAGCTGTTTGAATAAGCAAAATATGCGGTGGCAATAAGGTTATCATCTGTAAAGCCACCTGTTGCCTCATCACCTGCATCAAGTGAAAGCCAGTCTCCAAAGTGATGGTCGTGCAAATCAAAAAGACCGCGTGACGAACCCTTAGATTCCATATAAAGAATCCACTTTTTCATAGAATCAAACTGGTCTTTAATAACTTGTGTGTCGCCATAGGTTCTATAAACCCAATACGGAACAATAACACCTGCATCTGCCCATGCAGCTGAACCTGAAGATTCCCAACCAAGAAGTTCAGGCACAACGTCAGAAATCTGACCTTCCGGACGTTGCTCAAGAGCAAGGTCATGAAGCCATTTTTTAAGGAATTTATCTGCCCTGTAGTTTATTGTTGCAGTGCGGGCAAAAGCCTGGATGTCACCTGTCCAACCAAGACGTTCATCTCTCTGATTGCAGTCTGTGGGAATATCAAGGAAGTTGCCTCTTTGACCCCAGATAATATTTTCGTAAAGTTGCTGAATCAAATCATCACCGCAAGCAAAGAAGCCTGTTCGTTTCATATTTGAAAATACAACAACTGCACAAAAATCTTCAAGGTCAATTTTTTCGTTTTCAAATCCTTCAAGCTTGATATATCTAAAGCCCTGATATGAGAAAGTCGGCTTGAAAACGTGCTCTGCACCGTCGGAGATTACTTTAATTTCTGCTTTTGCACTTCTGAGGTTATCTGTATAGAAATTGCCGTCTTTATCAAGCACTTCTGCATGATAAATTTTAAATTCCTTACCTTTAACTGCAGGAACCTTCCACTGAACGTAACCTGTTAAGTTCTGACCAAAGTCAATAACTGTTTCACCTTTAGGTGTTTTTATAAGTTCAATAGGTGCAAGACGTGCCATTTCACGTGTCTCCTCGCCTTCCTGAGGAACAAGAATATCGGCATTCACATCTTCCAACTCTTTCACAGGGAAAGTTTCTTCTGTGTTTGCAGTGTAATCTACGGTTTCACCATTATAAACGTGAGAATAAATAATATTACTTTTTGCACATTCCCATGATGCATCCGTAGGAATAAACTCTTCTGTACCATCTTCATATTCAATGAATAAAGCCGCAACAAGAGCCTCTTCTCTACAACCCAAGCTTTCATAATGCTCATGCGGATTACCATGGAAACGTCTACCGTTACCTAAAGCAATATCAAGTGTGTTGCACTCTTCCATTAAATTTGTAACATCATATGTCTGGTATTGAATACGCTTGCCGTAACAAGTCCAACCCGGAGCAAAAATAAATTTGCCTACGCGTTGATTATTGATATATGCTTCATAATAACCTAAAGCGGACACCTGAAGCGTTACCTTATTTATTTTTTTATCAAGCCACACAACCTTTTTAAATACGGGACGCACGTCACCAAAATCTGTTGCCTGACGAATAAATTTTGCATCTTTAATTGTTTTCATAATTGACACTCCTTGTTGCAAAAAACAAATCTTGTGATATACTAATATTAATTTAAATAAACTTCTTTTTCAATACCTTTGGAGGTAATAATGAAAAATCTTTCAGATATTAACGTAATAAAATCCGTTATGGCCCGTCACGGCGTAACATTCAATAAAGGTCTTGGCCAGAACTTTCTTGTTGACCCTGAGGTTTGTCCCTCAATGGCAGAAGCGGCAGACCTTAATGAAAACACTTGTGCCATAGAAATCGGTCCCGGCGTTGGCGTGCTTACGGCAGAGCTTGCTAAAAGAGCAGGTAAAGTTTTAAGCTTTGAGGTTGATAACCGCCTTTTGCCTGTTCTTAAAGAAACTCTTGCAGATTTTGATAACGTAGAAATTATAAACCAAGACGTTATGAAAGCCGATTTAAAAGGAATTATAGAAGAAAAATGCAAGGGTATGGACGTTGTGGTTTGCGCAAATCTGCCATACTACATCACCTCACCCATAATAATGCTCCTGCTTGAAAGCCGATTACCTTTAAAATCCATAACCGTTATGGTTCAAAAAGAAGCGGCTGACCGCCTTTGTGCAGAGGTCGGTAGCAGAGATGGCGGTGCAGTTACTGTTGCAGTTAATTATTATGCCGAAAGCGACGAGCTTTTTTACGTTCCTAAAGAGAGCTTTTTACCACCACCAAAAGTAAATAGCGAGGTTATTAAGTTAATAGTCAGAAAAGAACCGCCTGT
Source organism: Acutalibacteraceae bacterium (assembly GCA_045646545.1). Classification (GTDB taxonomy): domain Bacteria; phylum Bacillota; class Clostridia; order Oscillospirales; family Acutalibacteraceae; genus DTU089. The sequence goes on from JAZRKV010000012.1 coordinate 24,359, forward strand.
AACAGTTGAAGATGAAGAATTCTTCTTTAAGGTTGTAAAAGCAGCATTTTCACAACGACGTAAAACTGCCGAAAATTCATTAAGTGCAGGGCTTGGTATGCCAAAAGCAGAAATTTCCGAAGTTTTAGAAAAAATGGGACTTGAAAAAACAATCCGTGCCGAAAAACTTACAATGGAAGATTTTGCCACTCTCACAAAGCTTCTTAAAAAATAAAAAATCCCGATTCCCTTATGGGAATCGGGTACTTTTTAACAAAAATTAGATAAGCTTATCTGGGTCAACTTCGTATTTATCCATTAAGATTTTGATGAAGTCGATTAAAGCTAAAATGCCTGGAATTGTACCTGCTGTACATAACAGTAATACAAGTTTAAGAACACCTTTCTTTGTTTCACCCATCATAAAGTTGTGAACACCAAGACCACCAAGGAAGAAGCAAACAAGAGCCATTGTTGTTTTATCCTTACCAGCAAGGTTGCCACCTGCTTTTTTAACAGCTACGCCACAGTTAAGGCAGATTTCTGCACCTGGAGCAAGAGGACTTGCACAGTTTGCACAGAAAGATACGCCTTCGCCTGCTTTAACACCACAGTTAAGACAGATAGCCTGATTATCGTTCATAGCTGCGCCACAGTTTTTACAGAACATAGTAATACCCCTTTATAAAAATAATTCCAGTACTTTGTACTATGGTCAATATAGCACAAATATTTTTTTATGTCAACAAAATACGACAATAATTTAGTAGAAACTATATTAATTTTACTATCCAATTCACAAAAAAACCAATTCCTATCAGTGCAAGACAGATATGATTCACTTTTTTATTCTTGAATATTCCACCATCTAAAAACAAAAACAAAAAAACTAAAGGCACACTCCAGAACATGGGATGAAATTTAAATGCAGAAATAAAATCAAAATGCAATGCACTTAAAAAAGCCCGTGTCATTCCGCAACCAGGACACTCAACCCCGAATATTGCCAAAAACAAACATGGCACCTTAAAGAACCAGCAAATTGCAATTGCACCTAAATAAACAATGCAAAAAGTAACTTTTTGCTTTAAATGTTTTATCTCCACAATCTCACCTCCCTAATGAGTATACCGCTCTTTTTAAAAGCAATTATACACCTAAAAACAATAAACTTCAACTTATAAAAAACGTAAAAAAATAATAAATAAAATTTTTTCAAAAAAATGCTTGACAGACTTTTTCTTTTATGATATACTATTCAAGCGTTGAGACGCTGGTGTAGCTCAGTTGGTAGAGCAGCTGATTTGTAATCAGCAGGTCGGGGGTTCGAGTCCGTCCACCAGCTCCAATTTTTTTATTCACAACTGAATAAAGCGTATATGGGAGTGTTCCCGAGTGGCCAAAGGGGGCAGACTGTAAATCTGTTGGCACCGCCTTCGGTGGTTCGAATCCACCCGCTCCCACCAGGAAAAAGACGATTGCGAAAGCAATCGTCTTTTTCAGTTATATTCGCCTTACGGCAAGTGATATTGCTACGCAGTGATATTCGGCTACAATTTTGTGCCTTATTCTGCCAATTCAATATTCCACAAAGATGCAGATTTTTCAGAATCTGCTAAGTCGCAGTCATATCCATCAGTCCACAAAAAAGAGCTATAATCATTGTTTTCTATAATAGATTCCCTATTTTCGTTTACGCGGATACTCCATTTATTATACGCATTTTCATCATTGTCACATACCATAAGATTATCATCATCCAAAGAAATATATTTATCTTTCTCCTCTGATGATGAAATAAGATATTGGTTATCCACGGTAAATGTGATATCCCAATAATATTTTTCTTCTGTCAACAAAAGCTTTCCTTTTTCATCTACACTTAAATATTGCCCTGCTTCACTATTATAAATAGTATATTGACCTAAAAGCACATCTGTACATTTAAAATATTGCCACAATCTGGGATTCAACCCCACATCATATCGTTCACCATCCGGTGAAGTATACGGAACGGTTCCCGAAAGAATCTGCTCATACAACTCAAAAAAATCGTAATTTTTTTCGTTTTCAACGTATTTTTCGTATCCTTCGTATTCGTCGCCACCCAGATACAAATGAACCTGAGGATACTCTATATCCAAATACTCACCTGCTTCATCAAACTGGTGTAGCCATTCGTGTACCGCAACAGCCGTTGCAAATAATGATGGTACATCTGTTTCGGGAGCATATATTTTTTCATCCAAAGGCTCCGACAAATTAAAGGTTGAATAACCGTACTCAGACGTAAAATTATGTGTACATAATCCCAGAATTACATAATACTCTTCCTCGCTATATTCGGGATGCTCCTGCCGACGCTCATAATTTTCGTCACCCTCTGCCTGAACGGTAGTGATTACTGAATCATACTTGCGGTTTTTATTATAAATATTAATGTCCTGTTTTGCATCCTCAAGGTCAAGATACAAAAACTCACCATCATACGTCAGGTTACGTGAATCATTTACAAAATAAAAATCTATCTGAATATCCACCTCATAATCTGACATTTTCTCTGTTGTTTGTTCAAAATTCTCAACAACATTCCGCAGATATTCCTCATCTTCTTCATTCATAGTAAACTGCAGACTTTCATACGACACATCTTTATAACCAAGCCATAAAATTTTAAACTCAACAGGCTCAGATGTGGCAATAATTTCACCTGTTGCAAATTGGTTTTGTATATCATAAGTAATAAAATCAATAAATTTACCATTTGCTGTATGAGTGTCACCTTCATCAGTATATTCTGCCGGTTCGCTTGCAAATATATATGGATTTTTTAAAACCGCAATAATAATTCCGCCTGTCAGAACCGTCAACGCCATTATCGCCGAAATAACACCGATTAAAATTTTCCTTTTTTTATCCCCTGTTTCCATATTTATCACCTTCTTCTAATATATATCATTATTAATTCTATGTAAACATAATTTTATTTCTTTTTCTACCAGGTTCTGCATATCATTTAAAGATGTGTCAATAATGATGAGTATATTTTATTAACCAATTGTAAATTTGCTTTTTTCTGCCATTTTTTTACGCAAAAGACTTGATAAATTACAAAAAAAGGTATATCATATATTTAGCACTCTTGCATAGCGAGTGCTAAAAAGCAAATAATTATTTATATATATTGGAGGCGTTTTTATGACACTCAAACCATTAGGTGACAGAGTAGTTCTTAAATTCTGCGAAGCAGAAGAAACAACAAAAGGCGGTATTATTCTTGCAGCTGCTGCTCAGGAAAAACCACAAACTGCAGAAATTATTGCAGTTGGCCCAGGTGCTATTGTTGACGGCAAAGAAATTAAAATGGAAGTTAAAGTTGGTGACAAGGTTATTCTCAGTAAATATTCAGGCACTGAGGTTAAAATCGACGGCGAAACACTTATAATTGTTCGTCAGAACGATATTCTTGCCATTGTTGAATAATATTACTTAATCGGAGGTACTTTTTATGGCTAAACAAATCATTTACGGCGAAGAAGCACGTCGTGCTCTTCAAGCCGGTATTGACAAACTTTCAAATACAGTAAAAATCACTTTAGGTCCTAAGGGCAGAAACGTTGTTCTTGATAAAAAATACGGTGCTCCTCTCATCACTAACGACGGTGTTACAATTGCTAAAGAGGTTGAGCTTGAAGACGCTTTCGAAAACATGGGCGCTCAGCTTGTTAAAGAAGTTGCTACAAAAACAAACGACGTTGCAGGTGACGGTACAACAACCGCTACTCTTCTTGCACAGGCTCTTGTTCGCGAAGGCATGAAAAACGTTGTTGCAGGTGCAAACCCAATGGTACTTAAAAAAGGTATCAAAAATGCGGTTGCTAATGTTGTTGAAACTATCAAAACAAACTCCAAACCTGTTGAATCTTCAAGCGATATTGCAAGAATTGCAACAGTTTCATCTGCAGACGAAAGCATCGGTAACCTTATTGCAGAAGCAATGGAAAAAGTTACTGCAGACGGCGTAATCACAGTTGAAGAAAGCAAAACTGCAGAAACAAGCTGTGACGTTGTTGAAGGTATGCAGTTTGACCGCGGTTACATTTCTCCCTATATGGTAACCGATACAGATAAGATGGAAGCTGTTATTGACGAGCCCTTCATTCTTATTACAGATAAGAAGATTTCCAACATTCAGGAAATCCTTCCCCTTCTTGAAAAAATCGTTCAGGCAGGTAAGAAGCTCGTTATTATCGCTGAAGATATTGAAGGCGAAGCTCTTGCAACACTTCTTGTAAACAAACTCCGTGGTACTTTCACCTGTGTTGGTGTTAAGGCTCCCGGCTTTGGCGACAGAAGAAAAGAAATGCTCCGCGATATTGCTATTCTTACTAACGGCGAGGTTATTTCCGACGAACTCGGTCTCGACCTCAAAGAAGCTAACGTAGCTCAGCTCGGTCGTGCTCGTCAGATCAAGGTTACTAAAGAAAACACCATCATCGTTGGCGGTGCAGGCGATCCCGATGAGATCAAGGCAAGAATCAACCAGATCAAAGCGGCTATCGAAACAACCACTTCCGATTTCGACAGAGAAAAGCTTCAGGAACGTCTTGCTAAGCTTTCCAAGTCG
>JAZRKV010000013.1:0-64894 GCA_045646545.1 Acutalibacteraceae bacterium
CCTAAATACAAACTTTCATCCTTTTCGTTCAAATTATATTCAGAATTTATTTCATCAGTAAGCCTGTTAACCATATTATCTAGAGGAATTAATTTTGGAAATCCTAATAAAGAAAGAGTTCTTACTAAATTCAATTTTAAAAAGTTGAATGTTTTAGGTGAAGCTGTTAGGATATCAAAATTTATATATCCAGAAAAACTATAGTTTTCATTCCATACTATTGTGCCGTTTGTTATCATGTGCTTTCCAAATGAGTCACATTCTTGAAGGCTCAAAAGCACAAAAGATTCATAATATTTAATATTATATATGTAGTCATACTCTTTATTAAAGCATGAAAAACCTTCAAATTTGTCGGTAATAAATCTTCCATTATAGGATTTTAACTTTATAACATTCAGTGTTTGCGAAACAATATAAATATTATCTAGTTTTGCACCTAAGATGGTGCTATATGAATCGTTCAAGGAAAATACAATCAGTTGCATATCAATATCTAACACATCACAGATAATCAGTGTTTTTGTTTTATCTTGAATGCTATTTTTTAAAATATAAACGATACTTTGCTTTGATATAGCTCTACCTAAAAATATAAAACTACGATTCAAATTCTCGTTTATAATTTTTTGCCCATTTATAAAAGGATTACATATTTCCCCGAAGGAATTAGTTTCAATAATATTTCTAAAATCACGTACATTAATTTGAGTTTTTTTATTACACATCAAGCTTTCAATAACACTATCTTCAAAACAGTTATCGTGTGTATTGTTTATTGCTTGCTCAATGTCTATAAAAAAATTGTATGAAAGACCTTGGGTGTGAATTGATAATCCATAGTCGCTAATTGAAAAAGCTGTATGCAAATTTTTTTCCGCATTTGCAAAATGTGTACCAACACATTCTTTTCCACTATATACAGTTAAATAACTATGATTATGTTCAAGAATTTTACCAACATACTGTAACCCGCAAATGTTTGTTGTGTTTTTTCTTGCTATAAAATCTGCATTATAGAAAAACGCTTTTTTGGCAACCTCTCTTAATGGACGCTTGGATGATTTTTTTATTCCATAGGTATTTATATAACTATCTATTATGCCTTTTCCTAAGTCCTGAAAATATAAAACTATTTTAGGAGAAATAAAAACCTCTTTAGCAAAACTTTTATTATTAATTGCATTATACTTATACCATGTATTAGTATCTATATTAGTATATTTGACAGAAAAAGCTATATAACAATTGGGTGAATTTTCATACGCGTATTTATAACTATTGTCCATAAGCTCAAATAAAATGTTTTGAAGTTTTACTTTAAATTCATTTTCGCTTTTTTCATCTGAAAAACAAGAATCTAAATTTTTCATGCTTCTAATTATTTTAGCTATATATTCATTGATTGTTTCTACTTTTTTCAGATCACAAATAGTTGGTTGAATAATATCTTTATTTTGGTTATTGTGAAGCAAGTGTTTTTCAATAAGTGTACTTAACTCAAAAGTATTTTCAATAGAAAAGGTGTTATATTTATTTTTGCTTTTTACACAAAATGCAATTGTTTTAATCTGACATTTTAGTAATGTTAAATTGAGCGATAAAATAAAATTGGTTGAACAGAAAACATTTTCTTCTATAACTATAACAATATTATCAGTTTTTGACATAAATATTTTCTGTTGTATCGTTCCCCAAAACAAATACCAATGATTATCATAAACATTACCTTTAATAACAAGCTCAATTTTGTTATTGTTTATGGTAATTTCAAAAGGATTCATTAAATTAAGGATTTCCATATAAATTCTCCTTCTAATTATTTAATATATTTGTACAAATTACTGTTAAAAGCATAAACGAGAAAGTTCCATTTTGACAGAACTGGTGGGGTGTACGATTTAAAATCATATTTTACTTGCACTTATAACGTATACACAATAAAAATATTTGAATTAAGTTTCAATTTCAAGGATGTTTACAAAACTGTTTGCTTTTTCGACAAAAGTGTATATTTTTCGACAGGATTTTCGCATAAAAGCAACCCGTATCGTGGTACTTTATGTGTTTCGATACGGGTTTATAAATTTATTTGTTAAATAATTCATTACTCGCTAGTGCGGGCGTATTAATATGAATAATGACGAGATACTGTATTCGCTTAAACGTCTGTTATAGTAAATACAATGTTTTTATACTTTTACTTCTATTGAATTCTCTACCGGATACTGACTTAAATTGAGATAGAAAGTGTTGCTTGTAAGGTAATCGTAATCACATATTTTTTCAAAGTCTGCATTTGCAACAACAAACGGAAAATGGAATTCCATTTCGGTACCGGGTTTTACAGAAAATGATATGGAGCCGTTTAATTGCGGATACAATGCATCAAAAACATCGAAATCAACTTGCATTATATTGTTTATTGAATTAAGCGTTGTATCTATCATACTTATACCGCTAGAGGTATTGTTTTCATTTCTTACGATTACTGTAACATCATAAATATATTGAGGTTTGAATAACTCTTCATCTTTATAAACAGAAATATTGTTTTGTTTTAAAAATTCATCAAAAGCTACAACTTTTGCATCGACAACTTTTACACTATAGCCATTTCGGTTTTCTGTTGCTTTATCGTAGAAATTGTCACCATATTCCACCCATTGTTCCATTGAATGAACTTTAACAGGAACTCTTTCTACTGTGGAATTTACTCTGTAGATATTGAAAGCCCATACACAAAAGATAAGAATACATAAAACAACGATTGAAATTTTCTTTTTCATAGGCTACTCCTTTTTCATAACAGTATGGTCTGTAATTCGTCCGTCAGTTATTGTGTAAATTTCATCGGATAAAAATTCTAAAACCGATTTATCGTGGCAAGAAACAATAATCAAAGCACCTCTGCTTTTTTCTTCTGTAACAATTTCCTTTACCAATTCAACCCCTGAATCATCAAGAGAGTTTGTTGGCTCATCTAGAATTATAATGTCGGGAGCTTCCATAATAGCTGAAGCGATTCCTAAACGTTGCTTCATGCCCAAAGAATACTTTTTATATTTCTTTTTACCTGCACTTGAGAGTCCTACCCGTTCAATTGAATCAAGAATTTTTTCGTCAGTTGCTTTTCCTTTGATTGAAGCAAGAAGTTTTAAATTGTCAAAGGCTGAATAATCATCAATGAATGCAGGATTTTCAAGAAGCAATCCAAGACTTTGTGGGAAAGAGATTTCTTTCCCCAATAACTTTCCATCAATCAAAACATTTCCTGTTGTAGGAGATATAAGTCCGCAAATAAGCCTCATCAGCATGGTCTTTCCTGATCCATTAATTCCTTTGAAACCTATAACATTAGGAGATTCCAATGTTAATGTTATATTATCTAAAACTGTATGTCCCTTAATGGATTTGGTTGCATTTTTTATTTTAATTTCAGCCATTATGCACCCTCCTTGTTTAATATATCTTGTTTTGAAAATAGTATCGTGCCTGATATGATAACCACTAAAATTACTCCCAGGCTTATTATCAATCCGTCTGTAAAATTCACTCCATTATCAATGAAAATGTTGCTTCTTGCAATCATTGCATAGTTTCCTAACATAAAGCTTTTAAGATAATATGCACTTGCTATTGTGTATGAAACTGTAAATATGAAACTGAAAAATGGTTTTATAAAAAGTGATAAGAACAATTGCAATAAATTATTCATTACACAAATAATTACGGGAAGAACAAAATGTAAGATGGTTACTTTATAATACATTGCATCGTTGTAAAACAAATTTTGCTGTGTTGTGATGAATGGTATGAACTTTAGTACTACTTTACTACTTACATCTGCAGTAATTTCTGCACCGCTAATAATTGCAAAAAGGCTTAATACAACAAAACCTATAAGGAAATAGATTATTGTAGATACAGTAACCCACGTGCATTTAGATAAATACCACGTTTTTTTACTTTGTGTGTTTAAAAGTATGTTTTTTCCGTAGCCGTTTAAATCTTTGTAAGGATAATAAAGTGTTATGTATGAAACATAGAGAATAACTGCAACCCATAAAGCAGGAAAACGGAACTTGTTACCGGGTGAGGGGACATATTCTTCCATTCCGAAAAAAAGATAAAAGAGATAATCAGGAACAGTTATTTCAATGTCGCTCATTTTGATAAAAAAATCAAAACCGATTATTAGAAATAATCCTATTGCAACAATATATTTTTTATATTCTTTCAGAAGTCCGCATTTTAAATCATATTTTAAGCATTTATAAAACATCTTTTTTCTCACCTTTGATTTTCATTATCAAAAACGAACTTGTCAGCAAAACAACCAATTCCGATATTACTATCCAATAGCTTGTTAACGCATCACCGCCACCATATAAAAACTGAATGGGCGATAACTCAATGTTTGAAGAAAAAACGTTAACAATATAATTAAACAGCAACATAAAAACAAAAGGAAATAGAACAACTATAAATTTATTTTTTATTATAGTTCCCGTTGCCTGACTCAAAACTGCAAAACTTCCCCCAAACGAAGAAATCAATAAAACTTTCATAACAGTATATAACAAGGGCGTTTTATAAAACATTTCAGAAAACACACAACTAATTGGCATATTATAGTAAATATCGTAGTAAACATTGGGTTTTGTAGCAGGGATAAAAGAAGATACAATCATTATATTTACTAAAAGGGGGATGAAAACAGAAATTGCACCGACTGAAAATGTGGTTAGAAATTTGGTTTTTATATATCGACCTTTATTTACTCTTGTAAAAACATTATTTATGTAACCACTCTTTTTCTCGATACAGTAATTCCAACTATATGGTAGAGAGGCAGTTAATGGTAATAGAAGGAAAAGTAAAGATGATGCCATTGAAACCCACTCTTGTCCTATCCATTTGTTATATAAGCTATAAGAGGAAGTCATAGGATTTATTATACATTCACTTTGCTCTGCAATGATTTTTAAGCTCTCTAAATCATTATAATGTGAATAAATTACATATACTGCAGAGTAAACACATAAAGCTATTCCGAGCAATATAGATATTAAAAATAATTTATTTTTAGTAGCTTTTATAAATTCTATTTTAAATAATTGAACCATAATCAATCCTCTTTATTCAAAGAAATATATGTGGCACCATCATCGGGAGATCCATCTGATGAATAGGAGATAGTGCCGATGCTTAAATATAAATCTTCTGTTTTTATATTGCTTGGTATCATCCAACCGCAAATAACAGAAATGGTTTCATCTTTATCAATATCGTAATAAAAATAATCTTTGTCATTTGTTGGTGCTTGAGAAATTCCATTGAAAAAATAAATCTGTTCGGTACTTATATGTTCGTATATACCATCTTTATTCATTTTTCCAACAGAGGATAAGCGTGTTATATTAGGTCTAAAATCTGTGTTTTCTTGCTTTTCGCTACAATGCACATCTACTGATATGAGTAATAACTTGTAATTTGTATCAAACGAGCCGTTATCATCACAAAAAACCTCATACATAAGAATATCATCAGCATTAAGGTCTGACTCTTCAATTGTGTTATAGATTTTTACATCTGTTATTTTGTAGGAAAGATGCGTTCCTATAATAGAATTCAGTCTTTCGTCTTCTACATATTCTCCAATGCTATAGTAACCCTTTTCTTCGATTGTGGGAGTTGAAAACTCTATGTTTTCATCAACAACATTTGATGTTTGGGGTTTGCTTCCCAAAGTTATAATGCTTTCGGGAGAACATGAACAAAATGCGAAAAGTATCGCTACAACTATAAAAATACATATTACTTTTTTCACTTGAACAACCTCCATTCACTTATAATACAATTGAGCACCGGGTTAGGTCACAATATATTTTGTGCTTATGTTTTATAAGTTCACAAAGCCACCTTAATTGGTGGCTTTGCTTTTAATATTTAGTTTGCAGCAGGGTAACTACCGGCACAATCAGGACTCCAAACACCATCAATATAGGTGTTTCCACGTCCAGTACTGGGTGCGCCACCTAAGAATGCATAATCATAGCCGAGTTCATATACATACTGTCTAATTCTTCTTTGCTGACCGGGATAAATTATTGCAGATTCATTAATGGTACAATTATTTAATAAAGCAATATTGGTATATTTATTACTGTTATAACCATGGACAGAAAAATACACCTTTCCGGTATTTGAGGAATAATAATGTACGTATGTACTTGAATCATCTAGTTTTCTGCGTCCACTATTTAACACAGTGTAATAACCTTCCGCTGGAAGTCTAAAATCAAAGTCTGTATCAGTGGTATTGGCAGCAAACCCCTGAATTGAAAAAGCTGTCAAGATGATAGATACCATTGCTAATAAAGCTAAAAATCTTTTCATTTTTAATACTCCTTTTTATAGTTTTTGTTTTGAATTTGTAGTGGTTTAGATATCACCTCTTTTTTATTGATTTAAAACTCGAGTTTTATTTCTATTTGTTTAGTGTGCGCTTTTTAAAAAATGTGAATAAAATTTCTGAAAAATAAAAGATGACGAGTTTTGATTCGTCATCTTTTTATCATTTATTCGATTTAAAAAGTCAAATATCCTGTTGAAACTTCAATTTTTTGTGTTGAAAATAAAGATTTTTTCGCATAATGGATTGCAGTTACACGGTATTGATAACCAGTTGCTACGGTTAGCGATTTTTTAAAAGTATACTGTGTACTTTCTGAATATAAATCTTCATAAGTTGTATAATTACTCCATGAAGAGCTACTATTTGTTCGTCGTTGAATAACAATCTCTTTAAAGCCGCATTTTACAACATTACTACTACCATATGTATATCCGTTTATAACTAATTTAGCGCCACTTTTAGCTATGGCTAAATCACAATCAGTAATAAGACCGGTGGCTCTTGTATTGGCATTTCCGTTATATTCAGCATGTATAGGGTTGAGTAATTCAAATTCCTCTTGCGTAAAACAGTCATCATTTTCTGTGTTGTTGGATGCTAGTGCAGATGTAGGAATAGCATAGAACACAATTGTCATAACAACCAATGTTATCGAAATTATCTTTTTCATTTTCTTTGCTCCTTTTATTTTATTGTTTTTGTGAATTCTTTCGCGGTTTCAAAATCACAATTTAAAAATATTCTGTATGTAGTTAAGTCATCTGTATATTTTATTATGCAATCCTCATCTCGTTCAAAAATCAATACATCCATTCCGTTAACATTAATCATTTCACCTGCGTTAATATCATTAACTGAACCGGTTCCTGTCATTGCATCATACGGTTTGTATTTAGTTATTGTTATATTTCCTTCAAAACCATTGTAAATAAAGTAAATATCGGCATCCAAAGATATTGTTTCATCTATCGTTGAATTTTCAACTTTTGTGATTTTGCAATTCTCCTCAACCAGTGCTCCAGGAAATGTTACAGGAGTAATACCAAATGATTCAAGCTCTTTCGCTAGGTCTGTTTCCAATAATGCATAACCATCTGCGGTTGTATCAGCATTTTCCATTGGGTACTGTAACTCTGCATTACCATTTACCAACTGAGCAATCCTTTCAGGAATATTAAAATATATAGCTGAAACTGAAATCAAAGAAATACATAAAACCATTATTACGGCAGCTACCATAATAGGTTTCTTAATGTATCTGGGCTTAATTGATACAACATTATTTTCTGATTTTTCACAAATTGACATTAATTCAAAACACAAATCGATATAGTCTGTGTCAACATCTTCCGGTTTTTTAGACAGTTCTTTATCTATAAGTGATTTGATTTCTTCTTTTGACAAATTAGATGTATTTGAAAATATTATTTTTTTCAAATCTTGTTTACTAAATTTGTTTTTCAAACTATTACCTCCTGCCTTTATAGTGCAGACCTTTTTAAAAATGTGACCTTTTATTTTTAATAATCTTCGTATTCCTTAATCATTTTTATGATTTTCTTTTTTAACTTTTCGTGTCGTTTCCTTACTGTGTCATAGGTTATTCCTAAAAGTTCTGCTATTTCTTTTAGTTTCTTATGTTCCCAATAATATAGTTTAAATAGTTTCTTATCGTCGGGTTTTAATCTCGAAATTATGTGAATTGCTCTTTCTTCTATGGTTTCATCTGACACCATACTATCAACATAATCAGGATTATATGAGATTGCATTATTTATTGTTGTATCTTTTTCTTCATTATCAGAGAATTCATATTCGTTGCGCTTCATCTTATCTTTAATAACCTTATTCTTATAGTTAAGTGTTACAGAGTAGAGCCATGACTTATAGTTATGTATTTCTATGCCTTTTTTCAAGTTCTCATACAGCGCAACAAAGGCATCCTGAACACAATCTTCAGCATATTCGTATTCGCACTCAAAGTATTGTAAACAATATTTGATAAGCTGTTTTCTGTACTGCTCACAATCAGCCATAATAACATCTATGTTCTCTTGGGTGAGAGCATTATTTTTTTGTTCTGAATCCAGCCTTGTCATGACTTCCCTCCTTTTTTGTTTATTTGCTATGTAATTATATCAAATTATTTAATATTTAAAATTTGAAAATTGTAAACAATAGCTTTTCTAAGAAATATATTTATATGATATATCTAAAATGCTTTTTCAAAATCTTTATAAGCATAAAACTCGAATTTTGTCAATAGCTTTTACCAAAATACGATATTTTCGACACAAAAAAGGATATTTTGAGTGAATTACTTAAGATAACAAATAATTTAACTCATAAAAAATTATTTCTGTAAATTCTAGTAGAGGGGATTCATATTGTTTTAAAAACTGTATATTTCGTAATTGGTTTATGATTAGTTTGTAACTTGATTAATTACGTTTTTGTTGATTTTTGGAACATATTTGTTTGTTTTCTTGATAGTTTGAGGGTGTTATGCTAATATTCGGTCGTATGTAGAATTTCAGTTTTTTCTCCTTTCAATCAATAAATATAAAAATATTTATCCGAAAAGCGAAATAATACATACACACCCCCTGGCAATAACCGGTACGGATTCAATCTCCTCTGCTGGTTATTGCCATTGCTTTTTTGTTTTGAATCATTGTATAGAAATAATAATTAAACAAGTAAAAGTAGCTATATGAGTAGAAAGAACAACACTTTTGTCGAAAAATAGCACGATTTTACGCAATTTATTGTCATTTTATGTATTTTGCACTATTATCTATGTGGGTAACTATATTAAAAATTTAGTTTATAAACAAATGCAAAGGAGATTAGTAATAATGGCAGAAACTTTTAAACTTCCCGCATCCTCAATGGACGAAATTTTAAAAATAATCCAGGCATACGCAGGCGAAAAAGAGGGCGCTACTTTATCGTTAGATGATATTAGTCAAGCTACTGGTGTACCCCGTACTGCGGTAAGTGCGAACAACGGATTTCTGGTTCAAGTTGGACTAATTACTGAAGGGAATAAAAAATCAGCAACTGAAATAGGTCGTTCTCTTGGAAGAGCATACATTTCTAGAATTGATTATGAAATTGAAAGAATCTGGAAAGAAATTATAGCAGAAAATGATTTTCTTAATCGTATGATTTCTGCAGTAAGAATAAGAAATGGTATGGATAGAACAAGTTTCCTTAACCACATTATTTATTCTTCTGGTCAAAAGGACAATAAACAAAATCACGCAGGTGCAGGTGCTATTATTGAAATTATGAAATCTGTGTCAGTTCTTTGTGAAACAGATGGTAAACTAACTGTATGTGAAACAAATGTGCCAGAAAAAAAAGACGCCACAAACAATATCAAAGAAAATGTACCTGTAAATAAAATGCAGTCTTCTTCTCAAGTTCCGGTTTCATCGTTTAATATCGGTAGTGCTATAACTATAAATATTAATATTGATTGCACAGTTACTGAAATTGATGAACTTACTGACAAAATACAAAAATTGGTAAAGAGTATCTCTGAATAATTAATAAAAAGGAGTATAAAAATGGCATACAATATAGTATTGACTACTGCTGAAGATATTGTTGCTGTTGTTGATGCAATTGTTGCAAAAGGATGTAATGTTGATACTGCTTTCATTTCAGAATTTACAGGAATAGCAACCGATGAACAAGTCAATAAAGCCTTGATAATGGCAATTGACCTAGGCATGATAGTACACGATGCATCTTCTGGGTGTTATTCAGTAAACTCATATTTAGCAAAAAAACTAGTAACTGCAACAACTGACGAGCAAAAAGCGGTTATAATGCGTTTAATACTAGAGCAATATGAACCATATAAAGTGTTTAAAACACGTTATGGTTTTACACATTCTATAGAACGAGCATGCAATCAAACAAAAATTCTATGTTCAATTTCCGCAAATGAAAGAGATATAAAAAGCACGTTGATAAGTATAGCTACATATGCAAAAGCTTTAAAAAGTGAAGGTGCTAATTTGTATAGTTTTGGAGAAGAAGACAATATCTATCCACTAATTGAAACATCCCTTTTAGAAAGTGCTAATACAGAAAAATCGTTGCGAGATTTTTGGGGAGAAACAGTATATAATTCAGTTGACAATATTACTGTAATAGAACCACTTACTGAAGCGTTTCAAAAATCAAAATCTCAAACACCTGACACAAGAGCAGTTGTAGTCTATGCGGCCAATTCTTTTGAATCATTTCTTGATGGTTATGCAAATAGTCATGGAGTTTCGCTTGTCGGTCAAAATGGTATTTTGCAAAAAAGAAACGCGCTGACATCGAATTTATCAAAAAAACATAAAGGCATGATAGAATTCATTGGGCATATTAGAAATGCAGCGGATCATGGTGCAGATGCTGATGAGGGTGGCTTGATGTGGACAATAACAAAAGATACCGCACTTATATATCCATGTATAGTAGCGATTGTGATAAAAAATATTCTTCAAAGGGACAATGGTATAATCGAAGTGTAATTTTGCTGAACTGAAGAAATGTATAAGTGATAAAAGAGTATCTTAGATTATAATAGTTATGATTATATGAAGTGGTGAAGAATTACAATTCCATAATGCATCAGCATTAACAAATTTATTAACATATTAAAAACTGTCACACAGTAATCAAAGATAAGACAAAAATATATTTAACAACCTGACTTATTGCTTATAAAAGAGCAAGTAAGTCAGGTTGTTTTTTTATCTAAAATATTTATAGTTAGGCGTCATGTTTTAAAAAATTTTGTCCGCTGACAAGTAGAGGAATAAAAAATATTTTTGATTATATACTTCCTATTTTTACCAAAAAATGTCCGTTTATAAGTGAGGGGTATTTTAAATTTTTTATATCAATACCCGCTCAAAGGTCAAAAAATTGTCCGTTGTCAAGTGAGAGGTGGTGATAGGTTAATTGTAAACAATCTGTAAAAAACGAGAAAAGGATGTTACATTTTGCTCAAAAAATGTCCGATATAAAGTAGAGGGGTATAAAAATAAAATAACGAAAGGAGTATCATTTATGAAAGAATGTACATTTAAATCTTATGAAGAATTGCCATTGTTTTTGAATGCAGTTCTTGTTAGTCAAGTGCTTGGCATTGGTCGTTCTTCTGCATACGAATTGATGCATAAAAAGAATTTTCCTGCTCTTAAGATTGGTGGGAGAATGGTAGTTCCGAAAGATAAATTTATTGATTGGGTGAATAAAAACACATCAATCTGAGGAGGTGATTACAGTATTTATTAAAGGAATTAAAAACTTTTTTCCTATGCCAAATCTCATATTCAGTTTAGGTTTGAACGGTGCAGAAATGTCATTGTATATGTACTTGATGTATCTTGAGGACAGAGAAAAGCACACTTGTCATCCAAGTTTTAAAACAATAGGTAAGGCTTTAAAGATGAGTAGAGGAACTGTGAAAAAGTATGTTGACTCATTAGTTGAAAAGCAGATGATTGCTGTTGAGCAGACAAGCATTGTAACTAAGTCAGGTATTAAGCGTAACGGGACATTACTCTATACCATACTACCAATCCAAAATGCTCTGGATTATTACAACGAACAACAGGCAATTATTGCTCAGAATCAGAATAAAAATCAGTCCGATTTTTATTGCAGGAATAAGCAAAGGGGTTGCTAACACCCCTTCTGCAGTTCACATCAGACGGCGATGCCGACTGTGTAAAGGGTTTCAGACTTTGGAAAAGTGGACTCCTAAAAACAGCCATTTGACTCCTCTTTGAACAAAATACGGTTAAACGCAATTGTTTCAAGGTTTGTTAAAGGGTTCCCAGTTTGATAAGTGAAAATTTATCTGGATATTCTAAAAAGCTTGTGGTATATGTTTGTGTTGCGAAAGGAGTGATTAGATGGCTAAGCGAAGAGCTGATGGTGAAGGTAACGTCCGTCAGAAACGACCAAATCTTTGGGAAGGTCGGATAGTTGCAGGTCACAAAAAAGATGGTTCACCCATATACAAATATGTGAGTGGCAGAACTCAAAAAGAAGCTTATGAAAAGTTAAGAGAGTTGATTGCCGAGTATAGCAATGTTGAACTGACGAAAAATAGTCGGATTACTGTTGAAGCGTGGATGCAAAAATGGATGGACGAATATATGATGTTCTCCATCAGAGAACAAACATGGAAATCATATGAATCGGTAATTCGATTGCACATTATTCCAAACTTGGGTAACAAGACAGTTGCATCATTAACCACATCGATAGTGCAGAAATTCTACAACAAATTGTTGTCCGAAGGTAAATCGGGTTCCTTGGTTCGAGATACACATCTGATACTTCACCAGGCAATGGATGTTGCTGTGAAAGAGAATCTCATTGCAAAGAATCCTACTAATGGTACAAAGATACCGAAAGTGGAATACAAGCCTAAAAACATACTAAACGAAACTCAGTTGGAAATGTTTATGGATGCCATAAAGCAAGATGAATTATGGTATGACTTCTTTTATACAGAAATTACTACAGGACTTCGTAGAGGTGAATTATGCGGACTCAAGTGGTGTGATTTTAATGAAACCACAGGTCAGTTAAATGTAGTGAGAACAGTGACCACTCACAAAGGTGGTGGGTTAAAAACAGGTGAAACTAAAACTCAAAAAGGAACGAGAACAATATACCTTCCACCAAGTACTGTGAAATTGCTTTCAGAGAGGAAGAATAAAGTTTCGAGTGAGTGGATTTTTCCTAATTTCTACGATAACACAAAACCTATAAATCCATCTACGGCATATTTAAAACTAAAAGCTATACTTAAAAATGCGGGTTTGCCAAGCATAAGGTTTCACGACCTGCGACATACATTTGCGACCCACGCTCTTTCCAGTGGTGTGGATGCAAGAACTCTGTCAGGAATACTTGGACACACAAATGCATCATTCACCCTTGATACATACACTCACGTTACAAACGATATGCAGAAGAATGCATCTGTCATAGTCGGCAGATTTATGAAGGATATAACGGAGGTTAGTTAATGACCAAAAAGAGAAGAGAAGCAGGTCAAGGTCTTCTTCGTAAAAGAAAAGATGGAAGATGGGAAGGCAGAATTGTAATTGATTACGATGAAAAAGGTCTTCCCATTACCAAGACGGTTACTTCAAAAAGCAAGACAGAGTGTCAAGCTAAAATGGAAAAGCTAAAGGAATCGTTAGGCAAAACCAATAACAAAATCAATCCCAAAATGCCGTTTGGAGAATGGCTTGATTATTGGTATAAGGTTTACTCGAAGCCATTTATAAAACCTAAAACACAAGAGGATTATGAGAATAGAATATATAACCACATAATTCCCGAAATTGGTGAAATATCTATTGAAGATTTAACTCAAAGCGATTTGCAGAAATTCTATGCAAGGCTTAAAACTTCAGGTAGAAAGAATAATGTTGAAAAATGTGGTGAATGTGTTTCAAACAGACTTGTACGAGGTTGTCACATAACCTGCAATAGTGCATTAAACAAGGCTGTGCAAGAAGGTGTTATAAAACAGAATCCTGCTTCGGGTTGCAAATTGCCACCTAAAAAGAGTAAGGAAATGAAGATACTCACAAAAGAGGAAATGTACAGATTTCTTATACAAGCCAATGAATATGGTTTATATGAGTTGTTTGCATTGGAGCTTTCAACAGGTATGCGAAGAGGAGAAATACTTGCATTACAATGGGATGATTTGAACTTCAAAACAGGTGAGCTTAACATATCTCGTCAGGTCTATACAGTTAATGGTGAACTTATAGTTGACACACCAAAAACAAAATCCTCCATAAGGACAATAGTGCTTCCACCTGAGATTACCGAAATGTTGAGGGAATATAAAACCAAGGTTGATTCAATCTGGATTTTCTATTCACCAAAAGATAACGCTAAACCACGTTGGCCATCTGCAGTTAGAAATGCTCTTTCAAGGATATTGGAAAGAGCAGAGTGCAACCATGTCCGATTCCATGACCTAAGACACACTTTTTCAACCATGGCATTGGAGTATGGTATGGATGTGAAAACCCTTTCAACTATAATCGGACACACATCTGCACATACTACACTTGATATATACTCTCATATTACTGATACAATGCAACTTCAGGCAGCCGCACGAATTGACAAAGGTATCGGCAAAAATGAGGACGCTTTAGAAGAAATAGAGAAAGTATCCGCTGATAGTGATAAAAAGCCAGTGTTCGCCAAATTTGAAGCCAAAAAAGGCAAACACAGAAAGCCCGGAACAGGTTGTGTAAGTAAAATAAACGACCATCTATACGAAGGAAGATATTCACCAAGAGATGCTAACGGAAAACGAATCTCACGAAATGTTTATGCAAAAACAAGAGAGGAATGTGAGATACTGTTAGCGGAGCTGATAAAAGCGATGAAGGCTGAAATTCAGGCAGAGAAAGAATGCTTGAAACAAGAGCAGAGTATGTAAAAAATTGAACTGCATAAGTCAAAGAATAAGGAAAACACTAAAAAACTGAACATAATATTTACATTGGAACATCTATTATTGTCAAGTAAAATTCGTTTTTACTTGACAATATTCGGTTTTGTGCATATAATAATAGCAGAGATTATATCAAGGAGGTGCAGAAAATGAAAAGTAATCCCATTGTAAAAAATGCTCTGGCAGAGTTTGAAGAAAACGAGTTGATTATTGTTAATAAACTATTCCGAGAAAAGTTAGCTGATCAAATCAGTGAAGTAGCTTACTATAAAACACTTCAGAGAATGTGTGAATCAGGTGAGCTTGTAAAAATAGCAAAAGGAACATATCACTTACCTAAAAAGAGTAAGTATGGAGTTGTTCCACCATCAGAGAAAGAAATAATTTCTGCTTTTACAGAAAATGAAACTGGAACTGTTGTTGGTTATTCATTATATAATTCTTTAAATCTAACAACTCAAATACCCAAAACAATTACTGTTATGTCCTCTGCACTTGATGGTATGACTAAGACTATAAGAAATATTATTGTGCATCAAATGCCGTTAGAATTCTCAAAAGAAATTGTTAATATGCTTCAAGGTTTAGAAGTTTTGCAAAACTTTAATTCTATCCAAGATATTAATTATTCTGAATTTATTAAGTATTCAGAGCATCTCGCATTATCATTCAATACAAAAGCATTTGAAGAGGTTATTTCAACTAAAGCTTATAAAAAATCAACCATATCATTTTTCAGAGAGATTTTAAATTACTATAAAGTAGAGAACAACTTAAACATATATCTTTCTGCTCTCTCTGAATATAAGCATCCTAAAATGGAGGAATTGTATGAAATTGCACGAGTTTCCTGAAGAGTTCAGGGATTTAATATCAATCGTTGCTACAGATAAACATTTGCCCGAGTCAGCAATTGAACGAGATTATTATATCGTTATGCTTTTGCAAAACTTAGTTAATAGCGAATACGCTGAAAAGTGTGTTTTCAAAGGTGGTACGTCATTAAGTAAATGTTATCCAGGTTCAATAGAACGTTTTTCTGAAGATATTGATTTGACATATCTTGGAATGGATGAAAGCGATAAAGTTTGCGATAAAACTATTAAGAAAATAGAAAATGTTATGACTGTTGGTGCTGATGTCGAAAAAATTGATGCAGAGCGTTCGAATCGTAGTAAGAGTATGTTAGTTTGGTTTGGGGATAAATCAAATCGAGTAAAGCTTGAAATAGGAAGTAGTATTCGTCCTGACCCATATTCTAAGAGAATATTGAAAACATATATTCAGGAGTTTCTTGAAGAACACGATGGTGCAGAAGATATAGCTAAATACGAACTGGAAGAGATATCGTTAAATGTTTTAAATATCGAACGAACCTTTGTAGATAAGCTTATGTCTGTGAAACGTCATGCTATTTGTGGAACAATTGATAAGAAAGTTCGTCATATTTATGATGTTACAAGATTGTTTGAATTGCAAGAAATCAAAGACTTTCTTGAAGATACAGATGAACTGAAGCGTTTGATAGAAATTACAAAAGCCACCGATTCTTATTATCTTGGAAAACGAAATATCAGTAAAGAATATGACCCTACCAGTGCATACGATTTTGATTCTTGGAAGCATTATCTCAGCGATCAGGTGTGTTCGACGTATGAGAATTTGCATAAAGATTTACTTTACACAGATGAGCAACAGAATTTTGATGATGCCTTAAATGCATTTTCTAAAATTAATGATATTCTCGAGTGTATTGGCGAATAGATATTTATTAAAATATGATACACAGTAAACAAAGAAAAAGCCTCTGGAATTGCTTGATTCCAGAGGCTTTTTCTCTATCATCAACATCCTCCAGGTTTCGCGTATTTTCAAAACACTCACAAATATACCCCTCACATTAACAAAAGTGTATATAATAAAGTATAGTGTTAGATTAAAATATAAAAGATACTATATTGGAAATGAAAAAACTTCGCTTACATTTAGTTTTAACAAATCTTTTTTTCTATTCGCAAAACTCTTAAGAGATTTATAATTTTCCATAGAGTTAGTTAAATTAACATTAACAGAAAATTTATTTAAAATAGATGTTTGATCTTGTGAACTGTTAAATAGTGCTTCATATATTGAAGCAATTAAACTTACTGCATTAATCAACCTTTCTCTGGAAATATGATTTTCAACGATATTACTATCATCAATAACAGCACTTAAATTATTATCCATTTTTAATAGCAAATAAACAGCTTTATTTAAATAATATTCTGTTTCAATAACATAAAATTCAAATAATAAAGCCTTCTGACGTGAATCAATTTTTTCCGTATTTTTTAAACTGTTTGCAAATGATTCGGCGGACATTATCATATAACAAATTTCATCATCAAACATTTTTACAAGTTCTCTAGAATTCATTACTCTAAGAGAAATCTTTTCTGTTCGCTTAATTTTTACAGTCTCAATTGTAACTAAAATTAATGGTATTGCAACACCACTGATAGCAATAACGATCCAAAGACAACTTGTTATTTCCTTATCTTCAAAAATACGATCTAATACAAATGATAATAAAACCAAAAACACATCGATTACTAATGACCAATTTGCTGCATTCTTATGCATGGTATTTCGTTTTATATATTTTACATCATTTTGCATTTGTATGACTTTCCAATCATTAATATTCAAACTATATTCACCTCCGAATATTATATGCAATAGATATATAATTATTGAAAACTAGAAAAATTTTTTATTTCATCTGAGCAAGATGTCAAATCATCAATATCAGTTTTATCATATTTTTGAGATACAAGAAGTTTTTTATCACAAATTACTTCATAATACGGGGATCCTACCGCATCCTGACATAAAGAAAAACCATGGTTATTACATATAGTTTTAAAAAGATTCGAAATTTCAGGATTATCATACTGATTTAAAATACAGTGTATTGCCTTGAAAATTTTTTGGGCTTTACTTCTGTGTATTTTCCATATAGGTTTAACTGTTTTTTGATCATAATCAAATGTGTGTTTTGTCTTGTCAGCAACAACTAACCTTTCAATGGCTGTTAAATGCCATTTATTTAAGCGAGAGTTAATTGCTTTTTTCCCTGCTTTGTATGCTTCTTTTGTTACCTTTTCTCCTTGCTTATTTAGTTTTTGTTCGCCTATAAATACGATTATATCGTATAGCCCTTTATTTTTAAAATTTTTTCCTTCATTGTCCATGTATACGTAAATATACTGTGCCATAAATTCAAAGCTCCTTTATCTGGTTCGTTAAAAATTGCAAACATCATTTCAGTTTTTACTTTTGATGCTTGATTTGAATGTATAGTAGTTAATAATAAATATCAACAAAAAAGACAAAAACGCTTGTTTTTTTGACAAAAATGTTTATTTTTTGTAATAGATTAATTTTCAGCATTTACATATAGAAACAATACTTTCGACAAAGCTTCTTTTAATTGGTACGATTGAGTTCCCAAATTAAAAGAGGCTATCTATATGTTAAACAAAAACACAATTCAGTACTGTCAAGTTGGAGGCTTTTACATTTCTAATCTTATCTTCCATTCCAAATAAGTAAATGTTGTTCTTGGCAAATGGTGTATGCTGCAAAAAGATTATCTGCTAAAAAAACAAGAAGGTGTTATTTATAACACTATTTACTCAAGGGGAACTGTATTAGCATTGTGATGAAGTTAAAAAACAGGCACAAGATATATTTTATACTCTTGTTGAGTAGCTGGAAAAGGTTAAGGGCGTGACCGAGCAACTGAAGGAAAACAATCAGATAGAGTGAGCGCAAAGAATGGGGAATATTGAAGCGTGGGTGCGTTTCTTAGTGATTCGGACTACCGGATGAGCCATAACCCCAATATTTAGTTTGTTTGGTGATTAAATTTGAGAGTTACTCATTCCCTTTACATCCTAATGTGTATTTTAATTTTGACGTTTTTGCGCAAAAGTGGGACAATATGTGGTCATAGGTGTTTTTTGAGAGTTTTGGGAGAAAAGTAAAAACCCTCGTAAACCTAAGGTTTACAAGGATTTTTACGTGGTCGGAGTGAAGAGACTTGAACTCCCGACATCCTGCTCCCAAAGCAGGCGCGCTACCAACTGCGCTACACCCCGAAATGTTATCTGTTACATTTGACAACTGCTAGATTATAATTGATATTTTGTAAAATGTCAATAGGTATTTTGAAAAAAATATATATTTCATTAAAATATAGCTATTGTAAATGATTATTTTGTGTGTTAATATTAATATGTGTATATCAGTTACCGGTTTTTGGTAACAGATAAGAGTTTCGCTCTTAACGGAGGTAATTGTATGAAAAAGCTTATATCCATTTTATTGGCAGTTACAATGCTTGCATCTGCTTGTGTTACGGCTTCGGCTGCAGGTAGTAATGGTGACATTTCTTTTGCGGTTGCATCAGACTTGCATTACAACGTTCCTGAAGAAGAACTTGAATGGTATTCAGAGGACCCAATTTTTGGTTATGCAAACAGACGTGCCGCTATGGAAAATGAAAGCGGACTTATTATTGACGAGTTTTTAAATCAATGTGCAAATAATGATGATGTTGAATTTGTACTTATTTCAGGTGATCTTGCGGATAATGGTAGAAGTATTCCTGAAGAGCATTATGCAGTTGCAGAGAAGCTTAAAAACTTTGAAGAAACAACAGGCAAACAGGTTTACGTTATTCCGGGTAACCATGACTTTGGTAACTTAGGTGAATATTGTGAGGTTGACCTTGCAAGATTTATGGAAATCTATAAAGAATTTGGGTATGATGAGGCTATTACCACTCTTGATGGTACTGGCTCATATACAGCAGATTTAAGCTCAAAGTACAGGCTTATTGCTCTTGACAGTAATGACCCTGATAAGTCAACTGAGGACGGTATGACTGAAGACAGAGTTCAATGGGTTATTGATGAAGCGAAAAAAGCAAAAGAAGAGGGTAAGTATCCTATTCTTATGATGCACCATAATCTTCTTGACCATCTCCCTGTTCAACGTGTGTTGAGCCATGATTTTATTATCCGTAATCATGAGCTTACTGCAGAGCGTTGGGCAAATGCAGGTATTAAGGTTGTTTTTTCAGGGCACGAGCATTGTAGCGATGCTACATCAAAAACAAGTGCACTTGGTAATATTATCACTGACTTTGCAACAACTTCTCTGACAATGTATCCTTTACAATACAGAGTGTTTGATTTCGAAGATGGTGTAATTCACTACGACGTTGAAACTGTAGATTCTATTGACACTGATGCACTTCAGGCAAACGTGAATGGTTATTCGCAAGAGCAGATTGACGCCATGAACAATGGTCTTAACGCCTTTGCAAAAGAGTATCTTAAAAATGGTGTTGAGTACAGACTTGAACTCGGCTTTACTGATGAAAAACTTGGTATTAAACCGGGTGACATTTATTACGACCTTGTAAGAAACATTGTGGATGAGCTTATAGTTGTTCTTAATGACCCACTTTATGGGCCGGGTAGTATACAAGAACGTGCAGCAGCAGAGGGCATTGATATTCCTGACAGTGAATATAAAGACGGTTGGGACCTTGCTACAGAGCTTGTTGCGGCACACTATGCAGGTAGCGAAAATTATCCGTTGAATGAACGTGATGTTAAAATGTTCCTTTGCATAGTTTCTTATGTAATCAGAGGAGAACTTGACACTCTTGAAGATGAAACGATAGTGTATGATTGGGCAGAGGCAATTATCCTTGCTACAAGCGGTTCTCTCGGTGGCGATGATATGTTGGAAACAATGTTCCCTGAAGGTGGCGTAACTCCTGCAGAATACCTTGCAGTTGCTCTTGTTTCACCGCTTCTTCAATCCTTCACGGTTGATGATAAGGTTGACGATAACTGCGGTACACTTCAAGGTTATGGCGCAAATAAGAATCTTGAAAATATAGGTAATAATTTACTTACAGGTTTCACAGATTTCTTTAATATTATTACAATAATTCTTAATTATCTTCTTAAAGCGTTAGGTATGGCGGTGTAATATGGTAGAGATTCCGGAGATTTTTTCTGTTTTAGGTGAAAACGGTGAGGAAATAAAATGTCGCACCATTTTGATGTTTACAAGTCCTCAAAATGAAAGAGATATTGTGATTTATACTGATGATACAGTAAATGAGGATGGGTTTGAAAATATTTACGCTTCATATTATTGCTATGAAGATGAAACTTTAAGGCTTCTTGATATTGATGACCAGGCTGATTGGGCCCTTATTCAAGAGGTTATTGCAGAAGTATCAGAAAGTGATGAAGAAGAGGCTTAATGCCTCTTCTTTTAATATAGGAGGCATTATGGCAGAGATTATTGATTTAGTAAGTAAAACGTTTTTTGAACCTCTTGTAAAAAGGCGTGTCGCATGCAGAGGTCTTGTGATTAACGATGGTAAGGTTTTGTTGTCTTATGAAAAGAATAAGGACGTTTATATGTCTCCCGGTGGCGGTCTTGAAGAAGGGGAGAGCTTTGAAAAGTGTTGCGAGCGAGAGGTTCTTGAAGAGTGCGGATTAATTGTGAAAGCAGGAGAACAGATTTTCACAATAAATGAGTACGTTTTTAACGAGCTTTATATTGCACATTATTTCCCTTGTGAAATAATCGGTGAAGGGGAATTGAGTTTAACAAAAACAGAAATAGAGCATGGTATGGAGCCTGTATGGGTGCCCGTTGAGGATGCTATAGAAATATTTTCTCATTATAAAGAAAAAACACCTGACCACGAAAGCTTATATCTACGAGAATACACAGTTCTTACAAAATATTTTAAATAAAAAGACAGTATAGCATTTGCTATACTGTCTTTTTTGGTGCCGGTGACCGGGGTCGACGGGCGTTGCCCGTCATTCACTCGTTCCTCGTGAACACCCGATTGTGTTCGCCTTCGGCGAGAGGGGGTTCGAGTCCCAGGTGAGCTGTGTTTATAACAAAATAAAAAACAGCACAACTAATGTTGTACTGTTTCTTGTGGCGCGCCGGAAGGGACTCGAACCCCTGACCTTCTGGTTCGTAGCCAGACACTCTATCCAACTGAGCTACCGGCGCGTATATGGAGCGGATGACGAGGCTCGAACTCGCTACCTCCACCTTGGCAAGGTGGCGCTCTACCAGATGAGCTACATCCGCAAATGCAAAAAGAATTATACACATTATTTTGGCTCTTGTCAAGAGATTTTTGCTTTTTATTAAAAAATATTTTTATTATACCTAAAAACATATACCAAAAAAATATTTTAAAAAATTTTAAAAAAACTATTGACAAATTCAACGTATCATATTATAATTAACAGGCTTTCAGAAAGAGAGCAATCGCCTGAGTAGGTATGTATGTTGTTCATATATATGGCGGTATAGCTCAGCTGGCTAGAGTACTCGGTTCATACCCGATTGGTCGTAGGTTCGAATCCCACTGCCGCTACCAGTTTCCAACACACCTACCTACTTAAGGTGTTAAATAAAAGGGCGTCAAGCCCCTCATACATGGCCCGGTGGTCAAGCGGTTAAGACACCGCCCTTTCACGGCGGTAACACGAGTTCGATTCTCGTCCGGGTCACCACTAAAAGTCATACGAAAGTATGACTTTTATTTTTCTCTAAATATTGATTTTGAAAAATCAATGTAATATAATGTTAATACTTGCCGGTGTGATGGAATTGGCAGACGTGCTGGACTCAAAATCCAGTGGTAGCGATACCGTACCGGTTCGACCCCGGTCACCGGCACCAAATAGAGAATCTATACTTTTGTATAGATTCTTTATTTTTTGTTTTTAAAAATAAAGCAGGGGTCGAACCGCCTCGCCGAAGGCGAACACAATCGGGTTAACGAGCTTGCGAGTGCGAAGGGCGAAGCCCTTCGAGTCCCTTTCGGCGCACCAAAAGCAGAGTAATCACATTAGTGGTTGCTCTGTTTTTTTGTTGTATTAAAAAAACGGGACTCGAACCCCAATTCAACGACGGTGGACATAAATCACTTTTCGCCATACTATGTTATAGCGAAAGGAGATTTTTATATGAGAGAAAAAAGGTATGATAGAGAGTCTGCTGTGGTATATGCGCGGCGATGGGCTTTGAGCAGAAATCCTGCATATTACAACTTTGAGTATATTGGTGGGGATTGCACCAATTTTGTTTCTCAATGTCTGTATGCAGGAGCAGGGGTGATGAATTATACTCCAATTTATGGTTGGTACTACAACTCTTTATCTGACCGTACAGCGTCCTGGAGTGGGGTGGAGTATTTATATAACTTTCTTGTAACAAACGCTTCTGTGGGGCTATATGGCCACGTAGTGAGTGAAGCAGATGTTGTTCCGGGTGATGTTATTCAGTTGGGTAGAGCAGATGGGTCATTTTATCATACGCTGATTGTTCTTTCAACACAGCCTGAAATACTCATAGCTGCTCACACATACGATGCTTTGGATAGACCTTTATCAAGTTATAGTTACGATGTGGCAAGATTTATTCATATAGATGGTGTGAGAGCATGGTAAAAAAATCAGACCATACAATGCAAGTCATTGTATGGTCTGATATGATTTTTATCTCTGTACTCTGCCTGAGCCGTCGCCGCCTGCAAGTTTTTCGATTTCAGAAACGCTTACTCTGTTAAAGTCGCCTTCGATAGAGTGTTTGAGAGCAGATGCAGCAACTGCAAATTCTATTGCAGATTGTGTATCCTTACCACTCAAAAGAGCATAAATAAGGCCGCCACCGAAGCTGTCGCCACCGCCAACGCGGTCAACGATGTGAAGGTGATATTCTTTTGAGAAACAGTAGTTTTCACCATCATAGAGCATTGCAGCCCAATCGTTATCGTTTGCAGAAATAGATGTTCTGAGAGTAATTGCAACTTTTTCAAAACCAAATTTATCTGCGAGCTGTTTAGCAACTGATTTGTAGCCTTCTTTATTAAGCTTACCGCCGTAAATATCAGTGTTTTCTGATTCGATACCAAAAACATCTTTTGCATCTTCTTCGTTAGAAATGCAAACATCTACGTATTGGCAAAGCTCTGTCATAGCTTTTCTTGCTTCTTCTCTTGTCCAAAGCTTGCCTCTGTAGTTAAGGTCGCAAGAAATCTTTACGCCTTTATTTTTAGCGGCAATACAAGCCTGCTTGCAGATTTCTACAAGGTTTTCGCCTAAAGCAGGGGAAATGCCTGTGAAGTGGAACCAGTCGGCACCTTCGAAAATTTCATCCCAATTAAAATCTGACGGAGCAGCTTCCTGAATTGCTGAATGTGCACGGTCGTAGATGCAAACGCTACCACGTTGTGATGCACCTTTTTCAAGGTAGTAAATACCTATTCTGTCGCCGCCACGAACGATTTTAGATGTGTCAACGCCAAAATAACGTAAAGAGTTAACTGCACCCTGACCAATTGCGTGGTCGGGAAGCTTTGTAACAAAAACAGAATCCATACCGTAATTAGCGAGTGAAACGGAAACGTTTGCTTCACCGCCACCGAATGTTGCCTGGAACATACCGTCCTGGAAGAAACGATTATATTCTGTTGGTGCAAGACGGAGCATAATTTCACCGAAAGTAACTATTTTAGCCATTACAACGAGCCTCCTTAACAATATCTACAGATTTTTTGCAAAGTTCAATAATTTCATCCCATTTGCCGTTATCTATAAGGTCTGCAGTTACCATATATGAACCGCCACAAGCTGCAATAACAGGGCAGGAGAGATATTCTTTTAAATTATTGAGACCAATACCGCCTGTTGGCATAACCTTGAACATCGGGAACGGTGCGCTCATTGCTTTGATTTTAGCAAGGCCGCCTGACTGTTCAGCAGGGAAGAATTTTAAAACATCAAGACCGAGTCTGTATGCTGTGTGATAATCGGTAGGAGTGGTACAACCTGCATAGATTGGAATATTTTTCTCTTGACAGTATTTAACTATATACTCATCAAGACCCGGAGTAACAATAAATTTAGCACCTGCTGCAATAGCATCATCAACCTGTTCTGTTGTAAGTACAGTGCCTGCACCAACAAGCATTTCAGGGAATGCGTCACTCATAAGTTTAATTGCAGTTGCGGCACCTGCAGCACGGAAAGTAACCTCCGCAACAGGTACACCACCTTTAATAAGAGCGTCGGCAAGATTAACTGCATCTCTTTCAGGATTATTTAATTTAATAACCGGAACAACGCCGATTGACATAATTTTTTCGGAAATAGAATTCATTTTGCTTCCTCCTTATTTTTTGAAAGCTTTTTCGCAAGCTTCAAAAAGACCGTTGATATAAGTTGCACCCAAAGCTCTGTCGTAAAGACCGTAGCCCGGTTTGCCTGTTTCGCCCCAAATCATTCTGCCGTGGTCAGGTCTTACGTAACCATCAAAGTTGTTTTCAACAAGTGCTTTTGTAATTTCGTACATATCGAGGCTACCGCAACTTGAAAGGTGACCTTGTTCTTCAAAGCTACCATCAGGAAGAACAAGTACCTGACGAATATGCATAAATGCGATTCTGTCCATAGCGGCATATTTTTTAATCATTGCAACAACATCGTTTGATGCGGCACAGCCTAATGAGCCTGTGCAAAGGCAAAGAGAGTTTGCAGGGCTATCAACAATACTGAGCATTCTGTCGAGATTTTTTTCGCAAGTTATAATTCTTGGGATACCAAAAATCGGATATGGTGGGTCATCAGGATGAATTGCCATTCTTATGCCACATTCTTCTGCGACAGGAATAACTTTTTTGAGGAATTTTTCAAGGTTCTTCCAAAGTCCTTCTTCGCCCAATTCACCATAAGCGGAAATAAGCTCACGTACTTCTTCCTGAGAGTAACTTGAATCCCAACCGGGAAGATGAATATCATCTTTGAGAGGGTCAAGCCCTTTCATTTGCTCCCAGTACATAACAAGACTTGTGGAGCCGTCAGGTGCTGTTTTGTCAAGCTGAGTACGTGTCCAGTCAAAAACAGGCATAAAGTTATAGGTTACGCATTTTATACCATATTTTGCACAACGGCGGATATTTTCGCAATAAACTTCAATAAGATTATCTACGTCGTTTCTGCCCAACTTGATATCTTCGTGAACGGGGATTGATTCAACAACGTCAAAAACGAGACCGTTTTCCTCACATTGATTTTTCATTTTTGCAATGCTTTCTTCAGGCCATACTTCACCCGGTTTAACGTCGTAAACGGCGCTTACAATGCTACGCATATTTGGAATCTGGCGAATGTATTGGAGTGATATAGGGTCACTTTCGCCATACCAACGGAATGACATTTTCATTTTGGTTCCTCCGTTAATTTTATTTTATACTTATATTATAGTATAACACAAAAATTTCGCAATAGAAAAATATATGTTTTTCATCGCAAAATTTTTGTGTTATTTTTAAAAAGATATATTGAAATTGGAATTATTTCTTTTTCTTACTGCCAAAGAAGCCTTTTTTCTCTTCAGGTTTAACAGGTGAGTTACCCATTACCTCGTTAAATTTGAGAAGAGCTTCCTTCTGAACAGGATTAAGGTTGCGTGGTACATCAACAATAATTTTAACAAGCTGGTCACCACGACGTGTAGAATTAAGAACAGGGATACCTCTGTTCTTGAGCTTGAATACAGAGTTTGGTTGTGTTCCTGCAGGAAGCTCGTATTCAACAAAGCCATCTAAAGTAGGAACACGCAATGTGTCACCAAGAACAGCCTGAATATAGCTTACCTTCATATCGTACCATACGTTGTAGCCGTCTCGTTTGAATGATTGGTGAGGTTTAACGGTAACGCCGATTTTTAAATCGCCAGCAGGGCCACCGTTCAAGCCGCAGTTACCTTCACCACGCATTGTGACAATCTGTCCGTCATCAATACCGGCGGGGATATTAACCTCTTGTTTATGTGTTTTGCGTATCCTGCCTACACCCTTACAGCGTTGGCAAGGATTTGTGTTATAAGTACCTTTACCGCCGCAATGTTGACAAGTTTTTGCAGTACTTATTGTACCGAAAGGCGTTCTTTGCTGAACGTTTATCTGACCGCGACCGTTACATTCGGGGCAAGTCTGAGGTGTGGAGCCTTTTGCGGCACCTGAACCTCTACATTCGTCACAAGCCTCAATTTTTTGGTATTCTACTGTTTTTTTGCAGCCCTTTGCAGCTTCCTCGAAGGTGATATAAATGTTTGTAGGGATATCGCTTCCTCTTTTTGGTGCATTAGGATTTGAACCTCTGCCGCCACCGAAGCCGCCAAAGAAGGAGCCGAAAATGTCTCCAAGGTCAAATTCCATTCCATCACCGAAGCCGCCGAATCCACCAAATCCGCCTTGACCTGCACCATAGCTTGGGTCAACACCTGCGAAGCCGAAGCGGTCGTATTTTTCTTTCTTTTCTGCATCAGAAAGAACCTCGTAAGCTTCGTTAGCTTCCTTGAATTTTGCTGCTGCCTCTTCCTTATTGTCAGGGTTAAGGTCGGGGTGATATTTTTTAGCAAGTTGACGATATGCCTTTTTTATTTCGTCGGGTGTAGCACTTTTGGAAAGCCCTAGTACCTCGTAATAATCTCTTTTATCTGCCATAATAAAATCCTTTTAAGACGGCTCCTTTTGGGAGCCGTCTTTTAGTTTAATTAGTCAACGTCTGTGAAATCTGCTTCTGTGTAATTGTCGCCCTGAGCGCCTGCGTTGGCATCAAAACCTGCAGCTGCATTAGGGTCAAAGCCCTGAGCACCGCCTGCTGCTTTGTAAAGCTTTTCAGAAATTTCGTAGAATTTCTTCTGAAGGTCTTCTTGCTTTGCTTTGATTGCTTCGACATCTGTACCTTTGAGTGCTTCTTTGAGAGCGTCAACCTTTGTGTTGATTTCTGTTTTATCTGCTTCGTCGAATTTGTCTCCGTTTTCAGAAAGGAGTTTTTCGCATTCAAATACCATCTGATCTGCACCGTTACGGATGTCAACTTCTTCTTTGCGTTTCTTATCTTCTTCTGCGAATTGTTCAGCCTCTTTAATAGCTTTTTCAATATCGTCCTTGCTCATGTTTGAAGAAGCGGTGATTGAAATTGACTGTTCTTTACCTGTGCCAAGGTCTTTTGCGGAAACGTGAACAATACCGTTTTCGTCAATATCAAAAGTAACTTCAATCTGAGGAGTACCACGACGTGCAGGAAGAATACCATCAAGGTGGAACATACCGAGAGTTTTGTTATCTCTTGCAAATTCTCTTTCACCTTGAAGAACGTGGATTTCAACTGATGTGTGGTTATCTGCAGCTGTTGAGAAAACCTGGCTTTTCTTTGTTGGGATAGTTGTGTTTCTTTCGATAATCTTTGTGCAAACATTACCGAGTGTTTCAATACCGAGTGAAAGAGGAGTAACGTCAAGAAGGAGAAGACCCTTAACGTCACCGCCAAGAACACCTGCCTGAAGAGCGGCACCGATTGCTACACATTCGTCAGGATTGATGCCTTTGAATGGCTCTTTGCCTGTGTATGATTTAACTGCGTCCTGAACTGCAGGGATTCTTGAAGAACCACCAACCATAAGAACTTTATCAAGCTCTGAAACCTTGAGGCCTGAGTCTGAAATTGCTTGACGAACAGGAACCATAGTAGCTTCAACAAGGTCTGCTGTGAGTTCGTTAAATTTAGCTCTTGTAAGAGTAGTGTCAAGGTGGAGTGGACCTGCTTCTGTCATTGTGATGAATGGAAGATTAACTGCAGATGATGTTACGCCTGAAAGCTCAATTTTTGCTTTTTCTGCAGCTTCTTTAAGTCTCTGCATAGCCATTTTATCGTTTGAAAGGTCTGCACCTGTTTCTTTTTTGAATTCAGCAACAAGCCAGTCAATGATTCTTTGGTCGAAGTCGTCACCACCGAGCTTGTTGTTACCTGCAGTAGCAAGAACTTCCTGAACACCTTCACCCATTTCAATGATTGAAACGTCAAAAGTACCACCGCCAAGGTCATAAACCATAACTTTCTGGTCATTTTCTTTATCAATACCATAAGCAAGGGCAGCTGCTGTAGGTTCGTTGATAATTCTCTTTACTTCGAGACCTGCAATTTTACCTGCGTCCTTTGTTGCTTGACGCTGAGAGTCTGTGAAATATGCAGGAACTGTAATAACTGCTTCTGTAACTTTATCACCAAGGTAGCTTTCTGCATCTGCTTTAAGTTTTGCAAGAATCATAGCAGAAATCTGTTGTGGTGTGTATGACTTGTCGTCAATAGTTACTTTGTGGTCTGTACCCATATGTCTTTTGATAGATGAAACAGTTCTGTCAGGGTTCTGAACTGCTTGACGTTTTGCAACCTGACCAACAAGTTTTTCGCCTGATTTTGAGAAGCCAACTACTGATGGAGTTGTTCTGTTACCTTCAACGTTTGCAATAACTACAGGCTCGCCGCCTTCAATAACTGCAACACAAGAGTTTGTTGTACCTAAGTCAATACCGATTGTTTTTGCCATAATAAATTACCTCCGTATATTATATAAAATTGAATGTGTTTTAATTTGTAACCTGTACAGTTGCAAATCTGAGAATTCTGTCACCCATTTTGTAGCCTTTTTCAAAAACACCTGCAATGGTATTTTCAGGAAGGTCCGGATTTTCAACAGTCATTACTGCACTGTGAATATTGGGGTCAAATTCGTCTCCGACTTCACCGAAGGTTTCAACCTCAAGGTTTTTGAGAATGTCACGTAATTGGGTAAGTGTCATTTCAACGCCTTTGCGATAAACCTCAATGTCATCGGTTTTATTATCGGCTGCTCTGTCAAAATTATCTAAAACAGGAAGCAGCATTTTTAACGTATTAGCTTTTGCATCGCCGTAGGTAGCTTCTTTTTCTCTTTGAGAGCGTTTTCTGAAGTTGTCGTACTCGGCGAGTGTGCGAAGATATGTGTTTTTCAATTCGGAAAGTTCAGTTGAGAGTTTTTCGATTTCCGCATTGAAGGTATCTTCTTTTTTTGAAGATTTTTTCTTTTTCTTTTCTTCTTTTGCTACAGTCTCTTCTGCAGCGTTTACTTGTTTTTCTTCTGCCATATTTCCACCTTATTCATCTAATGTTTCTGTAAGCATTGAGCCGATGACTCCTGCCAGATATTTAATACTTGGTATAAGCCTTGCATAATCAAGACGTGTCGGACCGATGATGCCGATTGAGCCGCTTTCTTTATCACCGACAGAGTATTTTGAAAAGATTGTTGTGCTATTGCGTAATTCTCTGTAAGCGTTTTCTGAGCCGATTGCAATGTTGAGAGGCTTTTTCTGAGCGTTTAACATATTTTCAAGTGGCGTACCACGATGAAGAAAATCCATTAAACTGAAAGCGTCTTCGGAAAGCTCAGTATGGTTAAGTATATTGTTAGGACCCTTGAGATGAATTTCTGTTGTTTTGACTGCTTCGCATAAATCTGCAATAGCACATAAGAAAGGGGACATTATAAATACTTTATCTCCTAAAGAAGCAACAAGGGTCTGAATAAACGTTATGGAAATGTCGGAAACATTTCTGCCGTTGAAGTAGGTCTGACAGATGTTATAAAAGACCTCTGCGATATCTACGTTTATTTCTGTGTCGCTTCGCACAACTGCACTTCTGAGGATACCTGATGTAGCAAGAAGAACAATCATTGCCGTGTGGTTACTTAATGGAACAAGTTCTATACGGCGTATAAAGGCTTCACTATCTGAAGGGGAAGAGGAAATTGCAACGCAATTTGTAAGCTCTGCCAGGATACTGCCTGCCTTTTCGAGGAGTTTATCCGGTTCGCCGGAAAAACTCTGGAGCCATATTTTGATACGTTCCTGTTCGTCGTAGCCTAACTCGTAAGATGTCATAAGATTATCTACGTAGTAGCGGTAACCTGCTTGTGAAGGTACACGACCAGCGGAAGTGTGCGGTTGTTCGAGAAGACCAAGTTCAACAAGGTCTGCCATATCATTGCGGATTGTTGCAGAAGATACGGTATTATTCATATCCATGCAGATTGCTTTTGAACCAACAGGTTCACCTGTGGCAATATATCTTTCGATTATTGTTGCAAGTATTTCTTGCTTTCTTTTTGAAATATCACTCACAGTTTTCACCTCTTAAGTGGTTTTAGCACCTGTTAGCACTCGTGCACACAGAGTGCTAACTCTGTTAATAATATACTATGTATTATTGATTTTGTCAACAATCTTTTAAAAATAATTTATGAATACTTTGTAAATTAAAAGCCCGGTGCTTTTGTAGTGTATGTATATATAATGGTATACAGTTTTTTCTGTTTTATTCCTTATATGAATCAGGACATAAAAAAACAACCCATCTAAAAAGATGAGTTGTTTTATGCTTATAGAACTTATTGCTCAACAGGGTAAACAGAAACTTTCTTTCTGTCTCTGCCAAGGCGTTCGAAACGAAC
Source organism: Acutalibacteraceae bacterium (assembly GCA_045646545.1). Lineage (GTDB taxonomy): Bacteria > Bacillota > Clostridia > Oscillospirales > Acutalibacteraceae > DTU089. Next base: position 31,386 of record JAZRKV010000013.1, read on the forward strand.
CTGACCGTCAACAAGAGCAAAGAGTGTATCGTCTTTACCTTTACCAACGTTTGTGCCCGGATGAATCTTTGTGCCTCTCTGTCTTACGAGGATGTTACCTGCAAGAACATATTGACCGTCTGCTCTTTTAGCACCAAGTCTCTTAGACTCTGAATCACGGCCGTTACGGGTAGAACCCATACCTTTTTTATGAGCAAATAACTGAATGTTAATTTTAAGCATCTCGTTACACCTCCGTAATAGTTATCGTAACATTTTTAGGATACTGAAGACTGAGTTCTTCAATATGAAGCCTGAGTCCTTTTAAAATATCCTGTGAATTAATTGCATCTTTCTCGGAAACAATTACTGTCATTTCTCCGCTATCGTCAACTTTAATATCTGCATTTATATGCATAACTTCAGTTAAAGTGTTTGCTACCATATATGCAACGGAAGAAACTGCTGCACATACAATATCGGAGCCGGCATCTGAATAGCCTGAGTGACCTTTTGAATTGAAACCTGAAAGTACACCGTCTTTTGAACTGTAGAACGTAAATTTAATCATACGACTTAAGCGTTGATTGCTGAAATCTCAACCTTTGTATATGGTTGTCTGTGACCCATTTTACGTTTTTCATTCTTCTTTGGTTTGTAAGTTGCAACAACGATTTTCTTACCTTTGCCGTTCTTTACAACCTTAGCGCTTACAGAAGCACCATCAACGTAAGGAGCGCCAACTTTAATACCGTCGTCTGCACCAATTGCGATAACCTTATCAAAGGTTACTTCAGCGTCAGCTTCAACGTCAAGTTTTTCGATGAAAATAACATCGCCGTTTTCAACTTTGTACTGCTTTCCGCCTGTTTCAATGATTGCGTACATAGATTTTTACCTGCTTTCTTTCAGTCTCGCTAACAAGGCGGTTATGTAAAAATAACACTTGTGGGCACAACAAAAGTACCCGCCCTTAATATGCGGCAAATGGTATTTTAGCAGATAATGTTTTATTTGTCAACAAAATTTCTGCTTTTTTCCAACTCTTTTTTTATGTCCTCAGGAAGAGGTGCAATGAATGTCATTTCTTTTTTTGTAATAGGATGAGTAATGGTGATTTGTTTGCAGTGAAGAGCGGCGTGATTTAAGTTTTCCGTTTCTTCTGCACCGTAAAGTTCGTCGCCTACAAGAGGATGGCCAATGTGATTGAAGTGAACACGGATTTGATGAGTTCTGCCTGTTTCGGTTTTGATTTCCACAAAAGCTTTGTCGGAAAATTGTTCCAGTACATGCCAGTGTGTTACTGCATGGTCGCCACGTTCGTCTACGGTTCTCAGTGTGAGTCCCATATCGGGTCTGTAAATCGGTGCGTCAATTGTACCGTTTTCTTCAAGTGTACCCCAAACAAGTGCATTGTAAACTTTTTGCATGTTGCCATTAAGCTTTGAGGCACTCAGACTGTTTTTAGCAAAAACCATAACACCTGAAGTCACTTTATCCAATCTGCCTACTGCACGACCTGCTGCAGGCTCATTATTTGATTTTATAAGATAGTTTGCAACTGCATTGCAAAGTGTTCCATTAGGATGTTTCTGTGTAGGGTGAGATGATATTCCTGATGGCTTATTTACAATGAGAATATCTTCATCCTCGTATATAACAGAAATCGGTTCATCCCATAATGGTGGAGGAGTAGTTTTTTCAGGAATGAAAATAGTTAGTTTATCTCCGGTTTTTACTTTGTCAATTACTCTCCAGTGAGTGCCGTTTATAAACACAGTTTGAGGTGTGGTACGAAGGTGTCGGATGATGTATGTTGATAGCTTGATTTCACCTTTGAAAAAATGAAGAAGTGGACGCTCATTATATTCTTCGGGAATAATGTATTCAATTTTTCTCATGGGCACTCACTCCTATGTATAATATGTATGGAAATAAAATTAATGTATATTTTTATGAATATGCATTTGTATATACATTTGTCAAAAAGTGACGAATGTTCAAAAAAATGTAGATGTAAAGTTGGTTACTTTACAAAATATTGTGATTTTAGAATTCCAAAAAGGTGAAAAACGAAAGTTATAAACAAATTTGACAGGTTTATGAACAATGACAAGCAAACTGCTTGTCATTGTTTGTATACATCAAGAATGTATTTTATATGTTAAATTATGGAAAAAAGTATGAAAATACTGTATTTATACATACGAATTTTTATTTTATTGGGAATTCTGAAACTTTTCTGTTATTGAATTTTGCAACAAAATCGAAGCCTGCTTCACGTGCGATTTCATAAGCTCTGGGAATACCGAAACCAATTCTTTCAGCATAGTGCGAATCGGAGCCGACGCTGACTAATCTGCCACCTAATTCTTTGTATCGTTTTATTGTGTCAACGTTAGGAGAGGGAAGATTAATAGGGTATTTTAAACCGCCCATATTAATCTCAAGAGCCTTATCTTTTTCTGCACACAGACGAAGAATTTCGTCTACCTTTTTTGAGTATTTGTTAATATCCTCTACGTAACCGCAGTGATTAAAAACGTATCTGAAAGGGTAAGTGATGTGGGCAAGAATATCAAAATTTCCCCATTGGAGTAAGTTGAGAATTTCATCAAAATACTCATTCATCATACCTTCAACATCAAGACCATCAAAGGTTTTAAAATCATAAAAATCAGGTTGATTTCTTAAGTTGTGAAGTGAACCGATAACAACGTCGTATTCGTGGGAATTGATTATTTGTTCTGCAAGCTCCGGAACGTAGTGTGCTTCTGCGAGCTCAATACCACGAAGAATTTCTATTTTGCCTTCAAAATCTTTTTTTGCACGTGAAACTTCTTTAGCACTTCTTTCAACACGTTTGTCAAAACCGTCTTTGTAAAAAACATCTACTTCGCAATGGTCTGTAAAAGCAACGGTATGTATGCCGTTTTGAAAAGCAGTTTCTGCCATTAAATCAACAGGATGGTTACCATCTTGAGAACTGTCTGTATGAGTGTGTAAGTCGATAATTTTAACGTCCGCCATATTTTAACCAACTTTCTGTATATTTTACCAAAAAGAATAATACCATAAAATTAAATAAAAGAATAGTATTAAATTAAAAATAAAGAATAATCTTTAAATTTCTTTTGGTTTATGGTATATTATTAATACTTGCAGAGGTGATTAAAGTGAAATTAAAAGCAAATGCAAAAATAAATCTTATTCTTGACGTTACAGGTGTTAAAAAGAACGGTTATCACAGTCTTTTTACTATAATGCAATCCATAAGTCTGGGTGATACAATCTCTGTTGACAGAACAGATGGAGAGGATATTGCTATTTCTTGTACAGTACCGGGAGTACCAACGGACAGTAGAAACATTGTTTATAAGTGTGCCGAAAAATTTTTCCAATATGCCGGTATAACAAAGAATAAAGGTATAAAGATTCATATAGATAAGGTCACACCTTTTTGTGCAGGTATGGGCGGCGGCAGTGCAGATGGTGCTGCGGTGCTTGTGGCACTTAATAAATTGTTTGAAACAAATTATTCAGAAAAAGTTCTTTGCAGAATCGGTGTTAAGGTTGGGGCGGATATTCCTTTTTGTATAGTTGGAGGAACGGCTTTGTGCCTTGATACAGGTGCAATTGTAGCACCACTTACGGACATTGAGGGCTATTATATTGTTGTGGTGAAGCCTGAAGATGGTGTTTCAACGAAAGAGGCTTATGAGGCAGTGGATTCTCTTGAAAATATGAAGCATCCTAAAAATCAGCAGATGCTAGAACTTATTTCTGACGGTGAAGCAGATGAAGCACTCAGCTTGTGTGCAAATGTTTTTGAACAGGCTCTGGAGGTTCCGGGTAGAGTGGATATTAAAGCAATATGCAATAAAAACGGTGCGCTTGCTTCCTGTATGACAGGGTCAGGTTCTGCAGTTTACGGTATATTTAAAAATGAAGATGATGCACAAAAAACGATAAAGCAATTAAATGAGAAGTTTAAAAATGTGTATCTTTGCACACCTGAAAAGGTTGGCGTTGAAATAATTGAATAAAAACAAAAAATCGTCCAAGAATTCAATTGAATGAAAGGACGGTTTTTTATGTTTAAAAAAATAAAAAAAGAATTAAATTTAAAGCGTGACAAAAAAATTATTTCTTCTGTTTTAATATTTTTTGTTTTGTATTTTGCTTTTTCGTGTACTTATGTTGCAATGGCCTCACAATCTGTCAGAGAGAGTGTTGTGCGTTTGCATATTCTTGCTAATTCGGATTCGGAGTTTGACCAAAAAATAAAATTAGAAGTACGCGATGCACTTCTTGAAACTAATGCTGAAATATTAAATGAGCAAGTTACTGTAGATAATGCTAAAGATTATTTTGAAGAATCAAAAGAAATACTTTTAAATACAGTAAAAAAGGTGCTTAAAGAAAATGGTGTCAGTTATGGTGTAACAATTAATTTGCAAACAGAATATTTTGAAACACGAAAATATGGCAATTTGAATTTTCCTGCAGGTGAATATTTATCACTTAAAATAGTTTTAGGAAATGGTGACGGCAAAAATTGGTGGTGTGTAATGTTTCCGCCACTGTGTGTGCCCTGTGCAGATGACGTAACAACTGATGAAAATAAAACATCCCACTACCTGTCTGATAGTGGGGTGGATGTTGTGAATGGTGGAGAAAAGTATATAGTAAAACTTAAAATAATTGAAATTTACGAAGAGTTGAAGCAGAAATTTAAATAATTGCCTCTTTGTGTCTTGTGACGTGGCAACCTACGTTGACTGCAACGGGAAGACCTGCAATGTGAGTAGGAGCAGTTTCAATATTAACGGCAAGAGCAGTAATGTCACCGCCAAAGCCTTGTGCACCGATGTTTAATTTGTTGATTTCTGAAAGCATTTTTTCTTCCAGATTTTTATAGAACTCATCTTGGTGTGGAATTGAAATATCTCTGCATAAAGCTTTTTTTGAAAGAAGGGCAACGCCTTCAAAATCACTGCCGATTCCTACGCCCAGTACAACAGGCGGACAAGGATTGGAGTCGGCCGTTTTTACTGTTTCAACAACGAAGCTTATAATGTCATCAATTGTTGCAGAAGGAGTAAACATTTTAATTTTACTCATATTTTCACTGCCGAAGCCTTTTGGTGCGGCGGTGAATTTTATTTTATCTCCAGGGACTAAGGAGAGGTGAATAAGGGCAGGCGTATTGTCGTTTGTGTTACCTCTGCGTATAGGGTCATTTACAATTGAACAACGCATTTTACCTTGGTAAGCATTTCTGACACCATTGTTTACGGCTTTGTTAAAGTCACCATTAACGATGTGTACGTCCTGACCGAGTTCACAAAAAAGCACTGCCATACCTGTGTCCTGACAAATTGGGATATTGAGCTCATTAGCGCTCTCAAGGTTTTTACACATATCGCAGAAAATGCTTCTGGCAATAGAATTGCTTTCTTCCTCTTTGGCGGAAATTATTTTATTTTTTAATGATTGAGGTAAGTTGAGGTTTGCATCTGCAAAAAGCTCTTCAACGGTTTTTTCAATTATGTCGGCACTTATCTCTCTCATAAAATCACATCCCGTATATTAATAGTATAACCGTGTCATAATGACACGGTTAATTTCAATTTTATCAGCCTCTTTGATTTCCGCCACGACGAGGTGTTGAAGCACCGCGTTTAGCAACGTTGTTCTTTTTTAAATCACTCATTTTTTCATCGCTGACTGTTTTGAATTTTGCTAACATATCTTCAAAAGACATATTTTCCGGTTCTGATTTTTGTGAACCGGTCCATACCTGAGGTTGTGAACGTTTTGGTCTGTCACCGGCAGGTCTTTTAGGCTTTTGCTCTTCTTCCTGTGTAAGAGCTTTTTTGATAGAAAGTGCTACCTTGCCCTTTTCGTTTATTTCGAGCACTTTAACTTTAACTGTGTCACCTTCGGAAATAACCTCATGAATATCTTTGATAAATGTAGATGATACCTCAGAAATATGTACCATACCTGTTGTTTTATCCGAAAGCTCAACAAATGCTCCGAAATTTGTGATACCTGTAACCTTACCTTCAAGAATTGCGCCAATTTCAACTGCCATATTTTACCTCAAAAAATTAAATTATACACCTGGTGTAATGTCAACATAAACATGCTCGTCGGGCATTACATATCCTTTTTGTCTGGCATAATCTTCAGCAAGCTTTGCTTCGTCATCCTGAGAGTTGAGCTCATCAAGAACGCTGTTTTCTTCCACTATTTCTGAATGAGTGGATTGCTTTGCTTCAAGTTCTTTTTCATAATTGCTTTTGTCTATTGCTTTTGCAACGATTGAACCGATAAGATACATCAATACCAAAGTACAAATAAGGATAGCAATAATGCTTTCGCTACCTATTTTTTTTCTTTGTTTTGATTTTGTCAAAGCGTTTTCCACCTTTCTTAAGTGTTTTATATGTGCAAAAATTATACCAATTAAATTATACACATATATTAATAGTTTTTGCAAGTGTATTTTCTTATTTTTCAGAGTTTTTCTTTGATTTTTTAAAATGTCCAGATATTTTTTCTGAAAGGCGGGAAAAAATATTGGTCACAAAACGGAAAGGCAAAGAAAAAGCTTTGAAAATACATGAAAACAGGCTTTTGATTAACCGGGATAATTTGTTGGTTAATTTAATTGCTGCAATGCCAAAGGATAAATAGTAAACGGCAGCACCTATAATTTCACCTGCAATAATATAAAAACGCACCTCGCCTTTGTTTAGTGCAAGAATGTAAAGAAAAGTGGAAATGCTAAAAACAAAAAAATAGAGTAAATCAAAAATGATATTTATTATTTTTAACGATGTGAATGAGATGCGTATTGCTCTGAAAACATCATATAAAATACCAAGCAAAAAGCCTAAACCAAGAGCACCGATAAAGATTGAAAGCTGTTGCGAATGTGCTACACTATACATTAACGGAACACCCTTGATAAGAAGCTACTGTTTTTTTCAACAATATCTGTATATTGCAGGGCATTTATAGAACCCTCAATAGATAATTCACCTATTTCCAATGATAATTTTGTAATATGTAGATTCTGACCTTTGATATTTAATTCTCCGCAATCAGTTGTTGCGATAATTGTTTCTTCATCAAAGCTTTCTACGTTATTTACGCCGGAAACAGAAAGACGCTTTCGGTCTTCAAGGATACAATTGTGTGGAAAAAAACTGCTTTTTTGTGCGTCTGCCAAATTGACCACCTCCGTATTACATTATATTAATTGTATGTACAACTTATGACTTGAAGTTTGTCTGAGGTTTTTGTATAAAGGAATTTACAAACTATTAATTGACAGTGAGTTCCTTTTTTTATAAAATGTAGTGGAAATATATATAAGGATGATTTGATGAAAAATACCGTATATAATCTCTGGATTAGTATTTTATGTATAACAATGGTGGCAGTTCTTTTGGTTGGTGTATTAGTTTGTGTAGAGAGGCCGACATCCGTTAGTGTATATGTGCCTACTGAAGATAATGTTTCCCAAAATTTAAAAAAAGAGTTTGTTTCTTTAATAGATACAACAAAGCCTGAAGAATATTTATCGGTTCTTGAAACTATGGTAAAGCTTAGGGATGAGTATAACGATACATTAAAAATATTTACTTTAGGCTATACTGTTACAGGTAAAACCATACCGATGTTTACTATGGGAAATGGCAAAAAAACGGCTCTTATTGTTGGCGGTTTGCATGCTAGAGAGCACGTTACAACAAAATTTCTTTTAAGGTGTATAGAGGATTATTGCTATGCGTTAGAATGTGGTGATGGTACTTTTGACGGATATAATCTGAAGGATTTGTTTTCGGAATATACGGTTTATATTGTTCCATGTCTGAACGTGGACGGATTGGAAATTGTTCTTTCTAATCTTCCTGTTAAAGAAGGTGTAGGAATTGATGAGCTTTCTGAATATAAATGTAATTACAATGGTGTTGATTTAAACAGGAATTTTCCTTTAGCATGGGATAAAATAGATAATGGTGTAACAAGGCCGTTCGGTTATTTTTTCAGAGGCTATGAGCCTGCAAGTGAAAACGAAACAAAAGCTATTATGGATTTATGCAGTAAAAATGATTTTTCCTTTATGCTTTCTATTCATGCCAAGGGTAATTGTATTTATTGGGCAGATACTTACAAAACAGAGTTCAACAGTATGTATGAGGCTTTTACCCGTGATATTGCTACTGCGGCAGATATGTATATGCTTGAACCTACATTAAAGGCAACAGGTTACGGTGGCGGATTTGAAAACTGGTTCAGGCATACTCACTCAAAGCCGGGCTTATGTGTTGAACTCGTGAGCGTTGAAGAAACAATCAAGCCATGCGGTGCAGAAAATTATGAGGATTTTGATAGCTTTGTTAATTATGAAAAAACAAAATATATTCTGGCAGCGGCATTGAATTCGAGTCACGTGTAAAAAATATAATAGGTGTAAAAATGAACGTATACGATTTTGATAATACAATTTATGATGGGGAAAGTGTTGTAGATTTTTTTCTTTTTTATTGTAAGAGAGACAAATCACTTATAAAAAAAATACCAGCTGTTTTTTATGCGTTGTTTAAATATAAACAGGGTAAGGTTACTATTGAAGATGCTCTTAATAAATACGGTGATATTGTAGGAGATTTTTATAGAAAAAATCCTGATATAAAAGGGGATATGGTTACTTTCTGGGATGAGCATATGAATAAAATCAAGTCCTTTTATAAAGAGGTGCAAACAGATGATGATTTGATTATTTCAGGCTCACCGGAATTTTCTTTGGATATTATTTGTAAAAGGTTGGGTATTAAAAGATATATCGGTAGTGTAATAGAAAATGATGGTACAATATCTCGACTTTGCATAAGAGAAGAAAAGGTTAAAGCTTTTTTTGAGAAGTATCCACATACCGAAATAGAAAATTTTTATACAGATTCCGTTAACGATATTCCTCTTATAGAAATAAGCAAAAATGCTTATCTGGTAAAAGGTAATAAAATTAAAAAGATTAAATAAAAACAACGCAGGACTTAAAAGTCCTGCGTTGTTACTTTATATTTTTAGAATTACTGCACCATATGCGGGAATGTTTACAGAGTGCGAAGCGTAGGTTTCGGTGATTAATTCGTAAGAGTATTTAAACTCTTCAGGCAGATTATATTCTATCTCGTGATAATTTCTGTTAACAATAACAAGAATTTTATTATTTTCACCTTTGCGTATATATGCAACACATGAAAGCATAGCGGAATAAGGAATAAATTTGCCGTCTTTGAGACAATCCAGAGAGTTTCTGATAGCACCGAGTTTTTTGTACCATTCGGTCAGAGTTGCATTTTCTTTTCCCCAAGGGAAAAAGCTTCTGTTGAATGGGTCGCCACCACCTTGTATACCTGCTTCATCTCCATAGTAAATTGAAGGGAAGCCCGGTAAGGTGTATTGCAAAACGGTTGCAGATTTAAGGAGCATAACAGCCTTATTATATTCTTCGTTAGTAAGGCGGTAGCTTGCCTGAATATTACGTGGTTTGTGCTCAATGGAGTCGTTTATTAATTTAGTTATAATTCGTGCAGTGTCGTGTGTGCCGATGTGATTCATCAGGCAGTTAAGCGCCTGTGGCGGATAATTTTCGCAAATGCTGATAACTGATTCCATAAAATTTTCTGCAACACCGTAACGCATAAAGGTTATTATTGCAGAAGCAAATGGATAATTCATTACGCTGTCGAGTTGGTCACCTGACAGATAACGTCTTCTGCCACCGTGACTTATTTTATTTGTGGCATCTTCCCAGACTTCACCAATAACAAGATAATCTTGATTAAGATTTTTTATTGAATGGGAAAGAGCGTCAATGAATTTGTCGGGTAATTCATCGGCAACATCAAGGCGGAAGCCGTAGGCACCTGCATCCAACCATTTTTTGACTATGCCGTTGCTACCTGTAATATATTCAATAAAGGAGTCAATTTCTTCATTTGTTTCTGGCAGAGTATCAATACCCCACCAACTTTTGTAGGTGCCGTCAGGCTCTATTGTAAACCAGTCTTTGTATTTTCCGTTGGGATTATTTATAAAACCTTCAGTATCATATCTGCCTTCACGATTAAAATAGATACTATCTGAACCTGTGTGACTGAATACACCGTCAAGAATTATTTTTATATTGTATTTTTCTGCCTCACGGCAAAGTGATTTAAAATCATCTTCCGTGCCTAACATGGGGTCAATTTTTTCGTAGTTGGCAGTGTTGTATCGGTGATTGGAATGAGCTTCAAATATAGGATTTAAATAGAGTATATTTACTCCGAGGGAGCTAATATACGGTAATTTTTCTTCAATTCCCTTTAAGGTTCCACCATAGTAGTCGTTATTAAGAATTTTGCCTTCGGCGTTTGGTTCCCATACAGGCATTTCTTCAGTTGAAGAATGAAGCACTCTATCTGTTGGGTAGTTTGTAGGTGGATTAGAACCAATATTGAATCTGTCAGGGAATATTTGATACATAATGGCACCTTTTGCCCAATCAGGTGTAGTGTAGGCTTTTTTATATACAGTTTGTTGCCATTCTTTACCTTCAGGTGCAAATTCACCTATACCTGAAGAGCGCAAGAAAATATTGCCTGTACCAAAAGGTGTTTCGTAGGTGAAATGATAAAAATATAAACCTTCACTTTCAATAGTAAGTGTAATATCCCACCATTCTTCATTTTCACCATTCATACCGCACCAGTACATATTATGGTAAACAGGATTTTCACCGTCTTTGTGAATTACAAGTGTAGCTTTTGTGCATCCGAAATTTCTTGGCATAAGAACACAGAGCCGCAAGCTGTCGCCTGCGGCTGTACTGCCAAATATTGACTTGTGCCTATAATCTCTAGAATTAAAAGGTACAAATTGCAAAAAATCAGTCCTCGTATCCGTTAGGGTTTTGGTGTTGCCATCTGTAAGAATCGGCACACATATCATCTAATGTTTTTTCTGCAGTCCAGTTAAGCTCGGCTTTTGCTTTTGATGGGTCAGAGTAAACAGTTGCCAAGTCACCCGGACGTCTGTCAACAATTTTATATGGTACTTTTACGCCTGATGCTTTTTCAAAAGCATTAACAACGTCAAGTACGCTATAGCCCTTACCTGTACCTAAGTTGTATGTAAGTACACCGGTTTCATTTTCTATTTTATTAAGGGCTTTAAGGTGACCGATTGCAAGGTCAACAACGTGAATGTAATCTCTTACGCCTGTACCATCGTGAGTATCGTAATCGTCACCGTACACACTGAGGAATTCTCTTTTTCCTTCTGCTACCTGAGTGATATATGGCATAAGATTATTTGGAATACCGTTCGGGCTTTCACCAATTCTGCCACTCTTATGAGCACCGATTGGATTGAAATATCTTAAGATACATACGCCCCATTCGGAATCGGATTTTGCAAGGTCAGTAAGAATTTGTTCAATAAAGTATTTTGTTGTACCGTATGGATTTGTGGTACCGCCTGCAACCATAGTTTCTTTAAGAGGTGACTGATTATGTTCACCGTAAACTGTTGCAGAAGAACTGAACACGATTTTTTTACAGTTGTGTGCTGCCATTGCTTCACAAAGTGTAACTGTGCCACTGATGTTGTTTTCGTAGTAGAGCAAAGGCTTCTGACAGGATTCACCAACTGCTTTAAGACCTGCAAAGTGAATAACTGAATCTATATCGTATTTTTCAAAAACTTTGTCAAGTGCTTCTCTGTCGCGGATATCACATTCTTCAAAATGAAAATCCTTACCACTGAGTTCTTTGATTCTGTCAAGAACTTTCGGACAACTGTTGTAAAAGTTATCAATGATAACAATTTCTTTTCCGCTTTCAAGAAGCTCTATTGCTGTGTGAGAACCGATGTATCCTGCTCCGCCTGTAACAAGAACTGCCATATATATATCTCCTTATAATGTGTTTATAAATTACCAATCCGGTGTAACTGATTCAATGTCGTTTGTATTAGGGGCAGTGGATTGGTTATTTTGTTGTTGATTGTTTTGTTGTTGGTTGTTTTGTTGTTGGTTATTTTGTTGTTGATTGTTTTGCTGTTGATTGTTTTGCTGTTGGTTATTTTGTTGATTGTTGTTTTGCTGATTATTACCTTGTTGATTGTTATTGCCACCGTTTCCGTTGTTCTGGTTTGGTGTGATAAAGTTAGGCATTGTGAAAGGTTGTGTTGTTGGTTCTGTTGTTGTAACATCAAATGGATTTGTGGTTGATTCCGGTTGTGTAATTTCAGCAACTGTGTTAGCAGGTATCTGAGGTAATGTTGCCGGTGGTATATCGTTTTGTTGTGTCTGACCTGCCTGTTGAATACTTTCGTTTGAAGGAACGTCAGTAGGTTTCACAAAATAATCCCCGAATTTAAGAGCAAGAATGACGCAAGCGACTATTGCAAGAATTATGGCGATAATTGCAACGATAACACCTGCTTTGCTTATGGAAGCTTCAGGTCTGACATCGGAAACAACTTCTGCAGTGATTGCATCGCTTTCGTATTTGCTTTTTTCTTCAGGAGAAGCGTTAAGCTTGAATGCAATTTCATCAACATATTTATCTATCATTGCATAAAGCTCTGCAGTAGCTTCAGTGAGAAGATTATCTATACTTTCATCGGAATTGGCAAAAAGCTTTTTAACAACAACCTTATCTTCTGTTGCAATGCTTACAAAGGTGTAATAACTGATAACCTTGTCGCCTTTTTTTTCACGGAAAATATTGGATATTGCACCACCAAGCTCTGTGCTTCGCAATTCTTTTGCGCCTTTTGCAAGCTGAGCTGCATATTGTTTAGGGTCTGTTACACCAGTATCATTAACAAATGGTGTAAAGAAAACGTAATCTGAATAATTTTCGCAGGCTTTGATGTCTGTTTTTAAAATTTTTGCAGATGGTGTTGATGGTAATGCTATTTTAAAATTGTTATTTATAAGCTTATTAACAATTGTGGATGCTTTGGGTGAAGCCTCGTCTTTGCTAACAATTTCCTGAAGAATGTCAGATTTGTTTTCATACTGTTTGAAAAACGGAAGCTGAGGAACCATTAACATTTTTGGAGCTTCATTTTCAGAAAGCGGGAAAATAACGATATACTGATTATCTTCTTTAACAAAGAAACCACTGTAAAGACCACTTTCCGCAACAAGTTCCTCTGCCTCTTTCGGGATGAGCGCGTGTGCTTTTTGTACGTTTTCGTCGGAAACGTTTTCGCTTACAAGCTTTAAGATTTTATCACTATATGCAGGAGTGAAATTGAATGCTTTGATAATTACAGGTTTGAACTTAAGGAATGCTTTTGGTTCAACGCCTATAAGTAAAACGTCAGCAGTTTCAAGAGCATTGCCGATATCGTTGAACAATGCTTTTGAATCTGAGTAGCTTTCAAAGTAAATGGTAGTGTTGTCGATTGCATCTGCAACCGCACTTTTAACCTCTGCATACATATGATTGTTCTGTTCAAAAGAAAATGCTTTAAATTCCATCTTCACACCTCTTAATATAAATAGAATTTTTTATCATCTTTATATGGATTGTTATTTGGATTGTCGTAATAACTGTCGGGATACTTTGGCTCAGTCTTTTTGTAATCTGCAAGACTGGTATCAACTTCAATTTCTTCCCCATCTCTTACCATGCGTGCGATTACGAGAAGACGTGCATCGTCGTATTCGTAAGTACAGGTGCAAAGAGTAAGAAGCTTATCTGTGGGAAGTATATCCACACCTGTTTCATAGAGAGAGCGTTTTTTCAATTCTTCAATATATTCCTCATAACAAAGGTCGGAGCATTGGTTAAAGGTAAAATCAAAGAAATATCCGTTGTCACTTTTTGTGGAGCCGTTTGTGATAACTACAGCACAAATTTTCCAATATTGCTTTTCAAAAATTGAATCGAAACGGATTAACGGATGCTTTTTGTAATACTCCAGGTTTTTGTAGTTGAGCAATTCGGCAAAGCGGGTACCGTCCGTCATGTTATGACCATATACAAGTGTATTGCGGTCAAATTTTTTCATATCGTTTTTGTAGGAAGCATAAATAGCACCATAGCTTGTGGTTTTGCCGTAAAAGTCATGGTTGAGATAATATTTGTTGTTATCTGCCTGTACAACAGGTGTATTGATACGGGTATTATCAATTTTTAAAAATCCTACGGTTTGCGGATTCTGTGAATAGTATAAAGCGTATTCGCAAAGTATACCTGTAGGGAATTTAACGTTGATTAATTCCGGGTATTTTTCGTAAAGGTAAGCCCATTGTTCCTCTTCTGTCATAGTTTCAAGTTTATCTATGATTTCGTCAGGGATAGTTGCCTTTTTTTGTTGCTCCTCTTCTTGTCTGAGAACGAGGTATTTTTCTATACCTCTTTTACCCAAGAAGCCACCGGAAATAATGATTGCGGTTATGAGAACAAATGATATTACGGTAATGGCAATTTTCTTTGCTTTTTTACGTTTCAGTTTTTTAGTTATTGATTTTTTCAGGGTTTCATCTGTGCGTATAACAGTTTCTTCGGAGCCACTGAAATATACGTAAGATGAATTGTTTTGAGAATCATTTTTATTCATTTATATCACCTAATAGATTAAGAGCAGTTTTAACTGCAGAAAATCTGTTATTAAATCTTACGTTTTCTGTGAAATTATTGCGTAATTCTTTTACGATTAGTTGGTTGTTGAAGGAAATTGCAACATAAATCAAGCCGACAGGTTTCAGCGTATTATCAGAGGTTGGCCCTGCAATACCTGTGATTCCTATGCCTACGTCACAATTCATAACCCTTCTGATGTTATTTGCCATTTCGGTAGCGGTTTGCTCACTTACTGCACCATACGTTGAAAGTGTATCTTCTTCAACACCCAGGAGATTCATTTTGATTTCGTTGGAGTAAGAGCATATACCGCCTTTGTATATTGCAGAAACACCGCTTACCTCGGTGATGATTTTACTGAGCCATCCGCCTGTGCATGATTCTGCAACAGCGAGTGTTTTGCCTGATTCGATGAATTGAGGAATAACCTCTTTTGCAAGATTGATTAATTCAATATCATTCATCTTCTACACCATCTGCAGTAATTGCAATTCTTTTTATACCGTCGTATGCACGTTGGCAAAGTCCTTCAATATCAAGAGCTTTTTCTGCTTCTTCAACTACTTTGATATCCGGGCGTGTTTTAGGATGCTTTGGCGTGAAGACTGTGCAACAGTCCTCAAAAGGTTGTATTGAAATATCAAAGGTATCAATTTTTCTTGAGATTGCAATAATCTCTTGTTTATCCATACCAACGCAAGGACGGAAAACAGGATATTCTGCAACTGCATCTGTACAACCGATTGCAAGAAGTGTCTGGCTTGCAACTTGTGCAACGCTTTCACCGGTAATGTGAGCGTGACAATCTGTATTATCTGCTAACATATTTGCAAGACGCATCATAAAGCGACGCATAATAATTGTGAAAAGCTCTTCAGGACAATTTTCACGAATCATTTCCTGAATTTCTGTAAACGGAACAGTATGAAGATATATTCTTCCACTATAACGTGCAACCTTTTGTAACAAATCGTGAACCTTTTGTTCTGAACGCAGTGAGGTGTACGGTGGAGATGCAAAATGTATACCTACAAGCTGAAGTCCGCGTTTTGCCATCATATAAGCAGCAACAGGACTGTCGATACCGCCGGAAATAAGAATAAGTGCTCTGCCTGATGAACCACAAGGCATTCCGCCGGCACCTTTAAGTTGATTACCACGGATATATGCCTGCTCGCGTATCTCTATTGTTACTGTAATGTCAGGATTTTTAACATCGACACGCAGATGAGGATAAGCTTCAAGCAACTTACCGCCTACAATAGCGGAAATCTCAGGTGATTTTAAAGGGAATTTTTTGTCGGAGCGTTTTGCTTCCACCTTAAAGGTTTTTGCTTCTCTTAATTGCTCTTCCAGGTAAACGGGAGCGATTTCAAGAATTTCATCCATATTCTTTTCTGCGACCGCGGCTCTTGAATAACCTGCAATACCGAATACTCTTGAAATTTCGTCAACTGCACTGTCTATATCTGTAAAATCATCAAGAGGTGAAACGGTTATTGTGGATTGTGATTTTTTGATTTCAAAGGAGCCGAATTTTTTGATACGTTGACGGATGTTTTTGCAAAGCATATCCTCAAAAGTGGAACGATTGAGACCTTTTAATGCAATTTCACCATCTTTTATGAGAATTATTTCTTTCATAAAATTCCTTTCTTGCCGTATTTCTGAGCGGCTTCTTTTACTGCGTTTATTAATACTTCCACCTCATCGTAGGTGTTGTAGCGTGAAAAACTGATTCTTACCGCACTGTCAATTACCTCCGGAGGTAACCCCATAGCGGTAAGTACAGGACTTCTGTATCCCATTTTACAAGCGGAGCCTGCGGAAATTGCAATGCCCTTGTCGCTCATAAAGTTAACGGTCGGTTGACTGGGAAGTCCGAGAATTGAAATATTGAGAATATAAGGAATAGCATCTTCGGGAGAATTTACCTTAACACATGGTATATCTTTTATTCCCTGTAAAAAATGCTGCTTTAAGCCTTGTACGTGGTCATAATGTTTTTTTATATCAGAAGCGACTTCGGCTGCAGCACCAAAAGAAAATATAGCAGGAGTAGCCTCTGTGCCGGAGTGCATATTTTTTTCCTGGCCGCCTCCTAAGATGTAGGGCTTGATTAAGCCTTGCGTTTTTATATACATTCCGCCGACGCCTTTTAAGGCATGGATTTTGTGACCGCTTACTGTAATTATATCAGCATTGATTGTTTTTGGTGTAACTAAAATTTTGGAAAATGCCTGAACACAGTCTGAATGTACAAGGGCAGGGGAATTTACTTTTTTTATTAACGGATGTATTTCGTTAACGGGAAGTACAGAGCCTACCTCATTATTAACAGCCATAACGGAAACTA
This sequence comes from Acutalibacteraceae bacterium, assembly GCA_045646545.1. GTDB lineage: Bacteria > Bacillota > Clostridia > Oscillospirales > Acutalibacteraceae > DTU089. The sequence continues at coordinate 48,390 of JAZRKV010000013.1, forward strand.
AAATTGTTTTGTCGTTAATTGCTGCCTCTAATTCATCTTTGTTGATTTTGCCCTCGCTATTCGGCATAAGGCGTATAACTTCGCAGCCTTCTTCCTCAAGACGCTTAATCGGTTCTAAGACGCTTGGGTGTTCAATTGCAGTTGTAACAATGCGGTTACCTTGCCTTTTAAGTTTGTTGTATATTCCGAAGATTGCAGTATTGTTGGCGGTTGTGCCTGAGGATGTAAAAAAGAAATTGTCTTCAGGAACTCTTAAAAGGTTTGCAACTTGTTTACGGGCTTTGCGTAATTGTGCGGATGCGTCTGTACCTGCTTTGTGAAGAGAAGATGGATTACCCCAGTATTCCGTAAGTGCTTTTTGTACGGCATTTACTGCTTCTGTACACGGTTTTGTTGTTGCGCTATTATCAAAATAAGTCAAAAAACACCACTCCTCCTCTATTATATAATTACTTTATTATACTATATAAATAGAGAATTTGTAAATGGTTTAGAGTAAGTTTTGTCCTTAAAAAATTGAATATTTTGTGAATTATTGGAGAAAATTTAATTGAATATAAATTCAGAGGGGAATTTTATGAAAAAAAGTAGAAGAAAAACTGTAAGAATAGTGAGTTTTTTGTCTGCCGTTATAATTGTTTTGGCAACGTGGGCAGGAATAAACTCTTATAAATTACACATTGCTAAAAAGGAAATTTTGAGAAGTAATGAAAGGGCGTTGACTCAGCTTGGAACATATCTTGATGATATAGAACTGAATTTGCAAAAATGCACCTATTCAAGTAGTAAAGCAATGTTAAGTGATATATCATCGGATTTGTGGCGTTCCAGTGCCTCTGCAAAGGAAAGTCTTGCAGAAATAACTGATGGTAATACAGAAGTTTCGGGAGTGTATAAATTTCTGTCTCAGGTAGGGGAATACACACTTTCATTAACAGAAAAAACGGCAGATAGCGGAAAAATTTCAAAAGAAGACAGTGAAAATCTTGCTAAGCTTTTAAAGTGTTCTCAGGAGCTCAGTCAAAGGGTAAATAATCTTATTTCCCAAGAAGAAGATGGGCTTGTAAGTTTTGAGGAAGTCAAAAAAAATCTTCAGTCTGATACGCAGAATGTTTTGGTTTTAGGTGATGAATTGAATGATGCTTCTCAATCTCTTGAGAATTACCCGGCATTGATATATGATGGTCCGTTTTCTGACCATATTCAGAATAAAAAATCTCGCTTGTTGGAGAACGAGGCTGAGGTTACTCAATATCAGGCGCAAAAAAAGGCGGCATCATTTATTGATGAAAAAGAAGAAAAGTTGTTGTTTTTATCGGAAACTGACAGTAGTATTTCTACCTATAATTTTTATACAGAAGATTGTACGGTTGCTGTTACGAAAAAAGGTGGAATTGTATGTTACGTTTTAAGGGAAGCGTATGCAGGAGAAGCAAAGCTTTCTCATAAAGAGGTTATAGATATTGCCACCCGATATCTTAAAGAAAACGGTTACGTAAATGTAAAGGATAATTATTATTCTGTAAATGACGGTATATGTACAATTAACTTTGCTTTTTATGAAAATGACGTAACTTATTATACGGATTTGATTAAGGTGAGTGTTGCAATGGATGACGGTGAAATTGTTTCATTTGATGCAACGGGCTACCTTATGAATCATTACGACAGAGGATTACCGCAGAAAGAGAAATATACCATTAAACAGGCAAAAAAATTTCTTAATGAAAATCTGGAAGTGATTTCCTTCAAAAAAGCATATATTCCTACACAATGGGAAACAGAGGAATATGCTTATGAGTATCATTGCAAGGCTGAGGACGGTAACGAAATTCTTGTGTATATCAATCCTCAGACAGGAGAAGAAACTGATATTTTAATTCTTTTGTATTCAGATGGCGGAGTTTTAACAAAATGAATATATAAGCTTGAAAAGGTAATAATTATAAAGGAGAATACTCCGGAAAGGTTGTGAAAAAAATGAAAAAATTTATTGCAGTATTTTCTGCCGCAATTGTTATAGGTTGTATGCTTCTTGCGTTTTGCGGTTGCGGTGCAGAAGATGAGGAAATTGTTACAACTACAAGATTTACAACTACCACTACTACTTTACCAACCCAAACCACAACAAAAAACAGTGGTAAGGTTACAGATGAATCACGTAAAGATGAAAATGGTGTAATAGGTGACGTTGTAACAGATGTTTCAGAGAGATTTTCTGAAATGGTTACGGATGTTTCGAGAGATATGGCTGAATAATAAAAAGCACCACAAGATTTTTCTTGTGGTGCTTTTTTAATTATTTAACTGTTACTGTTTGTGATTTGAGTACATCAGAACCGTTAATTACTTCAAATTTAACTGTGTAATCTGAAATGTCTGTGCTTGGATAAGGAAGAGCGTATGTGTTAGCGCCTTGTTTGAAAGTAACAGATTTACTTTCACTGTAACCAACAGATGTTGTGAACTTTAAAGTTAATTTTTTGCCGTAAAGAGCTTTATCATTAACTGTAACGTGGAAGAAAATCGGTTTTGTTCTGTCCACTTCTTTAAGGTTATCTGTATAGTCTGTTTCTACGTAGTTAATGCAGGAAACAACTTTTTCAACAGGCTTTTCTACCGGCTTTTCAACAGGTTTTTCTACCGGCTTTTCTTCTTCTGTCGGGCCAAGTAAATCTCTTCTGATTGCAGCAATATCAAGATATCTTGCTTCTATAAGGTCTTCAATGAAATCGACAGTTGTTTTGTTGTCTTTTGAGTAGTTATCTTTGATGTATTTGTATTTTGCATCAAGAATTTTTTCTTTACTCATTTCGTAATCATCAAGAGAAGTAAATATCTCGATTGCCTTTTCGTATTCTTTTTTATCTACTAAATCAATGGCTTTAAGATAATCACAATGTAAAATCTGTGTATCGCTTCCGGCGTAATCCGGAATAGAAGCAAAGAGTACTTTTGCTTCGTCAAATTTGCCGTTATCACGTAAGTCCATTGCAAGTTTATACACACATGATGAGCTTTTTGCCATTGAACTTTCGTATGTGCCTAAAGAATCATAAACTGCTTTAGCTTCTTCGTATTTTCCGGCGTCTTCAAGCTTCTCGGCGTATTTGTATTTTGCTTCGAGTGTTTTGTTTTGTGCTTCCTTGTAATCACCAAGAGAAGCATAAACCTCAGCCGCCTGGTTGTATTTTTGTTCACTGAAAAGTTTATTTGCTTCGTTGTAGTTGTTTTCTTTTATTTTATCAGGAACAACTGTAAGGCAGATTATGGCAATAATACCTACAACAATAAGGAAAACTGTAATAAACGGAGCGTAACTTTTTTTACGTTTTGGTTTATCGGTAGCTTGTGGTATTTTTTCTGATTCTTCATCTTCTGAAGTTTCAACGATTTCGGTAACCTCTACGGTTTCTTCTGCCTCTTCGTTCTTAAGATTGTTTAAAGCTTCTTCTTCAGGAATGATAACCTCGAAAGCATGAACTTCTTCTGCGTCTTCTGATTTTTCTTCTTTTACTGATGTAGCTTCAGATGCATCGTCAGAATCGGTTGTGATTTCAATAACATCGTCAGAAAGCTCCTCTGCAGGAACATCTGTTGCGGTATCTTCTGTGTCTGTGCTTTCCTGGGAATCTTCATCGGAAGAAACAACATTCTCAATTACTTCCTCAATTTCATCTTCTTCTGCTTCTTCAATTTCTTCGGATTCAGCAATAGAGGTTGAAGAGATTTCTTCAAATGTAGGAGTTTCCTCTGCCTCAGGCTCTTCTACTTCGAGAATTACAACGGTTTCTTTTTGAGTTTCAAAATCATCGTCGTGGTCCTTGAGGCTTTCCTGGAAAAAGTCATATCCTGCAGATTTAAGCTTGTCACCTATAGTAGTGGTGCCCTTGATTGAGGCGTATTGACCGTTTTCAAGAAGAGTGGAAAGTTCATTGAATTTTTCTGCACTTGCCATAAGAAATTCGTATTTCTGTCTGTTTTTCTTGAAGAACATAACAATACAACGATAGTATATTTCAAGGTTTTTTATATCAGTTGAAAGTATACCTGTAAATACGGTGTGTGCAGCAATATTTTCTGCAATTTTATTGAATTTTGCATTACCTATTTCAGTTGCGAGTTCAGGCTCAACAAGGAAACAATCAGAAAACCTGACACTTATCTTTGCTGTGGCAGTATTGTTATATTCATTAACTAAAGCGTTCAATTTGATTCTGAATGCTTTAGCTTCGTTCTGAAGATTGATGATTGTAGAAACTTCTTTTTTGATTTTTTCTGCATCAGCATCAATCAGAAGATTGATATGAGTCTGAGCAATAGCTTTTTCTACATTTTCTGCTTCATCGTTTGCTAATGCAAGATAAGTCGGGAAAAACTCTTCTGGGATTTCTTTAAGACTTTCAAAAAGTTTTTCGTAGGTTTCACTTAATGAAAGAGTATCTTCATCAAAGTTGTGGCTGTCGCAAAGAGTTTTGTAGAAAATTGCTTGTGCATCTGCACCATTTTTTACAATATACTTCATCAAACAGTCGTTTGCTTTATCGTAATCGCCCTCTTTGTAGTATTGAGCACCTAAGAGTAGATTCTCTTCATTTTCTGAAAATGCGGCACCACAATCAGGGCAAGTATAAGAACTACCGTTGTTATCTAAATATGCATTTTTACATTTCGGGCAAATAATTCTAATCATATTTTCCACCTTTAAAATGTTTTTTGTTTGCTTGCTTTAGTACATACACACTTTATAATAACACAAATTGATTGCCTTTTTCAATATTTTCTTGTAAAAAATATGAAAAGACAATCAATATATTGTGTATATATTCAGTTTTTCGCTTTTTTCAGCCACAATTCACAGATATTTACACCTTCTGTATCCTCTGATATGGAAAGGTCAAGGGTACCGTTTATAAAATGGTGCTTTTTAAGGTTGTAGGATGCACTGACAAATCCGTCTGCAAGAATAACCTTATCAAGGAATTCGTTGCTTTCACCACCGAATTGTGGTCCTTGATATACAATGTTTGTGTTTGCGGTAATTTTGTGATTAGTAATTTCTGCGTTTATTTTGTTTTTGTAAACAACAGTCAACGTATACTCGGTATCCTTTTTGAAGCCACCAAAACGGGCGTTAAAGGAAAAATGGTCATAGACCTTTGTCATGCTCATAGGAAGTGGATTTGTTTTTGTATATGGTCTATCACCTTGGATATCCATATAAAATTCGCCGTTTTGTGTTACGCCCAGAGTATTAAGGTTGTGAAGTGCAACAGAATAGTATATCTCATCACTTTCGGTTGCATTTCTGTTTACAAGAAGGTTAAGAGCTTGTGTTTTTTCTTCTTCATCCAGAGTTTTTATGTATTCAAGTTTCGAAATTAAAAATGCTCTGTCGGAAACATTATTATCGATAGTTTCTAATGTTGCACCACGTTCCCAACCATCTGCGCAATAACGTTCAACATCAAGCTGCAAGCCGATAAGATTAAACAATCTTTCTGCAGTGGATTCAATTTCTTTGCGGAGATTGGTGTATTCATCACTGAAAGGGGTATTAAGAATATTGAGTGCAGCATCAACGTTGTTCTCTTTTAAAAAAGCATAGGCTTTTTTACATAAATCATTTTCAAAAACACGTCTTTCCTTTACGAGCATATCGCAGCAACTTCTGAAATATAACTGCATAAATCTCCAGTTGTTTTTAAGAAATTCGTTTGCATTCAAAAGATTGCAGATTTTATTATAAACAATTTCAATACAAGGATTTTCAATAGGGTCACCTTGCCAACTTTTTTCAAGAAGGAAAATTATATCTGCAATTTCTTCTTCGTCTACACCATATATAAAGAATCGTGCATAATCAAGAAGAATTTCTCTTAAATCAGCATCTTTATTCCATTCAAGGGCACTCCAGACCGCTTTGTTGACGTCATCGTGTACACCCTCAGAATAACTTACACTGCCAATTGTGTATTGAGAGAAAATTCTGTTAAGGGTACGTATTTCAACAGGTCTGGGGTTAACGCTTTCTCTTGAAAGGGTGTTGCAAAAAGCGAAGTGCCAATCGTCTTGTTGGAAATTCACGGGATATTCGCAACGAAGGTTATGTGTAATATCAGGATAAAAACGCATGGGATATTCTGCAGGAACCTTTTTGCGTAATTCATGCATAGGGTATGCGTGGTTAGGCCCCATAATTATGGTGTCTATTTCTGCAGGTTCTTTTGTTATTTCTGAAACAAAAATTTCACCCCATGATTTATGACAATGAGGTGCCTGAGCAGAAATATGCATTTCTGCTTCGGGATGATGTTTTTTTAGAATGTGTGAAATAAGCTTACTACGTTTGAAAAATTCGTCCGCCTGTAAATTACCGGGGTCACCACCGGGTATAAAGCAGTAATCAAGGCGTTTCATTGCAGAATATAAATCGTCACGTTCTTTGAGTGCCTCTTCTTCAGTTTCGTTGTCGTCATTAGCGTGCCATAGTGATACGTCCATATCAATTTTATCTGCAAGTACAGAGGCTTCAGTAAGGAATTCTTTTTGTTCGTATCTCATAAGTCGGTTTTTGAATTCGCCCTTGCTGTGGGAACCGTTGTGTTCAATAATATTTGCACCAAAAGCCATTAAATCAAGTTGACATCTGAAATACTGGTTGTAATCCCATGCATCGTAGGTGTTTGGTGTTGTTCTGTAGCCGATTTGGTGACCACGAAGCTTTTTTTGTGGTGTATGTGTACCGCAAATATTTTCTTTAAGTACAATTTCACCGTTCGAAAAACTTGTTTTTCTCAAAAACAGAGAATATCCGAAAATAAGACCACGTATTGTTTTTGCAGATATTGTGAATTGTGAATCGGAGAAAGTGATAACAAAGGTATCTTTACTTTCAATCGCCTCGTTAATACGGAAAATAAATTGGGCTGAGGATTTTGGTGAGCTTTTTGGTAAAAAGCCCGTTCTCATACTCCATTCATTACAAAAAAGGTCAAATGCAGAAATCTCTTCTGGAGATTCCGCAAAAATATTTAAATTATCTGCACAAAATTTCATAAAAACACCTCTTTTAGAATAGTATCATATTTAATTGATTTCTTCAACTTTATCTTGCAATTTCAAATCTTAGTGGTAAAATATAGCATGTTGATAAAATTTCTGAGGAGAACGATTATGAATGTACATACAATAAAGTGGTTTACAAAGTTTTTTACATCTCTTGTATCAAGAAATAAAAAGCTTAAGGAAATCCGTCAGATGAAAAAAACTATGTCCTGGCAGGAATACAGACCAACAGTGGATGCAGAACTTGTGGATTGGCTTACACCGCTTATTGATATGGCTGGTGTGAATTTTGTTGTTAAAGGGCAGGAGAAAATTCCTGTAAACGAGCCAGTTATATTCACACCTAACCACGCGGGTGCTTTTGACATTCCTGCGATTGTGCTTACTACTACAAATTCACCTATTTTTATGGCAAAAAAAGAGTTGGGACAGATTCCGCTTCTTAAAGCGTGGATGGATGTAGTTGATTGTGTTTTTGTTGATAGAGCAAACAAACAAAGTGCTCATTCATCATTACAGAACGCAATAGATGCGGTGAAGGATGGTAGAAGTCTTGTTATTTTCCCTGAAGGCACACGCTCTAAAACAGGTGAGATTGGTGAGTTCAGAGGCGGTGCTATGAAGATTGCAATGGAGACAGGTGCAAAGGTGATGCCTGTGCTTATTGAGGGCACACGTGCAAGGCTTGAGGAAACAGGTAACGTTACAAGCGGTACCGTTTATGTTACATATCTTGATGCTATTCAAACAAAAGGTCTTACTAAAGATGATTTTTATAAAATGCCATCAGAAATAAGAGCGATGCTTCAGAATGAAAGAGAGAAGCAACGTGCGCAGAAGGCTTCCGGGAATTAATCTGATGTAATTCAATAAAATTTATACATAAATAATCTTATGTAGCGTAATTCGGAGATTTAAGATGATTTCTCCGGATTACGCTTTTTTGTGTATTGATTTATTTTATATCGAACAGTATGAGATTTCTTCTGCAATCAAAAAACTTGACTTTTGTAATCAATTGTGTTACACTGTAACCAATTTGTTACAAATTGTAATTTTTACGGAGGAATATATGACAAAACGATTACTGACTTCGTTGTTGGCATTGATTCTTGTTTTTGGTATTTTTCCAACAATTGAAGCAGATGCTGTGTCAGAAAATACTTCATATAATTCTGATAAAGCATTGAAATATGCAAGTGCTCATTGGAATGACGGCAAAGGTCTTTGTGCAGAGTTTGTTTCAGACTGTTTATCTGCAGGTGATTTGCCGGGTGTTTACAATCAGAGAGTTGTTAATCTTTACAATGCACTTATTAAAAACAAATGTGGTAAATCATATAAATTGGTAATAACAGACGGTTCAATTAAAGAGACGGAGAATCCGGGCAAAATTAAAAAAGGTGACCCGATTTTCTTTTACTGTAACGTTTGTAAAGAGTTTACTCACGTATCGTTGTGTAACGGTTTTAATTCAGACGGTTATGCAATAGATTATTCTCACAATAATCCGCACGATGGTAATACTCGTACTTATACTTACCCTCATTGTGGTACTTCAAACTGGACTATGTATTCAGTAAGTATGTACAACAAAGATACTTTGTTCGGTACAAAGGCAACTATGACGGCACCTAAAATAAGCAGTATAAGTAATGCTGCGGATGGCGTTTGCGTTAAGTGGAATAAGGTTCCCGGTGCTGAGTATTACAGAGTGTACAGAAAGACAGCGAATTCGGGCTGGTCATTTCTCAGCAATGTAAATTCAACGTCATATACAGATAAAAAAGCCCGTGATAACGTTAAGTATACTTACACAGTAAGAGCTTGTAAGGATAAGACGTACAGTCAGTATTATTCGGGTAGTTCAATTACTCATCTTGCTATTTTAAAACTCAAATCCATAGCTAATCAAAAAAATTCTATAAAAGTTACCTGGAATATAAATAATGCCGCAGACGGTTATTATATTTACAGGCAGGTTAATGGTGGCAAATGGTATAAATTTGCCGACATTAAAAATGGTAAAACAACAAGCTATACCGATAAAAAGGTTTCAAGTGGTAACACCTATTGTTACAGAGTACGTAGCTTCAAGGGTTCAGAGCTTAGTTCTTATGAGCGCGACGGTATCAAAGCAACATGTCTTGTTGCACCGAAGCTTACAAGCGTTGTTAATATAAACGAAGGTATATGCGTTAAATGGGGTTCTGTTGCAGGTGCAACGAACTACAGAGTATATCGTAAAGCAGCAGGAGAAAAGAGCTGGACATATTTATCAACAACAAAGGGTAATTCCTATACAGATACAAACGTACAAAGCTCAGTTACCTACAAATACACAGTCAGGGCAATGAACGGTAAGGTTTTGGGCTCTTATGATTCTACAGGTCTTGAAATTAAATGTGTTTCAACACCAACTCTTGTAGGTGCAACATATACAGGTAACGGCACTAAGCTTCTTTGGAAGACTGTTACAGGTGCAACAGGGTATTACGTGTATCATAAAGCAGAAGGTGCCTCAAAATGGACAAGAATAGCCGTATTAGGTAATGTAACATCTTACCTTGACACTATACCTGAAGATGGCTCGGTTTATTATTATACTGTAAGGGCAATCAATGGTAAAACAACTGGCGGTTATTATAAAGCAGGTCTTAAGTGTATTTGTGATGAAGAACGTGGTATGCAGGTTATACGTGAACAAACAACGTCTGCAGTTTCAGTAAGTTCATCAACTTACATTACTTTAGTTTCACAGGCAGACAGAGGCGTTGTTCCTACAACAACACCGGCTGAATTAACAACAGTTTCTGTTACAGAGCCGTATACAGGCTGATAATTGAATAAAAGATATAAATAAAACCGTAATCGTTTATTTAACGATTACGGTTTTTGTTATTTTATATGGTTTATCTTTCTTCTCTGAAATAGTTTATACCAAGACTTGCCGGTGGTTGATTTTTCTTTTTGTCGCGTATACTTGTGAAGAGAAGAACAATAACGGTAACAACATACGGAAGCATTTTAAATATTTCTTTTGTTGTTGTGTCGAAGCCCTCGATATAGGTGCTTGCAATATAAAGAGCACCAAAAATAAATGAACCGATAATTGCAAGATTTGGTTTCCATACTGTGAAAATAACAAGTGCAATTGCAAGCCAACCAATAGCATCAATACAATATTCCCAGTTACCATTAAGGTAGTCCATAATAAATGTAAGACCGCCGAGACCGGAAATACCACAACCAATACAGGTAGCGACATATCTGTATGCAGATATATTGATACCTGCAGCGTCTGCAGTAGCAGGATTTTCACCAACTGCTCTTAAGTGAAGACCGATTTTTGTTTTGTTAAGCACAAAAGAGGAGACAAGTGCAATTATAATTGCAAGATAAATAAGTATTCCGTGTGAAAGGAATATTTCACCAAACCATCCTAAATCTTCTGCAAATTCAAAGTGAGCGGTAAAGTATTTGCTGCCTCGTGAGTAAATGATTCCTGTCTGAGCAATCATATAGTCGGAAAGACCAACGCCAAAGGTTGTGAGTGCAAGACCTGTAACGTTTTGATTTACTCTTAAGGTTACTGTTAAAAAACAGAAAAGCATACCCATAAGTGCAGAACCTATAAAGGTAGCAAGAATAGGGAGAATTACAGCTAAAGCAGGGTCGATATTAGCGACTCCAACCTCAGTAAAATATAAAAATTCAACATAGCAACCGCAAGAAGCACCAACACACATAACACCGGGAGTACCTAAGTTAAGGTGACCGGATTTTTCTGTAATTGTTTCACCGGTTGAACCGAAAAGGAAAACCATTCCTAAACGGATAGCACTAACAAGAAAGGCTATCATTTTGCATTCTCCTTTCTTTTTTTGTTAAATACGATTTTGTATTGTAAGAAAAATTCGCATCCTATAATAAAGAAAAGGATAATACCTGTAATGATATCTGAAATTGCACTTGGGATTCTGAATTGTGATGAAACTTGCTCTGCACCTTTTTCAAGAAAAACAATGAGGAAAGATGTGGCAATCATAATAAATGGATTGAATTTGGCAAGCCATGATACCATAATTGCGGTGAAGCCTCTGCCACCTGCAGTAGTTGTGCTTATTGTGTGGTTTGTGCCACCGATAAGTAAAAGTCCTGCAATACCGCAAAGTGCACCAGAAATCACAAGTGTTCTGATAATAACTTTTTTAACGTTTATACCAATGTACTTTGCTGTGTTTTCACTTTCACCCACAACAGAAATTTCGTAACCTTGTTTACTATGTTTGAGATAGATGTAAACAATAATAGTCAAAGCAAGAACGATGAGTATATTAAGCAAGTAGGGCATATTGCCGATAACAGGCAAACCGTATTCGGGCATAGGTGTTAAAACACCGGAACCACTGGGGACGAACTTTTTCAAGAAGAAAGCCACAAGCTGAATGGCTATGTAGTTCATCATAAGAGTGAAAAGTGTTTCGTTAGTGTTCCACAATGCTTTAGCGACTGCAGGAAGAAGAGCCCATACAATACCTGCAAGGATACTTGCAACAATCATTAATACTAATAAAGCGGGTGTTGGTATTGTACCACCTAAAAACATCATAACTGTGATGGTTGCAAGTCCACCAACAAGCACCTGGCCTTCTGCACCTATGTTCCAGAATTTCATTTTGAATGCGGGTGTTACTGCAAGTGATACACAAAGGAGCATAGCAATGTTTTGGAGAAGGTTCCAAATTCTGTCTGTTGTACCAAAAGCTCCATCAAACATTGCAGAATACACTTCTAACGGATTCTTTTGTGTGAGAAGCATTATGACAACGGCAGAGAGGATTAATGCCGCAGCAATAGCTGCTATACGAATACCTAACGCAGAAAACCAAGGTAATGGCTCGCGTTTGACTATATGAATAAGTGGTTCGGACACGTTATTGTCTTTTTTAGCCATTACTTAGTCTCCTTTCTTGTATCTTTAGATTTAGTCATAAGTAAACCAATTTCATCTTTTTTAGCAGTTCTGCCGTCTACAATACCTGTAACTCTACCACCACTAAGAACAAGAATTCTGTCGCAAAGGTCAATAAGCACGTCAAGGTCTTCGCCTACAAAAACAACAGCAACACCTTTTTCTTTTTGCTCTGTAAGAAGATTATATATTGTGTAAGATGAGTTGATGTCAAGGCCTCTTACGGGATAAGCCGCCATTAAAACAGTTGGAGAAGCGGCAATTTCACGACCAACAAGAACCTTTTGTACGTTACCTCCAGAAAGTCGACGAACAGGTGTTGTAGTGTCGGGTGTAACGACATTGAGTTCTTTAATAATTTTTTCTGCAAGTTTTTTAGGTTCTTTCCTTTCAAGGAAAGCAGATTTACCTTTTTTGTAGCTTCTGAGCATCATATTATCTGTAATGCCCATGTTACCAACAAGACCCATACCTAATCTGTCTTCAGGAACAAAGGAGAGTCTTACGCCTAAATTTCGTATTTCCATAGGAGATTTGTTGCGGAGATTTTCTTCTTTATTCGTTTTAGGGTCATTATAAATGATTTCGCCACCGGAAAGCTTCTGGAGACCTGCAATTGCTTCAAGAAGTTCCCTCTGGCCAGAGCCTGCAATACCTGCAATACCAAGTATTTCGCCGGATTTTGCGGTAAATGAAATATCGTCAAGAACTTTGATTCCGTCGGCGTTGTAGCAATCAATGCCTTTAACAACAAGTCTGTCTTCAGTATTGTGGGGTTCGGTTCTTTCAATATCAAGAGAGATTTTTTCGCCAACCATCATTTCTGTAAGACTCTGTTCTGTAGTGTCTTTTGTTTCTACTGTTCCGATGTATTCGCCTTTTCTGAGGACGGAAACCCTGTCGGAAATTTCAAGAACCTCGTTAAGCTTATGGGTGATGATGATAATTGCCTTACCGTCGTCACGCATGGAGCGAAGGACTGCGAAAAGCTTAGTTATTTCCTGTGGTGTAAGAACCGCTGTAGGCTCATCAAGTATAAGAATATCTGCACCTCTGTAAAGAACCTTGACTATTTCAACAGTCTGCTTTTCAGAAACGCTCATATCATATATTTTTTTGTTAAGGTCAATTTCAAAGCCGTATTTGTTACAGGTTTCGCGAATTTCTTCCTCAGCTAATTTGATGTTGAATTTTTTGTTGTTTATACCAAGAACGATGTTTTCTGTGGCATTAAAAACATCAACAAGTTTAAAATGCTGATGAATCATACCGATTTTAAGGTCAAAAGCATCCTTCGGTGAACGAATGGAAACCTTGCTGCCTTTAACGAATATGTCACCTTCGTCGGGGAAATAAATACCCGAAATCATATTCATGAGTGTTGTTTTGCCGCTGCCATTTTCGCCTAAAATAGAAAGGATTTCGCCACTACGTACACTAAGGTTAACGTTTTTGTTAGCGGTAACGTTACCAAAGGTTTTTGTGATACCTTTACATTCGAGAGCAATGTTATTCAAATTACAGCACCTCCGTAATTCAAGTTAAAAGGTAAAAATTTAATATTTAAATCCTTAACTTTTAACTTGAAAAAGGCGGAGTTTCCTCCGCCTTCTTCAGTTTTTAAAATTAGAATTTTTCGTTGAGAAGAGTAATGCCGTCGATTCTTATATCGAAATAAGGAGCTGAACGGAATTCTGATTCGTGGAAGTAACCATCCGAAATAACTTCTGTGTCAGGTGTGTAAGCAGCATCTGTGTCAACGTCAGCTTTGTAAGATGTAAGAGCTTTACCATCTTTAAGGATGAAATCTTTTTTAGCTGTGTCGAAAACATTGAGTTCGCCTGCTTTGAATTGCTTGATAGCTTCATCAAGAGCTTCTTTTGTACCTTCAGCAACTACGTCCTGGTTGAAGCCTGTAAGAACAACGGAACCTTCTTTGATACCACCGCACCAGTCATCTTTGATAGCTTCGTCTTTAGATACACATTCGATAATATATCTGAAGTAAGGAGCCCAGTTGATTCTTGAAGAAATCATAAATGTTTCAGGGCAAGAATCGTATGTGCTACCGTTGTAAGAAACGTTAGGAACACCTGCTGCTTCACAAGCAGATGGAGCACCCATTGAGTCAGCGTGCTGAGAAATAAGAACGCAACCTTTTTTGATGAGAGCATCAGCAGCATTCTTTTCTTCAGTTGCATCATACCATGAACCTGTGAACTGAACATCCATAGTTACAGATGGGCAAACAGATTTTGCACCAAGGTAGAAAGATGTGTAACCTGAAACAACTTCTGCGTATGTGTAAGCACCAACGTAACCCATTTTAGCTTCTTCAGCTTTGATGTCGCCGTTTTCAATCATTTCGTTAAGTTTTAAACCTGCAACGATACCTGCAAGATATCTGCCTTCGTAGATAGAAGCGAAAGCGTTGTGGTAGTTAGCAAGTTTTTCTGTATGAGCTTTTGTACCTGTAGCATGACAGAATTCAACATCCTTGAATTCTTTAGCAGCTTTAATCATGAAATCTTCATGACCGAAAGAGTTAGCAAAAATGATGTCACAACCTTGGTTAACAAGGTCTTTTGCTGCTTCGTAGCATTCGTTACCTTCAGGAATGTTTGTTTTGATAACGTATTGAGCATCTGTGAGACCTAATGCTGCAATAACCTCATCAGCAGCGTCAAGGAAGTTCTTGTCGTATGTTGATTTCTCGTCGTGTAAGCAGATGAAACCAATTTTGAAATCGTCTTTAATTTCAAAATCTTTTTTGATTTCAGGAGCAGAAAGAGGAGATTCACTCATACCAAGCTTTGGTTTTTCTTCGTCTTTGCCACAAGCTGCAAAGGATGCAACTAACATAACAAGTACGAGGCAGAGAGAAAGAACTTTTGTGAACTTTTTCATTGTCATTACCTCCATATAGGAAATTTTATTTTCAGCAATCGTCGTTTCTGAATGATATTTGACCATCACACATACTATCTACAATTGCTAAAGACCTTACGTTGTAGCCTTTTTCGCGAAGGCTTTTGCCACCGGGCTGGAAGCCTTTTTCAATGGCAATACCGATGCCTGCAACCTCTGCACCGGCTTGGTTGATAATATCGATAAGTGCGTTACAAGCGTTACCGCCTGCCATAAAATCATCTATTATAAGCACCTTATCGCCCTTGTTAAGGTATTTTTTTGAAACAACCATAGTATACTCTCTGCCGTGAGTAAAGGAATAACTGTTTGCAGAGTATACGTCATCTCCAATATTTTTGTGCTTTGCTTTTTTTGCAAAAAGAGCAGGTAAGCCCATGTATTTCGCAACGAATACTGCGATTGCGATGCCGGAGGATTCTATTGTAACAACCTTTGTTGCACCACAATTTTCAAAAAGACGTTTGAATTCTTTACCCATTTCATCAAGGAGTTCAACATCCATCTGATGATTAAGGAACATGTCCACTTTAAGAATATCGGTGCCTATGGCAATGCCTTCAGTAGCGATTTTATCTTCCAGAAGCTTCATTATAGTATACCTCTTTAAATATGAAAATTAACACAATTTGATTATACAATATATTCAAAAGATTTTTCAAGAGCTTTTTTCAATTAGAAAAGAGTCGCATTGTTTTTCGTCGGTTTGTCCAAAAACGGCGTTCTCTTTTTGATATTCACACCGATAAAATACCTTAAATTTGGTTTCGGCATTTTCAACAAAGACACAAAAGATTATATAAATATTTTCTTGAAAGTTCATTGTTTTACTGTAAAGTTTTATAACTTTACACCTGTTTTGTAC
Organism: Acutalibacteraceae bacterium; assembly: GCA_045646545.1. Taxonomy (GTDB): domain Bacteria; phylum Bacillota; class Clostridia; order Oscillospirales; family Acutalibacteraceae; genus DTU089. Next base: position 64,226 of record JAZRKV010000013.1, read on the forward strand.
TGGTTTGTGAAACTTGTGAAAATGATAAAGATATTCAGTCTTTATGCCGTTTCTGAGTATAAATAGTGAAAAGGTGAATTAAATGAAAAAGTAAAGCGAAAAGCCTTTACATATCATTTTGTGCAAAATGACGAGTATTACCAAGTGTTTTTTTGTATGGGGATTTTTCTTGCTTTGGCTGCAGTATGTTTCCGTTTGAGGATTTTCGGTTTCGAAACGTATCATTTAGTTGGGGTGCCAAATTAAGCCGTTACGGAGCGAATGGATATCTGCAAGGATATAGTCAATCTTATTTAATCTTAATTCACCGATAATGGAAAGGTCAATTGTATCCATGTCAGCGAGAAGATCGTTATCGACTAAGTCAAGAGCAAGGGTAGCTACTTGTTCGTAGGTCAAGTCTGCGTCGTCAATGCCATCGTACTTAATAGCGTTTTTGGCAAGCGCTGCAGAGCCGATAACAGACAAGCAACTAAAAGCAATAAGAATAGCCAAGAGCATGCTCAACAATTTAGTTGATTGCTTTTTGGCCTTTACCGATGCTCCAAATGAAGCCGTTACGGAGCGAATGGATATCTGCAAGGATATAGTCAATCTTATTTAATCTTAATTCACCGATAATGGAAAGGTCAATTGTATCCATGTCAGCGAGAAGATCGTTATCGACTA